>CAWJTP010000007.1:0-103947 GCA_963845845.1 uncultured Cytophagales bacterium
TTAAAGGATATCTCAGTTGCAGCATTAGCGCCCAATCTCCAGTAGGCACCATAAGGAACCAACGCTCCTGCTGAACTTTCACCAAAAATCACTCTGCCTTTCTTATATGGACTACTGTACGACACGGAGATATCTAATCCGCGATGCTGCGCCGATGAAGTTTTTGAAGGACTGAGCGGACGCATAAGATATGCTGCTATAGCGATGACAATAACAAGCGCAATACCTATAATGATAACGAGAGTCCTTCTTTTCATTTTACCCCGGTTTTAACGTTCTAATATAAGATGAAAAGCTCACAGAATTTTATTCTCATTGGCGGGTGACTTGGTGAAACCAGTGAACATAGCCAACCACGTGGTTTTGAAAAGTATTATTACATTGTGTTGTTAATGGATATGTCCCGAGCGTGGCTTGAACAAAAGGCAATTGTTATCATTGGCGGCACAACCGGGATAGGCTGGACTGCCGCTCAATCTTTTATTGATCACGGTGCGAGCGTCGTTGTTGTTGGCCGAGACGATGAAAGTGCTGCACAAGCCTCTTCTGAGCTAAAAAAAAAGGATTGGCATTTGCTGGTGATGCAGCTGCACCGGACACTGCAGTACACGCTATCCACACGTGCTTCAATACTTTTGGATCTTTTGACGGGTTATATCACGTGGCTGGAGGAAGTGGACGTAAACATGGAGATGGGCCCTTGCATGAATTGTCGCTCGAAGGTTGGAATAGCACTATGTCATTGAACCTTACCTCAATGATGTTATCCAACCAGGCTGCTGTCAGAATGTTTATGGACCAGAAACGAGAGGGTACAATACTTAATATAGGGTCGGTGTTGGGAATCGCACCATCTCCCAAATATTTCGTGACACATGCGTACGCCGCCAGCAAATCGGCGGTTGTAGGATTCAGCAGATCCATTGCGGCGTATTATGCACAGTACGGCATACGCGTTAATGTTCTCGCGCCAGGATTGGTTAATACACCCATGGCGCAACGCGCTGTCAATGATGAATCCATCATGAGCTTCATTAAAACAAAACAACCTCTTGACAAAGGGCGGATCGGAAATCCCGATGACCTCGTAGGGGCAGCCCTTTATTTTATGTCTGATCACTCCCGTTTCACAACGGGACAGGTACTTTATGTGGATGGAGGATGGTCCGTGAGTGAGGGTCAATATTAAGTCTTCATGAAAGAAAAACTTGCCATAGGGATCGATCTGGGATGCACCAATATAAAAGGAGTCCTCGTAAATGGAGAGGGGCTGGTCCTCGCTGAGTTAAAAGCTGATACCAGGGAGCACGACCATAATCACTGGAAAAATGCAGTAGCTGAAATGATTAAAGCGCTGCGGCATAACGCAACTGATGCGATAAGTGCCATCGGACTTTCCGCGCCCGGACTTGCCGACAACGTCAATCAATGCATTACAGTCATGCCGGGCAGATTGCTCGGCCTTGAAAATTTCAACTGGAGTAATTGGATCGGTGAAAAAGTGCTTGTCCTGAACGATGCACATGCCGCTTTGATGGCGGAAGCAGCGTTCGGAGCAGCCAAGGGGCTTCAGCATGCAGTATTACTTTCCCTCGGCACCGGCATTGGAGGAGGGATACTTATTCACGGACAACTTTATCAGGGAGTTTCTCAAATGGCTGGCCATATCGGGCACACTACCGTAAATGCCCATAGCGACAAACGAGACGTCACAAATATGGCCGGCAGCATTGAGGATGCCTTCGGCAACCTTACCCTTTTTGAGCGTTCACATGGAAAATATGACTCAACGGATGGGCTGGTGCACGACTATCTCAAAGGTGACACGGTCGCAACATGGATATGGCTTACGTCTCTGCAAAAGCTGGCGGTGACCATAGCCTCCACTATCAACGTGCTGTCCCCTGAAGCAATTATCCTGAGCGGCGGAATAACACAAGCTAAAGAAGCTTTACTTGACCCCCTCCAGTCCTTTCTTTCCCTTTATGAATGGCGGCCTGGTGGCAAGCAGACACCCCTTAAACTGGCTCATTTCACCGAGCGCGCTGGCGCAATCGGCGCAGCGGGCTTCGCATTTTCAAAGATGGATCCAAAACGATGACACCGACACAACAATATCTTCAGAAATGCCAGACACTCTTTGATGTGGTGGCCAAACAGGAATCAGCTATACAAAAAGCAGCGTCCTGGTTTGCTCAAAGCATTCTTGCAGGCAGAATGGTACACCTGTTCGGCTCAGGTCATAGCAGGATCCTGGTCGAAGAAATGTGGCCGCGGTATGGATCGTTCCCAGGGTTCAATCCCATCGTCGAGTTGTCACTGACATTTCACAACCTCGTTGTAGGAGCAAATGGTCAACGCCAGGCGATGTTCCTGGAAAATACTTCAGGACTTGCCGAACGTATACTCCGGAACTACGATCTGAGCCCTACTGACACTGCCTTGATCATTTCTTCCAGCGGATGCAATGTCGTTCCTGTTGAAATGGCAGAACAGTTCAAAAAACGTGGCGTTAAAGTCGTAGCGGTGATCACAAAGCTGCATGCCGAAAAAAGCAAGAGCAAACACCCTCAAGGAAAGAAACTCATTGATTTCGCAGACCTGGTGCTGGATACTGGCGCACCCGTTGGTGACGCTATGGTAAATATCGATGGACTGGATACTCCTGTTGCGCCTGGATCAACCGTTGGTGGGGCAATGATCATCAACTGCATAAAATCGGAAATAGCGCATCAGCTTACTATTCAGGGAAGTCCTCCTACAGTTTTGACAGCATCTGTGGTTGCCGGAGAACAAAGAGCAGCAGCGTTATTCGAAAGTGCTTATGATGAACATGCTCACCGGCTGGCAAGGCTGTATGAGAATGTAGGGAAGAAATAAAAATATCAATACTATGCAACCTGTACCTTTAAGAACGACCGTAATCGGCAGCTACCCTTTTCCAGGATGGCTTGAGTTCGCCGTAAAAAATCTCAGTGAGTTTGGAAACGCGGACAAGGAGGAAATGATTGAAGACGCCGTAATTGCTGCCATTCATGATCAGGTTGCAGCTGGGCTGGATGTTATCACGGACGGCGAACAAACACGTCTCGACTTCAACCTGTCTTTTTATGGATATATCACGGGTATCAAAGAAAATACAGATGACCTTCGTCGCTGGGGCCCCGCAGCACATGATCAGCGTGGTAAAAATACGATCACGGAAAAACTCTCAGCACCCAATGGACTGGGCACAGTAAAAGAATTTACAAGACTTCAACGTCTTGCACCCGCAGGCCCGGCGCTGAAGTGTAGTGTGCCGGGACCTTATACATTAAGCGGACGACTGCTTCCAAATGATCAGTATCCAGACCGTTATGCGGTAACAGAAGCCCTCTTACCCATAGTAAAGAAAGAACTCGAGGACCTTGTCGCCGCAGGATGCAAGGAGATAACCATCGACGAACCCTCTATGAGCTGCTACGCATATAAAGAAGATACGAAGCGTTTTGTAGATATTTTCAATCGCACGGTGGGAAGCGTATATGGAAAGTGCAGGCTTTCAACACATCTTTGCTTTGGCAACTTTAAAGGCAGACCAGTTGGCTACCGCAGCATAGCACCGATGCTTCCGGATTTTCTGGACCTTCTGATCAACGAAGTACATGTTGAAATGGCCAACAGGGAATTTGCCGAAGTAGCGTTGCTAAAAGAATTCGCTCAAAAAATGGATGTTGCTGTGGGTATTATTGACGTGAAGAATTACTACGTCGAGACAGTCGATGATGTAGCCGAAAGGATACGCAAATGTCTCCGCTATGTGCCGGCAGAAAAACTGGCCGTTGCGCCTGACTGCGGGCTAAGTCAGACAGCACGATGGGCCTCGCGGCAAAAGCTTGTGAACATGGTAAAAGGCGCTAAGAAAGTTCGCGAGTCTCTTTAAACATGAGCAACGCTGCCTTGATACCTGCGCATTGTTCCGGAAAAAAATTGCAAGAGCAAATAGCAGCACATCGGAAAAATGCGGCCGACAAACTGGATATCTGGTGGCTTGGGCAAAGTGGTTTCCTGATCCTGTGGAATGGCAAAAGTATTTTATTTGACCCATACCTCTCCGATTCCTTAACGAAGAAATATTCCGGTACAGCAAAGCCTCATGTACGCATGAGTGAGCTTGTAATACGACCTGAGTTGCTTGATCATATCGACATTGTAACATCAAGCCATAATCACACAGATCATCTGGATGGAGAAACATTGATACCATTGCTCAAGGTAAACCCGTCAGCCTCTTTTGTGATACCGGAAGCAAACAGGGACTTTGTTTCTCAGCGTGTCGGATGCTCACGGGATGTGCCTATCGGTTTGAATGATGGTGATCAGATATCGATCGGGCCATTTACGATCCACGGGGTTCCTGCAGCCCACAACACTATAGAGCGAAATGAGCAAGGCCAATGCAAGTTTATGGGCTATGTAGTGGCTTTCGGAAAATGGACTGTCTATCACAGTGGCGACACGCTCTGGTACGAAAACATGATCCCTACGCTGAAACCTTTCGGAATTGATATCGCATTTCTTCCCATCAATGGAAATGATCCTTCACGCGGAGTTGCTGGAAATCTTAACGTCGCTGAGGCGGTTGAAGTTGGTAAACAGATGGGTGCACGTCTTGTGATCCCTCACCACTATCATATGTTCGAATTCAATACTGCCAACCCGGAAGATTTTTCCAAGGAAGCGCATAAACAGGGAGTGCCTCATAAAGTGTTGAAGCCCGGAGAACATTTTTCATTCGCCTAGGCAGCTTCAATCTCTATCATCTTGTCCTGCAGGTTGCAGCAATGCGTTGACGGTACGACCCATCGTTTTTCATGGTACTAAAGAAATCGTGCACATAACGCCTCATACCCGCCAGTTCCCGGGGATCAAAATATGCCTGGTGGCGGTCTATTACCCCAAGGATCGCAGGCTCAAGATTGATGTACTCAGCTCTCACATATTCCGCTACCTGTTCGTCACGGCAGAAGCCCCGGTAAACCCGTTCGCGGACAGTGGAAATTTCCAATGAAGGATCCCAGGTCGCGTATGGGGCGTTGACAAATCCTGACATGTCAAAGTCATACGCGATGGGGATGTATTTGCCACGTTTTGTCTTAATGATCTTTGCGTTGTGAAAAAAAGTTGTCGAGAAATCAGTATTCCCGATCATGTATTGAAAGAGATCCATTCGAATGGAGCAGGTATCCTGTAACGATAAAGGATGAAGCTTATCTACATCGACAACCTTAGAATCAAATCGTTTGGCGACGGCATCATCGTCTTCGATAAAGAACCCTTTTAATTGATAGGTCTTTGAATTTCTTCCGGAAGTTTCATTCAAGGTGATTTCGACCAGGCGGGTTCCGAAAACATAGGGTGTTGTCGGTTCATACAGTTGATAACAGACATATTCCTTAAGGACAAGGTCATTATTATTCTTTGTCACGTGACACGGCAGCACAAGCTTGAGACTTTTGGTTCCCTCAAACAACTTACCCTTTCGGTCCGCCTTATTGATCTTGATGCGCATCGGCGGAATGGAGCAATACTTGCGTCTGAAATTTCCCCGGGCCCTGATATCGATATGGACTGAATCCCAACTACCATCATCATTCTTGAAGGTCATCACTGTCGGAAAGTAAACTGAATCCTGCGTAGTCCTTTTCAGATCATCCAGCGAGATCGCGAATTTGATCTCGAGGGGTTTCTCGTCCTGGAACAACGGCGCTGCTCCCGGCATTTGTGCAAATGTCCACAAACACGAATGTACCATGATCAAAACACAGTGGATGGTCTTCATGTTTACATTTTAGGTTTAGGAGGGTGCGTGTCGGGAAAGTCGATCACGGGGGATAATACCCCACTGAAGTAACACAAAGCGCTTGATAAAGGCAAATCAGCCGCGACAAATATCTGATATCTGATTTCGGGGTTGAAATCAAAAATCAGATACCAAAAATTAAATATCAAATATCACCGGTATTAAGATCTGTCAAAAACCAGGGAGGCCCCAGGGTCAGGCAGCCTTGGCCAACGGGTGCTGTAAATAAAGTATCAACCAGGACATGAGAAAAAAAGGAAGCTCTATGGCAACTCCTTTCAGGTCTTTATCCTGAAGATGCAATGCAATGATGAACAGAATGCCAGTCGCAGTAATCAGATTGCCCCAGAGGAATGTCCGCGGAAATAAAACCAGGATCGCTCCAATGACGGTTATCACCCCCAGCGCCGTCATTCCCGGCTTGCCTATACTCCATTTGCTGAACATGGTCGTCATTTCAAGCTTGCCTGAGATCATGGCCCATCCCTGCTTTAATCCCATGTAAAGCGCGAAGAGGATAAGTATGCTGTTGATGATTTTGGTTGCCATTGTCGTCAAAGGTTTGTCATTCAATTTAACAACGAAATGACGACATTCAACACCCTGATGGAAGACGGACAACGGAGGTCAGAGTTGTGGGGCTGATCCGGGAGAGGGGCTGCTCGCCGTCGTCCGATCGTGCCCGGGGGACAAGGTATGATCTCATCGTAAATTGTAAATTGTTAATCGTTGATTGTTGATTGTTGATTTTCTCCTCCGATCACGGAGCGGAAAATTAACGATTAACAATCAACGATCAACGATTTGAAATTGACATTTGCGACTTGGGATTTGAACAACATCTCGTAGTAATTTTTTATTAAGTTAAAGGATGGAATTGTCAACGGCAGTAAGACTTATAAGAAAGGGTGTAGCATCTCACGGCGTCCAGGTATGGGCTGACCTGGGTGCGGGGAGCGGACTATTTACCAAGGCGTTATCAACACTTCTTCATAAGGGAAGCACAATCCACGCGGTAGATAAGGATGCACGCGCAATAGGTTCGATAACCTTGTCAACTGACACGATCTCATTGATACGGGTAACTGCTGACATCACCGGATCGCTGAAGATCTCTGAACTGGACGGGATCATCATCGCCAACGCGCTACACTACATCAGGGATAAGGGCCCTTTTCTCAATAAACTAAAGTATCATCTGCGTCCGGAAGGACGGATCGTGCTGATCGAATATGATAGCAACAAGGGCAATGCCTGGGTGCCATTCCCAATCTCTTACGCAGCGTTAACAAGCCTGATAGCCGAGACTGATTTTTCTCAGGTGATCAGGCTGGAAGAGGAGCCTTCACGTTTTCGTCAGGGCAATCTGTACTCGGCACTCATCACATAGTGCATAGACTCTAGCACAATGCCGGTCAGAAGTTATAACTCTGACTCACTACACATCTGATCAATAAAAATGATTATTTTATTTGAACATCAAATTTCGTATTTGTATGCCCAACTAAGGAATCACAGCTATCCGGAGAATCTTAACTTTCTTAGTGCCCTTTGGCTTGCCCGCCGTAGCGCTTCGCGTAGGAGGGTGCCTTTGTGGCAAACACACAGTCATAACACAAGCAAGACAATTCTCATTCATACTTAAGTGATTCAACAGGGTTCGTCCGGGCTGTCTTCAGTGAGTGAAACGCTACCGTGAGGAATGCAAAGATAAGTGCCATCAGCGCGACGACCGCGAACGTCAGATAATTCACTGGCGTCTGATAAGCAAAGTTACCCATCCACTGTGACGTCAAGTAATAGGCCGCCGGAATGATGATGATAGACGCTATGATGATCAGATACATCACATCCTTGTAAAGCAGAAAGATAATTTGCGCTATCGATGCGCCATGAACCTTGCGTACACCAATTTCTTTTGTTCGCTGTGCGGCGGTAAACGCTGACAGGCCCAACAGTCCAAGCAATGAAATAAATATGCAAATAGAAGCAAGCGTCGACAGCAGACTGTGCTGGACCTCATCGTCTTTATACTGTTCATTGAACCTCTGATCCAGAAAAAAGAATTCGTATGGATGATTCGGATCGAACTTCATCCATTGCTCCTTGATATACGACATGGTTTCCGGCAAATTCTCGCCCTTAACTTTCAGGTAAAGATAGCCACCTTCCTCCCGGGCTTTAGCAATCAACAATGGCTCAATGGGGTTATGCAGCGAACTGTAGTTGAAATTCTTTACAACGCCAATGATCTGGCCATCGCGTTCTGCGTGGAAATATTTGACTTTTTTTCCAACAGCTTTATCACCCCAGCCCATCAATTTTACAGCTGCCTCATTGGCGATAAAAACATCCTCGACATCGGCTGTTGGTCCGGTTTGAAAATCCCGGCCGTCTGTAAGCTTAATTCCCATCGTCTTGAAATACTCGTCTCCAACGTACATTGTTGTGAATTCTTGTTGTTGCATACCAGCATCCCCTTCAGCCCACATAACGGGACCGCCATCTACATTCAGACCCGGAACATTATAGCTGGTAGTCGTCGAAATAATATTGGGATGCTGCAAAAATTCGGTCTTAATGCCGGTCAATTGTCTTTGCACCAGTGTATCCTGTATGGGCAACAATACTGTGTTCTCTTTATTGAAACCCAGTTCCTTATTACGGACAAAATCGATCTGATCTTTCATGAACAACGTGCAGACCACCACGAAAATAGAAATAGCGAATTGCGTTGTAATCAATACCTTCCGTAGCACATGACTTGACTTCCTGTTCTTAAACGCACCCTTCAGGGCCTGGATCGTCGGTATGCTAGGCAGATAGAATGCAGGATATAATCCGGAAATGATACCAATACCGATCGTGATACCGATACAACCGAACAGAAGAACCGGATTATGAAGGAAATCGGGTTCAAGATTCTTGTTCACGAGTGTATTGAATGAGGTTGCTTTCAACACGACGAATACCAATACAATAGCCACCACTAACGATATCACTGACAGAAATACGGACTCGCCAAGAAAAGCAAGTCTCAGTGCGTTCTTCCCTGAACCCAAAGTCTTTTTCATCGCGATCTCACCGGCGCGATTAACAGACTTCGCTGTCGACAGGTTCATGTAGTTGATGCACGCCAGTATAACTATGAAGAGCCCTATGGCTGTAAATGCATAAACATAGGTGATGTTACCATGAGGCTCATCTCCCTGAAGATCAGAGTAAAAATGAATGTCAGCCAGTGGTTCCAGGATCGGTGTATATTTTCCACCGACCTGGTCACCAAAAGATTTATAGTACTTCTCATAAATCGCGGGGAACTTTGCATAGAAATCCTTGATCTTATAGTTGTCTGGCATAAGAAGGTAGGTGTACACATCCGGATTCCAGAAGGCTTCTGATTTCACCTGACCTTGCTCCATGACCCATTCGCGATCCACTAGCCTGGACAAGAGGATATCGAATTTAAGGTGTGTATTTTCGGGAACGTCCTCGATAACCGCAGTCACATTCCAGGGCTGGCCATCAATGATCAGGGATTTGCCCAATGGGTCGTCGTCTCCAAAATATCGTTTGGCGGTAGATTCGGTCACGACTAGTGTATTCAGTTGCGTCAGGCATGTGTTTGGGTCGCCCGCAATGAATTTATGGGTAAACACCTGGAAGTATGTTGAGTCTGTCCTTACAATATCCTCTTCATAAAATTCTTTTTCGCCGCCGTTGTGTTCGTATTTAACAAGGGTATGATCCCAATTGTTAGCCCTGACCACGTTTTGTACCTCTGGAAATTCTGCTTTAAGGATGTTGCCCAATTCACGCGCTGCTCTTGCCGTCCGTGCGTCGACACCTGTCGCTTCAAGATGCCCACCCAGCCTAAAGATCCGTTCATGCTTAACATGATATCTGTCATATGTCAGGTCATTTTGAAGGATCAACAACAGGATTATACTAACTGCTATTCCGAGCGCCAGCCCCAGAATGTTGAGCACGGAGAAGAACTTGTCTTTCAAAAAAACGCGTGTTGCAAATTTGAGATGAGATCGAATCATAGCTATGGGTTTGGTCGACAGTAATTACTTATTTACATCGTTGATGGTTACCGGGGAAAAATAGTTTTTAGTCATGCGGCCGTTCAATGCCACATGTCCAAGGATCTTAATAAATGCGACCATCCGATAGTTTAGACACTCAAATTGGAGCTAATGTTGCAAATCCCTGTTTGCAAAAGGTTTTGCTGTTCGCGCTGCTTGAATTCCACGTTCCCCTCACCCGACAGAATTATCTTTTTCAGCAAAGGAAGCCGTATATGTATCTCGACCGGAGTGTCATCGCGCTGTTTAGATTGAAAGTATATTTTCAAAGTATTACCTGATACGACGGTTTTTACTTCTTTAATAACGGACCTATCGGCTTTAACCACAAGGTTTGAGGAGGGATGATACTCAATGAACACGTACGTTGAGGCCGATGCATCAATGACTATATCCTCAAAGCTTTCGAGCGGACGATCCTGTCGGATGGTTTGAGCCTCGGTTGAGAAAATGATAAAACACAAGATTGTGAAAAAGATAGACCCTACAGACTTCGGTTTATTAAATTTATGCATCATCGTCAGGGTTATTTAATCAGGCATTTTCCAAGAACGATGCCGACAAAATGTCTCGCTAATTTCTGCACAAAACGCATTTTGGCCACTCCCTTTGATCAAATTCGAACATGCCCTGTCCACTGCCGAGCAATCGAACCTACTTCCATACAAGGGTTTCCACTGCATGGCCGGGAATGTTCACCGTTACAGCCCTGCTCCCTTCCCTTATGGCTAATGTCTCGTCTTGATCAGTTTCGTTTAATAAAATGAGGACCTTTTGGCCGGAAGTATTGCGAAACGCTACGTGTTTCAGGGCACTCCCTATCGATTCAATTCTGACGGCACCTGGTCGTGCAAACTTTGACGCGTGCGCAATAATGTAATACGACACATTGCGGGTTACGCTGTCCCCGATCGTTAAAGCTCCAAGGCACTCCGTACATCCGCCATCGTCGGTATGGGGATTAAATGCTGGGTCTGCAGCCAGATTCCATTCGATCACTGCGCGACTCCAATTGCGTGTAGCGCCAACGATCAGATTGCTAACATGCCATTGGAGATCCCCTCCAAAATCTCCGCGCCCTGACGTCCATTGCTCGGTAAAATAAATGCTCTTGTCAGGATGCGCATCATGAACTTTTGAAAGCGCTGCTATTTCCCCGAGGTAAAGATGAAATGCAGAGCCTTCAATATATTGCCTGGCTGAATCATCGTTGAGAACAGTTATTGGATATTCGGGGTGATCTGCGTTGTGATCAAATACTATTATGCGTGTGGCAATACCTTCCGTCTTGAACAAAGGTCCCAGGTGTTTCGCTACAAATGTCGCCTGATCCTGGGCGGTCATCAACATGCTGGGATTATTCTTGTCGTTCTCGGGTTCGTTCTGTAGTGTTAATGCATCGATCACAATACCTTCAGCTGCCATGCCTTTAATGTATTTAACAAGGTACCGGGCGTAGGCATCGTAGTACTTCGTCTTCAGCTTACCTCCTTTGAAACTTCCATTTGATTTCATCCAGGGAGGCGCTGACCAGGGGCTGGCCATGATCTTCATCTTAGGGCTATACGCCAGGATACTCTTAAGCATTGGGATGAGGTGCGCTTTATCTGGCGCCAGATCAAAATTACTGAGGGGAACATCTGTTTTACCCGTGGGTAGGTCAAGATAAGAGAAAGGGTGATCATCAAGGTCTGAGGCACCCACACTGATGCGCAGATAACTTATACCTATATTATTGTCGTCTGACGTAAACAACTCCCGCAATAACATTTGCCGGTCGTCATCTTTAAGCTTTTGATGAAGAAGTGAGGCGCTTCCTCCTGTCAAGGCATAGCCGAAGCCGTCTATTTGCTGAAATGTTTTCGAGGTATCGACATCGATCACGCTACTAATGTCCGCGGCGTCCTTAAAGTAGAGGGGACCTTGCCTATGTAGTAGGTGGCTTTTGTCAGCCGTGGTTAGCCAGACTGAAACACTGTCAGCCTCTTTTTCAGCAACCTGATCTTGTTTTGAAGCGCAGGCGGATATCAGCGCGATGCAAAAGATCGTTAAGCAGCGGCCCATTGGAACATTTATTGATTTATTGATTGGTGATTTTTCTTGTCAAACAAGATAAGCATTCAATCCCGACGAATCAATAAATCAACAAATCACCCACTCAATAAATGATTCTGTTACTCTTTAAAGCGAAGCTTAAAGAACAGGAGTGTAGAAGCGAGCATAAGGGTAAGCAAATTGGCTGCGATAACAGGAATATCCCAAACCAAAAATCCATACGCTAACCATAAGACTACACCGAGACAAAAAAGTGAAAACATGCCTAAAGAAAGATCTTTGGCAGAGCGGCTTTTCCAGGTCTTAATGACTTGCGGCAAAAAAGCGATGGTTGTTAACATACCAGCAGCGAGTCCGACAAATTGTATTGCATCCATAAGTTTCAGTCATTATCACGACGTTCATGTTTTAAGGATAATGGCTCATACAAACTTAACGTAATGGCTGCTGTTTTGTTGATCAATGTAATTTTATCATATCATTTATCGGACTACAACGATTGCATAAAAATGTCGCCCGAAAAGGGGTGCTGTCACCTGGTGTTCACCTCATCCCCGCGGTGCCCGCCGGAGCTTTTGCAAAGGCGGGACCCTTCTCCTCGAGGAGCTGGTCTATTCACACACAAGTTCTTTGATCTGAACAACTTTCAGAGGGTAACACACCCTCTGATGAGAACTAGATAAGCCCTACAAGCGTCGCCTTTTGTTGCGTGTTCTTGAGGCTGACCGAGAACTTTTTTAGGTATGATAAGAACTACACACGCCGCCTTTGTCCCCCCTAGCGGGACAAACCTACGCATTGGGATAAGCGACGGGGTGCCTCGTGGTTTTTAGCAACTTTCTTCATCAATGACCCCGCTCACCTGGGTAACCATTGGAGTTTTCGGCTTCTTTAATGATGCTGATGTGAGTAGTACTCCACGTGCGTGCGCTTGTTGGTGAAAAAACACGCAACAAGGGCGGGATGAGTAGTTCTCATCGACGCCAATTTAATAGTTCTGGGTCAGCCTGAAGAACACACAGCAAGACTAATAATAGATAATAAATCAAAATGATTTTGGAAGCCCTGCATTCTATCATCCAGCTGTTGGGTTAGCGACCTTAATTTTACCGTTGATAAAGATGAACCCACTCCAACTGCAGACCTGGGTGAGGGAGTAGTATCCCGAGAACAGTACGCCCAGGTAAAATTCAGTCGCGTTCCAACAGCGCGGCCTACCGGCCGGGGAGCCAGCGTATTGTAAAAGTATCTACTAACTAAGCTACGAAGGGCGCCCAAGATGAGCCATTGCGATGGATCTTAAGAAATTACCTCCATTCGTGAATAAGCCGGCCCAACGTTTTTATCCCTTCCTCAACTCTGCTGCTCCAGGGCTCGGCATAGCTCATGCGGAAGCAATTTTCGAACCTTCCCTGGCAAGAAAAAATTTGTCCTGGTGCAATGCCTATGTTGTGTTTCAATGCCCGCTTGTGAAGCTTGAACGCATCGATCTTTTTATTCATCTCAATCCAAAGTGTAAATCCACCCTGTGGCCGCGTGATCAAAGTATCCTCCGGGAAGTATTCACACACCGCCTGGATATAACGCAGTGACTGCGTATGTAACGCCTTGCGCAGATGTCGCAGGTGTAGTTCAAACCTTCCATTGCTGAGGAAGTTAGCAACTGCAGCCTGAGCTAGTGAATTGGTGGAGACAGTGTGCATACGCTTTAGCCTTATCACTGCGTCCTTATATCTGCCTGGTATCGTCCAGCCTATACGGTATCCTGGCGCCAATGACTTGGAGAATGATGCACAGTGAAGCACAAGACCGTTCTTGTCGAACGTCTTACACGTTTTGGGCCTGGTCTTTCCAAAATATAATTCGCCATAAATGTCATCCTCAATAAGGGGGATCTCTTCCTTGGCGAGTATCTCCACCAGGTGTTGCTTTCTGTCATCCGGCATACAACTGCCCAATGGATTATTAAAGTTATTCACCACGAGACATGCTTTAATATTGAATCTGGGAATGGATTGTTCAAGATATTCGATATCCATCCCGCGAACTGGATCTGTCGGAATTTCGACAACCTTCAGTCCATGGCTTTCCATCAATTGAAAGATCGCAAAGTAAGTAGGGCTTTCGATGGCTACCGCGTCACCCGGTCGCGTGACAGCTTTGACACATAATGAAAGAGCCTCGACACAACCCGCTGTAACAACGATGTCATCTTCGCTTGGTGTGCCGCCCCAATTGAACGCCTGTCTTCCGATCTGTTTTCGCAGCGCCACACTCCCTTGAATGTGTTTCATAGTGAAGGCAACTGGTCTCCGATTCTCTCAAAGAATGAATGATCGCCTTATTGAGCTTAGCCACCGGCAGCAGTTCCAGAGACGGCGCTGCCATTGAAAAATTAACAAGTTTTTTGGAATTGAGATCAACGTACACACTATTGATCATATCATCGATCGTGACTGGCACCGCGTCGTCCACAGGCTCACACACCTTTGGCATATTCAGAATGTGACGTGGCGAATACTTTACATAATAACCTGACTGGGGACGGGCTTCGATCAAACCTTTGCTCTCAAGGGCATAGTACGCCTGAAATGCGGTGCTAAGGCTTATCCCCTGCTCCTTGCTGAGCGCTCTGACGGAGAGTAATTTATCGCCCACCTTGAAAACCTCCTTTTCAATGAGCGTCTCGATCCTGTCAGCGACCTCTATATATTTATGGTCGGATTTTAAAAGTACCTCGGGCATAAAATACATTAACTGATCTGGTCCAAGATACGAAAATCGAAACTGTTTTGGCCAAAAAAAAGCTGCCCCTTTCGAGGCAGCCCTTCCTTTACACACTATTTTATATTGCTATACGATCAATTGCGCGTGATCTCCTGCTCACGCTTGAATACAGGCTCCAATTGAGGGGACGCAGACTTCTTTTTTTGAATGCGCTGAACTCCTTTACTGATGGCGATATCGGGAATACCCGTCGACCGCACATTTCCCTGACCAACATCAGCAGTGCGGCCAATGCTATTTACTCCTTTTGAAATATTCCAGGTAGGACTCAGCACCACTGCATGAATATGGGACCCGCTCAACTCTCTGTCCTCAAATAGTTTCTTGTTTGCCACGCGTTGTACATCTTTAGAAACCGGCCATGCTGTTTCCGTGGAAGACTGCGCATTGACGAAAATGGCCGATCCTAATAATATCAAGGTTGCCACTAAACCCTTAGATGCTTTGTTTCTCTGCTTGCTCATAACTCCATTCATTTGGTTCTATACAAATAAACGGAGCAGGCAGCTTCGGGAGAATCCGGAATTATACGCTCAACCTATCCGTATTTTCCCTGATGCTTAACTCAAAAGCTTCATTTCCGCTGCCTTTTTTATCAATTCTGCCGTATTGCTAACTTTCATCCGCTTGAGCATATTGATACGATGTGATTCAACGGTTCGTATACTGATCTTAAGCATATCGGCGATCTGCTTGGTGCTATTACCTTTTGCAACGAGGTCCAACACTTCCCGTTCCCGGGGCGTGAGTTCGGCAACCTCGACCGGCTCAGGCTTCACAGCAAGTTCTGCAAGTATGTTGGCCACCTGTGGACTGAAATATTTGCCTCCTTCATGTACTGTAACGATGGCCCGTTCAAGTTCGAAGCGATCGATATTCTTGAGCAGGTAACCCGACGCTCCACCTTTCAATGCCTGAAGCACGTACTCCCGTTCTTCGTGCATGGTCAGCATAATAAATTTTATGAGTGGATACTGCAGATTCAATGATTTCATCGCCTCAAATCCATTCATCATCGGCATACTGATATCCATCAAAATGATATCGGGATGCAATTCACCCGCCAGCTTCAGGAGATCTTTGCCATTTTCCGCTTCCGCGACAATTTCAAAGTGTTCGGTCTTGCCCAGCACGGCTCTAAAACCCTCTCGTATCAAAGGGTGATCATCAGCGAGAAGTATGCGTATCTTTTTCATTGAGGACGGTTATCGGATCTTCTTCCGCCATGAGTGCGGGCCACATCAGGAGAAAGCACTTCACGGTTCTTCGGTATCTGAAACTCTATGCTGGTGCCACCTCCCGGATTTGAGTGGATCTCCAATTTTCCATCGAGCAGCATCACACGTTCCGCGATATTCTTTAAGCCCGCTCCAGTGTAACCTGGCATCTCTGACATGAGAAATCCTTTCCCATTGTCTTCCAAAACGCAATACAACTCGTCCTCCTTGTCAATCACATGAAGCAGAACGGACACCGCCTGTGCGTGCTTGATAATATTGTTTAACCCTTCCTGCACAATCCTGTAAACGGCAATACTAATATCGAAATGAAGTTTTTGATCTGATTCATGAACATAGCGGAAATCCACAGCAATTGTTGAATACTTTTTGAGCGATTCGCATAATCCTTTCAGCGCTGCCTCAAGGCCAAAATCTACGATTGCCTGCGGCATGACATGATAAGAGATACGTTTCACCTCTGCAATAGCCTCATTGATGTACTTCATGATGTCTTTCTTTCGCTCGGCATCACCTGATATCATGTCTACTTGCATCAGGATTGCCGTCAACATCTGCCCAACGCCGTCGTGCAGCTCCTTAATGATACGCGTCCGTTCCGCTTCCTGCCCTTCCAGTAACGCAGCAGCACGTGCTCTCGCCGATTTCATTTCTTTGTCGTGGAACTCACGCAGTTCATCTCTCATTTGCAACAGCGCGAATCCCAACGAATCTTTTTCACTAAGTGTTGTAAAAGTTGCATCAAAATTACCCCCGCCGATCTCGTTGGCAAAAGTGGTAGTTCTCTCCAGTCCATCCGTCAGTTGTTGAATAGCCATTGCCATTTCCCCGATTTCATCTCGTGAGGCTGATGTAACCCTGCGAAAAGGTATCATTCCTTTCGAGAGTGTCAGAATTACCTCTTTCAACTGAATGACGGGTTTTACAATCGCGTTAGAGAGAAAATAAGTGATAACAAAGATCATCGCCATGATCAACATCGTGATAAGAATAAGATAATTTCTTAACTGAACAATAGGCTCCATCGCTTCGTGCTCGTCCATTTCTGACAATATTGCCCATCTAAGATCACTATTGTCTATGTTCCTGTATGCGCTCAGAACGCTCACCCCTCTGTAATCTTTTATGATTCCCTGACCCTCCTTTCTTACGATGAGGCTTTTCATAGCCTCAGTTTCAGCTATGATCGATCCGGGAACACTGTCCGGAAAAAAACGGGAGGCAGATCGAAGACTGTAATCGGGACCGACTATGTATGACTCTCCTGTATTTCCCATCCCTGTATTCTCCAACAATATCCGCTGGATCTTCTGGAAGTTCTCCTGTACAAGGACGATGCCCTCGAGCTTTTCATTCAGTACAATCGGAACGTAATAAAAAAGCAGGGTCTGATCCTCTTCTGAGTGGATGGAAGCGTCAATGATGTGAATATGCCTTTTATCAGTAGCGATCGCAGAATCAATTTTGGTTAAAAGGCCCTCAGGATACATTTCATGATCTGTACTGAAGAGCTGATTATGATGCGTATCAAAAACGTGAAGGTTCTTGAAGTCATAAAGCCTGCAAAGGTTCTCAATGTCTTTTATATCCTGATGATCAGGCTCAGGATGGGATTGTCTGAGGTCATTGAAAATCCTCTGAAACTTGTTTTCTACCTGCAATGCCTCAAGATTCAATTGCGATCTGATCAGATAATTTTCGACTAGCTGCTTTTTAAGGATGTTGATGGACGACAATTGATCAAGCGCGCGATCGATCAATGCATTTCTCAGCACGCCGTAAAAAATGAATGAAACAACCATGATTGCAACCAGTCCGATCGAACTGTGAGAAAAGAATAGTTTTCCGAATATCCTGAGATGTTTCAAATGTGTGGCCGTAAGGATAAGCCAATAAGTAAAGTATGGAATTATTGGTCACCATGTCAATGGGTGGACGTCTTGAAGACAGCCATGACCGACATAAAATGGTATCTAACTAAAAAAGGTTGCCCTTTTGGGACAACCTTCATTGATGCAGTTCAAAATGAACTACTTCTTTTTCTTAGCCGCTTTCTTTGCAGTTTTCTTTACTGCCTTCTTTGCAGACTTCTTAGCTGTTTTTGCCATAGCGTTCAAAGTTTTTGATTTAACATTCCTAACACATGCATCGTAGTTAAAAAAACTAACGACACAATTAAATACAAATATAGTGCAGTTATGATGGAATGCAAACTTACAAGCAGGAATGTGGTGGAGCACAATGATCCACGAACATCGTCATGCATCATAAATTCATGCCAAACTATTATTTCATGGATGAAAATCCAATGGATATAAAGCATCGTAGTGCATTGTAAATGTTGTAAGGCATCACGTCTGAGTTACACATCTCAAAATACATTGTAGATCAATTGAAGGAGGTCGGAACTTCATTAAACTTCCTGGTCATTGGGAAATGGTGGCTGTGGTGAACAAAAGAATGTAGCAGAATACTGCGTTCGTTATTCATCATAAATTTATTCTCACAGTCCATTGCCACATCAAAAGGCGATATCTTAGATTACTTTGAGGCGGGTGAGATGGCTCAAAGGAATCGTCCCACCTGTGACGTTAATACCAGTCTGAGAATTTTTCTCAAACGTGAAAATGATACGCTGATTCGATCTGAGCTCACGGGAATGTTATCGAATGACCCGCATCATTGGACCTGCTCTGCGTGCACCCATTGGATTGAGCCGCTTATTTATGGCATATACAAAAGTCACCATAAAATATCTGCCCAAAGAATTGGTGGTTGTACGCTCGGTGTAGTTGATGCTTGAGCTCTGGTTGACTCCAAGGGCCTTATCCAGAATATTGCTGGCAGATATTCTCAACTCCCCGCTGTTGTTCTTCAGAAAGAACCTGGAAACTGACAGATTTACCAACGGAATGGATTGACGGAAGCTCGCGCTCCTGTTCTCATATATAAGATATTCGAGACCAGAAACGAATTGATAATTCTTCAAAAAAGTCAGCACGCTTTCCACCGTATAGGTTGTATTGAGGAAGCGCTGATCCGGCTGATCGAAATCATATTTGGTGGTCTGATAGCTTAGTTGCGCACCAAGGTTGATGTCCAATACTTCTTTGTAGTGAAAGTTATATCGCACGTTACCCCCATTTGTAAACTGCTGGATCTTGTATGCAACATGATCGAGAATATTTGTTCCTCGCTGCATCCTCCATGAGGCCCCCACACTGACCCTGCTTTTCAACATGTTCAGTGGAAAACTGACAGTTCCATTCGTGTTGACGCTGGTATTGTTGGGAACATTAACGGGCATCGTAGTCCGGACAAAATTCTCATTAGTAACTGAGTTCGTGATCGCATTTGTTGTGTGGTCGAGATCGGCAAACATGAAAAAGCTTATAAAGGTGCCAGGATCAAAAGTTGAATAGTGAACCCTCCAGCTTTGCTCATATGCGGGGCGCAGATCTGGATTGCCCTTATAGGGATTCAGCTGATCGCGGTTGTCTATGACGGGTTGAAGCTGCTGGATCGTTGGCTCCTGTACTGAAGTTTCATAGTCAAACCGAAAATGACTGGTATTGGAAAAATCATAATTAAAGCGGGCAACAGGCAGAAAATTCCGGAAAGACCGGTCGATCTGTACGTCCTGGATCTCAAGATCTCCCCGAAGGTGTGTATTCTGCATACCCACACCAATGGTCATCGTGTACTTGCGCCGGTTGAGCTTGAAATTCAGCCCTGCACGATGATAGACATAGTCACTTCGATAGATATTGCTCAGGCTGTCATTGAATACTTCCTGATCGGCGTTGATATCATAGACTGGCCTATTAACATCATTTGTATTCTGTCCGATGTCATAACGGGCCTCGAGATATTTTCGGTCCCCCAGTGGCTCAGTATATGAAAAGGTCGCCCCGTATTTCCTGGTAGTCGTTTTTTGTTCGTTTCGTTGCTGGACGGTCCTGTCGCTTAACTCGCCCTGGTACTTGTAAGTAGCATCCAGAAATTGTTCGCGTTCTTCATTTGTCAAACCAAATTGTAAATTCGTTGACATTGTCCTCCCCTTCTTTTTGAACCGATGCCTGTATAATAAAGATGAATTGACGTTGAGGGATGTACCATTTGAAGCGGATTGACTATTGTTAGTATTGATCACATCACCGTCCACTTCAAGATTCCGGCTCGAAGATCTGGTATTCGCGTCCGTCTGATTATACGTTGTATTGGTTGTCCACTTGATACTGTTTGAAGAATCTATCTTATGATCAACAACCACATTCAACCGATGATTTTCGTTTCTATTACTCTGTTCAGAATTTTCATCGTATAGGAATTTGCCGTTTTTCAAAAAGTTCTCCCGAATGGTTGACTGAAGTTTATAATGGTCAAGGTGATTATAAAAATAGCTGCCGTTCACCTCGGTTCTGGGTGAAAACTCATTGTTAAAGTTCATTCCTCCTGCATAGTTCTTCATTACACCATTCGCGCGGTTTCCAAAATTCATTGGAACTCCATTCTGATTGTTGCCATCAATTTGCACCCTCATCATCCCCTGACCTGACATCATTTGCTGAGATCCTCCTGTGAAATTCATGTACTCGTCCATAGAGAATCCCTGCTCATTAGTATTGTTCGCCATTCCCAGAAATGATAGCTGTTTACCTTTATCAAACTTGTTGAGGTTTGCCTTAGCCTGATACCGGTCATCTGTTCCATACCCTGCCTGAATACTTCCGAAGGTGCCACCGCGCTTTTCTGGCTTCAGCTCAAGATTGATCGATTTTTGGCGTTGGCCATCATCAATCCCACTAAACAAAGCCTGATCTGATTTTCTGTCGTGCACCTGCACTTTATTGATCGCATCGGCAGGAAGATTCTTTGTTGCAAGTTTAGGATCTGTTCCTCCGAAAAAATCCTTGCCGTCGACGGTAACTCTCTTGACTTGCTCTCCCTGAGCTGAAATATTTCCATCGTTATCGACCTCAATACCTGGCAGCTTTTTCAACAGGTCCTCGACGTTTGTGTTTTTGGCGGTTCTGAATGCTGCCGCGTTATACTCTATTGTATCTTGTTTGACAGTTACTGGTATTGTTTCCTGTACGACAACTTCATCAAGTTTCGTTTCCGATTCCTGCATCCTTATCTGTCCAACATCGATCACGGATCCGGCAAGGGGCGGTTCAATGGAAGTTGTATGGGTCCGGAAACCAACGAATGTCACTTTGAGCCAGTAATCTGAGCGCACAAGATTTTTGATCTCAAACATTCCCTGCGCATTGGAGATCCCAAAGTTAACAAGGGTGGAGTCAGCTTTGCTGAGAATCATCACCGTTGCTGAAGGGAGGGGGCTGCCAATGGAGTCAACTACCTGACCTTTGACTGATAGCTTCTGCCCTATTGCCACGCTGCTGAGCAGTACAAAGAAAATGTAGAGGTGTTTCATGTGCTGTCAAATCGGATATAACTAATTGCGGATAATAACGTTTCCTCCGTTCGCACGCATGCGCTCAACCTGCTCCTGCACCATTTTGCGGAATTCTGTTTTTGTGATTTTTACGCCTTGTGATGGGGGTTTCATTTCGCTTCTCTTTAGCGTACGGCTGGTTAATTTTTTTGCAGTAATGATGCGTTCTCCTTCATTGATGTCAATTTCAAGCACAGCACCTGGGAGTGTATTGAAAGTATCCGGACCCAAATATGGCCGGAGCTTATCAGGAGTGTACCATGCAACGATTTGTTGCTTTCGTTCCTCATTGAAATAAGTTGCCTGTTTGCATTCGTATCCCATCACTCTTTTCAACGCAGTGCCGAATTTCCAGGGGATCACTTTCAATGAATCCTCCATCAGATACATTTTACCCATGAATTCCTGCATCGTGATCTCCTTGTTTTGGGAGGGATTGACAAATAGTTCGATCTGTGGCTGTTGAAACTTCATTTGTAAGCCACCATGCTCGCTTTCAAAATCGTTGTCATCTTCTTCCACAGACCGGTACAGGGAAGCATCCGCATTGAAAAATAGCTGCATATGGATCGTTCGGAATTCAGGAACCATATTTTTCATTTCCTGTCGTTCAGGAGGAAGATTGCGATGAAGGTTCTCTTTTACGTCGTAGTCGATTACCCCTTCTGTAGTTTGACCAAATACAACATGCGCGGCGGCGAGCGTGACGGCAATGCCTATCAGTAGCTTTACGATTTTCATGATCTTCATGATTTTATTTGGATGTAATGTAGTTCCATGGAGTACGCGACCCGGTTAATAGTTCTGAATAGAATGTTAATTAAGGTTAATGGCTTCCCTTTGGGAGTTCAATAGTATTATTTTTGACCTCGGCAGTCGTGAAGAACAGGAAATGAAGTCATCAGGAAATAGTATCAGGGTAGCGTTGATGATAAGCAGTATCATATTGCTTATTGTTCTGCAGGTCTTTTGGCTTAGAAGTTCTTATGAAAATGCTTTTGTAGGTTTAAAGAGAGAAACAAGTACGCTCCTCAGATCAACGATCTTCAGTCTGCGTGACTCCCTTTTCATCAGAAATATCGAAGCTGTTGATAAGGACCATACCAGGCTGGATACAATAGTGCATCCGTACGATTCAATTCGTTTCAGAACCTTTCGCAAGGACACGTTGGCAGGCATGGGCATCCGTGACCACAGCTCGAACATTCAGGTATTCGTTTCAGCGACAGGCGAGATGGATTCAGTGGCGCAGTACCTGACTCCGCTTGCGTCCAATATGCATAGGTTCAAAGACGGACGGAAGTTCGTTATCCGGATCGGTCCTGATACTTTGGCGCTTCAAACACTATCAGAACAATACAAAGCGGCTTTAAGGGAGTCGGGCATGGAAATTCCATTTGTGCTTAAGCACATTTCAATTCCTCCCCCTGATCCTAAGGGAAGGAATATCGGCTTCATCGATGATGCGGAGATTCCCGAAAAATTCTCCCGGCAAAGTGTTTTCCGTGACACGCTTCAAACAGATCGCGTCAGGATGAATCCATTTCATATTTACCTGGGACTTTTTCCAAACATGCATTGGAATGTCATAAAAGAGATATCTCCGCAAGTACTATTCTCGCTTCTGCTTACCATAATCACCATATCCTCCTTTGTTATCATGCATCGTAATCTGAAGGCACAGCAAAAGCTTATGGATATCAAGAATGATTTTATCAGTAATGTCACGCATGAGCTGAAGACGCCCGTGGCAACCGTTAGCGTAGCGCTTGAAGCGCTCAAGGATTTCCATGTCCTCGAGAACCGCGACCGTACAAAGGAGTATCTAACCATTGCGCAGAACGAATTGAATCGGTTAACCCTAATGACTGACAAGATCCTCAAAGCTTCAGTTTTCGAATCCCAGGGTGTTTCTTTTATTTCAACTCCTGTACAGCTTGACAAAGTAGTGGCTCACGTCATAGATTCAATGAAAGTTGTATTTGACAGCAAGAGTCTGCGCGTAAATTATTTCAAATCAGGACCGGACTTCAAATTTCAGGGCAGCGAATTTCACATGATCAACGTAATGTTCAATCTCGTTGACAACGCAGTAAAGTATAGTCACAAAAACTCAGCAATTGATATTGAATTGAGAAATACGGGCGTTTCACTTGAGCTGCTGATTCGTGACCATGGTATTGGCATTGACAAAGAATTCCATGAAAAGATCTTTGAAAAATTCTTCCGTGTACCAACTGGCGATGTTCACAATACTAAGGGATACGGCCTTGGGCTCAATTACGTTTCTGCTGTTGTAAAAAGTCTTCATGGAAGTATCAAACTTGAAAGCTTTCCCGGCGAGGGCAGCTGCTTTAAGATAACCCTACCGATAGATGCAAGCCACTAAAATACTTTATGTTGAAGATGAACCCTTTCTTGGTCGGATTGTAAAGGAGAGCCTGGAAAGCAGATCGTTTACGGTATTGATGGTAACAGATGGAAATGCTGCTGTTGAAACATTCACGCGTGAAGGTCCGGATATCTGCGTGGTCGATGTCATGCTTCCTAACAAAGATGGATTCACTATTGCCAAGGAGATCCGCAAGCTCAACAACGCGGTTCCCATAATATTTGTGACAGCCAGGAATCAAACCGAAGACGTGCTAAAAGGATTCGGTTCTGGCGGCAATGACTACATCCGGAAACCATTCAGTATGGAAGAACTCATTGTACGTATAAATAACCTCTTGAATATCGCCGTTAAAAAAGACAAGCCATTCGAAAATTTTGCTATTGGCAAATATGAGTTCATACCAATGCGTTATGAATTAAGGCGACAAAATGTTGTACGTAAATTATCGCACCGCGAAAGCACCCTCCTTCAATTGCTCAATGAGCACAGGAATTCAACGATCCTGCGGAAGCAGATCCTTTTGAAACTGTGGGGAGATGATTCCTTTTTCAATTCGCGCAACCTGGATGTATACATTACGAAGCTACGCGACTACCTCAAGGAGGACCCTTCAGTTTCAATAATCACGATAAAAGGGATAGGATACCAGTTCATTTGTTGAGGGGTGGTGCATGCTCTTTAAATCCATTTAAACACAGAGCGTCACCGAGTTTAAGAGGGCACGGAGACTGTGCCACTAATTTTCAATTTACTATCCGCTTCAGGCCGTCCTTTAACATTCTCACATAAAAATTTTTTAATAGACCCACCCGAAAGTCTCCAAGCTTAAGGTATGTAAGCACCTGATCAAAATGACACGATTGAATGCCTCGACTGTCTTAATCTCTATTACAATCATTCGGTCTACAAGAAGATCAAGTCTATATCCATGCTCAAGCCTAATTCCCTCATAAATGATTGGAAGAGGCTTTTCTTTCTCCACGAATAAACTTGCGACACAAGTTCATAACACAAACATTCCCTATATATGTTGATTCAAGTAATCCTGGACCAAGTTTCTTATGGACCTTAATTGCGGCAGCAATTATTTTATCGGTTATACCCTGGTAAATCATTTCGCCTAGTACTCGCAGTGAATGTAGGCATTGATAATGCAACGAACTTAGGAAGCGGATCCAGACTTTCCGTACAAATACTAACAAAATAATGTCGCTGTGTTTCTCCCAAACTTCGTGCCCTTCGTGTTTCAATGGATTTAAGAAGTCCTAGTCAAGACCAACTAAGGACTCAGGATAAGGACTAAGGACTAATTTTAAGTTTTTCCTTCGCTACCTGGACTTCAGGCGCGGACATGAAAAGTTTCCACAGCAGTCCGGATCTGTAATTTTCGATCATGACCACTTCGGGTCCCTGATCGATCGCCAGGTAATGGTTAGGGTACCAGTTCGATTGCTCGCTAAAGGCGTCGTAGAAGCCATATTGCCCGAATACCTTATCGCCTAAATCCTCGTATAGATGACGTATCACTTTGATGGAGGCTTCCGGAGTATAAACGATGGATGATATCGCAGCCGTAGGAGATACGACACCAAGATCTTCATTAGGGCTATGCGCCGCATATCCATTTATAGAGTAGCTCGCCGTCAGCCCCCAGCAGTTTTCTCCATATCCTTTGAATTTCTTCGGATTCTCCAGACAATACTGACGATTGATCAATGTGTGATTTGTATTATCCTGCCAGTAATCTGCATATGCATCCTTCAGATTGTGCGGATCCAGTCCGAGATAAGAGTAATGTGACCAGAACAGAGGGCCTCCATATTGTGTGGCTCCATTATGCTTCAGGCTTAGGTGATAACCATACTGTTGATGATTGGGGTCGTTCTTGATGCCACCGCCTCTCGCCCAACCTTCATGATAAACTTCCGCGGGGATGGTATGTGTCGGTGATCCAGCCGCCAGCACGTACATAATGAGGCATTCATTGTAGCCTTCAACGGCAAAATTCATTACCCATGCCTTATCGGGTGACCAATGCCAGTAAAGCACATTCTTTCCATTGCGGAAAAAATCGAATTCAACATCGCGCCACAATGTGTCGATCTTAGCCGCAAGAGATTTTTCCGAGGCATTCCCATCCTTAAAGTATTGACGGACACAAATCAGGCCTTGAAGCAAATAGGACGTCTCTACGAGATCCGCACCATTATCATTGGGACTGAACGGTTTTACTTTTCCCGTTTCTCCATTCAACCAATGCGGCCAGGCGCCATGAAACCGGTCGGCTTTCTCCAGCCAGTTAACCAGCTTGTTCAACCTTTCAAACCCTTGTTGTCTGGTAATGAACTTACGTTCGATGCCCACGAGAATTGCCATGACACCGAATCCAGTCCCACCTGTAGTGATTATGTGTTTGTCGTTTTCGGGGTAAATGTTATCTACATGGAAACGCTCACGCGCCGCACCTGACGTGGGTTCCGCGCCATCCCAGAAGTATTGGAACGTCCTGTATTCCACGAGTGTCAGCAGGGAGTCATTGGTAAGCGGTACCGGAATTTTTTCAGTAACGACCGGCTTCTGACTGACGCACGAAACGACAATGAGCAGAATGGGCAACACCCTCGTAAAATATTTGATCATGTTATTAATTAGTAAATCCTAAAACTGTTTTCCCGTTTTGAACTTCAGGTGCTGACATAAATAATTCCCAGAGCAATCCTGTCCGATAATTTTCAATCATAATAATGATCGGCCCCTGGTCGATTGCCAGGTATGAATCAGCAGTCCATCCACTGGTAAGATTGAAGGCATCATAAAATCCATATTCACCCCACAACCGGTCGCCTAGTGTATAATAGAAAAACTTAAGCGCTCTCATCGATTCATCCGGTGTGTATGGGAACGACGAAAGCGCAGCCGACGGTGTGATGACGCCCTTGTCATTCGAAGGTGAATGAGCATCGTATCCACTTTGTTCATCGCTAGACGTCAGGCCCCAGCAATCCTGGCTGTATCCAACGTAGTTTTTTGGATTGGCAATACAATAGGCCTGGTTTATTAAAGTTGCATTTACATTTTGTTCCCAATAGTTTGCATAACCATCGCTGAAGTGCGGGTCTAGTCCGAGGTAAGAATAATGTACCCAAAAGAGCGGACTTGGACTTTCAAGCGGAAGTTTATATCCATAGTGAGTATTGTTCTTAACAATGGTTCCGTTTTTTCCGTATCCATTTGAATAAACAATTTTAGGTACTCCATGCGTCGGCGATGAGGCCGAGAGAAGATAGGTGATCTGCTGCTCAAAATATCCGTACATCGGAAAGTTCATATCCCAGGAGTAGTTCGGAGACCAGTGCCAGTATAAAACGTTCTCATTGTTCTTTCTGTACCAATCCCACTCTACAGTTTCCCATAGCTCGGTGATACGGTTGATTAAATTGTTTCCCGCTGTGTCCGTCGGTTGTAAATATTGTCGGAAAGTAAGAAGGCCCTGAATCAGAAATGACGTTTCGACCAGATCACCGCCATTGTCTTTTGTGCTGAAGGGGATAACGTCTCCGGTATTGCCATCAATCCAATGCGACCAGGCGCCGTGAAAACGATCAGCGTCTTCCAGGAAAGTAACGATCTTATTCATTCGTTGAACACCCGCTGTGCGCGACACAAAATTCCTTTCGATACCAACTACGAGCGCCATGATACCAAAACCGGAGCCTCCGCTTGTTATGACGTTTCCGGATGTGTTGCGTTCGCGTGCCATACCACTTGCCGGGTGCGCAAAGTCCCAAAAGTATTTGAAGGTCTGCTCCTGAACTTTTGAAAGTAATTCTTCATCCGAAATAAGCGGAAACTGTGGTGTTTCAGTTATTGTAGTATAAAAATTCGTGGAGAACCCGGAAAAGTTTTCTTCCAAAGCTCCTTTTAAAGAGTTCGAAAGTGTGAACTCGAATTCGGTTAAATGTTTTAATGGAACAGAACTCGTAATGCTAACGGTCTGACTATTGTCGGAAAAAGAGAACGACAACCCGGGAGCATCCGGCCCTGACAGATCAGCAGCAGCGTTAAGCGAACTTTCTTTTACAGGTGCAGAAAAATGGATGGTCATTGCTAAATCCAAAGGAACATTAGTTATTCTGGGCACACCGTCGATAGTAATGCCTCCGATTTCAACGGAGGTAATCTGCAGGCTCCCTATTGCAGTTTTAAAACTAATTTCTCTTGGTACAAAAGTCTCACCGTTTGTTCCTTGTAACTGGTCCGACAGGCTAACGGTGTAAATAGTGTTGCTGTCAAGAAGTCCTGAAGGACGGATAACAGCAGTGTTTCCAGAAGATAAGCTGATATCCGTTGCTACCGACTGCCCACCCTTTGTAAGGGTTATAGCATTTGCAGCAGCAGTCTGGTTCACGGCCGACGAAAAAACAAGTGTAATAGTTCTGTCTGTTGGCAAATTATCGGTGATGGGTCCCTCGAGATTAATTTCCGCGGAGCCGATAAACACTTGCACGAGTTCCAGGAGGCCTGTGCCGGTCTTTTCTTTTTCACAACCCAACAGAGAGACAAGGGCAATAAGCAATACTGTTTTCCTGATATGCATAACCGGATATAAAAATAAGGATCTCGGAACCATCCGAGACCCATTATTTGCGTTGACTCCAAAACTACAGACTTGCTAAATATCTAATTTTCCATTACGGCCTGGACCTCTGCTTGTGAAAGTGCCTTGTTGAATACGTGTAATTCATCCATCAAACTTTCATCCGAATGATGTCCCCACTCCATGAAACGCGGATCTCCCGACATAATAGAAAGGATATCGCATCCGGTCCAGTCGACACCAGGGAAATCCCCTTCGGATACCACATCACCATTTATATAAACTGCAGCGTGACTGGCTGATATTGTAAAGGCGAAATGCACCCATTCACCTGCCGCAGGATCAACATCAGCGTTTGCACCACCGTCAAACCAATGGTCTGCAGTGCCATCACCCACGTTTAATTTAAACCGCTGTTTTCCTCCGGCATCTTCCCTAAAAAACCTAAAGCCGGAAGTACGATTATTCGGTGTAGCCGGAAGGTTAGGGTCAGGAGGTCCTACCACTAGAATTCCGGCACGGTCAGGAGCATTATCGACCTTCATCCAGAAAGCAGCACTAAACTCATCGCCGAGCAGATCCGCTGCCGGGTAAGTCAGGTAAGAATTGGAAGCTCCTGCGTAAGAAGCTCCTTTTGCACCTTCAGCAAAATCCGGTGTTCCAACTACGGTAGCAGGCGTTCCAGATAAAAATTCATTGAAGTTCCCATTAAAGGTCATGTAAAATTCTTCGCCATCATATGGCTCATACTTGTCGTTAATAATAGTTTGTAGTTCCGCCTGGGACAGAGCCTTATCAAATAAGCGCAATTCATCCAAAAGGCTTTTATCCGAATGGTGTCCCCACTCCATAAAGCGCGGATCTCCGGACATAATGGAAAGAATATCGCACCCTGCCCAACTTACACCGGGCAGTGCACCCTGGGAAACAACTTCTCCGTCAATGTAAACGACAGCCTTAGAACCTGATATCGTAAAGGCGAAATTAACCCATTCATCGGTGTTAGGAACAACATCAGCTGCTGCACCTCCGTCAAACCAATATTCGTTTGTGCCATCACCAACATTTAACTTAAACCGTTGTTTGCCACCGGCATCTTCCCTAAAAAACCTGAAGCCTGAGGTACGATTGTTTGGAGTAGCCGGAAGGTTAGGGTCAGGTGGTCCCATCACTAACACGCCGGCGCGGTCGGGGGCGTTATTCACTTTCATCCAAAAAACTGCGCTGAACTCATTCTTTTGGAGCGCAGTTGTCGGGAATGTCAGGTACGCAGACTCGGCTCCTTTATAGGCATTTCCTCCAGCTGCTCCTTCTCCGGCAAGGGCGGGAGTTCCCACTATTGTCGGATCTGAAAAAGTCACTAACTCTTTAAATCCGACCTCGGTGTTAAAAGACATATAAAACACTTCCCCGGGATATATGGGGATATAAGGTGGCGCTTTCTCAAAGGTAGCTGTCGCGGTAGTGGTTTTGTTTTCAATGTCAGTAGCCGCAATCGTCAGTGTGTGCTGTCCGTTTTCAAGACCCTCATACATTAAATCTTCCACAATAAGCTTTCGATAATCTATGAACTCTGTGAGGGTTCCAACTACGTCATCGTCCACTGATACCGTTATCGTTTTGAGCTCGATGTCATCGGTAACTTCGAAATCGATACCAATATTAGTAAGAAGTGCTCCTACTTTTATTTGCGTTCCTTCTATCGGAAACTTCATCGTTATCGCGGGGGCCGATGCATCTGGTCCCGGGTCAACTGGACTAATCTTGTCAATATAACCGTCGTCGCAGCTTACTGCTAAAACTACAGCTAACGTTCCTGCCAATATATTCTTATAAATTTTCATAGTCTGAATTAGTTTGGTTGAGCATCTCTAAGTTGGGGCAGGATATCCTGCTGCGCTTGGGGATAGGGCAGATACTGTTCGTCAGGACTATAGGTCCATGAAACACCTCCGCGGTCTGAACCACTGAGTTCAGATGTCTTGCCATGTCTAACCAGATCTTCAAAACGGGTTCCCCATTCCATCGCTAATTCGGCAAATTTTTCATCCAGGACATTATCGATGGTTACGCCTGTAAGAGTTCCTAAACCAGCTCGTGACCTGACTGCATTGACAGCAGCATCTGCTGTCATAGCCGAGCTTGTTGCTCCCTGTGTCAGGGCTTCTGCATGCATCAGCAAAATCTGGGCATAACGGATACAAACAAAATTCTTGCTGCTGCCGTAATCTGTACGGCCTGGTGTGAGCTGCGTAGATGGTAAGTAATGTTTACCACTGGAAAATATTGCTCTGGGTTCATCAACACCACTGGCATTGCCAATGAGGTCGCCGTCACGTGTCTCGTTTGAGATCCAGGCTGGCAGGGGACCGTACTCATCCTCAAGGAAATTAATTCCTTGCAGGGTAAAGAGAACGGTTGTTTCAAGTCTCAATTCTTCACCACGGTCAAGCATGAATGTAATGTACTTGTAAGAAGGTTCCCAGAAACCCCAGCCACTGCTGGCACCTGAAACTGCTGGCGTCCATGAATTAGGTCCGAAAAATGCATTCAGGTAATTTCTTTCTGTTCCTGACGCCTGATTGAAATCTGAATATTGTAATTCAAGAATATTCTCATCATTCAGTTTTCCCGGTTTCTTGAACAAGTTGTAGTAATCCGGTTCCAGGGAAAAAAGACCAGAGCTTATGATCTGTCCGGTGGCATCTGCAACTCCCTGATAATCTTTCAGCTCAAGGCTCGCCATGGCCCTGACGGCAAGTGCTGTGGACTTTGTTATTCCTCCCGGCATATCAGTTCTTTGATTCGGATGAACTGTCGGCAACAAAGGGATGGCTGCATCAAGTTCAGCAATAATATGCTGCATTACCTGTTCAGCAGTTGACAGTTCAACATTGTAGAGTTCTTGTGATTGAGAACTCGTTGGGATCAATAAACCTCCCCACATCCGCGACAACTGATAAAGCTCAAATGCAATCATCACCCTGATCTCAGCCATATACTGGTCCGCCAACGCAGGGTTGGGCGCGAATTCTTTATACTTTACAATCTGTTCGAGTGCTCCATGAAAAGAGAAGATATCTTCATGAAATCTTTGCCACGCAGCATTGGTCATCCAGTTATCCTGAACGTACCTGAATTCGTCGGTTGCCTTAAGAGGTTCCTGGTCTCCCTGCGCACGCACATCATCACCTCTTACGGCTAATACCGGGAAAGTCTCCCATTCGAGTTCAAACAATTTTGCATAAGCGCCCAGCCACAGACCTGCCATGTTCTCGGTCTTGGTGTAATCGATATTTTCTGCCAGCGGTTGCTCGTCCAACCCCTCATTTAGCTTATCATCACATGATGTGATGATCGTCAGCGCGAGGCAGACGGCTAACACTTTCTTACTTATTTTAATGAATTTCATAATCATCATTTATAGTTCTTGATAATGCTGTCAAAACTTAACATTTAGTCCCACCGTGTATACAGCAGGGATCGGATAGGTCTGGCGATCTACACCAGTCTGACGTTCCAAATTGCCAGTCGCACGATCCACATAATCGCCCACTTCCGGACTAAATCCGTTGTAATTAAATACCGTAATGGGGCGCTCTGCGGTGAGAATGATCCGGGTGTCGGGTACTTTAATTCCGAATAATTCTTTGTTCGCCACATGATAGGAAAGGCGTACGTTCTGAAGGCGGAAATATGATCCATCCTCAACAAAGTAATCGCTCATGCTTAAGTTCCAGGATTTTCTGAGGCCTGCAGCTGAAGGATATTTATTGGAAGTACCTTCTCCGGTCCACAGGTTGTTTGCAAGTTCTGCATCGATATTTGTATCGTTCGTGAAGATCAATTCACCTCTTTTCCTGTTCAGGATACTATGACCTGACATTCCCTGGATATTGGCCGTGAGTTCGAAACCTTTGTAGGTGACACCCAGATTAAATCCGTAGGTAAGCGAGGGAAGAATATTGCCCAGCACCACGCGATCGGCAGCATCAATAACCTTATCTCCATTCTGATCTTTAAAACGAAAGTCTCCCGGAGCGATCCCTCTTTCCTGAATTAATTCTGCCGTTAAGCTATTATTGATCTCGGCCTGATTCTGATAAACGCCCTCTACTTCAAGTCCAAAAAAAGCGTTGATCGACTCACCCACAATGGAACGCTGGCGGAATTCCGCCTGCCCTGCATCCAGGTAGTTTTGTCCTCCCATGCTGAGAACTTCATTTTCTAGCGTGCCTATGTTGCCACCGACAGTGTAAGACAAATCGGGTGAAATTTTTCCGGTCCAGTTTACAGCTATTTCGAGACCTGAATTCCTGATCTCAGCGACGTTTCGTCGAATAACATCTGCCTGCGCAGGCAATGTCAAAGTTGTTACGGCATCGTGGGTATCACGGATGTAGTAGTCAGCATCCAGCGTCAATTGGTTATTAAAGAAAATGGAGGTTAGTCCCACATTAGTTTCTTCAACTGTCTCCCAAACGTTCACCAGGTCGAAGGTGTTATCAATAATAACTCCCTCGACAAGCGCATCCTTGACGGCAGTTGCAATAGAAGTAATCGTGGGTTGACCCACGGCTGGCGCTATACCATCATTACCCAGCTGACCCCAGCTTCCTCTTAACTTAAGATAATTGATAGCAGGGACCTCGAAGAAGCTCTCTTCGGAAATGACCCAGCCCGCGCCAAAAGTGAGGAAGTTACCCCACTTCTGTGTGAATTTATTTGTGCCATCCCTTCTGAAAGTACCATAGAGCAAATACCGTTCATCGTAATTGTAGGCTACCCGACCAAAATAGGAGACACCGAATTCACGGCTTCCAATGTCGCCAGTATTACCAATGTCATATTGCCCATGATTGGTAGGTATAAACCAGGTCTGTTCTTCATCGGGGTCCAGCGTTGAAATATTAGTAGCTCTAACAAAGTTACCTTCCATCACCTCGCTACGGTACGAGTACCCGCCTAGCAAGGTGAGGTTGTGAGCTCCGAAACTTTCCGTATACGTGAGGGTATTGTCCAGGATCTGGTTAAGCTGTGTTTCGCTTCTCCGTTTGATCGCATTCTGAACATTGGTTTCTCCATTGTGATATGCGAAATCAACATTGCGCTGCGCTACTGTTTCATAATTGTAGTTATAAGCCATCTTGAACGAAAGCTTATTGGGAATTAGCTGGTAATCGAAATAAAAGTTACCAAGAATTTTACCAATTTTTGATCTGTAATTAGTGTAGTATAGGTTGTAGAACGGATTCTGCGGACTCCGGTAGCCCAATTGCTGGGCATTGGAAAGGTGGAGCGGTGTAGCAGCAGTATTTTGTTCGTCAAAAACAGGTATGATAGGGACAGCAAAAAATGCATTGAGCCATGCTGCATTATCGCCAACGTACTGAGTCGCATTGCTCAGGTTTACATTTCCACCTACCGTCAATCTTTCGGTGGCCTTAAAATCAAGCTTGGCGCGGAAGTTCAAACGCTCGTACTCATTTTTCGTCACTTTCAGGAGGCCTTCCTGATCAAAATAACTTGCACCCACAGAGAATCTGACACCCTCATTTCCTCCGTTAATAGAAACCGAGTGATTTTGTATCGCAGCGGTTCTCAGAACTTCATCGTACCAATCTGTATTTACATCTGGAACATTTGGATCTATCCTGCTTCGACCATAACGTGCAAACGCATTGTTAATGAAGGATGCGTCAGCAGTCGAACCTGTCGCCAGCGCGTAACGGGTGAATTGCTGCGAATTCGCCATTTTGAGAACATTCTGTGCGACTTGAACACCATAGTAGCCATTATAATCGACTTCAGTTTTCTGTTTATAGGAGCCCGATTTGGTTGTAATTAAAACAACGCCATTGGCAGCCCTAACGCCGTAAATCGATGCAGCCGAGGCATCTTTTAAGATCGACATCGTTTCGATATCAGCGGTGTTCAAAAAATCGATGTTATCAAAAAACATTCCATCCACCACATACAGTGGTTCCCCCTTACCCTCTGCCGGGAAGGAACCCATACCTCTAACCCGAACGGTTGGACTGGCACCGGGCACTCCGCTGCTAATTATTTGTACACCGGGAACTTTGCCCTGAAGGGACTGCATTGCCTGACTTGTCGGCGTTTTCACAATTTCATCCCCCTTCACCGTAGTGATAGCCGAGGTGAGCTCTTTTTCCTGCATCGTTCCGTAACCGATTACAACAATCTCGTTCAACGAGGTAACATCCTCTTCCAACGCAATGTCAATTGTTGTACGTCCGTCGACCGTGACAGTCATCGGTGCAAAACCCACAAAAGTGAAAACAAGGGTGTTTTCTTCTGGAGTCAGCTGGATGGCATAGTTTCCGTCAACATCGGTCGAGGTGCCTTTTGATGTTCCTTGAACAACAACGTTTACCCCAGGTAATGCTGTACCGTCTACTTTCGAGGTGACCCTTCCACTTAATTGCTTGTCCTGAGCCCAAGCCGTGGTCACCAACAGGCTGAGAATCAATACTGTAACTGGTAAATTTCTTATCATAGATTTTCGCGTTTACTCTTTCGCATTATCAATTTCACGCTTTCCTGTGCCAAACAAGAATTTTTTCAATAAAATGAAGCTATAGAAGCACTCTTTCAAAGCTGGCCGGCTGTGATGTTTTTCCAGAAAAAAAACATTGATTTAAAACGATTTCTGGCTACTTCAAGGGTTTTTCAGTAGATGATATTACGGAAAAAAAACATGGGATAGGAAACGTTGTAAAAAGGATATTTCGGTCAGGCTGCGACCGATTTATTGGGGAGTTTTGCTCCAGATTTTTTTGACGGCTTTGAATGCTCAGGAAGCAGAATGATCTCTTCCCAACGCGAAGCATGGGGTACTTTTCCACGCATCTCCAACTCAGCGATCCGCTCCGACACTTTATTTTTGAATGCCCAAAGTGTATTTACCCGGAGCTAAGATGGCCCGCGAGGTACTCCAAGGTGAAGTCTCTTGTTCCCTTCAACAGTCAGGAAGGCTATATAAAATGCCTTTTCTATGGGAAATTTGATGCTGTGGAAGATCGTATAGGAGGTGATGGATTCGTTATATCCACACCTTGTGCACCTGCGGGAGAACTTGTGCGCCCCGTCGAAATATTTGCTGTTCGCGCATTTACGGCAGTGAAATCCATTGTCCCACTTGATGTTATCCAGGAACCTGTAACAGGCAAGCGTATCCGGATACAACGTTTTGAATTGACGTAGTCCATGGTTTTTTCCATGAGCCGCTCGTTCAAAACCTCCTTTAGGCTATTTTTAAGCTTCCAATTATCCAGGTCAAGAATGGAGTTGATCTGATTGATCTCATAGGATTGTCGCTCCAATTTCTTGTTGGTTTCCTCCAATTCGTGGTTTTTAGCATTTAGCTCCAGCATCCTTTCCTGGACTTTTTGTTCCAGCTCAAGATTTACCCTGTCCTTAAGCTGCATATTTACCTCATGCTGGTGGATGATCCTTTTCAAGGCCCTGTCACGCATGTCCTTCAGGATCCGGATCCGGTCGCCAAGAGCGAACGTCAGAAACAGCATTTCCAGTACAAAACTGATATGGAGACTATAATGCAGTGGCGTTGTAAATGGCAGCAGGTTAAAGTATACCATTGAGCGGATAAAGAATCCGGTGAACAGAATTCCATATGCAATGACGAAAAACCGGGCTGGACGATATCCCTTATTCCAGACACGGATCGCCGTAAAGAAGATCAGGGACAGCGGAATGATCTCAATCGTTCTGTACGAGAGCAGGTGCGAAAAGAAGAATAGCTCTATAACGAACCACGCCGACCGGGCGTAGATCATTCCCAGAAGCGCTTTATCAAGGTTGGGTGAGTTTGCCTTGGTATTTAAGAACCTGCGTGTAAAGATAAGTCCCCATAAAATAACAGAGTAAAGTGTGATGCCTACAGCGTATTCATTCCACTCAGGATGATTGGGCCACAGGTATTGAAATCCTATCCCGTCATAGCTCATAGCATATGCGGCTACGCTCAGAATGTAAAAGATGTAGAAAATGTTCTTGATTTCACGGATAGCCAGGAATACAAGCAGGTTGTAGACACTGATGATAAGTATCATTCCATAAAAAGTGCCAAAGAGAAAGTATTCGTTCAATGCATAGTAGACGAAACGATCTACAGAACGGAATGCAACCCGAATGTCGGCAAATTCATGTGAACGGATATTGAAATAATAGAACATCACGTCATCCGACCGCATGTTGAGAACGATCTCAAAATTCTTGTGGCGAAAAGTTCTTTTCATGAATGGCTGACTATCGCCCATCATGACGTGCTTATATGAGCCATCTTCCTGAGGCACATATGCCTCGATATGATCAATCGTTTGGTCGTAGAATTCCAGTAGCCAAACCTTCGTTGATTTGGAGTTGTGCCTGATTGGAATTCTTATCCAATAAGCTGCATCCGCGTTAAAGTCCTTGTTCTGATAGGTTGGATGAGCTTCGAACCGCCCCGAAAAGCTTCCTGAGGAAATCTCACCAAAGCTAAGCGTATGGGTATCGTCCACATAATACATCAGTTCATTGGGCATGAAATTATGTTCAATAATTTCATCATCAACATTCATCACTGACTGGGCTGCGAGTTGCTGAGCCACACACACTAACACCAACCATATTGCAATTCTTCGCATAGTCATAAAATTAGACTTTCGGCGCCGTAAAGCCAAGCACATAATATTCACATATTGTTGGAGGATTTGAAGGGAAACTAACACGATTTCTCAGGTATATTCGCCGTTAATATTAATCACCACATGTAACACAAAAATGGACAACGACTTCCTCGACTCATGCCATATCCAAACCAAGGCCCTTTATATCGGATACGAAGTTGAAAGCGACATCATGCAGCCGATCCACCTGTCCACAACGTTCCAGCGTAGGAACCAGGATGAGGTTGGTGACTACACCAGATCCGGCAATCCAAACCGAACGGCGCTGGAAAAAAAGCTAAGCATGCTTGAAGGAGGTTCCGAGGCGATAGCTTTTGCATCGGGCATGGCGGCTATCAATGGGATCTTTGAAGTTGCTTTGAAAGCGGGTGATCACCTTGTCTATCCGGATGACTGTTATCACGGAACACGGGGTCTGATCAAAAATTTTCTCCAGCCAAAGGGCGTCGACGTTACGGAAGTTGATATGACATCCGTAAAAAACGTAGCTGCCGCAATAACATCCCGTACAAAACTTATCTGGATAGAAAGCCCGTCTAATCCAAAACTAAAAATAACAGACATCGAGGAGGTCGTCCGCATGGCCAGGGAACGGAAAATTGCAACCGGATGTGACAGTACTTTCGCCACACCGCTATTGCAGCATCCCCTTGCGCTTGGGGTAGACTTTGTGATGCACTCCTCCACGAAGTTTTTTAGTGGTCATTCCGACGTACTCGGGGGTGTGGTCATCTTAAAGGAAAAGTCTGAAGTGGCTGAAAAGCTCCGGCAGTATCAGATCATTGGTGGCGCAGTACCCTCTCCGTTTGATTGCTGGCTGTTAAACAGGAGCTTGTCAACTTTTGCGCTACGCGTTCCGGTTCAGAACAGCAACGCTATGGCCATGGCCCTGTATCTATCCCAGCATCCAAAGATCGAGGAAGTACTTTATCCTGGACTGAGCAATCATAAAAACCATGACATCGCCAAAAGACAAATGCATGGGGGATTTGGCAGTGTGCTCTCCATTCTTGTTAAAGGAGGGCAGGCCGACGCGCTAAGGCTGACAGGCAACCTGAAGATGATCCGGCATGCTACCAGTCTGGGTGGCGTAGAGACACTTATTGAGCACCGGCGAAGTGCGGAAGGTAAGTTGCAAATGAGTCCTGACAATTTGCTGAGGATCTCAGCCGGCATAGAGCATCATGACGACCTGATGCGAGACCTCCGTCAAGCCCTGGAATCTCACGAAGGCGCTGATTGACGAACTCGTGAAAATTTGTGGGCTCTCATTTTGAACAAGATAGAGAACAAACATGATGCAATACACAGCAGGTGAATATTCATCTGAAATTCATCAATTGACAACCTCATGAAAATTGAGTTTTATCAATTAGTCATACTCGATCGGCGAGGCAAAATGTGTATTGACTGCTGCGTAATGTGTATTCTCCTATTCTAACGATCAAGCACGCTAACAATTTGATAATCCTTTAGCGCTGTATTGGTACCTTCAGAAAATCCGAAATTGTTTCAAACTCATATCCCCTATCCCTCATCCATGAAAGCAGGTCTCTAAATCGTGAGATCATTTTCTTTCCTGAATTCCTTGACACATATCGGGGCAACCCATAGGCTGGATCATGAAGATCCACAAATTCCCATGGATGGAAATAGAGGTTCAGGTAATGATCACGTAGCATTGTGATCCTGCAGGCAGCCTTATAGAACAACATGGGCGTATTGTGAAATGAAAGCCAGAATAGCGGGAACCTTATCAATGGCGTTACGGAAGCAGGCAGCTGTATCAGGTTGCCGCTGACGAATTTTCTACGGGGCATGAAAAAATTGTTATACCTGCCAGGCAAATAAGTCGGATTAAGGGAAGAGTTATATTGATAACCGGCATTAACGATGGCTTCATCCTGGACCGGCATCATGCGAGCCATTCGATAGCCATTTATTTGTCGCCCTGAAATACGCTCGAGCGCAACCCTGGATTCGCTCAGATGTGAATTTTCGAATTTAGAGTGATAATAGCCATGAGATGCAAGCTCATGACCATCATCAATGAGCCGTTCGATTATTTCTTTAGCGTGGGATGCAAAAACCGCAGTACTGAAAAATGTAGCCTTAACGTTGTATGATGATAGCAGATCAAGAATGATCGTCGTGCCTTTGACAGATTCTGAGATCTGCCGGTCCATGGAAATGGATTTTCCATATTCCAATGCCATATCAAATTCCTCTATATCAAATGACAGTAAAACTTTTTTCATGGCAGATCCCTGGAGTCCGCATTGTTTGCTCCCGGATAATTTGAATCGCGGATAAGATAAAGCGGTCTTTGTTTTGACTGCACAGCGATCTTACTCAAATACAGCCCGATGATACCAAGCATCAGAAGTTGAAGGCTGCTGAAAAATACGATGATGACCATCAGTGAAGTCCACCCCTGTACCGCTTTTCCAAGGAAGTAGCTGATAAGGGCGTAGGGGACGAGTATTAACGATACCACGAAAAGTACCAAACCGATATAGGCTATGACCTTCAGCGGCTTCACACTGAAAGATGTAATCCCGCGCAACGCAAATGAAAACATCTTTCTGTAGTTGTACTTGCTTGTGCCGGCGAAGCGTTCGCTTGGATCATAATCAACGGCTGTTTGTCTGAAGCCTGCCCATTTAACGAGACCCCGTATAAATAATTCATTCTCGTTAAGATGGGCAAATGCATTGAGTACGATCCGGCTCATGAGCCTGAAGTCGGCAGCACCATTTTCGAGCTTGAGGTCGGACAACCGGTCCATTAATGCGTAAAACCACAACGAAGTCTTCCGCTTGAACCACGAGAGATCTTTATCCTCCTTTCGACGGGTGTAAACAACGTCGAATCCCTGTTCCCATTTGCCGATGAGTTCTCTTACGACGCGAGGAGGATGCTGCAGATCTGCATCCATCGTAATAACGCAGTCCCCGGAAGATATATCCAGCCCGGCCTTGAGCGCATACTGATGTCCAAAATTTCTGGATAGCTCAATAAAGAATACTGAATTGTCTTTTGCGGAAATATCTTTGATCAGATCGAGTGATCTATCGGTACTACCGTCATCTACAAAGATAAATTCGCAGGAATAATTCAACGAAGAGACCTCTGTTTTCAATTCATTATAAAGAACTGGAATGTTTTCCATTTCATTATAAACAGGGATGACAATTGAGATTTTGTTTTTCCGGTTATCTGTCATTTGTAAAGATCATACTCAATCAATCTATTCTGTGAAAAGCGAGAATGATAAAAATAAACCATTTCGTCCTGAGTCCTAACTACAAGGTCTAAAACTAAGGACTAAGGACTAAATACTAAGGACTAAGGAAATATGCCCTACCACTACAGGTAATCCTCATACCCCTTCTATCAGAGGTTCCCTGATAGAATGCGAAAAAATTTCCTTTTTCAAGATCTAATGTTTCCGCAACCGTTGAAATGGTCCAAAAACGCCATTTTACCTCCTGTATCCCTGATTTTGACCAAATCAGGTGGGCGCTGATTTATACTCTTGCCAGGTGATGCACCTTTGTATAATCCTAACGGAATAATGATTATGACTAAGACAAATAGACTCCCAATGAAAAATAACAAAGCCATTTCGATGTTATTGATTGTTCTAGGCCTCGTGACTTATTCTGAGGGCAATGCCCAGTTTGCTCAAGGTCTCGAATTTGCAAGCATTCAATACGAGGAGCTAACGACTGCCGGCGACGCCAGCGTGAGCATCGAGGCGGTTAAGGCCGTACGCCTTAATAAGAGCATTAACAGTGCATTCGAAGATGTCAAACCGAGACTTGCACCATGTGGTAAGCGTTTGTATTTCAGTCGCGTTGGACACCCCAACAATACCACTGGCGAAACTGATCTTGAAGACATTTGGTACTCCAACTTCGATTCTGTCGGTCAAACATGGTCAGAACCTGTTCATTTGGAAGGTGTACTGAACAATGACGGCCCTAACTATGTGAACAACATAAGCACCACCGGTGATACACTGCTTCTCGGCAACCGTTATTTGAAAAACGGTAAGATGCGCGCGGGCCTTTCCTACAGTATCAAAGTTAACGGCAGCTGGTCTGTTCCTACAAACATTGAAATTGAAAAATACTATAATTTGTCTGATCACGGTAATGCCTTTATATGTCTGAAAAAAGGTGTTATCATCAGTTCGATCCAAACCGTTGACAACATTGGCGAACGCGATCTGATGGTAAGCTTCTGGGATGGCAAAAAGGCTACCGAGCCTATGAGCATGGGCTCTATGATCAACAGCGAATTCGACGAATCTTCACCTTTCCTGGCGCAGGATAACGAAACGCTCTATTTTGCTTCAACGGGGCACAATGGACTTGGAGGATTTGATATTTATATGTCAAAGCGCCTTGATGATACATGGACCAACTGGAGTACGCCGGTTAACCTTGGTCCAACTGTGAACAGCGACATGGATGATGAGTTCTTCAGCATAACGAATTGTGGAAAGTTTGGAGTCTTCTCACGCCGGGTGACTGTTCATAATACGGATATTTATCAAATCTCTTTGGACAAGATTAAGTCCGGTGGGAAAAGAGGAGGACCACGAAGACAAGCAATCGCTTCTTTATAAGATATTAATCAGGTTTTTTAGTGTCGACAGTCACGCCCCTGCGTGACTGTTTTTTTTACCATCCTTTCTCTTTTTCTCCACTCTTGCATATCATTAATCAACTCCGGTTAGATAAATGACATTGGTGTTCCACTTCGTAATAAGTTATGCCTGCTGCAATTCTAACGATTGAAACGACTTTTTCCGGGCTCGCTTTTTTATCTAAATATGCCTTTTAAAGCGCTTTGAATGAGGGATTGCGCTCAACTGATCTGCTCGAAATATCGGAAACTGAAACTGTTTTGTTTACGTATAATTTAGAGCTTTGAGTAACTATTCATGACTTTACATCTACCAAGTTGAAAAAGGATCTTCTCACCGCTTACATTGCGTTAGGTGCCATATGCATCATCTGGGGGACAACCTATGTGGCATTGCGTATTGGCGTACTTCATTTTCCCCCGTTCCTCTTCGTTGTTATTCGTCAGCTTATTTCAGGAATTGCGCTCGCCGGATTTGCTATGATATTCGCCAGGGCACCCTTGCCTTCACGTGAAAATATCGTCCGGCAGGCAATAGCAGGGTTTTTTATGATATCAATGGGTAATGGACTTGTGGCCTACGCAGAAGTCCTCATTCCAAGTGGGGTAGCTGCTATCATCTGCTCACTCATGCCTATGATGGTCATCCTTATCAACCTGACAATAAACAAAGAAGAGAAACCCACAATGCCAATATTGATTGGTGTCCTTGTCGGCCTGGTCGGTATTGTAATGATCTTTGCTGAACACATTAGCGATTTTTCGAAGATCGAATACCAGGTTGGAATATTTCTGATCTTTGCTGCTGTAGTAAGTTGGGCCGGTGCTAGCGTCTGGCTGAAAAAGAAAAACAGCGAAGGCAATCTTTTTCTGAACGCTGCCCTTCAGATGTTCTTCGGCGGGCTGTGGCTTGTGCCATGCACATTATTGTTTGACGATCTCAGTTCCGTGAATTGGTCGCTGGAAGCAGGAATTTCGCTGGCCTATCTTATCATATTCGGTTCTATTATCGCTTATGCGTGTTATTCATATACGTTGAGAAAATTGCCGATGACGATACTGTCCCTATATGCGTACGTCAATCCCGTTGTGGCCGTCATGTTGGGATGGCTAATCTTGAATGAAAAGCTCAACCTCGTCATCGCAATGGCTATTGGCGTTACAGTAGCTGGTATATATATCGTGAACCGCGGCTATTTCCTCAGCAAGCTTTGGAAGACGCAGCTTTCGCGATAAAAAGGCCAGTAACATGAAATTTTTTTCGTACTGTTCATTTCATGAAAGAATGTTATGGATAATCATTCAACTGAGATAATTGAATATCAGCCGGATCATCAGCCATGGTTCGAAGATTTAAATCGCAAGTGGATAGAGCAATACTTCTCACTTGAACCGGTCGATCTGAATGTATTACAGGAGCCTGAAAAATATATCCTCTCAAAAGGTGGCAGGATCATGATGGCTAGCCACAGGGGTGAGGTTGTAGGAACCGCTGCAATACGATTTGTCGAACCCGGCATTTATGAGTTCACTAAAATGGCCGTCGACGAACGATACAGAGGTCGTTATATAGGCAAAGCATTGACCGTCGCGGCCATCGATAAAGCAAAAGAACTCGGCGCCAAGAAGGTGATCCTGTATTCCAACACCATACTGGCACCAGCTATTTCCTTATACAGAAAACTGGGATTTGAAGAAGTTCCTGTTGACGGACCATACAAACGGAGTAACATCAAGATGGAACTTAGGCTTGATCAGACAGGGGCTACAGTCCTGCGAAAGGCAACAATAGAAGACACGGCGGCAATCGTGCAAATTGGAATGCAGACGTTCTATGACACTTTCGCTGCGATCAACAAAAAGGAAGACATGGATATTTATCTGGCGAAGAACTTCAATACCAGGCAAGTCGAATCCGAATTGTCAGACCCATGTAACACTTTTATACTTGCCGAGGTTGATGGCATTCCAGTTGGCTATGCCAAACTAAGAAAGAGCGAAACACCACGCGAATTAAAAGGTGCTCACAGCATTGAGATAGAACGCGTTTATGCGGCAAAAGACTATATCGGAAAAAAAGTAGGCCATAAACTGATCGATGCAATGCTAAACATCGCCAGGCAGGAAGAATACGATGCGATTTGGCTTGGTGTGTGGGAGCATAACGAAAGAGCGATCGCGTTTTATAAGAAGCAGGGATTCGAAAAGTTCGGCTCACATCCGTTTATGCTTGGGAATGATCTCCAGACCGATCACCTGATGAAAAAAGATCTTGCTTAAAAAGAATTGATATCTAAATCTACAACCGTGAAACATCATCATTATAACTCAACGATCACCTGGACGGGCAACCGCGGGCAGGGTACGACTGATTATAAAGGCTATGATCGCAGCCATTCCATTGCTACAAAGGGCAAGCGCACGATAGAAGGAAGCTCTGACCCTTCCTTTCGCGGCGATCCCACCAAGCATACGCCGGAGGACTTTCTTGTCAGTTCGCTATCGACCTGTCATATGCTCTGGTACCTGCACCTATGTGCCGTCAATGGCGTTGTCGTGACGGATTATACAGACAACGCTTCGGCTGTGATGGAAGAAAACGCTGACGGCAGCGGACAATTCATCGGCGCCAATCTCAACCCTGTGGTTACTGTGAGATCAGCCGATATGATAGAACGCGCCTACGCTTTGCATCAAAATGCCAATAGGATGTGTTTTATCGCACGCTCGGTAAACTTTGATGTTCACCACAAGCCTCACATCGTTGTAGCCGGGCACACGCAGGAAGTAGCGCTACCATAATCCGTCGTGATGGAAAAATTACCATGGTTCGAGCGCCAATTTCGATTTGGCCTGTCTCCGGGCATGCTTCCATTCCTGGTTGAAAGACTGGAGGGAACAATCGTGCGACTGCGATCCAAAGTAAATGACGTTTCGGAGGAATTACTTTCGAATATGCTGGATGGCAAATGGTCTGTCAAGCAAAATGTCGGACATCTGGCAGAAGTCGAAGAGATCTCCGGAAAAAGGATTAGCGAAATGATCAATGGAGTTTCAATATTGTCTCCAGCTGTGTTTGAACCAAGGGGAGATTATAACAAGCAACCTATACGGAAGGTCATCGACACCTTTGAGAAGCATCGACGTGAAAACACAAAGCGGGTTCTCAGCCTGACATCGGATGAGTTGTCAAGGTCTTCCATGCATCCGCGTTTGAAAGTAAGCATGACTCCAGTTGATCTGGCATGGTTCGACGCTGAACACGATGATCACCACCTGGTAAGGATCAATGAGATCCTTAAGACGCTGTTAAAGTAAACAAAGCACCTATGTACGTACCCAAGCAATTCCAAAACACCGATGCCGACGCTATTAAATCATTTATTAAAGCAAATAGTTTTGGCGCACTGATAAGTCAGGCGGAAGGCAAAATGATGGCTACTCATATTCCGCTGGAATTTTCAAAAGATGAAACAAAATTGTTAGGACACGTCGCGCGGGCGAATCCGCAATGGAAAAGATTCAAAGATTCTGACGGAGTGATGGTCATCTTCAACGGACCTCATGCCTACATTTCATCGTCTTGGTATGATCATGAAAATGTCCCCACGTGGAATTATATCGCTGTTCATGTTTATGGAAACGTTCGTATTGTGGAGGGGGAAGCGTTGATAGAATCATTGAAAGCCCTGGTGAATCGCTATGAGGCCGCGTCCCTGAATCCTATATCAGTCGAGAAAATGACGCCGGCATACGTAGAGAAGTCGGTTAAGGGATTAGTTGGGTTGGAGATCGCGATTACTTCAATCGAAGCAGCGTACAAGCTTTCGCAAAACCGGGATCAGAAGAACTACAGCAATATTATTCTTGAACTGGAAAAGCGCAATGATCCAGGATCACTTGAGGTGGCAGCCGAAATGAAGAAGATCGAAAAAATAAATTGAATTAATTAACATTGACCAATGCACAGCACATTATCAAAAGATCTGGAGCAAAGATCTCTAATTTTGAATCGCGTCCAGGATATTGCAGGATCTTATTACGATAATCAGAACGACTTGCCCCCTGGGCGGTACGTTGCAGATATCATTCTTGATGATCTTCCAGAGAAAGGAATTGGAGCCATGGCTGTGCTCGACCTCTTTGAGAAAAAGTTTGCAGACAAGATGACAAACAGTGCCGGTCCGAGGTATTTTGGTTTTGTTACGGGCGGCTCGACACCCGCTTCTGTCGCAGGTGACTGGCTTGTGAGCACATATGATCAAAATGCATGCGGAAGCAATGACTCAATCGCTCCACAGATCGAGAAGCAGACCATTCAATTCTTCAAGCAACTCTTTAGCCTGGATGACGAATACTTTGGCACGTTCGTAACGGGTGCCACGGTATCTAATTTCACCAGCCTTGCAATAGCCAGACAGTGGATAGGTGAACAGCATGGTGTGGATTTTAGTCAGGAAGGCTTAGGCAGTGTGTCAACATTCACGATACTGAGCGGAACACCACATTCAAGTGTTAGCAAGTCCCTGTCGATGTTGGGTATCGGACGTAACGCCTTTCATCGGTTGGATATTTTATCCGGTCGGGAGTCTATTGATGTAGTATCCCTCGAAAAGAAACTGCAAGAACTCAATGCGCCGTGTATTGTGGTGGCCAATGCGGGCACTGTTAATACTGTTGACTTCGATGATCTCGTTGCGATAGGAAAACTTAAATCCAAATACGCGTTCTGGCTTCACGTTGACGCAGCCTTCGGTGGCTTTGCTGCATGCTCTGAAAAATTCTCACACTTGATGAATGGCATTAACTCTGCCGACAGCATTACGATCGATGCTCACAAATGGCTCAATGTTCCATACGATGCTGCGATGCAATTCACAAGACATAAACAACTTCAGCTCAAAGTATTTCAGAACAGCGCGGCCTATTTGGGTGACCCTGCGCAAAGTCCTGATTATTTTCATTATACCCCGGAAAACAGTAGAAGGTTCAGAGCTTTACCATCCTGGTTTACCCTGATGGCTTATGGAAAAGAGGGTTATCGTGAGATCGTTGAACGAAACTGTGCGGCGGCACAATATTTTGGACAGCTGATCGAAGGTTCTTCAAGCTTCCGGCTATTGGCCCCAGTTCGGATGAACGTGGTCTGCTTCACACTCACACGGGGTGCTAATGACATGGAATCTACACAACAGTTTTTGAACGCTGTTCGTGACGACGGCAGGGTCTTTTTTACACCTACTATCTTCAAAAATACCCCTGCTATCCGCGCGGCAGTATCAAATTGGCTTACTGACAAAAATGACATGGAAACGGCTTTCGCGGTTCTTAGTGATGTGTTTCAAAACATCGGGGCTATTACTGCGTAGTAATACTATTAACCGGCTATAAAAATTTAAAACCTCAGGGAATATTAAAAGATAATGATGAAATTCACTCCTTAATTTGAAATGGATATGACAACGACGACGACCTCCTTCCCCATTAAACGCATAGCAAAATCGAGGATCACTGAAGTAGACTTCAATCAGCTCGAATTTGGAAAATATATGTCAGACCACATGTTGATGACTGACTATATTAATAATAAATGGCAGGAACCATCCATCGTTCCTTTTGGAGACATTCCTATGTCGCCGGCGATGCTGTCGATCCATTACGGGCAGTCCGTTTTTGAAGGAATGAAAGCCTTCAAGAATAAGAATGGTGATATCTGCATATTCCGTCCCCACAAACATAGTGAAAGGCTGAACAGGTCGCTCGCGAGGATGTGCATGCCGGAAATTCCGGAAGAGCTTTTCATTCAAAGCCTCCATGCGATTGTTGAAGCGGATCAGGATTGGATACCGACAACCGAAGGCGCTTCCTTATACATTCGTCCGGTAGTCTTCGCGTTTGAACCTCGTCTTGGTGTCAAGATCGCCGATCACTACAAATTCTTCATTCTTTCGAGTCCTGCTGGCGCATACTTCAGCAAGCCCACGCGCATTAAAGTTGAGGAGACATTTGTGAGGGCAGCTGAAGGAGGAACAGGATATGCAAAATGTGCCGGAAATTATGGTGGAGCATTTTATCCTACCCAGCTTGCACGCCAGGAAGGCTTCGACCAGGTGCTTTGGACCGACGCGAAAGAACACAAGTATATAGATGAGGCTGGTGTTATGAATGTAATGTTCGTGATCAATGGAAAGCTTATTACACCGAAATTAACATCGGCATTGCTGGATGGGGTTACGCGCGATTCAATTATCAGGCTTGCCCCTTCTTTGGGAATGACTGTGGAGCAGCGAAAGGTAAGTGTGGCAGAGATCGAGGAGGCATTTAAGGACGGCACCATTACGGAGGCGTTCGGCGCAGGTACCGCCGCCGTTGTGTCGCCCATTGCGACGATTAATATTCACGGGCTTGACTACAATCTCCCGGCCGCTCCGGAAGATGCCTTCCAGCACAGAGTAAAAACGAAACTGAGTAACATCCGTTTGGGACGCGAACCCGATGCCTACAGCTGGAATTACATTATTCCCACCCGGTAAATATTATCGCTTTTTCTCAATATTGCAGGGCGTTTGAAATCCAACTCAAGCGCCCTTTTAGTTTTCTTTTTTATATTTTTCCGGCATGAGAGCAGTTTTCTTCAAAGGCAAAGATCAATCCCTTTCATTAGAAGCAATAAAAAAGTTCCGACCTGTCAAAGACCAGGTCCTGGTGCGTCTGCACAATGCGGCGCTCAACCATAGGGATATTTGGACATGGCGTGAACAGACAAACCTTCCCTCCGGGCCTGTTATACTCGGCTCTGATGGTTGTGGTGTCATTGAAAATGTGGGTGAGGACGCAGATCCATTACTTATCGGCCTTGAAGTGATCATCAATCCAAGCCTGGAGTGGGGCACCAACTCAATTGTCCAGGGTAATTCATTCAAGATACTTGGATACCCCGATAACGGTACGTTCAGCGACTACATCGTCATCTCGAAAAAGTACGTTTTCGAGAAACCCGAGCACCTGACGTTTGCCGAGTCTGCAGCCGTGCCGCTATCGGGGCTCACAGCTTACCGTGCCCTGTTCTCAAAAGCCCGCCTGCGGGCTAAGGAAAAGGTTCTTATCACAGGTGTGGGCGGCGGCGCCGCACTCTGGGCCCTTCAATTCGCAGTTGCCTACCAGGCCCGCGTATATGTTACCTCCGGTTCCGATGAAAAGATAGCCAAAGCAAAAAGTCTCGGGGCTATTGCCGGATTCAATTACAAAGATCCACAATGGGCTGACGCGGCTTTGAAAGAGTCAGGTGGATTCGACATCGTCATCGATAGTGCTGGTGGAAACGAGTTTTCCAAGCTGCTCGAACTCGCCCTTCCCGGTGGTCGCATCGTGAATTTTGGCAAGACGGCCGGTAACATAACGGAATTGGCTACACGCTTGCTTTACTGGAAGCAGCTATCCATTCACGGTACAACCATGGGAACCCGTGACGAATTTCTCTCCATGCTTGATTTCGTGGAAAGCCGCTCCCTGAAACCGGTGATCGATAAGGTCTTTCCTCTTGAGAACATAGAGGATGCGCTTCAGAGAATGGAACAAGGTGACCAGTTTGGTAAGATCATTCTACAGATCTCAAAGTGATGGAAAGTGAAATCTCATACCGGTCCGATACCCGGATCTCACCAGATGCATTCATTGATCTGTTGAAAAGATCGACACTTGATGCGCGGAGACCGGTCAATGATTTGAACCGTATCGAGCTCATGCTTGAGCACGGTAATGTGTTGATCACTGCGTGGCAGGGCGATCTTTTGATAGGCGTGTCGAGGGCCCTTACCGACTTCTCTTTCTGTTGCTATCTCTCCGATCTTGCAGTAGATGTTGCCTTTCAAAAAAAAGGAATTGGCAAGAGACTGATCGATGAAACGCATGTGGCCGCGGGGCTCAACACCATGTTGATCCTCCTCGCAGCGCCGGCAGCAGCGAACTACTATCCCAAAATAGGGATGGAACGTTTTACGGATTGCTTTATCATACGTAAAAAAACCGGCTAAGGCACGCAAGCAATTTATGGCTTATGATTTTATCGGACATTTATGTTACAATGAATGGGCCAATACAAAGGTGGGTTACCAGAGAGAAGTCAACGGTCAGTGTGAACAAAATCACGATCGCGAATAATATGATAACATGAAAATCGATCACATCGCGATATGGTCACGTGATCTTGAAAGCCTAAAGATGTTTTACATAAAGTATTTTGGCGCGACGCATGGTGAAAAGTACACCAATGTGAAGAAGAGCTTTCAATCATATTTTCTCTCCTTCAAGGATGGATGCAGGCTCGAGATCATGCAGATGCCCGGCATTTTATCATCACCGAATTCAAAAGAAACTCAGCACACGGGACTAATCCACCTTGCTATATCAGTCGGAGATAAACATGCCGTCGATTCGCTGACGGCACAATTAAAGCAAGATGGTTATCATGTGATCGGCGAACCCCGCACTACAGGCGATGGTTATTACGAAAGTATCGTGCTTGATCCTGACGGTAACAGGATTGAGATCACAGTATAATAACTTCGTATCCCCTTTGCACCTTTAAGTCTTTAGGGTAAATTTGATTCTATCTATGCACCACGATCAGATATCATGAAAAAACAAAACCGGAGGACCTTTGTAGCCAGCGCTGTAGCTTTGGGTGCCAGTGCCGCTGCTACAGCAATGCCAACTATGGGAAAAAAAGAAAAGAAAACACTCGTCCATCATGTATTCTTCTGGTTGAAGAATCCTGATTCTAAAGAAGATCTCACAAAACTCCTTACAGGCCTTCAGACCCTGCGGAAGATCGAGACGATAAAAGAAATACACATTGGCGTACCTGCCAGCACCGAAAAAAGGGATGTAGTAGATAACAGCTATCATGCATCGGAACTGATGTTCTTCGACGACCTTGCGGGGCAGAAGACGTATCAGGATCATCCTATACACCAGAAATTCATTGCCGACTGCGGGCACTTATGGGATCGTGTTGTTGTTTACGATTCGATGGACGCATAAATCTCGGAGTTGTTTCGTTTCCGCTACCAAGCAGTCGTAAGGATTCAAAAATTATTAACATGCAGTTGATGCCGATCGTTAACTTTTTTCGATCTTCGGGCCTCAGAGCCCTCTCCTGAAGGAATACTTATATTGGCATACGAATTACATCTCAGTTGAGATAAATCAATAAACGAACAGTAACGCCCCGCTGGTTATTCCTCGCGGGGCGATTTCGTTTTGAACTGTATAGTGCAAACTAACACTTGTTACAAGTAAGGCCTTAGCAGGCCAATAACATGACGCAACATCGTAAAACTCTTTTTGATAAGATCTGGGACGCTCACATTGTAAAGAACAGTGAAGGCTATCCGGACGCGTTGTATATTGACCGTCATTTCATTCATGAAGTAACGAGTCCTCAAGCTTTCGACGGGCTTCGGAAAAGAGGCGTAACGGTGTTCAACCCCACGAGAACTACAGCCACCGCAGACCACAACGTACCAACAAAAGACCAGCATCTTCCGATCAGGGAAGCTTTGTCAAGGCACCAGGTTGAAACCCTGCGCAAGAACTGCAAGGAATTTGGCGTAGAGCTATATGATCTTGGACATCCCTATCAGGGCATCGTGCACATTATAGGCCCCGAGCTGGGTTTGACATTACCAGGCATGACCATCGTATGTGGCGACAGTCATACGTCAACGCACGGCGCTTTCGGTAACATTGCATTCGGTATTGGGACAAGTGAAGTTGAACAGGTGCTTGCTACGCAATGTGTGCTGCAATACCGTCCAAAGACCATGCTCATAGAGATCAACGGGAAATTGTCAAAAGGCGTCTTAGCCAAGGATATTATTCTGTATGTCATCTCGAAGTTATCCTCGAGTGGAGCAACGGGGTATTTCGTTGAATATGCCGGCGAAGCTATTCGCAGTCTGTCTATGGAAGCTAGAATGACGATCTGCAATATGAGCATCGAAATGGGCGCACGGGGTGGTCTCATCGCTCCGGATGAAACAACTTTCGAGTACATAAAAGGAAGAAGGTTTGCACCTCAAGCTGAAAATTATGACCGCCTGGTTGAACAATGGAGACAATTGAAATCCGATGAGGGCGCTCCCTACGATGAGGTTATCAAATTTGATGCTGGAGACATAGGACCGATGATCACCTATGGAACCAACCCTGGCATGGGTATCAAGATAACGGGAAGGATACCCGCCTTAAATGAACTGAGAAACTCCAGCGAGCAGGCTTCATTCTCCAAATCACTCGACTACATGGGACTGGAACCCGGTTCTGCTATTCTCGGCAAAGCCATAGATTATGTGTTCATAGGAAGCTGCACTAATGCGCGCATTGAAGACCTCCGCCTTGTTGCCTCTATGGTGAAGGGCAAAAAGAAGGCTGCCAATGTTGAAGTGTGGGTTGTTCCTGGATCCAAACAGGTTGAAACACAGGCGCGCGAAGAAGGACTTGATAAAATTTTTGAAGAGGCAGGATTTCAACTGCGACAACCAGGATGCTCCGCATGTCTGGGCATGAATGAAGACAAGATCCCTGCTGGAAAATACTGCATCAGTACATCCAACCGTAACTTTGAAGGCAGGCAAGGACCCAAGTCGAGAACATTTCTGGCTAGCCCGCTCAGCGCCGCCGCTGCTGCCATCACTGGAAAGGTTACCGACGTAAGGGAACTGGTTAACTAATCACCTGACAAAATGAGCAAAAACAATATAACTACTTTACAAAGCACAGCCGTTCCGTTGCCGATCGAGAATATCGACACTGACCAGATCATTCCCGCCCGCTTTCTAAAGGCTACAACACGCGAAGGTTTTGGGGAAAATCTTTTCAGAGACTGGCGCTACAGTTCAGACGAAACTCCAAAAGCTGATTTTATTTTAAACGACAATACCTATTCAGGAGAAATATTGGTGGCCGGAAAGAACTTTGGCTGTGGCAGCAGCCGCGAGCACGCAGCATGGGCGATCCATGACTATGGATTTCAAGTTGTGATCTCCAGCTTCTTTGCTGACATCTTTAAGAACAACGCTCTGAATAACGCGCTGCTTCCGGTGCAGGTATCAGATGAATTTCTTAAAAAGATCTTCAGCGCAGTTGAAAAAAAGCACGATACCAAAATAACGGTTGACCTTCCGGCGCAGCGCGTTACCCTTGAGGATGGTTCATCTGAATCATTCGATATCAATGCTTACAAGAAAACATGCCTCATGAATGGGTACGATGATATCGATTATCTGCTTAGCCTGAGAGATGAGATCCGACATTTCGAATTAGTACATTAGAAGGAATGAAGAAAAAAATTACCATACTGCCAGGTGATGGCATCGGCAAAGAAGTTACGGCGAGCGGCAAGAAAGTGCTCGAGCAAATCGCTGAATGCTTTGGCCACGAATTCGTTTTTGACTATGCTATGATCGGTCACGAAGCCATCGAAGCCACGGGTAATCCGCTGCCCGAAGAAACGTTGACGAAGCTCAAGAACTGCGACGCCATTTTATTTGGCGCCGTTGGGCATCCCAAATACGACAACGATCCCCATGCAAAAGTACGTCCCGAACAAGGATTGCTAAAGATGCGCAAGGAACTGGGCTTATATGCTAACCTGAGACCAATCAAGCTGTTTGATGAACTGCTGGCTGCGTCCAGCATCAAAGCTGAGGTATTGCAAGGCGCTGATATTCTTTTCTTCCGTGAGCTGACAGGTGATGTTTATTTCGGCGACCGTGGACGCAAAGATAATAATGATACGGCCTTCGACACGATGATATACTCCCGGTATGAAGTGGAACGTATTGCGCATAAAGCATTTAAAGCGGCGCAAGGCAGGAGGAAAAAGCTTACCTCCGTTGATAAAGCTAACGTCCTGGAAAGCTCCAGACTGTGGAGGGAAGTAGTACAGGAAATCTCAAAGCAGTATCCGGACGTGACAGTGGAGCACATGTTTGTCGACTCAGCAGCGATGAAGCTCATCCAAAATCCGAAAAGCTTCGATGTAGTACTTACGGGAAATTTGTTTGGCGATATTCTGACAGACGAAGCATCGCAGATAGCAGGATCAATGGGCATGCTTGCTTCGGCTTCAATAGGTGATAAAGTAGGACTGTATGAACCTATTCACGGCAGCGCCCATGACATAACCGGTAAGGGTATCGCCAATCCCCTCGCATCCATTCTATCCGCTTCGCTGCTACTGGAGATATCGTTCGGACTGAAGGAAGAAGCCGACACAGTTATCCGAGCGGTTGAGCAGGCATTGAGAGACGGATATCGCACACGCGACATTGCTGAGGCTTCCACGCCACTCGAAAAGATGCTGGGAACGGAAGTGATGGGTAATATCGTTTGTAATAATATCCGGATGCATGTTACAGTTGATACAAGCAAGCCATAGCACATTGAATACACACACAGCGCCCACACGATTCAAAACTAACCATGTATGAGTAACAAAATTCAAATCTTCGATACCACGCTTAGAGATGGAGAGCAGGTACCAGGCTGTCAGTTGTCTACGGACGAAAAGGTGATCGTGGCACGCAAGCTGGAGGAACTCGGTGTTGATGTCATTGAAGCCGGCTTTCCCATATCGAGCCCTGGTGATTTCCTGTCTGTGGTCGAGATCTCTAAAGCGGTTAAGATCGGTGTTTGCGCCCTGACACGTTCAAAGAAAGAAGATATCGACGTCGCCGCGGAAGCTCTCCATCATGCCAAACGCGGAAGAATCCATACTGGTATTGGCTCATCCGATATCCATATCAAGCATAAATTCAATAGTACCCGCGAGAAGGTCCTTGAACAGGGCACATGGGCTGTAAGTTATGCGAAAAGCAAGGGGTATGAAGTGGAGTTTTTTGCGGAAGATGCAGGCCGTGCTGACCTTGCTTTCCTGGCGCAATTGGTAGAGGCGGTTATTAGTGCCGGCGCAGATGTTGTCAATATTCCCGATACTACCGGGTATTGTCTCCCTCATTTATATGGAAAGCGCATCCAGTATCTGTTCGAAAATGTGAAAAACATCGACAAGGCGATCATTTCAGTGCATTGTCATAATGACCTCGGCATGGCTACTGCGAACACTATTTCCGGGCTCATGAACGGAGCGCGTCAGGCTGAAGTAACCATCAACGGCATTGGCGAACGCGCAGGGAACACTTCACTTGAGGAAGTCGCCATGATATTGCAAACCCATAAAGACCTCGATCTTCATACAGGCATTAAATCTGAGATGTTATATGAATTGAGTACGCTTGTATCTCAAATGATGCGCATGCCGGTGCAACCCAATAAAGCGATCGTAGGCGCCAATGCATTTGCTCACTCTTCGGGAATACATCAGGATGGATTTCTGAAGAACTCAGAGAATTACGAGATCATTAATCCCGCTGACGTGGGTGTACCCTGTTCATCTATTATACTGACAGCGCGAAGTGGTAGGGCAGCGCTCAAACACCGACTTGAGCTGTTGGGTTATCAACCAAACAAGAACGAGCTCGATCAGCTATACGATCATTTTCTGATCATTGCCGATGAGAAGAAAAATGTAGTTGATGCCGACCTTATTCATTTGGTGGCAAACACACCTATTCTGGTCAGCAAATAACAATGGGTGGGTCGTTTGCTGGGTATTTTCTAACTTAACGCCTTAAAATCCATGCGCTGCCAATGTCATATTCTTTCTTAAGGATATTCGTTGTCCTCATCATACTAAGTATGACCGCTTTTCATGGCATTGCTCAGGAAATAGGTCTTGAGCTATACAGCCTGCGCAATCAGTTCGCAAAGGATGTAGGTGGAACAATGGCAAAGGTCAAACAGATGGGGATCAAGGAAATTGAGTTATCGGGTACTTATGGTCTTGCCTTTCCTGAATTTATCAAGATAATCGCGGAGAACGAATTGACTGTTGTCAGCTATGGCGCTGACTTTGCCAAGCTCCGTGATTTTCCGCAGGCATTGGCCGATGAAGCACGTTCTTATGGGGCGAAATATGTTGTCTGTTTCTGGATACCACATTCAGGCAACACATTTACTGCGGCAGATGTAGATAGTGCAGCCGTGGTGTTCAACCGGGCGGGACAGATCATGGCTCAAAACGGAATGTTGTTGTGTTATCATCCACATGGATATGAGTTTCAACCCCTCAATGATGGAACGGTATTCGATTATCTGATTGACAAATTCGACACACGTTTTGTTCAACTGGAAATGGATGTATTCTGGATCAAGCAGGGTGGTCAGGATCCTTTGGCCTTGCTTAAGAAATATGCCAGCCGTTGGGTACTCATGCATCTCAAGGATCGTAAGCCAGGCACACCGAATAGCAGTGACGGCCATGCAGATGACGAAACCAATGTCGTACTGGGTGATGGAGATGTCGGCATCGCAGAGATCATGAAGGAAGCAAAGCGACTGGGTATTCAGCACTACTTTATCGAGGATGAGTCTTCGTTGTCGGAGGAACAGATACCCAAGAGCCTGGCCTATCTGAAAGGATTGAGTCAATGAATGAGTTAAAAGCATTAAACCGCAAAGGCACTAAGGCACAAAGAAAATACGCAGAATGAATCTACATCCAAAGAAAGGACTGTTGTAGAAAATGGCAAGCTACCCGCCGGCTCGGATTTACTGGCAATTTTGCATTTAACTTTGTGCCTTTGTGCCTTTGCGGTTAAAAAAATATATGAACTTCACAACGGATTCACTATGGTTTGAGATAGCCATTGTAAGCATCATTTTCGCCATCGGCAACATGATCTTTGCCCCTTTCGAGGAACGAACACATAGAGGTCGGAAGGTGGTCAAGTATTTCCTTACTGTAATTTTGATTTGCTTGCTTTCCGTCTACTTCGGAAGAAATGTCGCTATGATCGTTTTAGGGCTTGCGTTCTTGCCTGTCGTGTATATTCATGCATACTTTCTCCCAAAGAAAAAAGGAATCAATGGATGGACTGCCGAACCTAAAGACAAGTATTATGAATTCCGTGGTTGGAGTAAAGACATATTTAACCAACATTAGTGTATCCCTGAAGGTGAAGGGCATCTACCGCTTCCGATAGCTATCGGGAGGCGTACCGCGAAGAACTTTGCGGTTGCTTTGCGATCTTTGCGCCATGAAGGTGAAAAATCCGTTCGTAATATGACTAGATGGATTATATATCCTCTTACGCTGACTGGCGAGATTGTCGATCTGATATCGCTGGAGCGACATCACTTTCCTGTTTTGGAATTGCTGGCAAAAGATAAACGCATCTGGGAGCATTATGTGTACGATGGCGGTAACTCCATCAGACTCCGTGAAACTTTAGAAATGGGAGTGATCGAACAGCAAAATGGTTCTCAGGCACCCCTTGTCATCGTGGAAAAATCAAGTAACAAGATCATCGGAAGCACAAGGTTGATGGACATCCATCAAAATCATAAGAAATTAGAGATCGGCACGACCTGGATACATCCGGATTATTGGGGAACGGTCATTAATCTTGAATGTAAGTTACTATTGCTGACATTTTGTTTTGAAAAACTCGGGGCTTTGCGCGTTCAATTAAAGACGGATGAAAACAATATCAGGTCGAGAAAAGCAATTGAAAAGATCGGAGGGAATTTTGAAGGCATTTTACGCAATGACATGCTCCGGGATAACAACACCAATCGCAACTCAGCCTATTATAGTATTATCAGCAGGGAATGGCCCGTAAAGAAAGAAAAACTAATGGCATTGTATGCTGACAAACTCAGGAGCGATTCAACAAGAAATCAATTATGAGGCATGAGGTTTGAATTTTGAACGGACAAAATCTCAAATACGATTCGGTTTCATTCATTCTTTGAAGACCCTAAATCACGTCAATTCATACCTCATAATTCATAATTCATAATTGCTTTATTCGAGCTCCTCAAAGTCAATATCCAGCACTTCATATTTCCGCCATCCAATAAAATCGAAATGCCACCACTCGGATCCGTTGACCTTGAACCCATGTTTTTCCATAGCATTGATGAGCAACGTTCTGTTCTTTCGGATCTCCGGATCACTTACCGGCGTTGATGGCCACGCGGCTTTCTGAAATGAATCGTAACCCGTCGGCATCTTCAACTCCTGACCCGACTTCAGGTCAATTACGGTAAGGTCCAGTGCACAACCACGGTTGTGTCTGGACCCACGGTAGGGTGATGCAACATAAGTTGTATCATGATACACCTCATAAAACTTTACTGTCGCTTTGTATGGCCTGTAGGCGTCGAAGATCTTGATGCCCAGACCTTGCTTCCGGAGATCAGCCTGGATCATTTTCAGAGCTTCAGCTACAGGTTTACGTGCATATGCTCTGGCCAGATTATAAATACGTTCACTCGTAAAATTGTTGGTTGTGGCATAGCGAATGTCGAGAACAAGGTCAGGGACAAATGTTTCAAGATTGATTAGCTGCTTATCCGGCTCAGATTTAATACTTTCTTTGTAGCCGGCAAGCGTAGTTGCCTTCAATCCGTACTTATTCTGAGCGAAAGCAGGAAACAAAGTCACAACTGAAAGCAGGCCAATGATCATTACGGTGCGCATCTCACAGACTTATTTATTGAATACAGTTACTAACCCTCGAGCAATTTCTTATAGATCGATTCATTCTCTTCATCAAAACAACAGAATATCACACGCTCCAATGTTTGATCGCCCTGCGTAAATTCAGAAACCTGGCGGATAGCTATTTCTGCGGCAAGTTTCTTTGGAAACCTGTATACGCCTGTGCTGATGTTTGGAAAAGCTATCGTCTTCACGGCATTTGCTACCGCCAGTGCCAGCGAGTTCTTATATGCGTTGGCCAGCAGCGCCTCCTCTCCCGTGTCATTTCCTGACCACACCGGCCCAACGGTATGGATAACAAATTTCGCTCTTAGATTGCCACCGGTGGTGATCACCGCCTCACCTGTCGGGCAACCTCCCTGGCGCTTGCGGATCGCCATGCATTCTTCCAGGATTTGAGGCCCACCTGCCTTATGGATCGCGCCATCAACACCCGATCCGCCCATCAAACTTGTATTGGCAGCATTTACAATGATGTCCACATCGAGCGTTGTTATGTCGGCGCGAATGCATTCAATACTTGTCATACTTTGCTTTTCGTATCAATTATTATTGTTACCGGGCCATCGTTAAGTAAATCTACTTTCATATCTGCACCGAATTCGCCGGTTTGAACCGAACGTTCCAACGCCACTGCAACCGCAGCAACCAAGGACTCGTACAATGGAATCGCTATATCGGGCTTTGCAGCCTTAATATAAGAAGGACGATTTCCTTTTTTTGTACTGGCATGCAATGTAAACTGACTTACGATCAATATGTCTCCGGCACAATCTTTTACACTCACATTCATCACACCATCCTTGTCGTTGAATATCCTCAGGTTAACGATCTTGGAAGCCAGCCAATCAATGTCTTCCTGATTGTCCGCGTTCTCAATGCCGATCAAGGTCAGTAACCCTACCCCTATCGATGCAGTAATTTTACCGTCGATGCTGACCGATGCACGTGTTACACGTTGGATAACTGCAATCATGGACCAGGTGCATTAGCCCATAAGTCGCAGGTTGCATCAGAACGATTGAAGTGCTTCCGACTCATGAATGAAATTTCCATTTTTGTTAAGGGAGGCAAAGTGAAGCATAGCCCTTGCTACTTTAATAGATTCAATGCCTTTGTACCGGCCCGGGATCAAAAACCCGAACACCTTGTAAAATATCTTGGCGGCGTCCTCACCGCTTCTTTTTTCCTTGCGATCCCCCAACAACAATGAAGGTCTGAAAATATGGAGCGAATCGAATCCTACAGTTGTCACTGCATGTTCAACTTCTCCTTTTGTGCGATTATAGAAAATTGAAGAATCCTTGTCAGCGCCAAGTGCCGAAACCAATAGGTACTGCGTTGCCCCTGCGGCATGCATTGCTTTGGCCAGTACCATGGGGTAAAGAAAATCAACCTGCCTGAATTTCTCCTTTGACCCTGCAATGGCTATCGTTGTTCCAAGGCAGCAGTAAACATCATCGGCGTGGAGCGCGGCGTATGATTGGCTGTCACCAAGATCCAATGTGGCCTGGATCAGCTTCGGATGTGTTGGGATAGGCTTGCGTGTGATGGCGATAACTTTGGAATATTGCGCGTCCTCCAGCAGGAGTTGAAGAAGCTGATTGCCGATCAGCCCTGTGCTGCCTGCTATAAGCGCAGTCCTCATAAGGTCGTAACTTGCGACTCTTCCCAGTCCAGGAATTTATCTATCTCAGCGCCGAGCGCATTGTATACCCAAAGAAGCACTGCAAAGTCGTCGGTCAAGCCCAACAGGGGAACGATATCCGGTACCAGATCGAGTGGGTTTACAAAATAGATGACTGCCGCCAGAAGGATCAGCATTGATTGCCATGGGACCTGTTTGTAGCGTCCTGAAGCGTATGCTTTGGCCAGGCGCCCAAGGGTGAAGAATTTACTTTTGAACTCTTCCCGTTGCGCCAACGTCCAGTTTACCCGGCCCATTTTGGTGCCCAAACGGGTCATTAGCATCATGATCCTGCTGTTTTTGCCGGCTAATCGGGAAGCTTGTTCCAATGCGATCTCAAAAAACCTGTTTTTCATGTTTCTTAAAGGTTTATACTAATGCAAACGCTGATCCAACAACGAAAATAGAGTTTCCTTTAGTTCACTTCAAAATGTCTGCTGGATCTCCTTTTTTAGCTCGATGAGCGCGTGATTTAAAGGATCAACCTGCTTATTAATTGATTTTTCGAAGATCTTTTTGGAAAGATCGAGGCTTGTCGACTCCATGCCCATCTCGCTGGCCGCATCATTGATCGAGACGATGAGATCTTCTTTTGCGTTCTTGATGAGATTCCAGACCTGTTCACTGATGTAAACTTGTTGCGATACGTTATGGTTATACTCATTCCTGATCTCGCTAAGCAGCAATTGGTGGAATTCCCGCGACGGCATTCCGGTTGTATTCAGCCGGACCAACAGATTCTGTGGTGACATCCGTTCAAGAAAAAGTACCATACGCTCATAGGCCTGAAGTCTGTTTGGTAATATGGTCTCAATGCTTCTGCTTCTTACTTCAAGTTTCTTTAGCTCAATCTCTTTTTGTGTAAAATTCCTTACCAGCAGATACATTGCGTACAAGATCACTGAGGCCGGAACGAGAATCTTTATCAATTCAACAAGTGCATCCATAGAATTTATTTACAAGGGAATGTGTTTGAAATTTAGATAATTTTGAACGCAAATCCCCTTTCGTTAACATGTTTGAAGCTATTCATCCTGTAACCATTACATCCCGCGCGGCTGCCGAGATACGGAAGATCATGGAGACCAAGAACATTCCCGAAGGTTACGGTCTTCGTGTTGGTGTAAAGGGTGGTGGTTGTGGTGTGTCGCTCATGATTGGGTTCGATAAACAAAAAGAGACCGACCTTGCCTACACAATTTCAGATATACCTGTGTATGTTGACAGGAAGCATACGATGTACATCATTGGCAAATCCATAGACTTTCATGAAAGCGAAGAGGCACGCGGTTTTTTATTTGTTGATCCCGCTTCAACTGCTTCTGATCCTGTTACAAATTCTACCGGCGGGACTTAGAGAGGCTGATGGTTGCCTTTTTTATCTTACCCCCAATCGGAGGATTGAGTTTGGATATCTTTAGCTGAACATTAAGTACAGCGGGCAACTGTTCGAGCACGTCGTTTACAATTTTTTGGGCGACCGTTTCCAGTAATTTCGATGGCTGATCCATCTCATCTTTAACGATCCTGAAAAGAATTTCATAGTTGACAGTACCGGATAGCTCATCCGTTGTAGCTGCAACGGAAAAATCAGTTTCTACAGCTATATCTACTTCAAACCAGTTTCCGGATTCGCGTTCGTGAGGATAAAGACCATGGAAGGCATGAAACTCAAGCCCTTCAAGTTCGACTTTTCCCGTCATCCTATCTCGTCAAAAAAAGACTTGGTGACTTTCTTTGTCTGAGGGTCGACGGTCAACGTACGTTCTTCAAGTACTATTTCTTTTTCACGCTTCTGAGGTTGCTCAGGGCGAATACTTTTGGGAAGGTCTACTGCATTCGGGAATGCTACGCGTTTTGCTTCACGTTTGGCCATTGCGAGGTGCTTATCCGGATCGAAATCCTTGGCGATTCTCGGGATCTTTCCACGCGATCCAGGGCTTCTGAAGCAAGGTGTTTAAAACTGGCAAGCATATCCTGGCGTGAGGTCTCCAGCATCTTATAGTTCTCCACAAGGGCTTTGAGACGGTCTTCCATTTCTGCAAGTATCTCTTTGGCCCGCATATCGGAATCCTCGATGGTATCCCTGGCTTTCATTTTGGCTTCCTGCATGATTCCTTCAGCCTGCATTTGCGACTCCCGCAGATGGAGGTCAGCGGCTGTTCTGGCCTGTTCGATTACGTTTGCGCCGGTATCCTCCGCTGTCTTCAGCGTCTTATACAATGATCTTTCAACTTCACGAAGTTTGCTCACTTCTCTTTCCGTGGCTTCAAGTTTGATCCGCAGTTCCTTATTTTCATCAATAATGCGTTCCCATTCCTGGGATAATGTCATCAAAAACGCATTGACCTCATCCTTCTCATATCCTCTGAAATTCTTCTCGAAGGTCTTTTGACGTATATCTAAAGGCGTAATTCTCATAATAATTGATTTTCAAATTTAATATTCCACACGGAGATGGTACGGTCATCGCTGGCGCTAAGTACCTGATCATGAAAGGAGGTCCATAAGACCCTGTTAACAGATGTTCCATGCCCTGCATGTCGGGCTCTATCGATCACCTTGAGCAGGCTGGTCTTTTCAGCGTCCCACACCTTCACTGACCTATCCATGCTACAAGTTACGAAATGTTTGCCATCCGGGCTAAAATCCAGATGATTTATGGCATACAGGTGCGCTACGACCTCGGTTACGCGGGAATACCCGGCAGCAGGATCCCATACCTTTAACCGCGCATCCCTTGAGCCACTATACAACAGTTTGTTATCCGGCGAATAACGAACCGTAAAAACAGAATTTGCATGGGCTTCCCAGGCATGCTTCAAGATCAGTCCATCGAGATCGAAAACGCGTATGTAGTTGTCGCTGTAGCCCACAGCGACTTCTCCCCTCGATAAGTTGATCGATATGGCGCGTGCACTCTTCGAAGACGATTGCACCTGATTTACTAACGTTCGGGTTTTACTGTTCACATTCAAAATATTGCCATCGCCAGTAGCCACCAGGATGTTTTGACCGTAACTCTGAATGTCAAATATCGCGGCGCTGGTTAATTGTAACGATCCAATCTCAATCTTATTCTGCCAGTCAAGAAAATGAATTCCATCGTAATTGTGTCCTGCGATAAGCATGTCGCTTTCGCGATGATGGTGCAAGGCATAAACAGAATTTGGAAGCTTGGCGATAAGTGTGCCGGTATCTGGAACGTTCAGATCCCATGCGACAACCATTCCGTCACCGGCAGCTGAAAAGTATATATTTCCGGCTGATGATCCCTGAAGCGCATAGATGCTATCGCGGTGTCCGGTAAGTGAATGGAGCTTTTGAACCTGTACTTTCAAGAATGATCTGTTAACTTTCCGAAAGTTCTTACTTTCGGAAAGTTATTCTAATGCCATTAGAGAAAATAGTTTCAGAAACAAACCGCGCATGGGCCTTATGGCGCATTACAGAAGATGAGCAGGTGCTTTCCCAGTCTCTTCAAGGAATTGAGCCCATAGCGGATACGATAACAAACAAGAACAAACGACTCGAGTGGCTTGCCGGCCGTGTGCTCGTGAAGGACCTGTTTAATTCCATGGGTCTCAGCTTCCAGGGTATCACAAAGGATCAATACGGGAAACCGTCTCCTCGCGGATACGATTACCATTTATCGCTGAGCCATTCTTTTCCATTCGTCGCGACGCTTGTAGACAAGTCAGGACCCGTGGGTATAGATCTTGAGCAGCCTAAAGACAAATTGCTTCGAATCGCGCATCGCATTCTGAACTCCCAGGAGCAAAATGACGCTGGAGATGACATTGTCAAGCATTGCGTCTACTGGTGTGCGAAAGAGGCCCTTATCAAGATCCACGGAAAAAAAGACCTGGTCCTGGCTTCAAACCTCAGGGTCGATCCCTTTGAGCTAAAGCCTGAAGGCGATATCAATGGAAGGATCCTGTTATCGAACTTAGATAGCTTAATACCTTTGTACTACAAGGTTTTTCCTAGCTTTGTAATGGTCTTTAATCGGCCAACGGTTTTATGAACAAATTACTATTCATCGTAGCGATAATTCTGACGATAACGGTAAGCGTATCCGCACAACAAGTGGCCAACTTCTCTCTCAACAATGTTGTGAATGGAAAAGATGTATCGCTGGATACCTATCCATCGTGCGCAGGGCTCGCCATCATTTTTACCAGTAATACATGTGCATTCGATGATTATTATCGCGCCCGCATAGGCAAGCTTGCCAGCAACTATCACGACAAAGTCCCCGTTATTCTTGTGAATTCAAGTCCGGATCCAACGGAAACCGTAGACAACATGAAACGCAAGGCCCAGCAACTCAATCTGACGATACCTTACCTTTCTGACAAAGACCAGACACTAATGCAACGCCTGGGCGCTACAAAAAGCCCACAGGCATTTCTTCTGAAAAATGAAGGCGGTAAATTCACGATAGTGTATCGTGGCGCGATAGATGACAATGCCCAGGTTGAGGCGGATGTACATCAAGCTTATCTAAAGGATGCAATTGATATTCTCCTCACTAACCAAAAGATCGAAACACCTGAAGTGAGACCTACAGGATGTACGATACGGAAGAAATAACCAGACTCATCCAATAAGCTTTCTATCGCTTATTAATATTACCGCAACGATCACAACAAGCGCGACAAAATTGAAGATGAACATCCGCTTATGTTTCGCGGTATCCTCAGCCATTCGTTTCGAAGTAGAACGTGCGAGCGTTATCAGCACAACAGCGACGAGCATTCCAGTGATGTGCTCAACGGTCCAGTAGCGTGTCATTTTATCGCTCATGGTTTCGGGGCCGAATTTTACGTGCGGACTTACAAAGTATAGGATCAGACCAACGAGCACCTGAGTATGTGTGGTGATCAGAAGAAACAGGCTCAGCCGGTTGTCCACCTTATCATAAGGCTTCTGATTCATCCAGCCGATAAGGGACTTAATGATAACGATCAGGAGACCGATCAGCACAAAATAGCGAAGGGTCGAATGGGTATGGAATAGTCCAGTATACATGGCAGGTCTGTTTGAGGCTCCGAAATTACTACAAAAACGCTCCGGTAGAAACAGCAGCCAATCTTTTACGCAAGTCCCTGATATTAATCCGATCAAAATTTTACTTTTGGAACAGGCATGAAACAATTACTTATACTGATCTGTCTCGTTCTTGTCATGTTACAGACCAGGGCTCAGACGGACGACTTACCTGCAAAGGGGCCTGATACAGTGAGGGTAGGTGCCTATGTTATCAGTCTTCACGACATCAATTTCCACGACAAGGAATATACGATCAGGTTCTGGCTATGGTTCGTTTATGATAATCCTGCCTTTGACTTCTCCACGCAACTCGACATACCGAATGCTAAATCCATTGAGCCCCCGGAGATAATTTCGGATAGCCTTAATGGAAAAGCATGGATTATAATGAAGATGAAATGCGTCATGAAAGAGCGTTGGGATGTAAAGGATTTTCCTTTCGATATGCAGCATCTCAGGGTGCAGATCGAAAATACGCTATTCGATAATCAAGCCCTTGTTTTTGTTCCCGATCAGGCTGGAAGTCAGTTTGATGACCAGGAGGCCATCGACGGCTGGGTAATTGAACACTTCCGGGTCGCACCGGGTGATAACGACTATCGAACAGGATTTGGGGATACTACCGTAGATAGGCAGGTCTTTTCAACTTTCAAGATCGAAATGGATATCAAACGCGACGCGTGGGGCCTGTTCATGAAAATTTTCATTGGAATGTATATCGCTTTCATGATATCAGTGATCAGCTTTACGCCTCATCCTTCTGAACTTGAGCCCCGTTTTGGTCTCCCTGTCGGTGGTCTTTTTGCAGCCGTCGGTAACAAATACATCATTGATTCCCTGTTGCCGGAATCCTCCTCTTTACCCTGGTAGACACCCTGCATGCGATCACTTTTGTAGCGATCCTGATGACCCTGATAGTTTCCGCGATAGCACTTAAGCTATACGACGCCAAAAAAGAGGAGACGGCGCTCAAGGTCAACCGGATAGGCGCAAGGATCGTTGTTGGCATTTATGTGCTGCTCAATATGGCTTTTATAGGAGTAGCCCTGCAATAACACATTGTGTAACTTTTTTATGAACTGTTCCCGGAGGATCGATTTACGAACTACATTTACCGATGATTAAAAACCACTTAATGATATGAAAAGATTATTAGCGCTTGTATTTACGTTTATTGCATTTTCCGGAATGGCTCAGTCCCTAAAGGAAAAATGGAAAACTGAAGCCAATCTTCCGGTCCCTGAATCCGTAGCTTTTGATTCAAAAGCCAACGTTTTGTATGTCTCCTGCATCGACGGCAAGCCGGATGAAAAAGATGGAAAGGGCGCCATCGCCAAAGTGAGTGCTGATGGAAAGATCATATCTGCAACCTGGGCTACTGGCCTTGATGCCCCTAAAGGCTTGGGGCTTTCGAAGGATAACCTCTACGTTGCCGATATAACAAAGATCGTAACCATCTCAGTGGCTACAGGAAAAATTGTCAGCAGCGTTGAAGTGGAAGGTGCCAAATTCCTGAATGATATTACAGTCGACAAGAAAGGTAATGTCTATGCATCCGACACGGAGACCGGCAAGATCCATATTCTGAAAGGCAACAAGGCCGAAGTCTACTTTGAAAGTGAAGAGCTCAAAGGAGTCAATGGGCTGCTCGCACTCGACAACGATTTGTATGTCGTCAGTTTTGCAACCGGAACAAACTATAAGCTGAGCGCTGACAAAAAGCTTACTCCTGTAGGCAAAAGCTCGGAAGGAGCTGACGGAGTGGTTCCTGTTGGCAAGGATGAGTATCTCGTTTCGAGCTGGCACGGCGAAGTATACTATGTTAATGGAAAGGGTGAGGCGAAAAAGCTGATCGATACGAAGGAAGCTAAAGTTAATGCGGCAGATATCGATTATGACCCCAAAACAAAAACGCTGTTCATACCAACTTTCTTTGCGAACAGTGTGGTAGCCTATACGTTTTCAAAATAGGTTATTGTCAACGACATCTTTAGGAAGATCAAGCGATGAATCAACACGCTTGATCTTCCTTATACGCGATACATGAGTAAACAAATACTGCGCGCGCTTCCTGAACTGGTCCAGGCTCACATCATTAGTGAAGAGACTGCGGAACAGATCCGGAGATACTATGGGGATCAACCCAACAAGTCATCTAACAGATTATTTATAGTTTTCGGAATACTTGGAGCACTCCTCGTTGCGATGGGCATTGTGCTCATCATCGCGCACAATTGGGATATCTTACCAAAAGAGGCAAAGCTTTTTATAGGCTGTGCGCCTATGATTGCCGGACAGTGCCTGACTGGCTATATCGTTTTTAAAAAAATCGAGAGCAGAGCCTGGAGGGAAGGCGCTGCCGTGTTCCTGTTCCTGTCCGTCGCTGTAGCCATTGCGATCGTCAGCCAGGTTTACAATATCGAAGGGACGCTCGCGGGATTTTTAATCACTTGGATGTGGCTTGTCCTGCCTATTGCCTACATTCTGCGCTCTTCCATGGCTTCCATGATGTTTATTATAGGAATTACATGGTATGCATGCGAAACTGGATACTTCAATTACCCCCACGCGCCGTCCTCCATGTACTGGTTGCTGTTCGCTCTAATCCTGCCATTTTATTATATGGAATTCTTGAGATTCGATCTGAAGAACAACTACTACTATTTTCATTCATGGCTTCTTGCAGGCTCGGTTACTATTGCGCTGGGGACCTTCGCTCACTATGGCGGTGAATTGATGATGATCGCATACATGAGCCTGTTCAGCGGGTTTGTTATATTGGGTGAGATGGAACGGTTCTCTACTAATCGTATTCTGACCAACGCTTTCCTTGTTGTTGGAAGCCTCGGTGTAATGTCTTTGCTGCTTGCGTTGAGTTTTGAATTCTATTGGGATGAGGTTGTAGATTTTATGAGCGATGACCGCAACGGCAGATTTTGGGAACAACAAAATGTATTTTTAGAGGCTGAAATGATCGCGTCTGTTGTGACTACGCTATTGACAGGCCTTCTGCTTATCATACAACTGCGTTCGACGAGAATCATTGATGTCAATTCAAAATCATTTGCCTTCATACTTTTTATTCTGCTATTCTTCGTTGGCATCACTGCACCAAAAATTTCTCAAATACTGGTCAACCTTATCATTTTGTTTTTTGCTGTGCATACCATTCGGTCTGGGGCACAAAAAAATCACCTCGGCATCCTTAACTATGGGATACTCATCATTACGACGTTGATAATCTGCAGGTTCTTTGACACCGACCTGAGCTTTGTTATCCGCGGGTTGATGTTCATCGCAGTTGGCGCCGGTTTTTTTGCAGCTAACTACTATATGATCCGAAAAAGAAAAGGAGCAGCATGAGATACGCTTTCGCTATCGTTTTCTTCTGATGTGTATCGCTCAAATCTCGATTCCGGTCAAGGTCATCTGGGATGCCGAGTATGTTATCGACAACGGAGAGGAATACAAATTCAGGACAGAACCTATAGACCCCTCTGATCCTTTTAGGGGAAAGTACATTACACTTTCTTTTAAATCTGATGCAATGACAGATACAACCAACTGGCAGGCAGGTGAACCTGTCAATGTCAAATTTGATAGAGATGCTGATGGTTTTGCTGTCCCGGTTTCCATCACGCGCGAGACTCCGGAAGCACCCTATTTGCACACGAAAATTCAATATACGCTGGCAGGCAATCCACCGATGGCCTATTTCAATCTTCCATTTGATCGTTTTTACCTGGAAGAATCAAAAGCATCGGATGCGGAACAACAATACTAGCAGGCAACCAGGGATACTACACAGGTCGCTTATGCTATTGTTAAGATGGGATCAGGGAGTGCCGTACTAACTGACGTGATCATCAACGACAAGTCGGTAAGAGAAATTATTAAAGACTTGAACTCGAAGGAATAAAACCGCTCGACTATGCGAGGCGCTCCGGTGGGTAAACAAAGAGGCCAAGGAGCAAAGACTTATTACAGATTTATTTTTTTAACACAGTAAATTCTACCCTTCGGTTATTTGCGCGACCGAGATCGCTTTCATTCGTATCAATTGGTTTCCCTTCACCATACCCGTGCGCGCCAAGCCTGTAACTTTCAATACCCTGACTGACGATGTAATCGACAACCGACTGCGACCGGCCTTGAGAAAGATTGATGTTGTAATCATCTGAGCCTTTGCTGTCAGTGTGTCCGGCGATCTCAATCTCGACGGAAGCGTTCGTTTTCAGAAAATCTACGACCTTGTTAAGTTCCGTGAATGATTCTTTTTTCAAAGTTGTCTTATCAAAATCAAAATAGATATTTTTCAATCGCACGGTAATTCCAACCTCGATCACAGGCAGGTATAGGTCGCGGGTGAACGGAGAGAGTTGCTCATCTTCCGCCTCCACACTGTCAGTTGCATTGAGGTAGCCTTCGGCCGACGCTGTGATCATATACCATCCCAGCTTCGATATTTCCCTTTCATAATGACCACCGTCGGCAGGTAGTTTAAAATTAGTCTTCTTGTCTCCTTTGAGTGTAACGTCAAGCCGGGCTGTGATTAGTTGTTCCGTATTCTTGTCGTAAACATTCCCGGACATAACAAGCTTCTTCGCTTCTGGTTTAAGCAATATCTCAACGTTGATCGTCGTGTCGTTATTCAATTCCGGCAGCTTGAACGCTTCTTCTTTTGTTATATATCCTAAAGCGGAAGTCTTGATGCTGTATTCTTTGATCTCTGGCAGACGTGTCTCAAACTTTCCAGCAGTTGAAACTCTGAGCGTCAAAGGTTCCTTTTCAATGATCCTGAGTTCGACGTTTCCCTGCAGCGGTCGCATAGAGCGTTCATCAAATACTGTTCCGATGAGGTTAATTTTGATCACCTTCGGTACAAGCGCATACAGATCGAGTTGGCCGCCGTCCAATGCCTTATTTGCCCGGCTTGTGAATATATTACCTGCATTATCAATCGTAAAGTAATAATCGAGCGCGGCGGTATTGATTGGCTTGCCCATGTTAATAGGTTCCGCCCAGTTTGTCCAGGAATCATCCAGCCTTGAACTTCTGTAAATGTCCACAGTACCTTGCCGGCCTGGTGCCTGACGTGCACTGGCGAAGTAAAGCGTTTGTTGATCGGGACCAATAAAAGGCCCCACATCATCCGTGTTGGTACTGAGCTTCATTTTCTCCGGTTTTGAATAGCTGCCGTCAGATTGGAGATGACTGCTGTACAAATCGCTGTTCGGGCTGTTCTCAACTTCGCTCATGTAAATAATGATATGCTTCATGTCGGATGACATGGATGCGCCATAGAAGCGGCCCTTATTCATGGCTGTAAAATCCTTTACGTCCAGTTCCTGCAGGGAATTGCCGTTGACTATCGAAAAACCTTTGCCTCCCTTGGAGTTTCCTCCCCTGATGAAAAGACTGCCATTCGGAAGGATAGTGAACATCTGATTAGACCGGTGAATATTGAAAGGAGGGCCAAGGTGCTGGGCCAGCGACCATGCGCCGCTGTTATCGCGTTTTGACATCCAGATGTCCTGGGTATCGTCCTTGCCCATGGTATTTTCAGGGTGATTCTGCACAAAGAAGTACAGCATGTTGCCGTCGGGTGATATAACCGGTGCCGCCTCATGACGAAATGTGTTGATGGTCTTGTCCATCCTTACAAGTTCGTAGCGGGGAGAAATTTGTTGGGCGAATGTTAAAAAGTGACAGCTGGCAAAAAATATAGCCGGCAGAACGAGTCTCATACACATGGTTTTGGCCCATAAAAATAACGCATATTCACTGAATTTTGACAGGCCTTAACCGTTCCAACCTGTCAATAGCGTATAGAGTAGCCAAAGTGCAGGCGTGAGAGTGCTTCTCTTAAATGGGTCGGGGTTTCTATGGTCGCGATTCAGACGATTGTCGTCTGTTGGAGAGAATCCCATCTAGCAAGCTAAAGAATACACAATATTCAGCAGACAGTACGCAATCAGCATCGAAATTCTTCAATTGATAATCTCATGAAGATATGGTGTTATCAACGGCACATTGTTGCATTGCTGAAGTAACTTGTGCATTGACTGCTGCGTAGTGTGTATTCTCCTATTCTACGTGTCAAATACGCACGCCATCAGACGTTCTTCACCACGCATCGATGATAAAATTGCTCTAAACGCCCAGATCGGCGCCATCAGCGATAATCAGCAGAAGTTCCTTTACCTCTTCGGCTTTCGCGTGCTCTCCCATTTTGTCGAACGACATGATAAGGTTCCTGAACACGCGTCGAACGATCTCAAGACTGGAGCATGGTTCGAAGAATGAAGGCTGATGTGTCAGATGTAGCTCGTTGATGTAGTTCTCAATATCCTGCCGGGAAAATATGAGCCCTTTATTAAACACGTTTATGTAAAACTGTGTGTGCTTCGGGTCCTTATAGGTGAGGACAAAAAGGTTGGGCAGGTTAACGCCGTGAACGGGAAGTTTCAGCTTCTGCGCCACGAGCATATAAATGATACAAAGGGTTATCGGATTCCCGCGTTTAGTTTCAAGAACAACGTTCAGCATTGAGTTACCCGGCGAATGAAAATTTTTGGTATTCGCTCCAAACTTGAGCTTGTTGAATAATACGCTATTGATAACCTTGATCTGGTCGAAAGGATAGAGATCAGGCTTGAACTCCAGCCACGTTTCGTAATATATCTGTTCGAGGTCCTGTTTGAGCTTGATGAGTTCGATGTCAGGATATTGATACGTCGCAACAAGCCACATGCCTGTCAGCAGATCCTGATCGTCGCTTGCATACCATTGCTGTATACGTTCTTTCAGTAACTCATACTGAAGTGTATGGATGATCTCTTCAATTCTTCGCTGAACTGTTGGGTTGAAGTTGCTTTCCCATTCTTCTTCAAGAAATGGAATGATCGTCGTTCCCAATGACAGTATCTTTTCCTCCACATGAGAAACGATCTGCGCATCTTCATCATCCAGGAGCGACACCAGCGCTTTTAATTCCGTATCCTTCATAGACATCCTCTGGCGCAACTTGTGAAAAACTTTATTTGCTTCCAACATCCCGCAGGAAAATTTATAACGCAGCCTTCAGGTCTGAATTATTCCTACGTTATATTTTTCGACAACACCATGATCTGCCGCTTCAATTCCCGCAGAAACAACCTTTCGCGTCTCGAGTGGATCGATGATCCCATCGATCCATAATCTGCTGGCTGCATAATAAGGACTCAGTTGTTCATTGTATCGATCGGTGATCTCACGTAACAGGTCGTCCTCTTCCTTCTTGGAGATCTCTTTGCCTTGTGCCTTCAATGTGTTGACCCGGATCTGGAGCAAAGTTTTTGCGGCTGCTGCACCGCTCATGACAGCGATCTGCGCGGTTGGCCACGCATATAACAATCGCGGATCATATGCTTTGCCACACATGGCATAGTTTCCCGCACCGTACGAGTTGCCAATGATAATTGTGAACTTAGGTACCGTTGAATTTGCCATGGCATTTACCATTTTTGCCCCATCCTTGATAATGCCACCATGTTCTGCTTTGCTTCCAACCATAAATCCGCTTACGTCCTGGAGGAACAGCAAAGGTATCTTCCGCTGGTTACAGTTCATGATGAAACGTGCAGCTTTGTCGGCAGCGTCAGAATAAATGACACCACCCATTTGCATTTCACCTTTACTGGTCTTCACAACTTTTCGTTGATTGGCGACAATTCCTATTGCCCAACCGTCAATGCGTGCCGTTCCGCAAAGTAAGGTCTTGCCGTAGTCAGCTTTGTATTCCTGAAATGTTGAATTGTCAACCAGCCGTTTTACAATATCAAGTGTATCATAAGGTTTGACCCGATCTGCAGGGAGCATTCCATAGATCTCTTCGGCTTTTTCCAGGGGATCGATCGGTGTAGCACGATCAAATCCTGCGCGTTGAGTCGCTCCGAATTTTGAGAACAACTGCCTGATATAATCCAGACAAGACTCATCGTTAGGGAATTTGTTATCTGTTACGCCTGATATCTCGCAATGGGTAGTGGCACCTCCCAACGTTTCATTGTCGACTTCCTCTCCTATCGCGGCTTTGACAAGGTAAGAACCAGCAAGAAAGATTGATCCGGTCTTGTCCACGATCATCGCTTCATCCGACATAATTGGCAGGTAGGCTCCTCCCGCGACACAGCTTCCCATGATAGCGGCAATCTGCACGATACCCATGGCCGACATTTTAGCGTTGTTTCTGAATTGTCTTCCGAAATGCTCTTTGTCAGGAAAAATTTCATCCTGCATCGGTAAAAACACACCCGCGCTATCTACCAGATAAACGATCGGCAATCGGTTTTCCATGGCAACTTCCTGAGCCCGAAGGTTTTTCTTTGCCGTAATGGGAAACCAAGCCCCTGCTTTTACAGTGGCATCATTGGCCACCACAACGCACTGCCTACCTGAAATGTAGCCAATGCCCGTGACCACACCACCGGACGGGCATCCTCCCTGTTCCTTATACATCCCTTCGCCCGCAAACAGACCTATTTCGATAAAATCAGTTTTCTTATCCAGGAGATACGTAATCCGTTCACGCGCAGTGAGCTTTCCCTTCTGATGCTGTTCCGCCACTTTTTTTTCCCCACCACCTGTCATCACTTTCTTCGCCCGGCTTTGCAGCTGATGAAGCAGTTGCCTGAACTGGTCGTCGTTTTTATTGAAATCAAGTTCTGATGCCACTTTGATTAGTCCTGAGTAGTTAGTCCTGAGTCCTTAGTGAGTCCTGAGTAGTTAATCCTTAGCGGGTTAGTATTGTACTAAGGACTAAGGACTCAATACTAAGGACTAATTCTTCTTTTGTTCGTCCTGCGCTTTCCTCAGCTCACGATCGATCTTCTTCTTGCTTTTGCCTAACGGAGACAGAAAATGTTTGGGATACTTGTTAAAATGTTGTGCGAGCGAATCCACGGAATATAATAGTTTGTTGAGATTGACATATAGCGAGTCCTCCGTCATCAATTTGCTTACGGTATTGTCGCCGCTGTTCAGCCTGGAGAGCGTTTGATTTATTGAGGCGAGACTCTGTTGTGCCTTGTTCAATGTACCGCTGATCTGTATCATTTTTAATGAATCAGACAGCGTTTTGAAGTTGGCCAATGTTGGCTTCAGTTCATCCAATGTTCCGTTAAGGTTCCCTGCCACAGACCTGAAGGTTGTTCCGAGCTCGTCGATGTTTGAATTGGCTGTATTGATCGTCCTGTTCAACAGGGCGGGTGTGGATTGCAGCCTGATAAACATTGTATCCAGCCGCTTTGTATTTTGCGCCAGAGATGCAAGGATAGTGTTGAGATTCTTGAGGGTAGTCTGCAGGTTGGTAGCTACCGGTTCGGCAAAATCCATTACCCCTTTTGCCACATCTGACTGGATGGTGTCCTTCGGCTTTAGCTTTTTACCCGGAAGCACCTGCAGCGTAATGAAGCGACCACCTAATAGCTTGCCGTTCAAAAGTGCTACGGAAGCGTCAGTAACAACAATATCGGTATCGATCTGCAACTCAACGACTACCCTATTCTTCGCCTGCTCGATCTTGATATCACTTACCCGGCCAACAGCATATCCGTTGAGAAATACCTGGTTAGACTCTGTAAGCTCGTCGATATTCTGGTAGACTGCATAATAATTGTTGGAGGACGAAAAGAAATCTATTCCTTTCAGGAAATTAAAGCCGAAATAGAGCAATGTGATCGTTACGACCATGAAAAGGCCGACCTTAAATTCCTTTGATAATTTCATGTAGTCGTATTTCTATGCAGAAAAGGGGAATATTCAAGCCTCAATTTATGGATTCTACATCACTTTTGTAATCTTTGAAAGCCCGGTAAATGCCTGAAGCGATAAGTTCCTGTCCGTCATCGCCCGCCAAAAACTTTTCCTCAGTTGAATTGGTCAAAAAACCCGTCTCGATGAGAACGCTTGGCATGGTGGTCCGCCACAGGACAACAAAGCCGGCTTGCTTGACTCCCCGGCTCACTCTTCCTGCCTTGGTTTTGAACTGAGACTCGATCTTTGAGGCAAATTTCAGGCTGCTTTCCTGATAAGCGCTTTGCGTTAATGTAAATAGTATATACGATTCAGGACTGTTGGGATTAAAGCCTTCGTAACGCTCTTCATAGTTTTCATCCATGAGGATCACAGAATTTTCACGCTGTGCTATAGCAAGATTACCTTCGTCCTTATGAAGACCCATTACAAAAGTTTCTGTACCAAAAGCTTTTGTATTGGGATTGGCGTTAGCATGAATGCAAATGAAGAGGTCAGCTTTGTTTTTGTTGGCGATCTCAGCGCGTTCGTCAAGAGCCAGGTACCTGTCGTCTTTTCGGGTATAGATCACTTTGACACCAGGGATGTTCTTTTCAATATAGTTGCCTACTTTCAGAGCGATCTTCAATGCGATATCCTTTTCCTTCAGTATCCTTCCATGCGTTCCCTGATCATGTCCACCATGACCTGCATCAATCACCACTACATCGACCTTAAAGTCGGTTCGAAAATTACTGGATGAGTTTAGCAAGGTTATTGCTATCAGAAGCGCTGTTAATCCGATATTCCTCACGGGCCTTACTATGTTCAGAGTATTTGCAATAACTTTATGCAAAATTGTGAATTTTTCACTAAAAGGTAAAGAACAGGCCCCCAACTTCGTCCTCGTGCGGTATTTACTATTATTCATTTTTGCCGTTGTTAATGGACAGCTTGTTAACGCTCAGGTCGAACCAGGGGTTAAAACGCCTTCCGAAATATTACCATTGAAGGTTGATACTACGGGAATAAAACCTGATTCAACTACCCTTTTAGCCGATACCCTCCGTACTCCAGCTGATTCCGCCAAAGCGCCCAAGGGAGATATCGAAACAACAATCAACTATTCAGCCAGAGATTCAATACGCGCCGACATCAATGGTAAATTGGTATGGCTTTATGGCGACGCCAAGATCGTTTACGGCGAAATCGAACTTGAAGCCGATGAGATCCTGATCGACTATGCGAATAAGACGCTAACCGCCCACGGCACCCGTGATTCCCTTGGCCAGCGCGTTGGTTTCCCCATATTCAAGAATGGTTCGGAGCTATACGAAACCAAGGACATCATTTATAACTTCGAAACCAAACGCGCCCGCATTAGTGAAGTGGTAACGACCCAGGGCGATGCCTATCTGCATGGTGATCTCGTATACAAAAATGAAAAAGGCGAGTTGCTAAGTCTGCATAACAGCTACACTACCTGTAATCTTGAACATCCTCACTTTCGCATTATTGCCACAAAGACCAAAGCCATTCCAAATGACAAGATCGTGGCCGGACCTTTTTATATGGAATTCAATGACATTCCATTGCCTATAGGATTCCTGTTCGGAATGTTCCCTTCACCACAAAGGAGCGCATCCGGGATTATCGTCCCGTCATACGGCGAGGAAAGAAGAAGGGGATTCAACCTGCGCGGGGGTGGATATTTCTTCGACATAAGCGAATACATTAAGGTTGCGTTGACAGGTGATATCTACACCAAGGGCGGGCACGCCTTGTATGTGAACTCGAGCTATATGAAGCGCTACAAGTACAACGGAACAGTGAACTTTGCCTACTCAAAAAATCCCGACCAGGATGATAAAATAGAAACGAAGGGATTTACAAAGGACTTCCGGCTTACGTGGACGCATTCACCGCAGTCAAAAGGGACCGGACGATTCTCAGCTTCCGTAAACGCTGCGACTGCGACCTTCAACCAGAACAACAACCTTTCCTATGGTACGCAAGGCAACGTCTATAACAGTGCAAGTCTTAACAACATTACAGCGAAACTCAGTTCCAACGTGTCCTACAGCAAACGATTTGCAGGGACTCCATTTTCTCTCGGTTTGAACCTGAATCACAATCAGGATCTCCAAACAAAAGTTGTGGACCTCCTCCTTCCCAACATAAGCCTGAACATGACGAATATTTATCCTTTCCAGCGAAAGAACGGCCAGACGGGACCTCTCGATAATTTTTCCATCTCATATTCAATGAATGCGCAGAACCGGGTCACCAACAACCTTGGGCGAATACCGGTAACAGCTACAAGAGACAGCATCGCCCCTTTTTCCTTCAGTAACTTTGGGAGATTCTTTTCAGATGGCAGGAAGGGAATGCGGCATTCCATTCCAGCTTCATTTTCCTTCAAGGCATTGCGTTTCCTCACGATATCTCCTTCCGCTACCTATGAAGAGAAATGGTACGGTGAACAATACAGATGGGGTTATGATAAAGACAACCATCTCGTCAGGCTGGACACTGCAAAAGGTTTCCACCGTATTTCCAACTATTCATTTAGTGCAAGTATCGCGACGCGGATCTACGGAATGTACACATCGAAAAAGAAAACAAGCAACGTAAAGGCTATTCGCCACATTATAAACCCAACCCTGTCATTCGGATACACGCCGGACTTCACAACAAATACGGCATATTTTCAAAAGCTTGACAAACGCGTTGCCAGATCAGGCACGGACCCCTTTGTCATTGATCAGCCGCCTAGTGTTGATCTGCCTGCAACCGAATATATCTATCAGGACAGGTATCAAGGAACCGTATATGGAGGATCAACGCCCGGACGTAGCGGATCTATCGGATTTGGTATCGGTAATAACGTGGAAATGAAAGTACAGAAACCACAGGATTCCGTTGCCCGCAAAGTAATGCTCCTGAACAATCTTTCGATAAACAGCAGCTACAACATTATTGCCGATTCGTTCAAGCTCGCGCCGATCAGCTTGTCCGCCAACACAAATATTCTCGACAACCTCCTCAATATCAACTTATCTGCTTCTCTCGATCCATATTACATTCAAAAGATCGTTGATGAAGAGGACGGAGAGGTCACCGAAGTAAGAAGAGATCGGCTGGCCTGGAAAACCGGGAGTATCGGACGGATCACGAGTGCAACGCTGGCAATGAGTACAAACCTTAATCCGAAGGCCCGCAGCAAGGAAACGTCAAGCAGGGAAAAGATCGGCAAATCAGATCTTCCGGAGCAGGAAAAGGAATTTCTACTTCAAAACCCCGACGCGTATGTCGATTTCGACATTCCCTGGAGCATGAACCTGAGCTATAACCTGAGTTATTCTCGCGGCCTGAACGCTTCCCCGAACATCACCCAAACTTTAAATATGTCCGGTGATGTCAGTCTTTCGGCCAGCTGGAAAGTAACGTTCAGCACAGGTTACCACTTTGAGGAGGGAGAGTTCACGCAAACGGATATCGGCATAGCAAGGGATCTGCATTGCTGGACAATGCGCCTCAACTGGACCCCCTTCGGGAGATTCCAGCAATACAATTTTACGATCGCTGTGAAATCAGCGGTTCTTCAGGATCTCAAACTTGAGCGTCGTAAGCCATTCTTCGACAACCTGTGATCACTTTAGCCAGCCTTCCACTTCCTGCATGGTAGGATTTTGAACTTCCTCAAGCTTCATCTTCTTACGGAGACCGCAAACATCGTTAAACAGCTTTGACGCTTTCATGTCCTTCAATTGGGCTATGGAAGTAATCCCCATCTTTAGCAGTATCGGGATAAGTTCTTTGCGCACCCCGATATCTTCAAATTCCTTATCTGTGATCTGCGCTACAGGATTTTCAGACTTCATTTGAGGGAAGAACAGGACATCCTGAATGGATGCAGAGTTTGTCATGATCATACAGAGCCGGTCAATTCCAATGCCTAGCCCTGCAGTTGGCGGCATGCCGTATTCCAGTGCTCTTAAAAAATCTTCATCCAGTGTCATTGCTTCTTCATCACCACGTTTTCCCAGCTCGAGTTGCTCCTCGAATCGCTGACGTTGATCTATAGGATCGTTCAGTTCACTGAAAGAATTGGCGATCTCCTTACTATTACAGATAGCCTCGAACCGTTCTACAAGCCCTGGCTTGCTCCGGTGCTTTTTTGCCAATGGAGACATTTCTATTGGGTAGTCTGTGATGAACGTGGGCTGTATGAGCAATGGTTCGCATTTTTCCCCGAATATCTGGTCAATAAGCTTTCCTTTTCCCATGGTATCATCCATCGGAACAGCCAGCTTCCTGCAGGTATCCCGAAGCTCACCTTCATTCATGGTGGAGATATCGATGCCCGTAAAATGCTGAATAGCTTCGAACATGGTAAACCGTTTCCATGGTCGTCTGAAGTCAATGATCTTGTCGCCCGCTTTTACTTCCGTAGTCCCGTGAAGATCAAGGGCGACCTTTTCGACCATCTCTTCAACAAGGTCCATCATCCAATAGTAATCCTTGAATGCAACGTACAGTTCTATCTGGGTGAATTCGGGATTGTGGAATCTTGACATCCCTTCGTTCCTGAAGTCTTTGGAGAATTCGTATACGCCGTTGAATCCCCCTACAATAAGACGCTTCAGATATAGCTCATTTGCTATGCGCAAGTAAAGCGTCATGTCAAGCGTATTATGATGGGTCTTGAATGGACGCGCCGCCGCACCACCGTACAACGGTTGCAATATGGGCGTCTCTACTTCCAGGTAGTCTTTTGCATTGAGGTACTGCCTCATAGAATTAACGAGCTGTGTGCGCTTGATAAAAGCATCTTTTACATGAGGATTGACAATGAGGTCAACGTATCTCATGCGGTAACGCTGTTCAGGATCCGTAAAGGCATCATGACGGGTGACGTTACCATGCTCATCCGTAGTTTCCTTAACCACGGGTAATGGCCTCAGCGATTTTGACAGGACCGTGAGGCTTGAGACGTGAATGGATATCTCTCCGGTCTGGGTCGTAAATCCAAAGCCTTTTACACCGATTATGTCGCCGATGTCAAGCAGTTTCTTGAAGACGGTATTATACAATGTCTTATCCTCCGTAGGACATATATCATCCCGTCGAATGTAGATCTGGATGCGGCCGGTCTCGTCCTGAAGTTCTGCAAAAGAGGCATTACCCATGATCCTGCGGCTCATGATCCTTCCCGCTATGGAGATCTGTCGATAATCACTTTTCTGCCTTTCGTAATGGGTCAGGATCTCCTGGGCCGAAGCATTTACTTCAAAAAGCTCAGCCGGATAAGGGTTTATCCCAAGTTTTTTAAACTCGTCGAGGCTTTTACGACGGAATACCTCCTGCTCACTAAGCTGCATAACTAAAATTTTGGGGCAAAAATAAGCTAATTAGGGAGAGGGAAAAACCCATCATTTTTGCTTCCGCCTGGCCAGCTCCTTCCTGATCAAGACAAGTTCCCTGCTACTTTGTCCCGCCACCGAGGTGTTTTCAGCCGCCCTCCTGAACAGATAAGGCATCACTGAACGCACTGGCCCATACGGCACATACTTGGCGACACGATACCCTTTGCTTGCCAGCGAAAACGAAATATTATCGCTCATGCCATAGAGCTGGGCAAACCACACTTGTTCATCAGACGGTGCGATACCTTTAGAGCTCATCAAAGTGGTCAGATACTGATTGCTCATTTCGTTATGTGATCCACACATCACCGCTATCTGAGGGTGATGGTCCATGCAAAAGCGAAGGGCATGATTAAAGGCTTCATCTGTGGCGTGTTTGTCTGGATGGATCGGACTTTCGTAGCCTAAGGCCTCTGCCCGTGCCCGTTCTTTTTCCATATAAGCACCTCTCACGATCTTTGCACCCAGAAAATAGCTAGTAGCCCGCGCCTGCTGATAAGCTTCCTGGAGATTAGGAAGTCCCGCTGTGCGGTAAAGCTGAAAGGTGTTGAAGACAATTGCCTTTTTCGAATTGTATTCAATCATCATTTCATAAGCAAGCTGATCGATCGGATCCTGTATCCATGTTTCTTCGGCGTCGATGAGCACGGGTATATTAAGTTCGTGCGCTTTAGCACATATTGCACGCACGCGATCGCGAATTCGTTCATAGGAGCGCTGCTCCTCGCCGTCAAGGCTTACTTTACTGTTGATCTTTTCAAGGAGTGTGGAAGGACCTAAGCCCGTAACCTTAAAAACCGAAAATGGAATGAACGGCGAGGTCGCCGCCTTTTCAATGGTACGTATCGTTTCGTTCATAACATGATCGAAACCTTTTTCCGAAGCTTCGCCCTCTACCGAATAGTCAAGGATCGTACATACTCCATATTTGCCTAACCTGTTCACTACTTCATTGGTCTTTTCAATACTTTCGCCACCGCAGAAAAGGCTGAAAACAGTTTTTCGGATGATCGGTTCAACCGGGAGACGGAGCCACAGCGCAAGCTTAACAGCGCCCGTAGCAATGGCAGATATCCAGGGGTGATTAACGAGTGAAAAGATGAAGTATGCTTTTCTGATAGCAGCGCCGGATTTATACCTGAACGCTACTTCAGTATCCTCAAAGTTGTCAGCAGGGATTTGCTTGTTCATAGGTACTTCCGCAAATATAATCCGGAATCATCGTACTGCATCGTGATTCCGCACCATCCATTAAGCTGTTTTTAATAACTTTCGGATGAAAGTCAACTACATAAAATGCTTCCGGATAATATTGTATTTTCATCTAACGCCTCCAGTGATCTAGCATCGTTCCTGAACAGAAAGAAATATAGCAAACTGGCAGTGCTTACCGATGACAACACTTATCTGCGCTGTTATCCACTGATCAATCAGGATCTTCCCGATCATATTGTGCTGCAGATAAGAAGCGGTGAAGAAGAGAAGAACCTTGACACCTGTACAAAGATCTGGGAGTTCCTTACTAACGGGATGCTTGATCGCCACGCCTGTGTGCTGATCCTTGGAGGGGGTGTCCTTGGCGACATGGGTGGCTTTTGCGCTTCAACTTACAAGCGAGGAATTGACTTCATACTCGTTCCAACTACACTATTGGCACAGGCCGACGCGAGTATTGGCGGCAAACTGGGGATCGACTTCAACCACTTCAAGAATCACATCGGCGTTTTTCAGCAGCCAACCCTCACGTTATTGTACACCGGTTTCCTGAAAAGCCTCCCGGCAGCAGAACTTCGTTCAGGATTTGCAGAAGTTGTCAAACACACACTTATTGCGGATCGTGAGATGTGGGACAAGATAGCTGCCCTGCCATTGATCTCTCAACACTGGGATTTGCTCATCAGGCACTCCGTTGAATTTAAGGCCAAAGTTACAAGCGAGGACCCGACAGAAAAAGGTTTGCGTAAGATCCTGAATGCGGGACACACGATCGGTCATGCACTCGAAAGTTATTTACTAGGCACGGGGAATCGCGTGTTGCATGGCGAGGCCGTTGCTGCCGGCCTGATCGCAGAAGCATACATTGCCAACCAACGCGGATTGCTGGATCAAATGTCGCTGGATCAAATTTCCGGTTTTACTATATCGATCTTTGGAAGGATACCAATCGATCAGGAAGGCATTGACAGTATCTGTCGCCTGATCCTCCAGGACAAAAAGAATAAGAATAATAAAATATTGTGCGTACTTCTGAACGGTATAGGAAGTGCTAAATGGGACTATGAGATCAGTCTTGCTGATGTTCGAAATGCATTGACTTTCTACCTGTCCCTTTAAAGGAAGGAGTTAAATGTAATAGACTTCCTGCTCGTCTTTAGCAAGGAATTTCTCAGACTTCAGTGTCTCTTTGAGGACATCTGTTTTCCTTGCCACGAACTGCCTGGTCTTTTCTTTTCTGTTACCTGTTAGCAACCAGGCCGCTAACAGTGCGCTGGACGCGATACCTACTGTAATAACGATTTTTCCACCTGTACTCATAACTTGATTAACTATTAAACCAATTCAAATGTTACATCATATTAACAAAAATCTTCTACAAACTGTAATTTGCCGGACAATTTATCGCGCTTCTTGAACACAACAATTCATCTAAAACGAACGTCTGTTATTAAAGGTATTGCGTCATACCTTCCAGCTTCCAAAAGTATCAGTAATCGTGCCTTAATTATAAATGCACTGGCGGGAAACACGTCGCAACTCGAAAATCTTTCGGATGCAAATGATACACAGCTTATGCTCAAGCTTGTGAATTCAAAGGAAAAAGTGATTGACGTTGAGGATGCGGGAACAACCATGCGATTCCTTACCGCATATTATACGGTTACCAAACAACAGAAGCAGTTAACAGGAACAGAAAGAATGAAAGAAAGGCCCATAGGTATTCTGGTGGATGCCTTACGGGAGTTAGGTGCGTCGATAAACTATCTTGGCAGGGAAGGATATCCACCCCATGAAACGCTGGGGCTGACCGGGCAGTTGACGTCAACGATACGCATACGCGGGGACGTAAGCAGCCAATATATCTCGGCGCTGATGATGATCGCTCCTGGGCTTCCCCAGGGCCTCACGCTGGAGCTAACAGGAAAGGTTGGCAGCCGCCCCTACATTGAGATGACGGCTGCCCTGATGAAGCATTTTGGGGCTACGTGCACCCTCCTGGAAAACAGGGTGGTCATTTCTACCCAGCGCTATATCCCGGCAGCGTTTACAGTAGAATCCGACTGGTCTGCGGCAAGCTATTGGTTTGCATTTGCCGCCATTGCGGAAAATGCTGAATTGAAGCTTCCCAGGTTGTCCCGGAACTCGTTACAGGGAGACAGTAAGATCGTTGACATTATGAAAGGACTAGGCATTGAATCGACTTTCGAAAACGACGACCTGAAACTTTCCAAAATTGGGTCTTCCAGAGAAATAAATTGGGACTTCACACATTGCCCGGACCTTGCGCAAACCGTAGCCGTGGTTTGTGCGGCAAAAGGGATAAAGGGAAATTTTACGGGGCTTGAAAGCCTTAGGATCAAAGAAACAGATCGTATCGCGGCCCTTCAAACTGAGCTGAGGAAAATAGGTGCAGATCTTATTGAGAATGACCCAGAGCACTGGACGCTGGTGCCCTCCCCTAAGTTACCAACGGCTGCGGTATTCGACACCTACAAGGATCACCGTATGGCTATGGCCTTTGCACCGCTTGCCTCACAGATGGACGTGACGATAAAGGATCCGGCTGTGGTAAGGAAATCATATCCCAATTTCTGGAATGATATCAAATCAATGGGAATTCATGTTCTTTGAGAACTCGAAATTGGAAACTTGAAATTGGAAACTTGAAATTTGAAGCATTTCTCAAAACGTCCAATTTCAAATTTCAAAAATCGAATTTCAAAAAAAAAACGTACAGAGCACACAAAGAAAAGACCCTCTCTGTAAAAACTTTGTGGCCTGTACGTCTTGATCTTCAGTGCCTGACGGCACAATTTTCTTTTAGAAACGCACAGAGCGCATAGAGAAAAGACCCTCTCTGTAAAAACTCTATGACTCCGTGCGTAGGTCCTTATGCAACCACTTCAGGTTGATGAAGCTGATTAGGAATCCGGATCAGGAACGTTGTTCCCTTACCGACAACAGATCTCACCTCGATCGTTCCTTTCAAGCGTTCAATTGTATCCTTTACTATGTATAAGCCAAGTCCCGTGCCTTGCGATTGATCTGTTGCACGGAAAAAAAGATCGAATATCTTTTCCTGAAACTCGGTTTCTATACCTATTCCGTTGTCTTCTACAACGATGTCGCAATAGTCGTCCGTGACATGCGTGACAATTTTGATAAAAGCATTTTGTTTTTGCAAGTCCTGGTACTTGATGGCATTGGAAAAAATATTGGTTATGATCGTCTTCACGCGAAGACTATCTGAAAACCAATCAATGCCATTATCAAGCTGCAGGTAAAATTTTATTTTGTCGCCATGCATAAAATTTTTCAGATTTTCCTGGACATCCCGTAAGATACTTTCCAGGTCAATCAGTTCTCGTTGCAAAGCGAGTTTCTCTATTCTGAAGAAATTATTCATCTCTTCGATATAAGTATCCAGTCCGAGCAAGCTTTTTTTGATCAGTCCGATGTATTGACCTTTTTCACCTTCAGGCGCATTCTCTGCAATGTTAACCAGGCCGAGCGCTGACATCAATGGAGCTTTTAGGTCATGTGTCGTCTTGTAGATGACCTGATCAAGATGCTCATTAGAACGAATTAATTCTCTTTCTCTTTGTTTCTTGTCTGTGATGTCATGAAGTTTCACCACAAGTCCGTGAACATTATTCTGATCGAGCAGGTTGGATACATGTACATCGAAATATACTTTCTCTCCGCCGATAGGCACATAGATCTCGTCTGAAAATGAGGAAGAGACTTGCTGCAGCTGTTCTTTCCAGGGACCGACTTTCTTTTCACGTTTGATGAACTCGAAGATACTCTTTCCAACAACGGAAAGAGGTTCAATTCCAAAGACATGGACCACAGATGAAGAGACATAACGGATCCTGAAGTCCTTGTCCGTTACGATAATGATGTCTTCTGAATTTTCTACTAGTTCCTGGAACATCTCGTTAGCGTTCGTCACTTTGCCATCGAAAACCGATCAGTACCGAGGCATCTCTTTGTCAGTGAATTCAATATTCCTTATATCAGGATGGCCATTGAGCTAAGTTGGGTCGAAACCTTCAGGTTCGAACCGGTAACTATGGCTTGATTCAACTCGAACTTTAATTTTCCGTCAATTACCTTGAAATTGATGCAGCTACCTTTTACACCCATTCCATTACCATCAGTGATCGTAAGGATTGATTTACCGGTTACACTGGATTTTATAACATCAAAATCTCTGTTCTTTGATTTGCCTATGTAAACAACCTGGCAATCTGTAGCCTCATTAGGTGAAGAGAGCTTCTTAATGACATATTTCTTGCTGCCCTTTGCTTTACCATCGTACCATGACTTCAGGGTGTTGAAAACATTTTCATCACCAATCACGCCGACAACGAAGTCACCGGTCTCCCCTTCATTAGGCCATTGTACATACTTGATAAAGTTATATAACATGGCGGCATGGATCTCATGCACTGGTCTTTCTTGCGCTACTCCATTTACAATGGCAACTGTGGCAAGGGTAATTACTAATAACATTCGTTTCATAGGTCTGAAAATTAGGGGCTTATTTTACCGTTTATATTCTAGTTACTTATTTGATTTTAACTGCTATTGTTGAAAGTCTCATTTTGTCATTCAACATCGGGCTCACATCAATGCTTCGGTCCATCAGGTACACCGTTGTAGTATGGATCACCTCGATGCTTTTCCCTTTAGCAAAAGGGCTGCCACTTATAATCCCGGTGAGTTTTTGAGCCATGCCTTTTAAGAAGTTCATAGTTTTTCAGTTAGTACAGATACAAAAATAGGCCCCCCCATGATGATGGAAGAGCCTATTCAGAATCGAATCTTATTGATGTAAGGTTTGATTCGGGATCACCGAATATACCGGAAATCGTGCCCTGCTTTGAGCTGAAGCAGGAATTCATATATCAAATTGATAACATTTTCGACGTCATCTTTGTGTACCATCTCAACTGTGGTGTGCATATATTTTAATGGCAACGATACCAGGGCAGATGCGACGCCTTCGGCAGAATATGCAAAAGAATCTGTGTCTGTTCCAGTAGACCTGGAAACAGCCTGACGTTGGAACGGAATTTTCCGTTTTTGGGCCGTCTCGAGTACCATTTTGAGAACGTTATTCTGGACGGCAGGGCCATAACAAATCACCGGGCCGAGCCCGGCCTTCAGATTACCACTCTCTTTCTTATTATACATAGGAGACTGCGTGTCATGCGTAACATCCGTACACAGCGCCAAATCAGGTTTTATCCTGCGGGAGATCATCTCGGCGCCCCTGAGTCCGATCTCCTCCTGTACAGCATTAACTACATACAGTCCGAAAGGAAGTTTCTTTTTGTTTTCGAATAGCCTCCTCGTTACCTCGGCGATCATATAACCACCCATGCGATTATCAAGTGCCCTTCCCACCAGCCAACGCTTGTTCATCTCAATAAGCTGATCCTCAAATGTTATTACACAACCCACGTGAACGCCCATGGCCTCAACCTCCTTTTTAGACTCCGCACCGACGTCGATAAAAATATTTTTCAGAGATGGAGCTTCTTCGCGCGCAGCATCTCTGACATGTATGGCAGGCCATCCGAATAACCCCTTCACAATACCATTCTCCGTGTAAATATTTACACGCTTCGATGGCGCTATCTGGTGGTCAGAACCTCCGTTGCGACGAACATAGATATATCCATCGTCAGTAATGTAGTTGACGAACCAGGAGATTTCGTCTGCGTGAGCTTCGATAACCACTTTGTACTCCGCCTTAGGATTTACGATGCCTACAACCGTACCGTATACATCAACCATGTGCGTATTGATATAAGGTTTAATGTATTCAAGCCATATCTGCTGGCCCGACGCTTCGAATCCGGTTGGAGAAGAATTGTTTAAATACTCGAAAAGAAATTCTTTACTTTTTTTGTCCATAGAGAAAGGTTAAAAATGATGAGCAATTACAATGGTATGTTACCGTGTTTTTTCTTTGGCAATTTAGCGACTTTATTTTCCAGCATGCCAAATGCACGAATGAGCTTTGCGCGTGTTTGATCGGGATAGATAACTTCATCGACGTAACCGCGATGCGCAGCGCGGTAAGGATTGGCAAACTTGCGCGTATATTCATCAACCATCTCAGAAAGCTTAGCCTCGCGGTCAGGAGCTTCTGCAATTTCCTTTTTAAAAATGATCTCCGCAGCGCCCTTTGCGCCCATCACAGCGATCTCTGCCGTTGGCCACGCGTAGTTTAGATCAGCGCCTATATGCTTTGAGTTCATAACGTCATAAGCCCCACCATACGCTTTACGCGTGATCACTGTAACCCTTGGAACTGTCGCTTCCGAGAAAGCATATAAAAGCTTAGCACCATTCGTAATGATCGCATTCCACTCCTGATCTGTGCCTGGAAGAAATCCGGGTACATCTTCAAATACAACCAGCGGAATATTGAAGCTATCGCAAAACCGCACAAACCGTGCTCCCTTAACACTGGAACGAATGTCAAGTACCCCCGCGAGTGACGATGGCTGATTCCCTACAACACCAATGCTCCTTCCAGCAATTCGTGCAAAGCCTACAACTATATTCTCGGCGAAGTTCTTATGAACTTCAAAAAAACTTTCCGCATCGACAACGCCATTGATCACCTCACGCATGTCGTATGGTTGATTCGGATTGGCAGGAATAATGTCATTTAGCATTGGCCGGGATTCATCTGCCGGCGTATAGGCTAACCTTGGCGCATCATCTTCACAGTTCTGCGGGAGATAACTCAATATTTTTTTTATCTGAAGAATACACTCCACTTCGTTAGCGCATGCAAAATGAGTAACACCGCTTTTGGTGCTGTGGGTGGCCGCGCCGCCAAGCTCTTCTGCCGTCACATTTTCGTGGGTAACCGTTTTGACAACATTAGGTCCTGTCACGAACATGAACGACGTCTCTTCTACCATGAAGATAAAGTCCGTGATAGCAGGAGAATAAACAGCTCCTCCCGCACAAGGCCCCATGATGGCTGAGATCTGGGGAATAACACCCGAAGCAAGTGTATTTCTGTAAAAGATATCTGCATATCCTCCAAGAGACACAACGCCTTCCTGGATCCTGGCTCCCCCGGAATCGTTCAGACCAATGATCGGCGCGCCATTTTGCATTGCGAGATCCATCACTTTCACGATCTTCTCCGCATGAGTTTCCGATAAGGATCCGCCAAAGACGGTAAAGTCCTGCGAAAAAATATAGACTAGTCGCCCGTTGACGAGCCCGTAGCCAGTGACCACACCATCGCCCAGATAGTATTCCTTGTCCAGACCGAAATCCTTCCCCCGGTGCATTACAAATTTGCCAAGCTCTTCGAATGAACCTTCATCCAAAAGCAATGTGATACGTTCTCGTGCCGTTAGCTTACCTTTCTTATGTTGCTGTTCGACCCGCTTCACTCCCCCACCCTGCAAGGATTCGAGGTCCTTCCTTGCCAGCTCGTTAAATTTTCCCTGAAGTGTCTGATCCTTAATGGTTCGCTTGGTCATCTTCCAATTGTTTTTAGGCGATAAATATAGCCGGATTTACCATTTCCTGACCTTTCCAGGTGCCTTGCTACGCCTTTTAAAATTCGTATCTTCACGCGCCTTTTACCCCTATGGATAAGAAGATTGCCATTATTGACATGGGTACGAATACCTTTCACCTCCTCATTGCCGCGGCGGATTCCAATGGCTACGACATCGTCTACAGGGAAAGGTTAGCGGTCAAGATCGGAAAGGATGGCATCAACGATGGCATTATAACCGAAGAGGGCTTGCACCGGGCTTTGCTGGCCATGCAGAGCTTTAAGAACACCATCGATCAGCACCAGGCAGGAAGAGTATACGCTTTCGGAACAAGCGCCCTGCGTAACGCTTCCAATGGAGAAGAGGTAGTTAACAGGATCAAGTCCATTACAGGTATTGACGCGACGATCATCAGCGGTGATCTGGAAGCTGAATACATCTGTATGGGTGTGCGTGCCGCAATGAATATTGATGAAAAATCACTCATCATGGATATCGGCGGCGGAAGCGTTGAATTCATTATCAGCGACAACGAAAAGATCTACTGGAAAATAAGCCTCGAGATCGGTGCGCAGCGACTGCTCGAGCAATACCAGGAGAACGATCCAATAGCAACGGGTGAGATAGCTGCATTAGACAGGCATTTCGATCAAACGCTGGCCGCTTTGTTCGAAGCGCTCGAAAAGCATAACCCCAGAATACTGATCGGCTCGTCCGGAACATTTGATACACTGAGTGATATATTCTGCATCACCCATGATATTCACAAAAGCCCCGAGGAGATAGAAACACCGCTTACATTAGATGGCTTCTATGAGATCTACGAAGACCTCCTTCATAAAAATCGGGAGCAACGCATGCAGATTCCAGGGATGATCGAGATGCGCGTAGATATGATCGTTGTTGCTTGCTGTCTGATACGATATGTACTTTCAAGACATTCCTTCAATCGCGTTCGTGTGTCCACCTATGCCCTCAAAGAAGGTGTTCTGGCGACTTTGATCAACGAGATAATCAAAAGCCGGACTGTATCGGTCTAGATCACCGAGTTTGCCAGTGCACTCAGACTTTTTGATATCTTTATTTGTCTTTTTTCCAACTCCACATTATTAATATCAAAGCGGAGCGTGTTGCTTTCCGTAACGATAAAGCTCAATCCCGCTCCTCTTTTATAAAGCCCCTCCCTTTCGCAAATGATCATGACAGGCCTGCCTTCTGTGGCCTTCAACACTTCTTCCAAAGACGAGCTCTTGTTGTCTGGGAGATAGATAATATTGGCGCGGTTAAGGTCTGCGATGTTATCCGACTGCGTAACCTTTAATGTATGTCCATTGACCGTCTTTCCATTCTGCTTGATAAGTTCATCATACGCTTTTGATTTTCCATATGTAGTGATTTGAAGTTCGCCGTCTGGATTTGGAAACTCCGAATACTTTGCAATGTTCACTACAAACAGGGCGTATACCTGATAATTGGTTGTTTGAGCTGCTGCCGGAAATGCGGCCAGGAAAAACAGCTGAGAAGTAATGCGTGAAGTTTTCTCATTTGCTATTTTTTAAAATCGATCTGATAGCAAATCTTCACTACAAATTCACGACTGCGGCCCGGAATTGGCGCATAGCCACCGTTATATGCCTGTACTATGCCAGGACGTTGGTTAGTTATATCATATGCTCCTATGCCCGCATTCAGTCCTGGAATGATCAATCCATTGTAGTTCAGATATACATTACATAACATGTATGGTTCAAGCTCACCAATTAAAGCGTTGCCGTCGTCATCAACCGCGGTATAACCGTACCGGCGACTCGAATAAACAAATGTCGGATCAAGACTTAAATTAGAGGTCAAATAAAAATTGGTGTTTAGCGTGATCTTGTTCTTTGCAAAGCCAACATACTGACTTTCTCCGGGCACCTCATAGGTGGTCACTGTGTTCTTACCTGAAGCGCTGAAGGAGTAGGTAATATTTGCATACCAGGATTTCTTCCGGATGCTGTATACCACTTCAAATCCATTGCTCCCGCTCTTGGAATAGTTTTCATACCACTCCGAGAATTCGTCGCCTTCACCCGCCGAGCTGTATATAAGCACATCGCGTGTCGTGATGCTGAAAGCATTTACGGCGAGCAACGTCTCAGGTGTAAACTGATAGCCTACCTCCATCTCAAATACATCGGACTTCTCAGGCTTGATCTTTCCGTTCAGTGCAATATTGATGTTTTGTATCGATGGCGCTCTGAAAGCCTGGCTGTACAACACTTTGAAGTGCAGGTTCTCTATTTTTTTGGTTATCGCTATTCTCGGCACAAAGGCCGCTCCGTAACGATTGTTCTTTTCGTACCGGAAACCTATTGTTGCATTGGCGAGCCGGTGCTTAAAGAGGCCTTGTGCAAAAAGAGCAAAATTGTTTAGCGCTAGGGTTTTTTTCCCTCCGAAGATATCATCGCCGAGAAGGTCAGAGCCCTTATCATTGAAATATACACCGCCCACAGTGATGCTGGCTTTTCTGGAAATGTCATACATCGCCTCTATCTGTGAAAGCATGCGGGTGGCCCTCACGTTGAATTGTTTTTCGTAGTTATCACGAGAGCCATACGTCCATGGGACCTGATTGTAATATTTAACCTGAGGAACGATAAGCAGCTTTTTGCTGATCCTCCAATCATAGTGAAGGTCTGCATAGAAGTTCCTGTTCGAAACAAATGTCACCGGATCGGATGTCTCGAATTGATCATACATTCCTCGAAAGGAAAGACCCCTGTATTTTAGCCCAAGATTCAAGTTGGTGGGATCGGCACGCGTTACCTTAGAAAGGTCTTGTACATCGCCGTTTTCGAACAGATCCTGATATTGACGATCACTGACAATACCATTTCCTTTGAAGGCAGACAGATCCCACGAAAAATCGTCGCCTTTCATGGCGGCCATAACACCTGCGTTTGTTCTTCCGACAGCATCAGCGTGAAATCCGCCCACACCATACACTGCCACGCCATGGAGCGATTCTGCCGCCTTTGTTATGATATTAATCACCCCGTATTCCGCTGACCCACCGTAAATTGCCGAGCCTGGTCCGCGGATGATCTCAATCCTTTCAATTGCATCCACCGGGAATCTGTTCCCGATGGCGACTGTCTGATAAAGCAGTTCATTGAGGGGATGACCATCCATCATGACAAGAACTTTCCCTTCATTCGCCCAACTGCCCCGCAACCCGATACCCATAACAAATTGCAGATCCTGCAGGACGTCGAAACCTGGAACAAGACGCAGGATGTCTATCATGTCGCGTGCACCACTATTGCGGATCTCTTCGGCCGTGATCACGCTTATTATCCCCGGTGTTTCGCGCGTAGTCAGTCCGTTCTTTGAGGACACAGCCACGTTCTTGTTCAAAATTCGTTGCAAGTCGCTTTCGGCGGTGAACGCATTTAGATTCATTAGTGAATCCAGATCCTGTGCATCCGAAAGAAGGGAACAGGCAAGCCAGCTGGCGATGAAAACAAAACGACAGATCAGCGGCCGTTTAAGCGATTGATGCATAAACCTCGAATAAGTCTATTGTCATATTTCCTGAGAAGCAAATGCTGAAAAGTAGGCGTCAAAAAATTTGCGACGGATTAAAAAATTACCTTCAGCGTTAGTTCGAAAGTAACGCATCAGAAAACTATTTCAATGAGCGGAAAGGATCAGAACTTACATGCGCATTATAGAGGCGCTGATGCAAGTTTCTGTATAAACCAGTCAGATATACAGCTGCCGTGGTTTATTAACCGTTAGCGATGCATAAATTATATTTGCTGCATGACTGACCCAATTTATCCTTACGATACGCTATACGCCTTTGCATTCGAGCTTTTCACGAAAATCGGTTGTACCAAAGATCATGCGTTACTCGCTTCCAACGTGCTGCTCAGCGCCGATCTTCGCGGCATCGACTCCCACGGTATTGCCCGTCTTTCAGGATACGTGAGGCTATGGGAAAAGAAACGAGTTAACAGCTCGCCTGAAATAAAGGTTGTACATGAGTCACCCAGCACGGCTGTAATAGACGGCGACGCCGGATTAGGGCTCGTGGTCGCGCCGAAAGCCATGGAGATCGCTATCGGAAAGGCCAGATCAGCGGGTACGGGCTGGGTTGCAGTGAAAAACTCAAATCATTTTGGTATTGCAGGTTATCACGCGATGATGGCCCTCCCACACGATATGATCGGCATGGCAATGACGAATGCCAGTCCTCTGGTCGCGCCGACATTTTCAATTGAACGACTGTTGGGCACAAATCCAATCGCTGTGGCCATCCCTGCAGACAAACAGCCTGCTTTCGTGGCCGACTTTGCCACCACTACGGCGGCGAACGGAAAGCTGGAAATACTGCAACGCAAGAATAAGCAGGCTCCATATGGATGGGTTCAGACGCGCACAGGAGAACCATCGACTGATCCTAATGAAACAAAAAGCGGCGGAGCGTTGATACCACTGGGCAGTGACCGGGAACACGGAAGTCATAAGGGTTATTGCCTCGGCGCGTGGGTTGACATTTTCTCGGCTGTTCTTTCGGGGGCGAACTATGGGCCCTGGGTTCCTCCCTTCGTGGCGTTTCTCGACCCACCAACGGACCCGGTAGGGGAAGGAATCGGTCATTTTTTCGGAGCTATGAGAATTGATGCGTTCAGGCCATCCGTTGAATTTAAGAAACACATGGACAACTGGATATCGCGCTTCCGGTCGGCGCAACCAATATCAGGTCAGGACAAAGTGATCATCCCTGGCGATCCCGAGCGTGAAACGAGTGAATACCGCATGACCCACGGTATCCCATTAAATCAAAAAGTAGTTGAAGAACTGCGTGTATTAGCCTCTAAATTCAACGTGGCCTTTTAGAATCCTGCTGTTATACCAGCCCTTAATATCAGAGGGCTGTCATATGGTGAATAGTAGGTAGCGGTAGTAGCCTTATAGCTGAAGTTGTAAAGTGCAAGCAGGTAGAAACCCGCGCGGCGTCCGATCGGTTGAAACAATCCTCCCCCTGCCATAAAGCTCGAAAAATCGCGACGCTCAGTTTCCGGCACGCTGGGGTATTCATAGTTCAGGTACTCATACTCGGCGTGCAGGAAGAAGGGACCATAAACACTAAATCTTAGGAACGGGCTGACACCAAAATCATTGGTGCTTAAGCTCGTGGTGCCCTTGTATTTTGTGTAGCGATACTGAAACTGCAGACCACCGGCAAGCTTAGGCGTGATCTTATATCCAATAATCGGAGAAACAGATATGAAGTTGTAATAACTGGAGAAGCTTGCTCCAAGTCCACCCCCTGTAAATATACGTTCACGCAACGTGGGTTTCTCACTCATTTCTTCTTCCCCCCATTGCGCGAAGGCGAACGTCGCTACCAATGAGAGCGTCAGGACAAGGCTAAGCTTTTTCATATTATGTTCAATCTTTTTCTTCTACGATAAAGATGTCTTCAGATTCCTTTTTCATGAAGTATTTCTCACGTGCGAACTTCTCCAAAGATTCTTTGTCACCGAAAAGCTCACTATGATCCTTCTCCACTTCCTTTATCTTTTCCTCATAGTAATCCCGCTCATTCTCGAGCGAATTCAATTTTGAGCTAAGCTCATAACGGGCAAACAGGTTGTTGGAGTCAAGTGCGATCATCCAAAGAAGAAAAAGGAATGCCGTTAAAAAGTAAAAATTCTTAAACGGTTTTGGCAGTCTCTTGAACATAAGTTTAAAAAGTAATACGAAGATAGAGAAATATTTGATCGCTCAAAAGGCGACCATTCGAGTCAACTGCGCCGAAACCAACCCGATTGCTCATCATTCTGTAATCCTTTAGAAGCTTTTACAATTCACCGTCAATAACTTATTGACCAGTGGACATTAACAAAACGAAAAAAGCCACGCGTTTCGCGTGGCTTTGTCTATCAATTTCAATGAAATTTACATGTTTTTTCCTGGGAAGTAAGCAACCTCACCCAATTCCTCCTCAATGCGGATCAGCTGGTTGTACTTCGCCATCCTGTCGGAGCGTGATGCTGAACCGGTCTTGATCTGCCCGGTATTGAGCGCTACTGCGAGGTCAGCGATCGTGCTATCCTCCGTTTCTCCTGAACGATGAGACATGACGCTTTTATATCCATTCCTCTTGGCAAGGTTCACAGCATCAATGGTTTCTGTTAGCGACCCGATCTGATTTACCTTGATCAGGATCGCGTTGGCGATACCGTCATCTATTCCCTTTTGCAGGCGCTTTACGTTAGTAACAAAGAGATCGTCACCTACCAGCTGTACCTTGTCGCCAATGCTGTCTGTGAGTGCTTTCCACCCTGCCCAGTCGTCTTCGGCCATTCCATCTTCCAATGAAATGATCGGATACTTCTTTGCCCATGTGGTCCAGTAGTCAGCCATCTCCGCTGGCTTCAGTTTTTTACCTGAGGATTTTTTGAAGTGATAAAGTTTTGTCTTTGGATCAAAGAATTCAGATGCAGCCGGGTCAAGCGCAACGAACATGTCAACACCGGGTTTGAAGCCGGCTTTCTCAATAGCTTTTAACACTACTTCAATAGCTTCCTCATTGGAAGCTAGGTTAGGTGCAAAACCACCCTCATCCCCTACGTTGGTTGATAGTCCTTTGTCGTGCAGAACTTTCTTTAAAGTATGAAACACTTCCGCGCCCATGCGAAGAGCTTCAGAGAAGCTTGCTGCTCCAACAGGCATAACCATGAATTCCTGGAAGTCTATCGCATTGTCTGCGTGGCTTCCTCCGTTCAGAATGTTCATCATGGGTACAGGCAAAGTATTGGCGCTTACACCACCGATATAACGATACAAGGGCATTCCAGCTTCCATTGCACCAGCCTTCGCGATGGCAAGGGAGGTTCCAAGTATAGCGTTTGCCCCGAGCTTACCTTTATTGGGCGTACCATCGAGATCTATCATGATCTTGTCCACTAAATTCTGCTCGAATACATCGAAGCCCACAACTTCGGCCGAGATCTTTGTATTCACATTCTCGACAGCCTTCAATACACCTTTCCCCAAGTACTTCTTCTTATCTCCATCGCGCAGTTCAACCGCCTCATGACTACCGGTCGATGCGCCGGATGGAACCGCCGCGCGTCCAAAGGCACCTGATTCTGTAACCACATCTACTTCTATGGTTGGATTTCCACGGCTATCAAGAATTTGTCGTGCATGAATGCTTTCAATTAAACTCATAATAATTTTATTTATGGATTGGTGAAGAATGAATTGAGACTAAACGACTGCGGCTTCTGGCACATTAGAATGGATCAGCGCCAGAAACTGATCAAAGAGGTAGCGGGAGTCATGCGGCCCGGGTGAAGCCTCCGGATGATACTGAACAGAAAAAGCATTTTTGTTTTTCAGACGGAAACCCATGATGGTCTTATCGTTCAAATGAACGTGAGTGACCTCCACATCAGCGTTCTTTTCTATATCTTTTTCACTAACGGAAAATCCATGATTCTGCGAGGTCATCTCACCTTTCCCTGTGATAAGATTCTTCACAGGATGGTTTAGGCCGCGGTGCCCATGGTGCATTTTGTATGTTGAGATGCCGCAAGCCAAGGCCAGTAACTGGTGACCGAGGCATATCCCAAACATTGGCTTGCCCGAATCAAGTACTTGTTTTACGGTCTCAATTGCATAGTCCATCGCGGCAGGATCCCCAGGACCATTAGAAATGAAGTATCCATCAGGCTTCCAGGATGCCATTTCTTCAAATGAGGTCTTCGCGGGAAATACTTTACAGAGACATCCTCTGGCGGCTAGGTTGTCGACAATGCTCTTCTTGATCCCCAGATCCAGTACAGCTACTCTCACAGCCGCATTAGCATCACCCGTCATATAAGTCTGGCGGGTAGTGACAAGGGAGGATAATTCAAGACCATTCATGGATGGCACTTTCTTGATCTCTGCGTTCAACTGATCCGGTGTAAGCTCGGAACTGATGATCGCGATTCATTGCGCCTTTGCTGCGTATATAACGGACCAGCATGCGTGTATCCACGTCCGATATCCCAACAATGTTATTTTTTTCGAGATACTTTTGCAGGCTTTCATTAGCCGACTTGCGGCTGAATTCCTGCGAAAATTCGTTTACGACGAGACCAGCGATTTTGGGGCTGTCGGATTCCTGTTCGGCGTCAAAGCTTCCGTAGTTGCCGATATGGGCTGTCGTATTGACAATTATCTGCCCGTAATACGATGGGTCGGTATAGATCTCCTGATAGCCCGTCATACCCGTGTTGAAGCAAATTTCACCACCTGACGTACCAATTTTACCGATGGCTTTGCCTTCTATAAGGAACCCATCTTCAAGAAGAAGATAAGCTTTTTTCTGCATAGAGTTCACAAAAATACATTAGGAATTCGGGAATGACCTATCCCGGAATTGGTTTTTTGGAAACCGGTCAAAAAAAAAGGGATCGAACGTTTGTTCAATCCCTTTTTCGCGTGTCATTGTTACGGGCACTATTCTTTTTCCTTTTTAGGAGTCGTTTTCTTTGGAGCTGCTTTCTTCTTGGGCTTCTCCTCCTTTACTTCCGCTGCCGGAGCTGCTGCTGTTGTCTCATCGGCTGCGCCTTCAGCTTTTTTACCTCCGCGACGGCTTCTGCTTGTCTTTGCTTTCTTCGCTACGCCATCCTTGGTATACAGGGTATTGAAGTCAACGAATTCAATGAGGCACATTTCCGCATTGTCGCCAACGCGAACTTCGCCCATTTTAATAATGCGGGTGTATCCACCCGGTCTGTCAGCGATCTTTGGGCCACTTCTCCAAACAAGGTCTTTACAGACTCTTTGTTCTGAAGATAGGAGAAAACAGTTCTTCTCGAATGCGTAGTGTCATCCTTTGCCTTGGTAAGCAGCGGCTCGACATATTTTCTCAATGCTTTCGCTTTGGCTACCGTCGTGGTGATCCGTTTGTTGAGGATCAACGAAGAAGCCATATTAGAGAGCAGTGCGTGCCTGTGCGCTGATTTTCTACCTAAATGATTGACTTTCTTACCGTGTCTCATGATTTCCTAATCTTCATCAAGTTTATACTTGGAGAGGTCCATACCAAAGGTGAGGTTCTTCTCCGCTACTAATTGTTCCAGTTCGGCCAGTGACTTTTTACCGAAGTTCCGGAACTTCATCATGTCTGAAATTTCAAGTTGAACCAGGTCTCCCAAAGTCTTGACGTCCGCTGCCTTGAGGCAGTTGTACGCGCGAACAGAAAGGTCAAGATCGTGAAGGGGTGTCTTCAGCAGCTTGCGCATGTGAAGCATTTCTTCATCTACTTGCTCAACCTCGGCGTCCTTACCGGTTTCAAGTTCCATTGATTTATCGGAGAACAACGCAAAGTGCTTGATCAGGATATGGCAGCTCCTTCGAGCGCCTTTTCAGGATGGATGGATCCATCAGTTTCGATATCGACCACGAGCTTTTCGTAGTCGGTCTTTTGCTCAACGCGGGTGTTTTCAACACTATACTTTACATTCTTGATAGGCGTAAAGATGGCGTCAATCGGAATGAAACCGAATACCTGTTCAGTAGGTTTATTCTCTTCTGCAGGAAGATAGCCTCTTCCCTTTTCAATGGTCAGTTCGATCTCGAACTGTGAGGATTCGTCCAGGTTGCAGATCACGTGCTCGGGATTGAGGATCTCGAAAGCAGAAGTGAACTTGGTGACGTCACCAGCCCTGAATTGCTTTTGCTTGCGGATGTTGACAGTGATCTTGCTGTCGAAGGTATCGGCAACTTTTCTGAACCTTACCATTTTCAGGTTAAGGATGATCTCCGCCACATCTTCTACCACACCTTCTATAGTGGAGAATTCATGCAACACGCCAGGTATCTTGATACCCGTGATCGCATAGCCTTCGAGAGAAGACAAAGGATTCTTCTCAGCGCGTTACCGATCGTTACTCCATATCCTTTTTCCAGTGGCTTGAATGTAAACAGCCCATGAAAATCATCGGCCTTTTCCATTGCAACCTTTTCTGGCATTTGAAATGCTAATATTGACATAGTGATGTTGTTAACTGTTAAAACTACTTAGAGTACAATTCAACGATAAGTTGCTCGTTGATATTTTCAGGGATATCTGCACGAGGAGGCAGGTTAATTATCTTACCAATCATTTCAGCGTTATCCCATTCCAGCCAATTGTATTTCTTAGAGCCCTGAATAGACAAGCTGTTTGTGATGACCTCAAGGGACTTGGACCGTTCACGAACTTCAACGAGGTCACCAGGACGCAATGTGAAAGATCCGATATTTACCACGTCTCCATTAACAAGGATGTGCTTGTGCAAAACGAGCTGACGAGCAGCGCGACGGGTAGGTGCGATACCAAGACGATACACGGTGTTATCTAATCTCGATTCGAGCAATTGCAGCAATACTTCGCCGGTCACGCCTTTCTTGCGTGAAGCTGTATCGAACAATTTTGCAAATTGACGCTCAAGCAATCCATAGATATACTTGGCCTTCTGCTTTTCTGCAAGCTGTGTCGCGTACTCCGACTGCTTGCGTTTCTTGCCACGGCCATGCTGACCTGGCGCATAGTTCTTCTTCTGAAGCGCCTTGTTGTCACCTAGTATAGGCTCGTTGAAACGTCTTGAAATTCTAACTTTAGGGCCTGTGTATCTTGCCATGATAACCTGAATATATGCTTACTACTTAAACTCTTCTTTTCTTTGGAGGACGGCAACCATTATGAGGAAGCGGCGTCACATCACGGATAGCTGTTACTTCTATTCCTGAGCCCTGAATCGTGCGTATCGCAGATTCACGGCCAGCGCCAGGACCTTTCACGAATACTTCAACCTTGCGAAGGCCTTGCTCAAAAGCCTTAGTAGCACAGTCCTGCGCAGCAACCTGTGCCGCATAGGGAGTGTTCTTCTTTGAGCCTTTGAATCCCATCTTGCCTGCTGACGCCCAGGAAATTACCTGGCCTGTCGTATTGGTCATAGAGATGATGATATTATTGAAAGTGGCGCGGATGTGTGCATGGCCTACAGCCTCTACGTTCACAACACGCTTCTTTGCTTTATCTTTTCTCTTTTCAGTAGTTGCCGCCATTATTGAAAAGTTTAACCTTTAGTTGCCTTCTTCTTATTCGCTACAGTCTTGCGCTTGCCTTTTCTGGTACGCGCATTATTCTTTGTTGTCTGGCCACGTACGGGTAAGCCCTTACGATGACGCAGCCCACGATAACATCCAATATCCATCAATCGCTTGATGCTTAGCTGGATCTCCGATTTTAGCGATCCTTCAATTCTGAACTTCTCGGCTATAATGGAGCGAACCGCGTTCGATTCTTCGTCATTCCATTCCTTTACCTTCTTGTCCAGATTGACATTCGCTTCTGTCAGTATTTTTTGGGCTGATCTGCGACCAATACCAAAAATATAGGTAAGGCCGATCTCACCTCTTTTATTGTCCGGAATATCTACACCAGCTATACGTGCCATAGTGTTAACCTTGTCTTTGTTTATACCTAGGATTCTTTTTGTTGATCACATACAATTTGCCCTTACGCCGAATGATCTTACAATCGGCGCTGCGTTTTTTGATGGATGCCTTGACTTTCATTTTCGTTATTACTTGTATCTAAATACAATTCTTCCTTTTGTTAGATCATAAGGAGACATTTCCAGTCTTACCCGGTCTCCTGGTAAAATGCGGATGTAATGCATCCTCATCTTGCCTGATATGTGCGCTAGTACTTCATGCCCGTTCTCCAACTGCACCCGAAACATAGCATTGGACAAAGCTTCTGAAATCGTACCGTCTTGTTCTATTGACTTTTGCTTCGCCACTTATATGAATAATTTTCCTCTATATACTTATGCGTTGTCAATATCTCCGTCTCTTTCTCCAATACTGCCACTGTGTGCTCAAAATGCGCTGAAGGCTTACGGTCAGACGTTCTGATCGTCCACCCATCACTTTCCTGAACAACGTTCTTCGTTCCTCCGTTGATCATCGGCTCGATTGCGAAGACCATGCCTGCCACGATCTTTACACCCTTTCCACGCTTACCGTAGTTCGGAACTTCCGGCTCTTCATGAAGTTTTTTACCCACCCCATGACCTACCAGTTCCCTTACCACACCGTATCCAAATCCTTCGACGTAATTCTGTATAGCAAAACTCACATCTCCTATCCTGTTGCCGGCCTTGGCCTGCGCAATTCCCAAATAGAGGGAATCGTAGGTCTTGTTCAGCAACTGAAGTGTCTCAGCGCTTGCACCTTCCAGCGGATAAGTGTAAGCCGAGTCACTGTGGAAGCCCTTGAAGTATACACCGCAGTCGACAGAGATAATATCTGTCTCCTTGAGCTCATAGTCTCCGGGAAATCCGTGGACCACCACCTCATTGACCGAGATACACAGAGCCGCCGGAAATCCATTGTAATTCTTAAACGATGGAACTCCACCATGATCTCTGATAAACTCTTCCGCCAGATGATCCAGATCCTTCGTCTTGACGCCAGGTTTTATTTTCCTGGCTACCTCGCCGTGGGCCTTTCCCAAAATCTGGGCACCCTCTTTAATGACCTGAATTTCCTCCGCCGTTTTTAAGTGCACCATTAGCGCTTTTAAGCCGCAGCAAATTGAGAACGTCCTTTTACCCTACCTGACTTCATCATACCTTCATAGTGCCTCATGAGCAGATAACTCTCGATCTGTTGAAGGGTATCAAGTACCACTCCAACGAGGATCAATAGCGACGTGCCACCAAAGAACTGCGCGAAATTCTGTCCTACTCCCGCCTTCACTGCAAATGCAGGAAGCACAGCAATGGCAGCCAGGAATAATGCGCCCGGTAAAGTAATTCTTGATAAAACTGTATCTATGAATTCGGCAGTTTGCTTTCCAGGTTTAACCCCGGGGACAAAACCACCATTTCTTTTTAAATTATCAGCAATGTCATTCGAGTTGATCGTGATCGCGGTATAGAAGAACGTGAAGATCAGGATCATTGACGCAAACAACAAGCTATACTGCCATGAATACGGATCGGAAAATGTCGCTCCGATATATGCTCCAACATCACTATCCTTCCACATTCCTGCAATCAACGTCGGGAAGAACATGAGTGCCTGCGCAAAGATGATGGGCATAACGCCTGCGGAGTTCAGCTTAAGCGGAATAAAATCACGCTTGCCACCATAGAGTTTGTTACCTATAACCTGCTTGGCGTATTGTATCGGGATTCTGCGTGTTGCCTGCGTTAAAGCAATTACGGCCACTACAATACCGAACAGCACGAACAATTCAACAATAAAGAATATCGCGTTTCCCGGAAACTTATCGCTTACCTCCGAAAGGAGGGCAAGCGGCAAGCGCGAGACGATACCGATCATGATAAGCATAGAGATACCATTGCCGATACCTTTATCAGTTATGCGTTCGCCCAGCCACATACAGAACATCGTTCCTGAAATGAGGATGAACACGGAAGTGACGTAAAAGAAGGGACTAGGATCAATGATCACAGCAGGGTCAATAGCACCCTTTAAGTAGCTGTAACCCTGGAATACCGTAATGAATATGGTCAATACACGTGTGTATTGATTAAGTCTCTTTCTGCCTGAATCCCCCTCCTTTTGCAGCTTCTGAAAATAAGGCACAGCAAAAGAAAGCAGCTGTACGATGATAGATGCAGAAATGTAGGGCATGATACCCAATGCAAAAATGGATGCATTGTTGAATGCTCCACCAAGGAAGTTGTTCAAATAACCAAGAATACCTGTCGAGTTGCGCGCCGGATCAAGCAGATTAGGATTGATACCAGGAAGCACAACATAGGAGCCCAACCGGAAGATGATCAGGAATCCCATAGTATTCAGGATCCTCACCCGGAGGTCTTCAATTGAAAAGATATTCTTTATGGTCTGAAAGAATCGTTTCATTACTTCACGGTTGTGGCTGTTCCACCTGTCTTTTCAATTGCCTGTGTCGCGGATGTTGAAAAGGCATGCGCTTCCACAGTTAGTTTTGATTTCAATTCGCCTCTGCCCAGCACCTTTACCTTGTCGTTCTTTCCGACAATTCCATTTTCTATCAGTACCTGCAGGCTCAATGATGATGCTTTTGTTTTCTCGGCCAGGCTCTCGAGCACGTCGAGGTTTACTGCCTTGAAATATACCTTGTTGTTGTTCTTGAATCCGAATTTTGGAACACGGCGTTGCAATGGCATTTGTCCGCCTTCGAAACCTGCCTTGGCAGAGTATCCTGAACGTGACTGCGCGCCTTTGTGTCCACGGCCGGCAGTGCTACCACCTGAACCTTGTCCACGACCAAGTCTTTTGTTGGTCTTTACAGAACCTTCAGCGGGTTTTAATGTATGAAGCTTCATCTTAAAGTTCTTTTACAGTAATCAAATGATTCACTTTGGCAATCATTCCGGCAATCTGCGGAGTTAGCTCCACTTCTACCGTTCTATTGATCTTTCCAAGACCCAATGCCTTTATCGTACGGAGTTGTGTTTCCGGTCTTTTGATCGTACTGCGCTTTTGAGTGATCTGTACTTTCGCCATGATGCTTAGCCGTTGAATACTTTGGACAATGAAACACCTCTGTTCTTAGCAACCGTGAACGCGTCACGCATGCTAGTCAATGCCTTGAACGTAGCCTTGACCACATTGTGAGGGTTCGACGATCCTTTTGATTTAGCCAGTACGTTGTGTACACCCGCACTTTCGAGAACTGCACGCATTGCACCACCTGCTATAACTCCCGT
>CAWJTP010000008.1:0-248908 GCA_963845845.1 uncultured Cytophagales bacterium
AGCGCCGTCAGTCGCATCGGCACCGTGATCGTGCCCGTGTCCGACCAGGACCGGGCGCTCGAGTTCTACGTCGGCACGCTCGGCTTCGAGGTCCGCATCGACGGCGCCTTCGGCGACGGCGGGCGCTGGCTCGAGGTCGCGCCGCCGGGCGCGGCGACGACGCTCGCGCTCGTGCCCGGGGACACGATGGAGGTGAGCCTGGCGACCTCGGACGCCGACGCCGACCACGCCGAGCTGCGCGGCCGGGGCGTCGAGGCCGACGAGGAGGTCCTGCGCATGGGCGACTACGTGCCGCCGATGTTCACGTTCCGCGACCCGGACGGCAACCGCTTCCGGATGGTCGAGCGCGACTAGCGCGCGGCCTCGCCGAGCAGCCGCTCGACGAGCACGCAGTCCTTCCACTCGCCGTCGAGCCGGCCGTGGCGCCGCTGGATCCCGACCTCCTCGAAGCCGGCGGCGAGATGCACGGCGCGGCTCGCGGCGTTGTCCGCGAACAGCCGCGAGGTCAGCTTGTAGAGCCCCGCCTGCTCCGACGCCGCGACCAGCGCGTCGAGCAGGCGGCGGCCGACCTGCCGCCCGCGCGCCGCGCGGGCGACGTAGACGCCGTGCTCGCCGACGCCCGCGTACACGCAGCGGTCCGAGTACCGCGACACGCGCGCGAACCCGAGCAGCGTGCCGTCCTCGTCGGTCGCGACCAGCAGCGGCAGGCGCTCTGAGAGCCACGTGACCACCTCGCCGGGCTCGCGCGGTCGCGTCTCAAACGTGGCGACGCGGTCGGCGATGCCCTCGTTGTAGATCGCGGCGATCGCGTCGGCGTCGGCGTCGGTGGCCGGCCGGATCATCACCCGGTCGGCATACCCGCCGATGTGGCATTAGGGCGCCCTAACACCAACCGCTCAGGTCTGATATGACTCCGTAGCCATTAGGGCACCCTAACTTCGTGAGGTTCTGCATGGCTGACGAGCATCGGGCGGGCGAGCAGGCCTTCACGGCGATCAGCCACGAGGCGTGCCCAGCACTCGCCGAGACCCTCCTCGCCGTCGTCGCGGCCTGGCGGCCGGTCGACCACACCGACCTCGACGGGCAGCTCGACCAGCTCGCGCGCGGGCTGTTCGGCGCCGGGCCCGGCGGCCGCGAGCGCGCCGGCGCGCTGGCCCTGCTGTTGACGCGCGAGTTCCGCGCCGACCCCAGACCCGTGGACGGGCTGTGGCTCGACGAGGTGCTGGCCACGCGGCGCGGTCACGCGGTCATGATCGCCGCCGTGGCGGCCGAGCTCGGGCGCCGCGCGGGCTGGGAGATCAGCGTCTGCTCGACCCCGAGCGCGTGGTACGCGGGCCTGGCCGACGACGACGTGCTGTGGCTGATCGACCCGACCGGCGCCGAGGACGGCGTGCCGACGATGGTGCGCCGCCACTGCGCGCACGAGCTGGCCTACGTCGTCCTCACCGGGCTGGCCGAGCGCTTCGCGAGCGCGCGCGATCGCGACCGAGCGCGCTCGCTGCGCGACCGGCTCGCGCTCTTCGAGGCGCCGGAGCGCCCCGGCGACGGGCTGCTCGGCGCGCTCTGGAACGGCAGCACGCCGCGTTAGCGGTGGACAGCCGAACTTCAACTGCGCATTGAGGAAGGATGCGAGCCGCCGCGGCGGCTCGCGAGGCCGGGTGTGGTCGGTTAGTGGGAATTATTCCGACAAAGTGATCACACCCCCCGAAACCCGCTGCCGCCGCGGTCGAAACCCCACTCCCACCCAGTCGCCGTTGACTTTCACGAGTCAAGCCACGATTAACGGTGCACGGCCGCGAGCAGCGACGCGTAGGAGCGGACGAGCAGCGAGCGCTCGTGCGCGAGCTGCGGGTCGGCCGGGTCGCAGCCGGCCTTGACCCAGCGGTCTGAGACGTCCATCGCCTCGGCGCGCAGCGCGGCCGCCTGGCGGACGCTGGCGGGCTCGACGCCGTAGGAGTAGGCGTAGAGGTCGCGCAGCGCGACGATCAGCTCCTCCCCCAGATCGGGCCGGTCGTCGTACTGGTTCTCGCGGTGTGCGCGCCACCACTCGACCTCGAGCTCGGCGGCGCGCACCGGGTCGATGGGCTGGCGCAGGAGGCGGTAGAAGCGCGCCATGGTGGCCCGCGCGGCGTCGGGATCGTTGTCGGGGACCGGTGCCCACTGCTGGTTCGCGCGCAGCACGAGCCAGGCGCCCCATAGCGTCCGCGGCCAGCTCATCCCGAAGGCGGCGCGCACGAGCGCCACCGACGCGAGCAGGAACGCGCCCCACTGGCGCCGGTAGTACGTCTCCCACGCGCGGCACTCGTAGCGACCGACGGCACGTGGATCGAACCTCCGCATCGGCTCAGGGGACGATCACGTTGTCCGGGTTCGGCCGGCGGTCGGGCGGCGCCTGGCTGTAGTCGCCGAACGGCCCGTCGCGCTCGCCGACGACCGCGCGCACGCCCTCGCGCTCGGCGCGCTCGATGAAGGCCCGCGCCTCGGGCGTGTTGCGCATCAGGCCGTCGAGGATCGGTCCGAGCGTCTGGGTCGCGGCGAGGCCCATGCTCTCGTAGGCGTGGTTGACGACCAGCTTCATCGCGGCGAGCTGCGACGACGGCAGCCCGGCGAGCTCGGCGGCGAGCGCCGCGACGGTGTCCTCGAGCGCCGCGAACGGCACGGCCTGGTTGATCAGCCCGGCCTCGGCGGCCTCGGCGCCCGAGAGCGGGCGGCCGGTCAGGGCGTGGTACTTGGTCCGGGTCAGCCCGAGCCGGTAGATCCACATCCCGGACAGGTAGGCGCCCCACATGCGCGAGTAGGGCGTGCCGATCTGCGCGTCCTCCGAGGCGATCACGAGGTCGGCGCAGAGCGCGAAGTCGCTGCCGCCGCCGACGCACCAGCCATGGACCTGGGCGATCACGGGCTTGGGCGAGCGCCAGACGCACATCAGCTTCTGGGTCGGCGAGAGCTCCGGCGCGGTGGCGAACGCGAAGTCCTTGCCCGCATCCCACTCCCCTTCGGTCGTGATCATGTCGTCCCAGGCCTGGAAGCCGCCGCCGAAGTCGTAGCCGGCACAGAACGAGCGCCCCGCGCCGCGCAGCACGATCACCTTGACGGCGGGGTCGCGGACCGCCGGCCGACCGCCGCCTCGACCTCGTCGGGCATCGGCGGCACGATCGTGTTGAGCTGCTCCGGGCGGTTGAGGGTGACCGTCGCGACCGGCCCGTCGGTCGTGGAGAGGATCGTCTCGAACGGCATTTCCGCGACCGTATCCGCTCGCCCGCGTGGCTGCTGCCTGGGACAATCATCCGATGCCGCTGCCACGGGTGCGTGACTTCCACGACGACGACCTCGACCAGGTGGTGCGGGTGTGGGAGGAGTCGCGGACGCCGGAGGGGCGCGCGGTCCACGGCCTTGGCGGAGGTGATGGCGGCGATCCGCGAGGGGGGCGTCGCCGTGGTCGCGGTCGTCGGCGAGGTCGTGGTCGGCGCGACGGCCGCGCGCATCAGCGGCGACCGGGGTTGGGTCGTGCTGCTGGCCCTGGGGAAGGACTGGCGCGACCGCGGGCTGGGAGGCGAGATGCTGACCGAGCTCGAGAAGCGGTTGACGGGCCAGGGGGTGCACCGGCTCTCGGCGCTGCTGGCGGAGGAGGAGGCCGGCGTCAAGGCGTTCCACAACCTGGGCTACGAGCAGCGCGACCTGACCTACTTCGAGCGGGTCGTGCCGCTGCAGCCCCAGGAGGTCGGCCTGCTCGGCGAGCTCGGCGGGCGGATCCTGCCGGGCGGGCTGTGGGAGTCGCTCGCCGGCATGGAGCACGAGAAGGAGATGATCGAGCGCCGGATCGTGCTGCCGCTCGTCGATCCGGACCTCGCCGACGAGTACGGCGTCAAGCCGCCGCGCGCGGTCGTCCTGTTCGGGCCGCCCGGCACGGGCAAGACGACGTTCGCCAAGGCGGTCTCCTCGCGGCTCGGGTGGCCGTTCGTCGAGGTCTTCCCCTCCCGCCTGGCTGCCGCCGGCGACGGCCAGGCGCTCGCCCTCCGCGACACGTTCGCCGAGCTCGACACGCTCGAGCACGCCGTGGTGTTCATCGACGAGGTCGAGGAGATCGCGGGCCGGCGCGGGGGCAAGCCGCCCCCGCCGCAGCAGGGCGTCACGAACGAGCTGCTGAAGATGATCCCGGCCTTCCGCGAGCGCGACGGCCGGCTGCTCGTCTGTGCGACCAACTTCGTGCGCGAGCTCGACCCTGCCTTCCTGCGCCATGGCCGCTTCGACTACGTGATCCCGGTCGGCGCGCCGGACGCTGCCGCACGCGCGGCGATCTGGCGGCGCTACCTGCCCAAGGGCGCGCTCGACCGCATCGACGTCGACGCGCTCGTCGAGGCGAGCGAGCTGTTCACCCCGGCCGACATCGAGTTCGCGGCGCGCAAGGGCTCACAGCGCGCGCTCGAGGTGGCCGTGTACGGCGACGAGCGCGACCGGCCCGAGGTCAGCGGCCCGGCGACCGAGGACTACCTGGCCGCCCTGGCCGAGACGCGCCCCACCCTGACGACCGAGATCGTCGACGACTTCAACGCGGACATCGAGGCGATCGCGCGCCTCTAACTCCTCAGTCGTCCGGGTCCTGCGGTGTGGGGAACTCGCCGCCGTCGATCAGCTCGATGCGGTAGCCGTCCGGGTCGGCGACGAACGCGATCAGCGGCAGCTCCTCGCGGTCGCCCGGGTGGTACGGCGGCTTCTCGGGCTGCACGCCGAGCGGCTCGAGGTCGGCCAGGACGGCGTGGATGTCCTCGACCGTGATCGCCATGTGGTTGTAGCCCGTGCCGAGGTCGTAGGGCTCGTCGTGACCGCGGTTGACGGTCAGCTCGAGCACGTCGCCATCGCCGGGCAGCCCGAGGTACAGGTTGTAGGCGGAGGAGAAGTTCAGGCGCCCGCGCGGCTCGAAGCCGAGCACGCCGTAGAAGCGCACCGTGGCCTCGGGGTCACGGACCCGGACGCAGGTGTGGACAAAGCGCAGGCTCATGGCTTCACCTCGTGGCGGCGGAGATAGTCGAGATAGAACGGCCGCAGCTCCTCGGCGATCTCGCCCCGCCCGGAGTCGGTGAGGTCGTCGAGGTGGCCGCGCAGCGTGGTTACGTCCATCTCGGCCGCCCCGGGCTCGCCGGCCTGGACCTCCGCGGCGGGCAGGATCTTCAGCAGGTCCCAGAAGAAGCGGACGTCGACGTGGCGCAGCGCGCGGTGCACCGCGAGGTCGTGCAGCTTCTCGGACGGCAGCTGGTCGAGGGGGTCGGGCTCGGACACGGCGGGAGCGGAGATTACGCGGCGCGCGCCCGGACGCGCCGGACGGGCGGCGGAGTGGCGGGCATCCTCGCCGTCTCGTTCACGGCGTCGGGTGTGCTGTTCCGCCGGCGGACCTCGTGACCGCGCGCGTGAGCTCGACGCGCGAGCGGACGCCGAGCTTGCCGTAGACGTTGCGCAGGTGCGCCTCGATCGTGCGCGCGCTGAGGACCAGCTGGTCGGCCACTCGCGATTGGTGCCCCCGGCGGCGACGAGCTCGGCGATCTCGCGCTCGCGCGCGGTCAGCGCGGCGAGCGGCCCGTCGACGGGATCGGCCGCGGGCCGGCGGACCCGGTGGCCGAGACGGCGCAGCTCGCGGGCCGCCTCGTCGCGGCGGCGCAGCGCGCCGAACCCGGCGAGCGCCGCCTCGGCGGCGATCAGCGCCTCCACCGCCGCGGCGCGATCGCCTGCCGCGGCGAGGGCCCGACCCTCGGCCAGCTGCGCGCGGGCGTGAGCCAGCGGCGCGGCGGCGGCGGGACCGGCGGCGCGCGCCTCGGCCGCGGCGACGGCGGCCTCGGTCGCCTGCCCTCGCGCGGCGACGGCGGCCTCGGTCGCCTGCCCTCGCGCGAGGAGGACGCTGGAGCGGCCGGCGCCCGTCAACGCCCGCGCCCACGGCGAGCCCGCTGCGCCCTCCCCCACCCGCAGCACCGCCTCGGCGGCGTCCGCGTCGCCGCACGCGAGCTGCGCCTCGGCAAGGTCGGCGGCCGCGGCAGACCGGTCGATGGGCAGGACCGCGGACAGCGCCGCGCCGCCGAAGGACTCGAGCATCGCCGCGGCGCCGCGCTCGGGGTTGCCGGCCGCCGTCGCCGGCGCGGGCGCCTGCAGCTCGCGCGCCGCGGCGCCGAGCAGCGCGATCGCCTGCTCGTCGCCGCGGGCGGCGGCCTGCTCGACGTGGTGCGCCCGCTCGACCGGGCCGGCGCCGCGCCGTTCGAGCGCGCGCGCGCCGGCGCCCTCAACGTCGTCGACCGCGAGAGCGGCAACGCGATGATGCTCGTCCTCTGGGAGACCGAGGCGCAGGCGCGCCGCGCGCTCCCCGAGTACGGCGCCGCGTTCCTCAAGGCGCTCGCCGCCATCGCCGCGATCTCGACCGGCACGCGCCGGCCGATCTCCGTCTGGGAGGTCAACGCGCGCGCCTAGCTCCACCCGCAGCACCCCTCCCCTCCCCATCTCCCCATCTCCCCATCTCCCCATCTCCCCAAGGAGTCCCCATGTCCCGCACCCACATCGGCGCCGCCCTGGCGGTCGCCGCGCTGGCGCTCGCCGGCACCGCCTCCGCCGACACCGCCGCGAAGTCCCACGGCTCGCACGACCGGACCATCCGGCTCGTCGAGGCCGACACGCAGCTGCAGCCCACGTTCGTCGACACCGGCAAGCCCGGCCCGTCGGTCGGCGACATCGTCGTCGCCCGTGACGAGGTGCTGCGCGAGAACGGCAGCCCGGCCGGCACGTTCCGCCAGACCTGCACGCTCGTCGACCTCGCCGGCAACCCGTTCACGAGCACCTACGAGTGCGCCGGCTCGATCGCGCTGAAGGACGGAACCATCACGATGGAGGGCCCGCTCACCCCCTCCCAGCCCGAATCGGTCGCCGCGATCACCGGCGGCACCGGCGACTACCGCACCGCACGGGGCGAGATCGTCGTCCGCGCCGAGGCCGACCAGATCGTCGTGAAGCTCGCCCGCTAGCTCCAGGCTGCCGATACCTCCGCATGACGACCGAGCGGACCACGCACCAGGCGCGCAACGGCGCGCTGCTGTTCGGTGGCGCCTCCCTGGTCACGGTGCTCGGTCTCCTGCTCCCGCACGAGGCGGAGGTCGACACGCTGGGTCTCACCGTCGTCGCCGCCGGCGCGGCCGCGCTCGCGGTCGTGCTGGTGGTGGCGGGAGGCCGGCTGAACGAGCTCGGTTACTCGGTCGTGATCGGCCTCGGCTCCCTGCTGATCTCGCTCGCGGCGCTCTCCAACGGCGAGCGCAGCGGCGGCCCGGCGGGCTACGACGAGCTCTACTACCTCTGGGTCGTCTTCTACGCCGCCTACTACCTGCGCCGTCGCAGCCTTGCGCTTCAGGTGCTGCTGATCGCCGTCGCCTACGGGGTGACGCTGGTGCTTGTCGACCCGGGGCCGATCGCGACCAGCCGCTGGCTCACGGTCATCGGCCTCGTCACCGGTGGCGCGGTCGTGGTCCGCCTGCTCACCGAGCACGTCGAGCAGCTGATGGCAGAGCTCGCCAGCGCCGCCAGCACCGACCGCCTGACCGGGCTCGCCAACCGGCGCGCGCTCGAAGCGGACTTCCGCCGCGAGGCGGCGCGGGCGGCGCGCACGGGCGAGCCGATCGCGATCGTGCTGATCGACCTCAACCGCTTCAAGGACATCAACGACGTCTACGGGCACGCGGCCGGCGACACCGCCCTCGTCGGGATCGCCGAGCGCATGCACCGCGTGCTGCGGGCGAGCGACGTGGCGGCCCGCATCGGGGGCGACGAGTTCCTCCTGCTGCTCGTCGATGCCGACGCCGACGCTGCGACCGCCGTCGCGCTGCGGCTGGCGGAGTCCGCCGCGACCCGCGACGACGGCAGCATGCCGATCGGGCTGAGCTTCGGCGTTGCCGCCTGCGAGGGCGGCAGCGAGAGCCTCGACGAGCTGATGCGCCGGGCCGACCAGGCGCTGTACACGGCCAAGCGGGCCCGCTACCCCGGCGCCTCGTCCAGCACCCCGCTCAACCTGCCGCTGGGCCGTCACTGACGCGGTTGCGCGGAGGGCGACCGGTGAGAGAGGATGGGACGCGGTGACCCCCGCGGACCTCGTCGAACGGCTGATGACGCTGACGGACGTCGAGGAGTTCCTCGCGTACCTGCATCCGGACGCCGACTACCAGCCGTTCCACGACGCGCCGGTCTTCCACGGGCTCGCCGAGATCAGGGAGTGGGCGGTGCGCGAGGCGGCCGACCCGACCCGCCCGCAGGCGCTGCCGGTGTCGATCACCGAGACGGCCGACACGGCCGTGATCCGCGGGCAGGTCAGGTTCCTCCGCGGTAGCGTCGAGAAGCGCCACAGCGTGCTCGAGGTCGCGGCCTGGGTCGTGACCGTCCGCGACGACAAGCTGCGCCGCGTCGAGGCCTTCTCGAGCTGGAGCGCGGCGGACGCCGCAGCGGGCATCGCAGCCGGCGGCGGGACGCGCGTCCGCCGCCTGGGCAGCGGCCTGCAGCTGCTGCGCGCCCGGCGAACGCGCCGCCTGGCGCTGCCCTAGCGGTCCCGCGGCTCAAGCCCGGCGCCCTGCGGTCGACAGGGATCGTAGGCATGTCCATCTACGCCCGTCTCCGGTCGTCGTTGGCCGACGAGGAACATTTATCGGATATTAACGGGTGTTCAATGGAACAGATCTCTTAGTCCGATTTATCATTTTAGTGCACCGGACCGTCCCACAATCCCAAGGACAAATTCTTCGGGTCCTTTCCTTCTGTAACATCGTATTCGATCAACGTATCCTGGCGAGGAAAGCGGATGTAAGAAACCTCCAAAAAAACTTTCCTTCTAAAATCATTTGCTAACTTTAGTAGATGGCGTCGATCATCATACCTGGATTTGAATATGACATCTTTATTAGCTACCGCCACAAGGATAACAAATATGATGGCTGGGTAAGCACCTTCCTTGCCAATTTGACGAGGGAACTAGCTGCAACTTTCAAAGAAGATATCTCGATCTATTTCGATGAAAATCCCCATGACGGCATCCTGGGAACCCACCAGGTGGAGGAGAGCCTTAAGGGAAAATTGAATTGCCTGATATTCATTCCCATCCTTTCTCAAACCTACTGTGATACAAACAGCTTTGCTTGGAGGCAGGAGTTTTGTGCTTTTAACAAACTTGTCAAAGAAGATCGGTTTGGACGTGAGATCAGACTGGCGAATGGAAATGTCTCCAGCAGAATACTGCCTGTCAAGATACACGATCTGGATGGCTCCGACAGGGCCATCATAGAAGGCGAGATCGGGGGCCCTCTTCGCGCTGTCGATTTCATCTATAAAGAGCCTGGCGTCAACCGGCCGCTTATTCCCACAGACAGCAAAACCGATAATGTCAACAAAACAGACTATAGAAATCAGCTTAACAGGTTAGCGAATGCTATCAAGGAAATTGTTTATGGCATGTCGAGACCTTCTTCTCAGTCCGAATCAGGAGTTAATTCCTATATCGCTCAACCAGCAGCGAGACCAAAACAATCAATAGCTGTGATGCCTTTCACCAATTTAAGCAGCGATCCGGAACAGGAATATTTTTCCGAGGGTATCATGGAAAATATCATTACGGCGCTGGCAGGTAATCGTCAATTGCGGACGATCTCGCGGACCTCGATGATGCGATATAAGAAGACCACCAAGTCAGCACCAGAGATTGGTGCCGAGCTGGATGTAAAATACATCCTTGAAGGTGGCGTACAGCTACGGGGCAATAAGGTGCGCATTAACGCACAGTTGGTGGACGCAGAAAAAGACAACTTGACGTGGTCCAAGGTCTTCGTCGAAGACCTTAATGATATATTTCAGATCCAGAGCAATGTCGCAGGCGTTGTGGCGAGGGAACTTCATGCCTCGATCCATAATCACTCATTTGAATCACAGGGAGAAGTGCCCACGAGAAATCTGGAAGCGTACGACCTTTATCTCAAGGGTCGTCACGCATTCAATCAATGGGGTGTTGAAGGATATCGCGTCGCCACAGAGTATTTCAAGCGCGCGATCGCCCTCGATCCCGAATTTAATGAAGCATATTCCCTGCTGGCAAGTTCCTATTCCGCGCGGATGTCATGGAACGGCGACCTGTCACCACGTGAGGCACAGATCCATATAGAGAAATACCTCGCTGAAGCGTGGTCACGAGGGCCAACGCAGAATGACTACCTCACCAGGGCATTTGCAGACTTCTTCATCAGCAAAGACTTTGCGTCTGCTGAGCGTTACTTGAAACAGGCGATGATGTTCAGCCAAGACAATGCCTATGTCGAATATGCCTATAGCTATCTGCTCAACATGATGGGAAGGTTCGAAGAAGCCTCCCAGCTCGTGTTGAAAGCCACATCGACGGATCCTCTTACTATCTCGTATTTTAACTACCAGACGATCTCCCTGTATTTACGGGGCCACTATGAAGAGGCGTTGTTGACGATACAGGAAGCACTAAGGCTCTATCCTTTCGTGTTACGGTTTTACGATTTCATGGCGAGAATCTACCTTACCGTAGAAAAATGGAGTGATGCCGAAGTAGCAATCCTTACCGGCTTACGGACAACTAAGCTCAGACCGCCTTCCATGGTAGCCTACCTGGCAATAGCGTGCCTGGCATTGAACAGAAATGAGGATAGCAAAACGCTTCTTGAAGAGCTTCTCCAAAGGAGTGCGAGCAATGAAAAAGGTGTGAATATCTACGTGGTTCATATCTTCAATGCAATGGGCGACCATTCCGCAACGGAAGAATGGTTGGAGAAAGCCAAAGACACCAATGATGTTGATCTCATTTGGAGGACTGTTGATCCCCTATTCAGAAAATTGCCACACGCCCTCGCCAACCCTGGCTAATATAGCCCAGCGGTATTTCCACCGCCGGAAAAATTCAGAGGCGTTGTGTATGGTGACAAATCCGGGGAAGGAATTAAATTCACGATTATATTCCCCCGTTAAGTTAAAATGCATATGAAAAAAGTTCTGGTAGTCGATGACGAAACAGATATGCAGGTCCTATTCGAGCAACGGTTCAGAAAAGAGATCAGAGACCGTGAACTTGAATTTGCATTCGCGTGCTCCGGAAAAGAGGCTTTAGCTTTCATGCAGGGTCACAAACAGGAACACATGCTCATTCTTTCAGATATCAATATGCCAGGAATGAGCGGCTTGGAATTACTGCAGCATGTAAAGTCAAAGTACAGTAACCCTCCACCGGTTTTCATGATGATATCAGCGTATGGAGATGAAGGCAATTACAGGAACGCGATCAGTCTAGGAGCAGATGGATTCTTTAGTAAGCCCCTCGATTTTCCTCTACTTAAGGAAAAATTAAAAAGCAGCCAGGCATGACAAAGATCCTGGTAGTAGATGATGAGGCCGACCTGGAAGTCTTGGTCAGGCAGAAATTTCGGCAAAAGATCAGAGAACAAAAGTTTGAATTCATATTTGCCGTGAACGGTCAGGACGCGCTTGACAAAATTCAATCGAACCCTGACATCGATATTGTGCTTAGCGACATCAACATGCCTCAAATGGATGGCTTAACGCTATTGACAAAACTAAGCGAATCGTGCCCACTTATTAAAGCTGTAATTGTTTCCGCCTACGGAGATATGGACAACATCCGCACAGCCATGAACAGGGGCGCCTTCGATTTTATTACAAAGCCTATAAATTTTGATGACCTCGATCTAACGATCAATAAGACCGCGCAACACGTCCTGCAGATGCGCGAAACGTTGAAAGCTATCAAGGAGAACAACATTTTGAGAATGTATGTTGACGAGGCTGTCCTGAATTTTATGAGCAGTCGTGAGTTCGAATCCGCCCTGACGGCAAACGAAACAATAGAAGCAACAATTGCCTTCATAGACATATGTGGCTTCACTGCCATCAGTGAGACAGAAACACCCGACTCAGTCGTTAGGCTCCTTAACAACTATTTTGACCTGATGGTTAAGGAGATCATAGCACAAGGTGGCTATGTCGACAAGTTCATTGGTGATGCAATTATGGCAGTCTTTCGCGGGGATTATCATCTTGACCGGGCAATTGACGCCTCGCTGGCCGTTAGAACAAAGATCAATAGCCTAAAAGAATACAACGGTTATGTACCGAATGTTTCTATTGGTGTCAACTTCGGTGAAATGGTTTCAGGGAATATTGGTTCAGCAACACTACGTCGTCTGGACTACACAATGATTGGTGACGTTGTAAATACAGCTCAACGGTTGCAATCTGTGGCCAACCCCGGCCAGATCATCATTAGCGAAACTGCGTATCACAAGATCAAAGGGTCTTTTAATTGCTGCGTGCTGGGGCAGATCAAACTAAAAAACAAAGTAAATTCAATTACCACATACAATGTGCTGGATTGAGGTCCATTGGGAGACATGCCTGCCGGTAGGCAGGTTTGGTGAATGGATGAACTGTTGATTTCCCCATTTTTATGGGATCTCTTAAATTGAGGCTTGAATATCAATGATGCAATCTTCAAATCAGTAACTCATTCAATGATTTCTGGACTACCTTTGCAGCCTGATAGGCGAGAGAGAACGTCCAGTGATGCATTTTGTGCACCTGAAAGAAATTTTCAACTTAAAACAGCTAACCCTGGTTCAGACCAGGTACAAGTAATAGGATCAAATGATCCAATAGTAATAATGGCAAACATCGTAGCAATCGTAGGAAGACCAAACGTAGGGAAATCAACTTTCTTTAACAGGATGATGGAAAAGCGGGAGGCCATCATGGATAATATGCCTGGCGTAACACGCGACCGTCATTATGGATATGCGGAATGGTGTGGTAAATATTTTACCGTAATTGATACAGGTGGTTATGTTACCGGATCGGAAGATAAGTTTGAATCCCAAATCCGAAAGCAAGTTAAGCTGGCCATCGATGAAGCTTCTGCAGTGATCTTTATGGTCGATTGCAAAGATGGACTTACGGGCTTTGACAAGGAGTTTGCCAACGTTCTCCGAACGTCTAAGAAGCCGATTTTCGTTGCAGCCAATAAAGCAGATACGCCCGATAAAATCGTATTTATGCAGCTGAGTTTTATGAGCTTAGCCTTGGCGAAGTATATCCCATCTCATCCGAGAATGGCGGCGGTACAGGTGAACTGCTGGATGAACTGGTCAAAATCTTTCCGAACTGAAGGCGTGGAGGATCCTGATGCTGGCATTCCCAAAATCGCAATTGTTGGTAGGCCAAATGTTGGAAAATCATCCTTGCTAAATGCGTTGCTGGGTACTGAACGAAGTATTGTCACTGATGAAGCCGGAACAACGCGAGACGCAATTCACTCTCATTATAACATGTATTCGGAAAGAATTTCATACTGATCGATACAGCAGGTGTTCGAAAGAAAGGCAAGGTAAAAGAAGATATCGAGTTTTATTCCGTGCTGCGCTCCCTTCGCGCGTTGGAGGAAAGCGATGTTTGTATCATCGTAATTGATGCCGAGCGCGGAATTGAAGCGCAGGATGTTAACCTCATCAGTCTTGCCGAACGGCAGGGTAAAGGAATGGTGATGATGGTGAACAAATGGGATCTGATTGAAAAGGACAACAAGACATCGGAGAAGTTCAAAAAGGAAATATTAGAGAAGCTTGCGCCAATAGATTACTTGCCTATCATTTTTGCATCTGTGTTGAATAAGCAGCGAATTTTTCAGGTTGTTGAGAAAACAGTTCAGGTTTTTGAAAACAAGACCAAAAAAATACCTACCTCTAAATTCAATGATTTGCTACTGCCTGAAATCGTGCGACATCCACCCCCTTCTATGAAGGGAAAGATGATTCAAATAAAGTATATAACACAGGTAAATGCGCGGTTTCCATCGTTTGTTTTCTTCTGTAATCTGCCCCAGTACATACAGCCTTCATACGAGCGGTTTTTGGAGAATAAAATGCGCGAACACTTTGATTTTGAGGGAGTACCGTTGCGTTTAATCTTCAGGAAAAAATAAAATTTATTACCCCGTTGAGTATCACTTGTAGATTACTGTTATATTTGCGGAGAATTTTATAAAACCTGTAAACTATGAAAAAATTGATTGCATTATTAGCTGTTTGTGGCTTCGCTCTGGCTTTTGTTGCTTGTGGCAAGAAGGCTGAAACTGCTGCTGAAGCGTTGACTCTGCTGCTACTGAAGAAGTGGTCCTGTTGATTCAGCTGCTGCTCCTGGTGGACACAGTTGCTGCGGATTCTAGCTGCGCACTAAGTCAATCTAAAAAGATTGTTTCACGGAAGGCTTTAGACAGCTAAAGCCTTTTTTTATTGCTATGAATTCTGACAAGGTTTTAGACATACTGCAAACGCATGTTCCGGCGTCATCACTTGAATATTGTTTTACCCTATGGACAGAAAGTCCATTTGAACTGAAGATCACAAAGAGCCGACAAAGCAAAATCGGTGACTTTACCAGCAGGCAGACGCAAAAGTCATCCCCGCATAACACTCAACAATGATCTCAATCCCTATCTGTTCCTGGTACGTATGTTCATGAGGTAGCACACCTGCGAGTATTCATACAGAATTCGTGGTCAAGGGTTGATCCGCACGGTGAAGAATGGAAGACAGCTTTCACAGATCTTATGCTTCCAATGCTTTGGGAAAACGTATTTCCTGCGGAAATCTTACATGAACTTCGCAGGCATATGATCAATCCAAAGGCGAGTTCTTTTGCAGATACAAACCTTACAGAAGCCTTCCGGAAATTTGATAAGAACACCACATCAGGTTACCCTCCTCAGGTACCTGAAGGCAGCGTATTCAAACTGCAGGGAAGATACTTTAAGAAAGGAAAGCTCAGGCGAACACGCATTCTTTGCAATGAACTGAAAACCAAACGCGATTATCTTGTCCCAGCCGATGCATTGGTAACCAATGTTCAGTTAAGTCTTCTTTGAATAAGCTTGCTTACAAGTTCGAAAGAAATTGGTTGGCTGTCAATGTTCGCCATTGCTCGATCTGCAAGAGTACCTCCCATATTGATGTAGCTATCGAGATGATATTTTCTAAATTCATCCTGCACGAATTGCGGAAAGGAAACGGCAGCAATCCAACCATCCTCCACATCATCAAACCATTCTTCATAATAGCAGTCATCTGAACCATGAAAGTTCAGGATGTTCTCTCCAATGAGAATAAACTTGTTGATTCCTTCTTTCAGCATCAATTCAAGAATATTTCGTTTTAAGATCATGATATCATTGTTGATGGCATCATTCCATTCTCCGATAAATTCGATCACTGTAAAGCCAAGCGTATAGTCAGTGTAGAGAATCTTGATGTATAGGGTTTCGGAACCTATTGAATCCCAGGCAGGATCAATATAATATCCATAGATCGTTTCTGAATAAACATCGATGGTTGTATTCTTTCCATAAAAAGGCGATCGTTCATCGAAAGCGGGATCATAATATTTTAACCAGTTATAATAAGGCTCAATGTCGTGCATGATTTCTCCGGCTGTCGACTGCTTTTCTGACAGAACCATGTTCTTTCAGCAATTGTTCTGCCTCGGTCATAAGAAACTCCCGTTTCTTCCACGATCATCTTGACGCCGCGCTCAACAAGCTTATAATTGGTGAGCTGCATATCCACCATCTTATTGCCTTCAACATGACCAACTTGATCATGGCGGTAGTGGAGATCATATTCAGCACGAGTTTTTGCGCTGTACCTGCCTTCATCCGGGTACTGCCTGTTACAAATTCAGGACCAACCACAATTTCAACTGGGAAGTCGGCATGCTTCGCTACAGCAGTCTCGGTGTTGCACACGATACATCCAGTGGTGACACCGTTGAGCCTTGCTTGCCGAAGTCCTCCGATAACATATGGGGTCCTTCCCGACGCAGCGATACCAATGAGAACATCTTGTTGATTGATTGAGAACTGGCTCAAGATCTTTCCATGCCTGGTCCGAATCATCTTCCGCATATTCAACCGCCTTCCTGATCGCCTTGTCACCTCCGGCAATAATACCAATGACCTTCCCGTGCGATACGCCATATGTAGGTGGGATCTCGGAAGCATCGATAATGCCGAGTCTTCCGCTGGTTCCCGCGCCGATGTAAAATAGCCTTCCTCCCGCTTGCATTTTGTCCACGATGATGTTCACAAGGGGCTCTATCTGATGAATAACTTTTGCAATCGCCAATGGAACAGCCTTGATCTTCTCTGTTAATATTGATGAGAAGCTCCCGAACACTCATGTGTTCAAGGTTTTGATATTGTGAGGTGGATTCTGTAGTGCTCACTTAGTTTAGATCTTTTTGATGGTACAAAGTAAGTCCCGCGATCGGCCCTTCGAGAATATTTTTTACTGTGATCCCTTTATCATTGGCGACCTGTCTCAGGATATCGCTAAAGTAAAATGAAATTGAGCCCGTAAAATGAACCTTTAAGATTCTTGTAGTTGTCGTACTTCATCACATTGTTCTCGTAGAACTCTGAAAAGCTGTTATAAATAAGCTTATAGCAGTAAGGTTCCTTGAGATGCTGAAAGATAAATTTTGTAAAGCTTGCCAGAAAGGCGCTGGGTCTTTCCTGTTGATATACTTTTTCAAGGAACTCTTCTCTCGTCATGGGAAACCGTTCTTTGAATTGTTTTCGAATATTTTCAGGCATCACTTCGCGGAGGTAATCGACCAGAAATTTGCGCCCGATATTGGAACCCGACCCCTCATCAGCCAGAATCCAGCCCAGGTTCGCGACATTCCCTGATTATCTTCTCCCCATCGTAAAGGCATGAATTGGAACCTGTTCCCATAATGCAGGCAATGCCTGGCTCATGTCCGCACAAGGCGCGCGCTGCAGCGAGCAGGTCCCATCCAATCTCGATGTGGGCCTCAGGAAAAAATTCAAGAAAGGCACTCTTGATCGTGAGCTGATTTTTGACCGAGGAAACGCCAGCGCCATAAAAGAAGATCTTATTCACTTCTTCCTTGATCTTGGGAAGCAACAACTCCTGGACCGACTTTTTAAGATCGTCTATAGGCTGATAATACGGATTAAAGCCCGGCGCGCTGGCCTGTCCGACAGATCCGTTGTTTTCAATAAGTCTCCAGTCTGTCTTGGAGCCACCGCTGTCAGCAATTATGATCATGTTATGTATTGAGCGTAAGGATCTTGTCGTTCAAGGAAATCAAGGTAATCTGCAAAGCTAAAATTTGAATTCTATAGAAAAAACAATTGTCACGAATGTGTTCGCGTGCACAATGATTTTCACCCCTGCTTCAATCTCCCTACAGCCTTGAATTTATCAAATACATTGGCATTGTGGGGCGCATCCTTCAATTCATCGGTTAGGTCCTGCCCGGCCCAATGCTCATAGTGCTTCCCATCCCTCCAGAGCCTGGAGCGTGTAACGTCATATATTATACCGTCCAACGCTACCCATATTTCCGGCCTGTCCTGACCATTCCGAAGTGCAAGATGTGATCTGGAATACTCTGGTAGCTGGTTGCTCATGGTTTACCTGAATTCAGGATTGTATGATCCTTTACGACGCAGCTGGAAAATTCTGCCGATCGAAGATCTGACTGGATAAAGACAGTTTTGACCTTTTCCGTAATGACAATTACAGGTCCGTGTCCCTGTTTGCATCCACTTCTATTTTTGTGCAATTTTCAAATTAAAGCATTAACCATGAGAATTCCTGAATCACTCTTTGTAATCGTCTGTGTTTTCATAGGAGGTTGCAAGGGTGATAGTTCAGTTACAGAGACGAATGATGACAAGCTTCGCTCAGAGGCAAAAAGCCTTGCACAAAAATTCATTCTTGCCGACACACACGTCGACCTGCCCTACAGACTTAAGGCAAAGAATTTCAGACTGGAACGTGAGTATCTTGATATACCAGTGAGCACAACAGCGGGAGATTTTGATTTTGTACGTGCCAAAAAAGGTGGTCTGGATGCTCCTTTCATGTCTATCTATATTCCTTCAGGATATCAACAATTACCTGACAAAGGCAAAGCACTCGCAGATTCTCTGATAAATATGATTGAGGGTATTGTAAAAGCACACCCTGACAAATTTGCGCTGGCAAAAAGCCCGCAGGACATTGAATCCAATTCAACTGCAGGCAAGATCTCCCTGCCTTTAGGTATGGAGAATGGAGCGCCTGTCGGTAATGACCTTACTAACCTGAAGTACTTCTACGACCGGGGTATACGCTACATTACATTAACACATGGTAAAGACAATCAGATCTGTGATTCATCCTATGACTCTCTTAATACGTGGAAGGGTCTGAGCCCATTCGGTGAAAGTGTCGTGAAGGAAATGAACCGCCTCGGCGTGATGGTTGATATCTCTCATGTATCTGACAGTGCATTTTACGATGTATTGAAAATCACGAAAGCCCCTCTGATAGCATCTCATTCTTCGTGCCGCTATTTTACGCCAGGGTTTCAGCGAAACATGTCAGACGATATGATCAAGGCCTTGGGTAAGAACGGAGGCGTTATCCAAATAAACTTCGGCGCATCCTTTCTGGATTCTACCGCACGTGTGAACATCAAAGTTCTTGATTCTCTTAAAAAAACACTGGCATCTAAGCGACTTACGTCGAAGGATTCAGCAGCACAGCCTATCATCGACCAATACGCAAAGGATCACCGTGAGCTCTACTCCGACGTTGAAAGGGTTGCCGATCATATCGATCACGTTGTTAAACTTGTTGGCGTAGACCACGTCGGCATTGGTTCTGACTTTGATGGTGTCGGTGACAGCCTCCCACTCGGTCTCAAGGATGTTTCAGATTACCCCAATCTCTTCTATGTTTTGCTCAAGCGAGGTTACACGCCAGATGATATCGAGAAGATATGCTCCGGGAATATCTTTCGCGTGTGGAACAAAGTGATCGGGCTTGCTGACAAGGACTAGTGGTTTTTGGGGTGTTGTGGCCTAAATGATGCCGACGGCTCGGTCGGCCCCTCCCTTTGTCTTTAAATTCAGATTCATCGTTTTTGGGGGGCTGAAGAAATTCAAAGCCAAGAACATGTGAAAAACGAACTTTGCAAACGGTGTCACGACACCGTAGCCCGTGTCGGCGGAGGCTGGCATTTTAAATTTTTAGAATTAATGGATGCATTTGTGCAATCATTTCAATCCGTATTTTATTTTTGCCCAATTTTGTTCATCCCTTTCCTGTTAAACAATGCCAAGAGATAGAAGTATTCGCTCCGTCCTCATTATTGGAAGCGGCCCCATTATAATCGGTCAAGCCTGTGAATTCGACTATGCTGGTTCTCAGGCATCACGATCACTGCGTGAAGAGGGTATTGAGGTTGTGTTGATCAATTCAAATCCGGCGACGATCATGACGGACAAAGTGACAGCAGACCATGTTTACCTTAAGCCGCTTACAAAAAAATCTATCAGAGAGATCCTGGAGAAACATCACATCGATGCAGTTCTCCCTACGATGGGAGGTCAAACAGCGTTAAATCTGTGCATCGAATGCGAGAAAGCGGGGGTATGGCAACATTTTGGCGTTCGCATTATCGGCGTTGACATCATGGCGATCGAGACAACTGAAGATCGCGAGAAGTTCAGATTGAAAATGCTGGAACTGGATGTCGGCGTTTGCAAGGGCGGAACGGCGACATCATTCTTGCAAGGAAAGGAGATCGCACAGGAAATAGGCTTTCCGCTCGTGATCCGGCCTTCCTATACGCTTGGAGGAACTGGTGGCGCTTTTGTCAATGATCCTGGGGATTTCGATGATGCGCTTAACAACGGATTGCACGCTTCCCCTATCCACGAAGTGTTGGTGGAGCAGAGCATCATGGGTTGGAAAGAATTTGAGCTTGAGCTGTTGCGCGACAGCGCAGGCAATGTGATCATCATCTGCTCGATCGAAAACTTCGACCCGATGGGTATCCACACAGGTGATTCGATAACCGTCGCGCCTGCCATGACATTACCGGATACAGTTTACCAGCATATGCGCGACCTCGCCATCAAGATGATGAATGGCATTGGCAAGTTTGCAGGAGGTTGCAACGTGCAGTTTTCACTCAATCCGGACGACGACAATGAAATCATTGGAATTGAGATCAATCCACGCGTATCGCGTTCCTCTGCGTTGGCCTCAAAGGCAACCGGGTATCCTATCGCAAAGATCGCTGCAAAGCTCGCCATCGGCTATAATCTCGATGAGCTGACAAACGCTATCACAGGAACTACTTCAGCGTATTTCGAACCTGCTATAGACTACGTGATTGTTAAGGTGCCTCGCTGGAATTTCGATAAATTCCATGGCGCAGACCGAAAGCTTGGCTTACAAATGAAGTCAGTCGGAGAAGCGATGGGAATCGGCAGGAATTTCCAGGAAGCGCTCCAAAAGGCATGTCAATCCCTGGAGATAAGAAGAAATGGTCTCGGCGCTGATGGTAAAGAGCTTAAGAAACAGGATGAACTGCTTTACAGCCTTGAACATCCAAGCTGGAACCGGGTATTTCATATATACGATGCACTGAAACTGGGCATTCCATTGAAAACGGTCCAGAAGCTTACAAGGATCGACCGCTGGTTTCTGAAACAGATCGAAGAGTTGGTAGAGATGGAGAAGGAGATTGGCAAGTACGAACTCCATACCATTCCTGTGACGCTGATGAGAAAGGCGAAAGAGAAGGGTTATGCGGACCGCCAGATCGCTCATTTACTTGATTGCTATGAAAGTGATGTCAATAAGAAGCGTAAGGACATGGGCATCAACAGGGTTTATAAGCTTGTTGACACCTGCTGCCGCTGAATTTGAAGCGAAAACTCCTTACTATTATTCCACGTTCGATGCTGAAAACGAGTCGATAGTATCGTCAAAAAAGAAGGTCGTAGTTTTGGGATCAGGTCCCAACCGGATCGGCCAGGGTATTGAGTTCGATTATTCCTGCGTTCATGGAGTGCTAGCCGCCAAAGAATGTGGGTACGAAACGATCATGATCAACTGCAATCCTGAAACCGTATCGACGGATTTTGATATTGCGGACAAGCTTTACTTTGAGCCTGTCTTCTGGGAACACCTGTATGATATCATACAGCATGAAAAGCCGGAAGGCGTTATTGTTCAGCTTGGCGGCCAGACTGCCTTGAAGCTTGCAGAGAAGCTTCATAAGTATGGAATAAAGATCATAGGGACATCCTTTGACGCGCTGGATCTCGCTGAGGATCGCGGTCGCTTTTCTACGTTGCTAAAAGAGCTGGGCATTCCTTATCCTGAATTTGGCGTTGCAGAAAATGCGGATGATGCGATCGAGGTATCAAAAACAATAGGCTTCCCGTTACTTGTTCGTCCGTCTTATGTGTTGGGTGGTCAAAGCATGAAGATTGTTATAAACGAACAGGAGCTGGAGGACCACATCCTCGACATCTGGAAACACTTACCCGAGAACAAGGTATTACTCGATCATTTCCTGGACGGCGCCATAGAAGCTGAAGCGGATGCTATATGCGACGGTCACGATGTTTATATCATTGGGATCATGCAACACATAGAACCTGCTGGTATTCATTCAGGCGACTCCTACGCAGTATTGCCACCATATAATCTTGGTGCATTTGTGATCAAGCAGATAGAGCACTATACTCATAAGATAGCCCTTGCGTTGCGCACTGTCGGTCTGATCAATATTCAGTTCGCTATCAAGAACGATACGGTCTACATCATTGAAGCTAATCCCAGGGCTTCACGTACTGTTCCGTTTATCTGCAAGGCTTACGATGAGCCGTACGTTAATTATGCAACCAAGGTCATGCTGGGTGAGAAAAAGGTCAAGGACTTCACTTTCAATCCTACTCAAAAAGGTTATGCGATCAAGGAACCTGTTTTCTCTTTCCATAAGTTTCCTGATGTAAACAAAGAGCTGGGACCCGAAATGAAATCTACGGGTGAATCGATCTACTTCATCGACGATCTGATGGATGACTATTTCATGAAGATCTATTCTGAGCGCAATCTTTATCTGAGCCGCTGATCATTAAATTGATTGGGTGATTTATTGATTTCGAGATTTGTTCCGGATTGTGATCGTGAGCAGCGCAGTTGCTAAACTATGTGAAACTCCAGCATTACCTCCGAGTAACTCTGTGCATAGCTTTGCTTCCCCATCTCAAATAGCTACTGAGTAGGGCTGTTGCACAGCCACGCTGAGGAATGCCGGAGGTTCACAGAGTTAGACCGCTGAGATGTCCTTTGGAAATTGAATTTTCCCGGAACACCCGAAAAGACGTGCGAGGCGCATTCTGGCCAAAATGGCCCCTTTTCCCCGCCAGCCGCTAAAATAAACGATTGTGTTTCCGCGTCAATAATTCGGGAAACCTATACCTTTGTTCTCTTGTTTTCGTTTAAACGCAAACGCCATGTTCAGACTTCTTCTCATCGTTGGTATCGTTGTTTACCTGATCTACAAGATCGGTAGCCTGTTCTTCCGGGCAGGAGCAGCATCTCAACAACTAAGGGATCAACAACGCAGGAATTTTGATGCTCCCGTCAACAACGCACCTCCTAAGACCAAACGTAGCTCCGGTCAGAACAAAACGGGAGAATACATCGACTACGAAGAAGTAAAGTAGTCTTCTTCAGTTTTTATCGGCTGTCATTTCAAGATCATGATCCGTGCGTAAAATCCATTTCCATAAGTATCAGGCCACCGGCAATGACTTCGTTGTCATCGACAATCGTTCCGGCTCGATAGCCATGACGCCACAGCAGGTGTCAGCGGTTTGCAATCGGAGGCTTGGCGTTGGTGCCGATGGATTAATGCTGATCGAAAAACATCCTACACTGAATTTCAATCTGACCTATTACAACAGTGATGGATCACAAAGCCTTTGTGGCAACGGCAGCCGTGCTGCAGTCCATTTCGCCTCAAGCCTGGGGATGGTTAATGGTAAATCGACATTCAACGCCTTTGATGGTGAACATTCCGCGGAACTGCTTCCATCGGGCATCGTCAGGCTGAAAATGAATCCGGTGACCGCTGTCAACGAGATTCCTGGAGGATATTTCATCAATACGGGTTCGCCACATGTCATCAGATTTGTCTCAGACATACACGAGTATCCCGTCTTTGAAGAAGGAAAAAAGATACGTTACGCAGACTCTTTCAAACCAGGGGGAACAAACGCAAATTTTGTTGAGCTCCTAAGCGACAATACGATTTTTGTGCGCACCTATGAACGTGGTGTGGAGAACGAAACACTTTCGTGTGGAACGGGCGTTACAGCTGCCGCGCTGGCCGCCTCCTTACAGGGCTATACGTCACCGGTCAGAATCAAAACGCTGGGAGGCGACCTTACGGTCGAATTCAAATCCGGACAGGCAGGCCTGCCTACCGAACAGGGGGGCCGACTTGCCGGACAGACAAGCACTTTTCAGGAGATTTTCCTCACAGGACCTGCCAAAATGGTCTTTGAAGGAGATTTGGAACTGTAATTGTGCACCCTGATTCCCAAAAAACAAACTAACTTTAACCCCCTCAGGGATCAGGCGTTGTCAGGCTTTCGCCATGATAGCCCGTACTGATTAATGACCTACGTATGCTAAAATTCATTGCGAAAATATTCGGAACAAAATCAGAGAAAGACATAAAGCGGCTCATGCCCCTCGTGGAACAGACCAAGAGCGAGGGTGAAAAATTGAAATCCGTCACTAATGATGAGCTGCGGAACGAAACGAGAAAGATCGAAGCGTTCATTAACGCGGAACTCAAAAATATTGACGATCAGTTGGCCGCCCTCCACCAGAAAATTGTCGACAATCCCGACCTCGATATAACGGAGAAGGAATCAGTTTTCACTCAAATCGATCAGATCGAAGGGATCAGAAATAAAGAGCTTGAAAAAATACTGGTGAAGGTAATGCCCAAGGCATTTGCCATCGTTAAAGAAACCGCGCACCGCTTCAAAGAAAATGAATCCCTGGAAGTGACGGCACAGGATTATGATCGCGCAATAGCTGCCAAACAGCCCAACATCGTTATCGACGGCGACAAAGCGCGTTGGGCAAATAAATGGATGGCCGCAGGAAACCTGATCACGTGGGATATGGTGCATTATGAGGTGCAGATCATCGGTGGCATGGTCCTTCACGAAGGAAAGATCGCTGAAATGGCTACAGGTGAGGGTAAAACACTCGTGGCAACATTCCCTGCTTTCCTCAATGCCCTGGCAAAACGAGGTGTTCACCTCGTGACGGTCAACAAATATCTCGCAACACGGGATTCTGAATGGATGGCCCCTATCTTTCAGTTCCATGGTCTGACAGTGGATTGTATCGATAAGCATGAACCCAACTCACCAGAAAGAAGGAAAGCTTATCAGGCTGATATTGTATACGGAACTAACAACGAGTTCGGATTTGACTACCTGCGCGACAACATGGCGCGCGAGCCTCAGGATCTGGTACAACGTACACATCATTATGCCATGGTCGATGAGGTTGACTCGGTCCTTATTGACGAAGCGCGAACACCATTGATCATTTCAGGGCCTATCCCTCGGGGAGATGAGCATGAATTCTATGATCTGAAGCCACGTATTTTCAAGCTTGTCGAAGCTCAGAAAAAGCTCGTGAACGAATACCTCAACTCAGCGCGAAAACTTATCGCTGAAGGCAACGACAAGGATGGAGGACTGGCCCTTTTCCGCGCGCATCGCGCGATGCCCAAGCACAAACCTCTGATCAAGTATCTGAGTGAGACAGGAAACAAGGCAATACTGCAAAAGACGGAGAATTTTTACCTCGCCGACAATAAGCGCAACATGCCGGATGCAGACAGGCCGCTTTACTTCATCATCGAAGAAAAAGATAACAGCGTTGACCTTACTGAAAAAGGGATCGACCTCATTACAGGCGAAGGAGAAGATCCACGGTTTTTCATCCTGCCGGAGATCGGAACTGAGTTGAACAGAATTGAAAAAGATACTTCACTTGATGAGGCCGCCCGGTTTCATAAGAAAGAGGAGATCATCCGCGACTATCAGACAAAATCTCAACGCATCCACAGCGTAAGTCAGCTTCTTAAAGCCTATACGCTATTTGAAAAGGATATTGAATATATCATTGTTGATGGAAAAGTAAAGATCGTCGATGAGCAGACCGGCCGTGTGATGGAAGGGCGTCGCTACTCTGACGGCTTGCACCAGGCGATTGAAGCGAAGGAGAATGTTAAGGTAGAGGACGCTACTCAGACTTACGCGACCATTACGCTGCAAAACTATTTCCGGATGTATCACAAGCTTGCGGGTATGACGGGAACGGCTGAAACAGAAGCAGGCGAGCTTTGGGATATCTATAAGCTTGATGTCGTAACCATCCCCACAAACAGGGCGAACGTACGCAAAGATTACGATGATCTTGTCTACAAGACCATGCGGGAAAAATTCAACGCTACTATAGACGATATTGTAAAGCTGACAGAACTGGGACGTCCTGTACTTGTGGGTACCACATCTGTTGAAATCTCTGAGCTTGTCAGCAGGCTCCTTCAGTTGAGAAAGATCAAGCATCAGGTGTTGAACGCAAAGCAACATCAACGGGAAGCCGAGATCGTCGCAGAGGCAGGTAAGCCGGGAACTGTAACGATCGCCACGAACATGGCTGGTCGTGGTACAGATATAAAACTGACGCCTGAATCAAGAGCAGCAGGCGGACTTGCAATCATTGGTACAGAACGCCATGAATCCCGTCGTGTAGACAGACAGTTAAGAGGCAGGTCGGGACGTCAGGGAGACCCGGGTACATCACAATTCTATGTTTCCCTGGAAGACAATCTCATGCGTCTTTTCATGCCTGAACGAATTGCCCGCGTAATGGATAAGCTCGGGCTAAAAGAGGGTGAAGTGATTCAGCATTCCATGGTGACTAGCTCCATCGAGCGCGCGCAAAAGAAAGTGGAGGAAAACAACTTCGGTATTCGTAAGCGCCTTCTCGAATACGATAACGTGATGAACTCTCAGCGCGAGGTTATCTACAAACGCAGGAGAAATGCATTATTCGGCGAGCGCCTTGAGCTCGACATCCTTACCATGTTATTCGATACCTGTGAAGACATGGTTATCAATGGCAAGAATGCAAATGACTACGAAAGCCTTCGCCTCAACGCCCTAAGCATACTGGGGCTGGACTATGAGATCTCCAAGGAAGAATTCGATAGGACGGAACAGGCAAAATTGACGGACGACCTTTATAATAAGGCTCTCGATCATTATCATAAGAAGAACAAGCTGATCGCAGAAAAGGCTTTTCCGATAATCAGGGACATATTCAAAACACGTGGGGCCACCGTTGAGAACATACTTGTTCCATTCACGGATGGCAAGAAACAAATCGGTGTGTCCGCCAATCTGGCAAAAGCCTTTGAAACCAACAATGCAGAGTTGATCAAATCAATGGAGAAAATGATCGCCCTTGCCATCATTGATCAGCTCTGGAAGGAACATCTTCGCGAAATGGATGACCTAAAGCAATCTGTCCAGAATGCAGTTTATGAACAAAAGGATCCATTGCTCATTTATAAGTTTGAAGGTTTTGAATTGTTCAAGCGATTCATTGCAAAGGTGAACGAAGAAACGATATCATTCCTGCTGAAAGCTGATGTACCTGTGCAGCAATCTGACGAGGTGCAGGAAGCCAGGGCAACGCGCAGCCGTGTAAGACTGAACGAGCAAAAGGAAGAATCGAGGTCGTTGCTCAGTGGTGGTGGTGGCGAACGCGCTCCGCAGCAGCAGCCTGACAGGCCGCCTCAGGAAAAGGTTATGCCTGCCAAGTCCGACAAGCTTGCAGGTCGAAATGACAAAGTAAGCGTTCAGTATACCGACGGGAAAGTGTTACGGGACGTTAAATACAAGAAGGTAGAAGACGATATTCTCAACAACAGGTGCATTATTATCGAATAAGTATGGGAAGAATAGCCGGACCGTTACTTGTATTTGCTTTAGGATTTATTGTTGTCGGATGCGCCACAACCAAGAAACCTGTCTCGACGTCGTCGGCTGGCGCACAGTATTCGGAGGACCTTTCGATCTGGAGACCGAAAGTTGAGCCAGTGACGGCCGATCCAAAGACAACAACGTCAGATCCTGTGGATCAAAAAACACCCACGAGCTATGTAGAGCCAAGGTATGCGGTCAATAAAAAGCTTGACACTGTTCTGGACAGCATTGATCACTACAATGTTCAACGCAATTTCATCGATGGCTTCACCATACAGGTTTACTCGGGTTTAAAAAGAGAAGACGCACTAAATGCAAAGAAAACACTGTCTTCAACGCTTCCCGAGCTTCGAACGGAAGTTCAATATTCACAGCCCAACTTCAGAGTTAAGGTGGGCAGGTATTTCACAAGGATCGAAGCACAAAGGGATTACATAGATGTAAAGAAGTTGTTCCCTTCTGCTATTGTCATACCGGACAAGGTCTCGATCAATTGATCCCCTGATCAGGGTGCGGCCTTCACCAAAGAATTGATCCATGCAGCAATCTTCAGCGCTTCGTCTTTTGGAACTTGCGGCATTGCAGCCATTGGTGTTTCGTGCTCGGGCCAGTTCTTCGGTTCAGGATTATAGATCAACTGAACGATACGATCATTCGCGTATTTGCGTTTCGCAATGTCAGCGAATGCAGGTCCAACCTGTCGTTTGGTGGTCTGATGACAGGCTGTGCAAGTGTTGCGTACCAGCAAAGGTTCGATCTCCGCATACGTTAAGACCTTTCCAGACATCTTTGTAGCCGCCGCTTTTGCAGGCAGCGGTTTGGACGACGACGATCTCTTCGTACTTAATTCGGAAGGTGAAAGTTTCTGGCCGTCCGGAATATTATTCAGCGTGTAGTAACCTGTGGGATGAAGTACTCGTAATCCATCTGCCGAACGTATACCGCTCACGTTAATTTCGTGCAGATAATATTGTCGCAGGTTATCAATGACGACTCTCACTGTTTTTCCATCCTCAGATATTTTTACACCTTTTATAGCGAGCTTTTCTTCATTGACCGTTGGGCTGCCATAAACCGGATGATATTTATAGATATAGCTTCTTCCGGTGTATGAGTCAAGGTCCGTAGCGATGGTTTTGTTCACAGGGAGTGTAAATTCGATCTCGAATCCATCGGGCATCGCTTTGACTGTCTTCATTTCCATTGGGATCTTCCCCGTCCAGACCAACCGTTGCAAACCTGAAGAACTGGTTCCGGCAGATCCCCATCCCCTATTTGTCAATCCCGCGAACATAGAGCCGTCATGACCCCAGTTCATTCTGAGAACGCCGGATTGGAATCCTGATCTGAAATCAAATGCTACGCCCTGATATTCGCCCTTTACCTTTTCCAATACTACCCGCACAACTTTGCTTTGGCCTTGATCGCCAACAAAGACCTGCCCCGCAAAAGGTCCAAACTTTCCATTTGTCTGATCGGTGATGAGCTCTGCATTGGAGATCCCCAGGACACCATGAGGCAGCCATACTGCGGGAAGGCGTGTTTGCGGAAAGTTCTCTTTCAGCTGGTAAAAGAATGCCGGGGTTTTCTCGTCCAGAATATTTTCAGGTTTAACATATTGTCCTTCCTTTTTGAATTGACGGGCATCAACTTTTGCATACAGCTGTTGCGTTGTAATCTTTACTGGTGAATCAGGCTGGCCTGCCCACTTTAAACCAGCGGGGTGACCTGTGAAGCTGCCTTTCGTCAAATGAAATATACCTCCTGATCCTTGCCAATCGCCCTGGTTGTCATCATAAAAGAGTTCGCCATCGATTATGCCAATGCCACATGGAGATCGCATTCCTGTTGCCCAGGGCTCAAGTGTTCCATCGGGGTGGATCTTCATGGCCCATCCTCTCCAGGGTACTCTGCTTTCACCTCGCCACCACTCTTCATCGCCGAAGGCGACATTTCCCGTTACAAAGAAACTACCATCCGGTGCCACCTTAGGGCCAAACGAATACTCGTGATAGTGGCCGGAGAGTGGCCAGGCGTATACGGTTTCATAAACATCAGCTTTATCGTCACCATTGGTGTCCGTGAGCTTTGTCAGTTCTCCACGCTGGGCAGTATACAAGGATCCCTGATGATATGTAAGTCCAAGCGCTTCATGCAGACCCGATGCGAATAGGCTGAATTCGGGCGAAGATCCGTTTTCCATATTTGGATTTTCAACGATCCAGACATCACCACGGCGTGTAGCCAATGCGATACGACCGTCAGGCAAGGTAGCCACGCCGCCAACCTCAAGCAATACGCCCTCAGGGGTGGGTATAGTGATGATCCTGTAATAGGCTTCTTCCTGCGGCGTACCGGAATTCTGTGCATTACCGGTGAACACCGAACAAAAAAGAATTGTTGTGAAAATATAAGCTGACGCGGGTTTCATAAGCGAATTGTTGCTGTTTACCAAAGAATAGAATACTTAATGTTGGTCTCAATCGGTACGATGAGTTCCTTTTTTCCATTGACATCTCTGATCATCGGCTTGATTCCGCTGACACGGATGTAATATTGTTTGTCATCCACGGCATATAATCCTTCCTTGATCTCTGTGATCTCGTGGCCTTCCCCTAGTTTATAGTAAAGACCCGGTTTGGTGCCGCGATTCTTAACAAGAACTTCATGGGTCAATGCTTTGTTGTCATCATCCGGATAGATCTTATCCTCTACCTCCATACCCTGATAAGTATACTTGAAAGTGGGACGGCCATTGCCATCGATCACATATCCCTTGCCGCGATATTCCTTGTTGTTAGTTAATGCCTCCCTGGAGATGACTGGGAAACTATCTGCATTAGAAGCGAGGAAACTGAGTGGCTGATTATTGAACAGGTACTGCACAGCCCCTCGCGGTTTGAATGATCCGTCACCGCGATCGTGCCACATCGGGGTTGCATCAACAAAAGCGCCATGCCATGCGCACACGAGGTTACCGGATTTCAGATCATACACATAATGTGTGCCGCTAGGATCGCCGACGCCTATGGTATGGGTTAGGCGTTGTTTTTGATCGCCTTTGAAATCGAGGAAAGCCCGGAGAAGTCTGGGTTCACTGCCTGCGTCCAGGTAGATTGGCGAAACCGGCTGGTCATCCGGAGGATAGGAATTGAAAGCGGTGAGTGTTTGCGAATATGTGGTGGCACTCTGCACAAATAGTCCGAGCCGCGGAGGCATCCACGATGCACTCTTATAATTATAGATCTCGAACGGATATGCCCCTGCTTTGAGTGTTATCCAGGCTTCATCACGTTGCCATCCGTCAGGTCGCTGGAAGTTGATCACTTGCTCACCGTTTATGACAAGCCGGCCTCCTCCTGAGTAGGCAAGAAGAAATTGATATGATCCATCTTCGGGAACCTGGATGTTGCCGGTGTATGAAACACCGTAACCATCTTCATTCGTGAGCACTTCACACGTCAGCTCAGGGATTGAGCCCGTCGATGCAGCGGCAAGAGACGTAAAATCCGAAATGGTACGGAAGCTTCCATAGTATGTCTTGTACTTGATATCGCTTAATGAAAATTTAACCTCTTTCATCAACCTGTATTTGATGTTGCGCAAGGCTACGGGTCCGTGATCACCCTGTATCAGCAAAGGGCCAATCGCTTTTTCATTATTTTCTATTGGTCCTCCTGTGGGAAGCGGCACCTCGACGTTGTCATGTATTTTTACGCCGTTGAGTTCAACATACACAAATCTTGCATTCGATATCTTTTCTCCAGCACTGTTGAAGCGTGGCGCTCTGAAGGAAATCCTGAACTTTTGCCAAAGTCCAGGTGCCTTCGCCGGGTTGCTCAACGGCGCCTTACCCATATATATCTTGCCAGGCTCTTTTTCCCAGTTTCTGTATATTCCGCCGATGTCAGAGAAGGATGGATTCTTAATTCCCCAGCTATCCAGCAACTGAACCTCATAGCGACCCTGAAGGTACACACCGGAATTAGATCCTTTTGGTATCATCACTTCAAAATCAATTTCAATGTCGCCATGTTCAATTAAGGAAATCAGATTATCTTTTCTGGTGTCATCATTCATATTCAGCAGAATACCTTTTCCAGGCTGAAATGTAACAGCCTGAGGTTTCGTTGGAACAGCCTGGGATTTTGACTTCTTGTTTTTTCTGCCGGTTACCGGCACTTGTTCCATCGCATGCGCGTGTATATCAGTCGTAGGGTCCATCACTACATCGCCAACGATCTGCCAGTTGCCTGTCTGCGGTTTAAATTCAGACATATCCGTCAAGGAAAAACTTTTGTAGGAATTTTCCTGTGCATAGCAAATTGCCTCTGCAAAGCACAATGCGATGAGGACAAAGAAACACTTCAATAAATACATGATTAATGGGATTGGGGGTGCTAATATCTGATGAACATCTTTCAATAGCAACGTTTGATCGGAAAAGTCGATGATCGGTGAATCCTATTCGCCACAAAGGCACCAAGGCACTAAGAAGACATAAAATGTTGCGTGTTATTCTTGGTGTCTTAGTGACTTTGTGGCATAGTTCCGTTCAAATTGAATCCCTATCGGGATTCGACATGCGGAATTTTGAAAAGGTATATCCAACATTACTTTATGATTTCACAAGTACCCCTGTATTGAATACCTTGCATAAAAACTGATCAGGCATGAGTCTACTGGAACGCATTAAGCTGCTTTCAACATCGAATGTTAAAAATACTATTGCCTATCGAAGGCACATACACGCAAACCCCGAATTGTCATATCAGGAGTATAAGACCGTCGCTTATATCGCTGAGCAATTACGTTCAGCAGGTATCACTAACCTTGAAAGCATTGCAACAACCGGATTGGTCGCAGAGGTAAAGGGAAAAAATCCAGAGAAGAAACTCGTTGCTTTGCGGGCTGATATGGATGCGTTGCCGATCCAGGAGGCCAATGACGTCTCCTATAAATCAAAAAATCCCGGCGTAATGCATGCATGCGGACACGATGTTCATAGTTCATCGCTGCTGGCTACGGCGCGGATACTTCATGAGGTGCGTGATTCATTCGAAGGTACTGTGAGATTTTTATTCCAACCCGGTGAGGAGAAAAATCCGGGAGGAGCGTCTTATATGATCCGCGATGGGGCTCTAAAAAATCCGGCACCATCTGCGATCCTGGGCCAGCACGTCTTTCCTCTTTTGCCGGCTGGTAAGATCGGGTTTAGGGAAGGAATGTACATGGCCAGCGCAGATGAGATCTATCTTAAAGTGATAGGAAAGGGAGGCCATGGTGCAGCGCCTGACCTCTGTGTCGATCCTATAGTTATCGCGTCGCACATTATCATTGCATTGCAGCAGATCATCAGCAGAAATGCCAACCCAAGACAACCTACTGTGCTTACGTTTGGAAATATTATTGGTCAGGGTGCTACTAACATCATTCCGAACGAAGTGAATATAGCAGGCACTTTCCGCGCAATGAATGAGGAGTGGCGTGAGTCTGCATTGGTAAAGATCAAAAGAATGGCGGAAGGTATGGCGGAAAGCATGGGCGGAAAATGTGAAGTGGATATATCAAAAGGTTATCCTTACCTGGAAAATAATCCCGAGCTCACACGGCGGATAAGAGCTTCCGCAGAAGAGTATGTTGGGAAAGAAAATGTTTTTGATCTCGATATATCGTTGGGCGCTGAAGATTTTGCTTACTATTCACAGATTGTTCCGGCTTCATTCTACAGGTTGGGTACCCGAAATGATTCAAAAGGAATATCCTCATACGTGCATACCCCTACCTTTGACATTGATGAAGATGCTTTGTCCGTCGGACCTGGATTGATGGCGTGGATGGCAATAAAAGAATTGGCCAACTGAAACAGTCCATGTCGGATTCTCAATCCATTGAAAATGCAGAGTCCACACGGAGAAAGACCAGGAGCTTCACACCCAAAAATTCTCACCCGATACTTCTCTCTACTTTCGAAGTAAAATGATTATATTGATTAGATGAACATACGTCATCTACCCCTTATTTTATCATTGTTGCTTGCTCTAATGACCACAGACGTGACCGCCCAGGAAACGGACGGAGCCACGATATTCTATAATGGAAAGATCTTTACCTCAAACCCATTTGCACTGATCGTACAGGCAGTCGCGATAAAAGATGATAAGATCCTTGCGGCCGGTGACCTCGCACCAGTTCAACGTAAGGCCGGCAAGAATCCAAAAATGATTGATATCAAGGGCAAATGCCTGATCCCAGGGCTTATCGACAGTCATAACCATGCCGTTAGTGGCGGCGCAAGCCTGCTTACAGCACATCTTAATGATCATTACCTCGATGAAGACTCGCTTTCTTCTTACGCTCAATACGCAATCAGGACCGGAAAAGGTCTTAGGGGAGATATGCTCTTTATACAGGGTCTGCACAGTAGCACCTGGAAGGACCTTGAAACGCTGAAGAAGATCTTTGAGGGCCCAGATTATAGCAATAAAGCGGTTGCGCTCAGGGGCTCTGATGGCCATACTTCATGGGTCAATAAGAATATGTTGAGGCAGGCGGGAATTAATGGCACCTCCATTAAGTCACTTCCGGAAACTGAGCAGAAGTTCTTTGGCGTGGATGTCGCGGGCGAACCGAATGGACTTATTGCCGAGTCGGGGTTTCAGTACGTAGAAAAGGCAATGCCGCCGAGTTCAGTCAAGCCACTCGCTTCCCTGAGTGAGGGGATCCGACATCTCAATCGCCTTGGAATAACTGCATGGATGGATCCAAGCGCAGGTTCAGTTTATGATGGCCTGAATAATCCGTTGCTGCTGGCATACCAGGAGGTTTCTCAAGCTAATAGCTTGACGGCACATGTAACCTGCGTTATTCGTGCTGACGCAAACGAAGCTGCGGAACACCAGATTGAGCTTGCCAAAAAATGGCAGACGGCATTTGCTACAAACGCTAACGTAACAATTGCCGGGTTCAAGATCTTTGCTGATGGGGTGATGGAGTTCCCCACGCAAACAGCTTCTATGCTAACACCATACTCAAATTCAGGACTCGCCGGATCTCAAATGGTTGATCCCGAAAAATTGAAAAAGTTTGTTATCGCCGCAGACCGCGAAAATTTACTTGTACATGTTCACACAATTGGTGATCGTGCGGTACGGGAGGCGTTGGATGCTATTGAAGCAGCCCGCAGTCATAACAAGAACAAAAATCTTCCGCATTCACTTACACACTTACAATGCATTCACTCCGACGATCTGCGAAGGTTCTCCGAACTCAATGTTCCCGCTTGCATGCAATTGTTTTGGGCTACTGCCGATGCATACACCGATGAGTTGGTGAAGCCATATATTGACGAGGCTGCTTACACCAACATGTACCCAGCCAACTCCATACTGCGGCGACGTGGGACTGTATGCGGTGCAAGCGACTGGCCTGTGAGTTCTGCGAATCCGTTCGAAGCCATTTATAGAGCTGAAACCCGCGCAGGAAAATTTGGCATACTCAACAGCAATGAGATCATGAAGCGCAAGGATCTCCTCATGGCTTATACCATACATGCCGCAAAGGCAATTCTGAGAGACAAGATCATTGGGTCAATCGAAGTAGGGAAACAGGCTGACCTTGTGCTGCTCGACCGCGATGTGCTGACTGTTTCTCCTGAACAGATAAAAGATACGCAAGTACTTTGGACGATGTTCGGTGGAAAAATAGTCTACGAGAAACAGCAGTAACAATTATGAATTATAAATTATGAGGTATGAATTGACTGGACTTAGTTATCAACAATGAATGTAACCGAATCCTAATTGAAAATTCTCCGATACACGCCCCATTCAAAAACGCAGAGTCCCTGAGACGGGAGACTCCGCGATAACGGGAAACCAAATGCCGAGTCGAGACAATTTATAATTCATAATTGCTTTCAATAACGAGTCCGTCGTATTCCTTCAAGGTATCCAATGTGAACGTGGTCACACCATTGTCCCATTGAAATTCCAGGAACGTACCGCTGACCATTGAAAATACCTTTGCAGGTTTAACATCCATCTTTATTGTGAAAGATGTCTTGTAAACAGGTAACGGGTCAAAATATGTGTTGCCACTAAAGCCCGTCAGATTTACCAGGTGAAGGATCAGCCCTTCGGGTTTATCATTGTTAAGGTTTGCCGGTATGTTCTTCACAAAATGCTGAAGGACCACTTCTACGCGTGGTGGCGCATTCGTAACAATCAGGTCATTGGCCTCGGGGTATATATATTCCAGGGCGTCGAGAAAAATATTTTTGTGCTGTTCATATCCGTGCAAATAATATAGCCTACCCAGGTTTCCAGGTATTGATACTCGTTTGGAATTTGCGCTATCTTTTATACCCATGGCATAGTGCCCTGTTCTTGCGTGTCCTCCAATGATCTCAGGCGGGCCGGGTCGTCCCGGCGTGTAAATTGGAAGCAATGTGTCGGCTCCATGGAACTCATAAAGTCCAAGATTAAATTTCCAGAACACAAGTGACTGTCCTTCCAAACGCTTAAATACATCCTTGCGTGTAGGCGACACGTAATATCCTGCTCCATCGTGATCACCATCTACAACCCTGGCGCCGAACAGCCGCATCAATGCTTCGGGATTGTCAATTAACGACCTGTTGGTTGCAATCAGGCTTGTACCCGCAGAGGCAGCACCGATGATCGCTTCGATGCCTGCCGAATCAAGTCTTGTGATCTCCGGCAGTATTAATACGCGATACTTCTTCAGTGCGTCAGCCAACCCGCCAAGCTGACCATCCTCTATGATATCATATTGGATATGGGCTTCCTTAAGCATTAGCTGAATACCCCGGTATTCCTGCGCTGACTCGCCACCTGCCCACGATCCAGGCGAGACTACGACCACCTGGGCCGTAGAAGTGTACTTTCCATAGTAGGGTTCAAATTTCTTGTGATGACTATATATCTTCCGGACCGCATCGTAATTGCGTTCATCTTCATATTGCTGAAAGTCTCCCATGAGACTGATATCCAATCCTGACCCATTGGCAATATTTTCATACAGTCGAATAGTGATCTCTTCAGGTTCGATTGCATTGTAGCGTGACTGAAAAGATATCTGCTGAATGCTTGCATTGCTTACAATATGTGAGGGATAAGACGTTCTGGTATTGTTTACATTATCGGACGCGTTATACGGCCAGTATGGAAGGCTGTTCGTTTGGGATTCATGACGTATGATGTCCACGTATTTATCAGAATAGGTGCATATCGCGATCTGTTTGTTCTTTGTCTTGACAAGGGTCTGAAGCCGTTTCATCAGGGCTTCCATAGAAAATTTCTTAAATGCCACATACTTCTCAAATACAGGATCATTCACATCTTCCTTTAGAGGCAGTTTCATGCCATTGCTGAATTCCGCGAATCGTTTCTTGTCGTAAGGATTCTGATCGATGCCATGGTACTTCCCGACATATGCATTCCGGGTCTGATAGCCTGGCATATTAATAAATATACCGTCAATTGGATAACGATCAATGACCTCACCGACAATATTGAAGAGCTGCTCCTGCTCGTAAGGCGCATTGATGGAAACAACATACATATTGTCGTTTATGATCCGTTCTCCTGCCGGAGAGATGTAGAACCAGTCCGGATGCTTCTCAAAAATGCTTTTATGCGCTCTGCTGAAATCAAACCTCACTATAACGCGGATGTCCACAGCGTGACATTTCGCTATCACTTCTTCCAGCATCGCCGGGTTCATGTAAGGGTTCTTGTAGTGGTACTCCAAAGCAGTTGGATAAAAAGCCATGATACCGCCTGCATTGATGAGGAGCACATTTGCAGAGAAGCTTTTTAGATCGGCTACAAGGGAATCAACATTGAGTTGCGCCTCATAAGCGGGAAGGTTGGTTTGAATTACCCTCAGGTTGTTTGCCTTCCACCACAACAAAGTGTCGGGCCAGGCCATTGCTTCTATGAGATCATCTTTTTTTTCGGAAGCGCAGGCTATCATTAAAAAGAGTGATACGCATGCAATAAGTTTCAAGGCCATAGATGGAACTGTTGAGTCAGAAAACAATAATGTAATTTGAAATACAAACCCGCCTAACAGAATTTGAAGCAAGGTTGGAAGATGTTCCGGGTAACGTATATCAGCAATTATTAATACGTACCCTACAATCTATCGCTCTGATGTAAACCTCCTGAGAAGAAACTTCTTCTCAATTTGATTTAGTATAAACAGGAACAAGAAACTAAATAATACGAGACCTCCCAGGCCAGAGAGCTTTTTCAAACTGTCCAGTTCGGGACGGAAGTCACTGAGCACAAGAGGTATAATTCCGGCTATGATCAGACAAAAGACCCCTATGCCAAACCACACCAAATCGCGTCTTGACTCTTTGGCTTTCCGTTCAAGTACTTTGACGATGATCCTATCTTCAAAGTTGTTCGAAAGTGCTTGCGCTGGCTGTTGTTTCAGGCGGCGGAATACTTCCTGGTAAGCCTTGATATCCCTTTTGTCGCCCACAAGCGGCAGCCCATGCTCAAGATTATGTTGGAGTAATTCTTCGCTTCCCTTCATATTCATATTTCATTGCCAAGATACTTCTTTACTTTTTCTTTTAACAGATTGCGGGCCCGGAACAAATAACTTTTGACCGTTCCTTCAGGCATACCCGTCACTTCACAGATCTCAGGGTAAGTCATTTCCTCCATGTGATATAACGTTATGATGGTCTTGTACTGCGACGGTAGCTGATCAATAAGTCTGAAAATAAAACTATCCATATCTTTCTCACTGGTGATCGTTTCCGGATTTTCCATTTCGATGAACTTCCTGGTGATCTCAGAATCATCGGCGAGATCCGAGAAATGCATCCTTTGCTTTCTCATGTGATTGATGGCATGCCGATAAGCAATTGTCGCGATCCAGGTCGACAGTCTGGATTGAAACGAGAATTCGCCGAGCTTTTCGTGAACCTTGAGAAATACGTCCTGACAAAGTTCTTCTGTTTCAACCCCGCTTTTTACTAACCGGCCAATCATGTGAACAACAAGCCGTTTATGATCACGGATCAGCAGTCGGAAGGCCTGGATATCGCCATTTTGTATTCTTTGTACCAGCGCCCTGTCATCGATCATTAGAGGTGTTAGACAACATTTTCCAGGTTGATGTTGCAATTAATGAAGAAAAAATTTGCCGGTAGTCGAATTTACTATTCCGCAATAAAAATGATATGACCTGCAACATTTGACAAAGGTCCAGTGTCTTACGGGGTAACTAAAAAGACAAAAAGTATGACATTCATGAACGTTCTAATGCCGATATCGATCATCGGAACTTTTGGTTTAGCCCTCTATTACTTCACCAAAGCCATAACTGACTATATTTTGAAAAAGAAAATGATCGAAAAGGGATTTGTCAATGAGGATACGCAGGCAATCTTCAAAACCCACTTTATCGACAACAAGCACAGCTCGCTCAAGTGGGGGCTGCTTGCGTTTGCTGGTGGAGTTGCCCTTATTTTAATGGACTATCTGGAGGTTGAAATGGAATCACCCCTTCCGTACGGCATCCTCGCGGTAGCATTATCCTTAGGTTTTCTAGTCTATTACGTCCTTGTCAGGAAAACTCTCAAATAGACATTTTTAAATAATATCAGTTTATGCTCATCAACTATACCAAGGTTGCTATTCGCAATCTGAGACGTTACAAATTTTTTTCAGGCATCAATATCATAGGGCTTGCGATCAGCATGGCGATCTGCATGGCCATCATTATGCTTGTTGCCGATCAGCTTATGTACGACCGCTTCAATACTAACAGCGGCCGCATCTACAGGGTTGTGTCAAGGCAGGTTACGAGTGCGGGCCTTGAACAAAGCGGTCTTGACAACGCAACAACACCCTTGCCACTGAGGGATGAGCTTTTGAAAAACTACTCAGGCGTCGAGAAGGCCGTCAGGTTTAAGCGCGGATTCGGCAATCATTGGATGGAAGTGGAGGGGCATGATATCAACGTCCCTGTGAAAGGCTTCTTTGCCGACCCTGAAGCGCTTACTTTTTTTGAGTTCGAACTCGAGCATGGAGATCCTGTTACAGCATTAAAGGATCCATTCACTGTTGTTCTTACGCGGCCGGCTGCGCGCAAGCTCTTTAGGGAGGAGAATCCGATGGGACTTACCTTGAAGGTGGGGGAGGATCTCTATAAGGTCACCGGAATTCTTAAAGACACACCAAACAAATCGCACATCGTATTCGATGGACTGGCCAGCATGGCAACTGTGACCAGCCTGGAATCCGCCGGACGCTATGGCAAGGAACTCGATGACTGGCTTAACTTCTGGGAAGGATGGACATATGTGATGTTGGAGCATAATACTAAAGCAGCAGATATCGGAATCCACCTCGACAGGATCTACAATGCCCACATTTCGGTTGTCAACGATCCAGAGCGGTATAAAGCAAAGTTTGCACTTCAACCGCTGCTCAGCATCACACCAGGAAATATGATTAACAACTCGATCGGGCCTTCTATGCCATGGATGATCGTATACTTTTTGAGCGGGTTGGCCGGGATCATCATGCTCACCTCCTGTTTTAACTTCACTAACCTCTCCATCGCCCGCGCACTGACAAGGGCTAAGGAAGTCGGTGTCCGCAAGGTAAATGGAGCGGGTCGCTTCCAGATCTTCAGCCAGTTCCTGTCCGAATCTATTGTTGTCTCCCTGTTCGCCCTGTTGATTGCCTTTCTGATCGTAAGACTGCTAAAGCCAATGTTGATGCAACTGAACTTTGCGCGCATTTTCCAATGGGATCTGCAGGCTAATTATGCCGTCTATGGGGTATTTCTTTCATTTGCACTAGCCGTGGGGTTGCTGGCGGGGATCCTGCCTGCTATTCTGCTCTCCGGCTTTCAACCGGTAAAGGTGCTTAAAAAATTGTCTGATGTGCGGCTCTTCTCACGGATCGCGCTGCGGCGCGGATTGATCATCTCGCAATTCGTGTTATCCCTGATCTTTATTATTTCTGTTACACTCCTTTACAATCAGCTGCAACTATTCCTGGGCAAGGATCACGGATTTGACATGACCAACAATGCTGTGATCAGGCTCAATGGAACTTCACCTGATAAATTGAAAGCGGCACTATCTCAATACACGAATCTTACCAAGATAACAGCGTCGTCGCATCTTCCGGCAACAGGTGAGAGTCGGGCGAGCGGCTTCACGCGGATATCCGATTCCAGGGAATGGACCTCAGTGTATTATTTCAATACTGATGAAGGATATCAGGAGAACTTATCACTCGCACTTAAAGCAGGTCGCTTTTTTGATAAGACCGGTGCAGAGGCCAACAAGAATGCTATCGTTCTCAATGAGTCAGCGGTGAAATCGTTACACTTCAAGAATGCATTGGACGCTGTTGGCGAAGAAATAACTTATCAACAGGATTCCTCCAGGAAAACGATCATTGGTGTAGTTGGAGATTATAATCATCAGATATTGTTGAATAATATCGAGCCGCTGGCGCTCATGTATACGCCGATGTACAATTTCATTCAGATTAAATACACCGGAAGTTTTGAAGATGCATTGCCTGCGATTGAAAAAAGCTGGGCCTCAGTCAATCCCGGCATGAAGCTGGACTGCAAGCTGCTCAAGGATAAAGTAAGTTTATTTTACGATACGATCTTCGGGGACCTCGTCCATGTAGTCGGCTTTGTTGCATTGCTCGCGGTCTTTATATCGTGTATGGGACTTATGGGAATGGCTACCTACACTACGGAGACAAGAACAAAGGAGATCGCTATCCGCAAAGTGCTTGGCTCGTCCGATCGTCAACTTATATTGCTATTATCAAACGGTTTTATCCGCCTGTTGGTGATAGCGGTTGCCATAGGCGTACCCCTTGCGTGGTTCCTGAATGATCAATGGCTCAAGATGATCGCTTATCGCACTGCGATCAACGGAGAGGTTATCGGCTTTAGTGTGGGGATACTAATGGTGCTGGGAGGTCTTACTATCGGATCTCAAACATTGCGCGCCGCGTTCATGAATCCGGTGGATAATCTGAGAAATGAGTGAATGGCACTTACAGCGCCCCGGTTGGGTGTGTGCGCGTCTTCCTTTCAACATATTGAACATGATCAATTCCGACTGCCTTCCAGATCAATCATTCCGAAACCATAAGTCGCCGATTTTGTCTTAGTTATTCGTTTTAGCATCTGTTAGCAGACTGCCGTTTAACCGTAACAACTCAGTTTCTGCAACCTTAGCAAGATAACGCGCATTGATCAGCCGGTTGTATGCATCCGCGAGACTTTGCTGGGCAGTCCGCACTTCGATAAATGTATTTGCACTGCGTTTAAAACTCTCGAGCGCTATGAAAATATTTTCTCTGGCAAGGCCGATGTTGTCTTCTTCGATCAGCAAAACCTTTTTGGAATTTTCATAGTTGACATATGCGTTTTTAATGCCTACGTCAACCGTAGTTTTCGCCTGTTCGTACAACAGCTTGGTTCGGTCTACCGTTATGCGGGCCTGCTGGATGTTCCTGCGATTCTGAAATCCGTTCATGATTGGAAAGTTGAATGAGAACCCATAGTTATAACCAGAGTTTCTATTGAATAATGTTGTGAATGGGTTGCTGGCCAGGTTACTCTCAGATTGTTGATAGTTATACGCCGAGTTAAAATTGAGAAAAGGATATCGTTCCCCTTTTCGCTCGCGTAATAACAACGCGGCAATTTCCGTGTCTTTTTTAAATGATAAGAGACTGAAATTGGTATTCTCGATATCATTCGAGATCTGTTCCTGTTGGATATTCATATCAATCAGGATAGAATCCGAGACTTCGTATACGGGAGGTAGCCGGTTGCTTACCAATCCATTTAATTGATCCTTCAATTGGGCAATGATCGTTTGTTGTTGAAGTACAGCGGTACGTTGTGCATTCAAATCAACTTTAGCCTGTAGCAACTCTGGTTTCGCTCCAGTGCCAATCTGCAGTCGTCTATCGGCCAACCGGACGCGTTCCTCACTCACAGACATCTGTTCGCGGAGCGCATTGAGTTGTTGCTTTTGCCGAACTACATCGTAATAATTCAACACTACGTCCGCAATGGTGTTTACCATCTGATTTTTGACATTCAATTCGCCCTGTTCTGCAATTTGGGACAAACGTTCGCGGGTGGCGAACATTCTCAAACCATCGAACAGCAGCCAGGTGAGCTGCAGGGAACCGTTAAAATTATTTGTCTTAATGTTGCTGCGATTGATTACACTATCGTTGGCAAGCACTTGTTTCTGATCCTTGATGGTATTCCACGTGCGGGATCCAGTGGCATTGACAACAGGGAAAAATCCACCTATTGCGTAGGCGTCATCCGCAGCGGCGCTGGCTGAAAGATTTCTAAAAATCCGTACATCGTAATTCTGTTCAAGCGCGAGCGCAACCACCTCTTCCAGGCTGATAAGTTCATCCTGTGCATTAGCTGGACCCAGAACTGACAATAACAAAAATAAACCTGCGATCAAACTAAGCTTCATAGACCAATTCCGGTTGTTGAGTAGGCTCCTCTTCACCCATGTTAACAGGCTTGCGTTGACGTGACAGGAAGGTATACATCGCCGGAATGACAAATAACGTCAGTACGAGCGAAAACATGATACCACCGACTATCACGATACCCAATGGCTGACGGCTGGTTGAAGCAGCGCCAATGGATAGGGCAAGGGGCAAAGATCCTAGCGCCATGGTAAGGCTTGTCATGAGAATGGGACGCAACCTGAGTCTGGATGCTTCAACAACTGCATCGAATTTTGAAAGTCCCTCCTCGCGTTTTTTATTGGCAAACTCAACGATCAATATACCGTTCTTTGTTACAAGACCGATGAGCATGATCATTCCAATCTGAGAAAAAATATTTAAGGTCTGACCAAACAAGGTCAATGCTATAAAGGCCCCGGCAATCGCGAGTGGAACCGTGAACATGATGATCAATGGATCGACAAAGCTCTCAAATTGCGCAGCAAGGATCAAATAGATCAGGACGAGGGCGAGCAAGAAGGCGAACGATGTATTGCTTGAGCTCTCAGCATAGTCCCGGGAACTGCCGGAAAGAGATGTAGCAAAAGTATCGTCAAGAAGTTTCTCTTTGATCTCTTCCATGGCTTTGATCCCGTCTCCGAGCGTTCTTCCTTGCGCGAGGCCGGCGGAAATGGTTGCAGACTTATACCTGTTAAAGTGATAGAGAGATGGCGGCGTGGTGGATTCGACCACACTTACAAGGTTATCGATAGAAACCAGCTGCCCGGAAGTCGTGCGCACATACAGGCTCTTCAGATCATCCGGATCGTCGCGGTTGATTCTTTTCACCTGGCCCATTACCTGGTATTGCTTTCCTTCCCGCGTAAAATATCCGAAGCGAAGATTGCTGTAGGCGAGCTGTAATGTCTGTGCAATATCCTGTACGCTTACGCCCAGTTGGGCTGCTTTCAACCTGTTGATCTCAACGTTCAGCTCGGGCTTGTTGAACTTCAGGTCTACGTCAACACCCTGAAGCGCGCGATGTGTGCTGGCTTCTTCAAGGAATTTGGGGATAACAGCCTTGAGCTTGTCGAAATTGTTGTTCTGGATAACGAACTGTACTGGCAAACCGCCGCGGCGATTCACTTGTATGGTCTGCTCCTGGATAGCAAAAGCCCTGCCTTGAGGAAAGCTTCCAAGGTTCTTGTTGACCATATCGACGATCTCTTGTTGCGACCTATCCCGATCGACTGGGTCGGATAAGGTTACACGTACAAATCCGCTGTTAGCGGATCCTGATCCTGTGAATCCGGGTGCAGTTACAGAGAGCGCCGTCTCATATTCAGGAACTGAATCCTGAATGAACTTGACCATCTCCTGTACATACTGGTCCATGTAGTCATACGAAGTTCCTTCGACCGCAGAGAGTTGCAGCCTGAACTGGTTTCTGTCTTCCATCGGCGCCAACTCTGACTGGATGTTTGTTCCAATGAAATATGCGGATACAAGGCACAGTGTTATAATAATGAGCGAAACCCATCTAAATCGCATAAAGCCATTGAGCCAGCGCTGATATCCGCTCTCCATTCCGGCGAAGAAAGGTTCAGTCTTGCGGTAGAACCATGAATGTTGGTGGTGGCTGCGAGTGAGTTTTACGCTGAGTACCGGTGTAAGCGTCAGCGATACAAAACATGAGATCAATACGGCGCCGGCAACGACAATGCCGAACTCCCGGAAAAGCCTGCCTACAAATCCCTGCAGAAAAAGGATAGGAAGGAATACAACGGCCAGGGTAATGGACGTTGATATTACCGCGAAAAATATTTCTTTAGAGCCTTCGAGTGCAGCCTGTGCTTGTTCATTCCCTGCTCAAGCTTCTTATAAATATTTTCCGTTACCACAATGCCATCATCCACAACAAGGCCGGTAGCCAATACAATTCCGAGCATCGTTAATACATTGATGGAAAATCCAGCCATGTACATAATAAAAAATGTCGCCAGAAGAGAAACGGGTATATCGATCAGCGGCCGGAATGCAATAACCACATCACGGAAGAAAAGGTATATGACCAATACCACCAGCAGGAAGGAGATGATCAGTGTTTCTTCAACTTCTGTAATGGATCTCTTGATAAAAAGTGTTTGATCCATTGATACATCGAGGGTGATGTCTTCCGGCATATCCTTCTTGATCTGATCCAGGCGCTTATTGAATTCATTTGATATTTCGACATAGTTAGAGCCTGGCAGGGGAACAATGCCCATCCCAACCATTGGGATATTGCTTTCTCGCAGAACAGACTCTTCATTTTCCGGTCCAAGTAAGGCTTCACCCACATCCTTGAGCCTGATGTCGCCTGTGGGTGAAGAGCGCACAATTACATTCGAGAAATCTTCTTCTGTATATAGTTTCCCGAAGGTCCGGACTGTAAGCTCAGTTGAATTTCCTGAGATCTTACCGGAAGGCAGCTCTACATTTTCTTTGTTCAAAGCTGTCTGAATATCGAGAGGCGTTAGTCCATAGGCACTGAGTTTTGCAGGGTCCAGCCAGATGCGCATGGCGAATCTTTTTTCACCCCATATCTGGATGCTGCTAACACCGGGAATTGTCTGAAGTCGTTCTACAAGGACGTTGTTAACATACTCGGTAAGCAGCAATTGATCTCGTGTTGTGCTTTGAACCGTCATAGCAATAATGGCGTCGGAGTTAGCATCGGCCTTGGATACTACAGGAGGGTTCGTCAGATCTTGCGGAAGAGATCGTGAGGCCTGGGAGACCTTGTCGCGTACATCATTTGTTGCCGTTTCAAGGTCAACGCCAAGTTCGAATTCAATGTTGATGTTGCTGCTCCCTACACTCGAGGATGATGTAATGTTTTTAATGCCGGCTATGCCGTTGATGGATTTTTCAAGAGGCTCGGTGATCTGCGATTCAATGATATCGGCATTTGCACCAGAGTAGTTTGTCCGTACGTTGACGTTGGGGGGATCTATTGCGGGGTAGTCACGTATACCCAGAAAGTTAAATCCTATTGCGCCGAACAGCAGTAAAATGATGTTCATTACAAATGCCAGTACTGGTCTCTTTAAACTTAATTCTGAAATATTCATGGTTCAAGTTTTAATGTCCAGGCCTACCGTTGTGCCGTCAACCGGGAGACCTTAATTTTAGCGTTTGGTCGTATCGCCATCAGACCGGTTGTAATAACCGTGTCACCTACTTGCAGCCCTTTTAGTACCTGCACATAAGCCGAGTCACGAATACCGGTTTCTACGACCGTATAAGCGGCGCTGTCTTTTCTTAACAGAATGACTTGCTTATTCCGTGCTGCAGGAATAATCGCCTGTGACGGCACAAGCAACGCGCGATCATCCTTTCCAAGTTGCAGATTTACTTTGGCAAAAACACCGGGTACAAGTTCTGCATCCTTCTCGTCTACCAATGCACGAACTCTAAGTGTCCTTGTATTTTGGTCAACGCTGTTCTCGGTGGCCATTACTGTTGCCTTATGATACTGTTCGCCTCCATCCACCTTAAAGGTCACACGATATCCTTTGACGATCTCTTTCGCGTATTTCTCGGGAACAGAAAACTCCAGTTTCAGATTGTCTACCTGCCGCAGTGTTGTAATAATGTCGGCTGGAGCAATATAAGAGCCAAGGCTGATGTTCCGTAGTCCGACGCGGCCGTCGTATGGTGCCCTGATCTCCGTTTTTGTTATAGCAATTTCAGTGGCTTCTATATCCGCTCTCAGGTTTTCAACATCGAGCGCGCTGAGATCATAGTCCTGCTGGCTGATGCCATTGATCTTCAGAAGCTCGGAGCTCCGCTCCTGCGTTTTTTCTCTGATCTGAAGCTGAACCTTGAATTTCCTCAATTGGGCCTGCAGGTCACGGTCGAATAACTTGACGAGCAAGCTTCCCCTCGACACTACAGCGCCTTCCTGGATATTCAGCTGGATAACGCGGCCCCCGACTTCAGCTCTGATCTGCGTTTCTTCGAATGGGAGCAATGAGCCCGGCACTTCTATTTTCTCACTGATAGAACGTTGCTTGACAATAAAGCCATCGACGACCAATGGCCCTTGCTGCCGTCTTCCTCCGGCCTCAGGGGTTTTCTTCGAATTGCATGACGCGATGGTAACAATGAAAACAAACATGCCTGTGATCCGAATAAGATATTGCATAAGAATAGTCCAATGTATTAAACACGCCTTGTGTAGGTATGGTTCTGGAAGAAAGGATCAGCGGTGCATCCAGAGAAACCGCGTGTGCAATTCGAGGACCTGCGGTATCAACAGCGTGCGTTCGTCATTAACGATTGTGAAATCTGCGCGTTTCATTTTCTCTTCCTGCGGCATTTGATGGCCAATGATCACCTTGATCTGGTCTTCTGACCGGTGCGGATCCCGCTTCATCACCCGTCGTATCCTCAACTGCTCTGGTGCACTGACTACCATCACTTTGTCGAGCTGCTGATAAGATCCGGCTTCAAACAGTAAAGCAGCCTCTTTCAACACATAAGGATGGTCACTATTCTCGTTAGTCCACTGGTGGTAGTGTTGAGCAACCCTGGGATGCACGAGAGAATTCAATTTCTGAAGCTTCTCAGCATCATCAAAAACAGTCGAACTCAGGTACTTACGATTAAGGCTTCCATCGGTATGATATGACAATTCTCCGAATTCTTTCTTGATGTTTGATATGAGTATTCCATCGGTGGTCATTAGTTCTTTCGCATGGCTGTCTGCATCGTACACGGGTACGCCCAGGCATTGGAAAATTCTGCATACCAGGGTTTTGCCCGACCCTATGCCTCCCGTAATACCGATTTGAAGAGGTCGGCCCACGTCAGAACTTAATGACAACTGAATCAAGCTTTATCACCTGAGAATAGGCCGGCAAGCCTTTTATTGTTGGCAGAATCTTCTTCACTCCCTTGGTAAAATGTTTAAGATCCAGAACAGCCACGAGAGAGTCTGGATTGAAGTTATCCATAGCACGCTCGGGAACGGCGACAGTACACGCGAGCTGCTTGCGTTCAATGAACTGGCTGGAATGTTTAGGCGCATTGATCACTTTGAGCCTTGCCGAGTCTTGCACTTCAACTAGCTTGTCAACAGAAAAGGTGACATTCACGGTTTGTGGCCTTCTTTCGATAAGCTCGTCATTGACGAATCTTAGCTCGACCGATTCATTGTAGTCATCGTCAATGTTTCGCTGCGGTAGTTTTATGTACAACGGATCGGGTAGGCTTTTGATTAGTTTCACCGGTCCTCCTACCCTGACCGTGTCGGGCGAAACTTTTATACTGCTCGTGAGTGCATAGCCTTTCCTGAATAAGATTTCACCAATATCAGGTTCCACTTTCAGGATCTTCGAGCCTTTCGGTTCTACAGAGAGATGCAGGGTGTCTGTGATGATAAAGTTGATCTCAAACCCCCCAAGTTGATTTGCAAACAACCCTGGTAAAGTACTGCCCACGATCTTTCTTACCTCCGCAGGACGTTCCAGCGGAATAACGAGCGGACGAACCTTTACACCCGCGCCGCGCCGGAAAAGGTTCCAGCCAATACCAGTTACATTGATCCTTACAGACTGAGGGAGTGGTAACACGGCCATGAAATGTTCACGGTCATAGTCAAAGACAACGGGAAAACTTAACGTTGTTGTGTAGCGCTTATTCAATGCGTTGAAGCACCAGAAAATGGTTGCCGTAAAGACGCAGAGAACAACTGCTTTCCAGTTCTTCTTATTGAACCGGAGTATGTTGAATATGGAATTGAAAAAACTCATTGCTTAAACCCAAAGAACATACTACCACATCCCAAACAGACAATTCATATTCAACACGCGAGTAGTTTTGTGCAAAAGTAATTCAGCAAAGACCCTTTTACTTTTTGCCTGCTGCTGCTTTCGTGGCTTCAGCAGAGATCGCGGACTTGTTGAAGCGGATCCTTCCTCCTTTTTCAACTTCCAGTACAAACGTATCACCTTCCAGGTCGGCAACGTGTCCATGAGCGCCGCCAATTGTTACGACGTAGTCTCCTTTCTTGATATCCTCAATAAACTTCTTTTGATTCTTTGGCCTTCTTTTGCTGAGGACGGATCATGAAAAAATAGAAGACCAGAATCATTGCTCCAAATAGTATTGGAAGCTGGTATGGGTTGCTTTGTTGTGCTTGTAGCAAGATGGAATACATAATCTGTTATTTGAGGGGCGAAGTTATCTCAATTAAAACAAACATCCCAACCTGCTGCACGCAGATTGGGATGGCATACAAAGATTGTTCTTATTTTTTACAGGCGCTCGGAAACCGCCTTGGGTGTCACCATAGCCTTGAAGCGCAGTACAGTCTGCTTCGGCCAGGTATTGGCGGTTACCGTTACGGTCTTATTCTGAATATTGGTCTTGCCATTGCTGTCAAATTTGGCTTTTACAAAACCGGTGCCTCCTACAGGTATAGGCTCCTTAGTCCAGTCAGGAACAGTACATCCGCATGAACCCTGGGCATTCTGAATGATCAGCGGCGCTGCGCCGGTATTTTTAAAAGCGTATGTATATTCCACCACATCACCTTCATTGATAGTTCCAAAATCGTGCTCGGTGTTCTGGAACTCCATCGTTGGCTAGCGGACCATCAGGTTTTTCTTCTGCGGTCTGAACAGCTGGTAGTCATGGCAGCTGTTGCTCCCGTGACTTTCTTACCTTCAAGTTCCGCCAGGCGAGCTTTCAAGTTGAGCGATTTTCTTTCTCTGCGTCGCGATCTTTGCAGGCGCCGTTACCACCGCGCTGATCAACGCAAAAAAAATCAAAGATTTTACCATGTTTTTTCATGTTCATTCACCTTTATCTTTTTATCTTTTTCACCAGTTTATTCACTAATTTTTCTTTCCACGTATCTGTTCCAAAAACTCATCAACATCTTCCAGCAAACGCTCGGCCTTATTTTTTGCTTCGTCAACAACCTTTTGGCCTTGAGATTTTGCTTCTGAGGTAAGGGGTGTTTCCTTTCCGGAAACAAAGTCGTTGATAAGTTCCTGGAGCATTTTCCGGTACTTATCCAACTGAAAAGATAATTTTTCGCGTGTAGTGGGTACCTTTGTCCGGGGCATATAAAATTCCGAGTATGGCTCCGGCTGCCGCTCCGAAAAGAAACGCCATCAATGAATTTCCGCTTTTTTTACTCATAAATCATATAAAATTAGTTAGAGTTTAGTGCGCAAATTCAAAATTTTAACAAATTTTAACAAGTCCTCTTTAGTCGAACACTTCTATTTATTGTCGATCAATCCCCTGTCCGCTCTTTTTCATCGCACCCGAATCCTTCAACTCTTTCGCAATAACATCCAAAATTCCGTTAATAAATTGCCTGCTTTTGGCGTGCTGTAATTTTTGGCAAGTTCAATGTATTCGTTGATTGACACTTTGACAGGAATGTTGGGAAAAATAATCAGTTCTGCAATCGCCATTTCGAGGATCATCCGGTCTATCAGGGGAAGTCTGTCAACCTCCCAGTTACGTGTATTATTGGCAACGAGGTCTTTGAACTTTCCGTCTAGATGTGCTGCCTTATCATAGAGCTTTTCAATGAATTCCTTATCCTCTTCCCAGTTTACGGACAGGGTATGCAGGGCGAGGGGTAACGAACCCTCCGGATCGTAAGACTTCAATGTTTTCTCAACCAGTCCCTTCACGATGTCCTTGTCCTCTGCCCAACGCAATACTTCTTCCTCGAAGTAGTCATTGATGACAGTTTTCCCCAGGATCACTTTTTTATATAAGTGGTTAATGAACTTGCGCTGATCCTCAATGGTTGGACTTCGTTTATCAAGATTATTGAGATACTCATTGTCCTGACGTATGACATCCCTGAACCATACTTTGATGCGGTCCGCTTTATCCTGCCAGGTTTTGCCATGTTTCAGGGCTTCCTTTTTCAGCGTTGCGCTTTCACCAAGCGCTTTGATCCATGAATTGTTTACAAAATTCTTATGACTTACTTTCTTGTCAGCGGCAGCGATCTCTGCAAATGCAGGAACGATGAAGAGTACGGAAATGTAATGAGAGTAGATCTTTTCAACTTCGCTGACTAAATTCTTTTTAAAGAAGTCGGTATCCTTTTTTGTTTGTTGATTGTAGAACCTGAAACACTCGTTCACTGCCTTTTTAACAACAGCGTCGTCGTTGTCGACAGTCGTCTCCCCTTGTTCAAAAGCTTTCTCGAATGCTTTGCGGGCTTCTTTCCTTCGTGAGGAGAGCAATGCTTTATCCTGTGTCTCCATTGAGTTGAGATCTGGTGAGAACTCTTCGTTGAGTCGCTCAAAGCATAATTCATAGTTTGCATCTCTGCACTGTTGAAGTGCGAAAAGATTTTGCATTACTTTGATCCGGAGGCTCCTTCTGTTAAGCATGATAAAGAACGTGCGTTTTTAATTGCGGGGAACAAAAATAAAGATTTTATACTACGTTTGATGTCTTAGCTGCGCATAACATTAATGCCATTACAATATTTCAAACGATTGCACAGAACTATCGCTGGATTATTACGTTTACACAAGCCACCAACTTGTATTGAATGAAAGCCCTCAAGTATCTCAACAAATATCTCAAGAAATATAAGTGGCACCTGATCCTTGGAACGATATTCATCATCATCTCCAACGTTTTTCAGATCATTCCCGCGCAACTAGTAAGACACGCCATTGATCTTGTCGCAGATAACATCCTGATCTACCAATCCCTTGAAGGGACACCATCACAGAACGATTTCTTCGGCGTATTCGCATATGGCATCCTTATATACGCAGGACTGATCCTGTTGATGGCATTCCTGCGTGGAATATTTCTATACTTCGTCCGTCAGACCCTGATCGTCATGTCACGCCTCATCGAATACGATCTTAAGAACGAGATCTTCGAGCACTACCAGACACTCCCCTTAAGCTTCTACCGGCGGAATAATACCGGTGATCTGATGAACAGGATCGCTGAAGACGTTGGAAGGGTACGCATGTACCTCGGCCCTTCGATCATGTATGGCCTGACGCTGGCAACCTTATTCCTTACACTCATCCCCATCATGTTTAGTATACATGAACGGTTAACGTGGTATGCCTTGAGCCCCCTGCCGTTGTTGTCGTTGAGTATTTTCCTCGTTAATAACAAAGTTGAACGCCGATCGGAGCAGATCCAGAAAAGTCAGTCCCGGCTCTCAACCTTTGTGCAGGAAGCTTTCAGCGGAATTCGTGTACTTAAATCATTCAACAGAGAGCATGAATCCGTGTCCAGGTTCGCTGTAGAAACAGATCATTACCGGAGAGAATCATTGAAGCTCACGAAAGTGCAGGCCCTGTTCTTTCCGCTTATCATGGGGCTTATCGGCTTAAGTACCATACTCACAGTTTATGCAGGCAGCACCGAGGTGATCAATGGAAACCTCACGCTCGGTCATATAGCGGAATTCGTTATCTACGTAAACTTGCTTACCTGGCCTGTTGCGCAACTGGGGTGGACAAGCAGTCTTGTTCAACGTGCAGAAGCTTCTCAGAAACGCATCAATGAATTTCTACAAACCAAAACCAACATTATTTCCGAGAAAGAACTCGCGACAGAGATCCGCGGTAAGGTCGAGTTCAAAGATGTAACTTTTACATATCCGGATACTGGCATCAAGGCTATCAAGAATGTTTCATTCACAATAAATCCCGGTGAGTCACTTGCCATTATCGGAACAACTGGTTCAGGCAAGAGTACCATCTCGGCACTTATTTCAAGATTGTATGATGTCAGGGAAGGGGAGATCACAATAGATGATGTACCGATCTCACACTATAATCTGAATTCGCTTCGAAGTCAGATAGGCTACGTTCCACAGGATGTATTCTTATTCAGCGATACGATCTTCAATAACATTGCATTTGGGATTAAAACTGCGGAGGAATCTAAAGTGCTGCAGTCTGCAAAAGACGCAGACGTCTATGAAAACATCATGGGGTTTCAACAGGGATTCAGCACAAGAGTAGGTGAACGCGGTATCACGCTATCAGGTGGTCAGAAGCAAAGAGTATCGATCGCCCGGGCTATTGTCCGTGAGCCAAAAATATTGATGCTCGATGACGCCTTATCGGCTGTCGATACAAAAACAGAGAATAACATTCTCAACAGCCTGAAGAGGATCATGCAGGGAAGGACAACGATCATCATTTCGCATCGCGTATCGTCGGCAAAGCTTGCCAATAAGATCATTGTGCTGTCGGATGGGGAGATTGTGGAACACGGAACGCATGATTCCTTGCTGGCTAGTCAAGGATTCTACAGGGAACTGTATGAGAAGCAGGGGCAGATAGAGGAATCAGAAGCTACAGACGAGGAAACTCAAAATATTTCCAAGGAAGATCTTCCCTGATAGCGTTAAAAATTAAATCTGCCTCCCCCCGGAATGTACCAGAGAGGTCTGCAATCAGGCAATGTTAAAAAATGTATCGCAAACCAACGCCTCCCTCTACGCGGCTCCACCCAGGATCCGCCAAAACATCGGAGAAATACTCAAGCTCCATGAAAGCGGAGATCGGGATCTTGAAATGTGCGTACTCAATTCCGGCAACAGCCTGAGGACCCATGGTGAACCGTGACCTGTTGAATCTTCCGAACTTATCCGGATCACCATTCTGTTCCTCACTGTATGTGTAATCATATTGAAGTTTGGTATTCTTCCATTCCCATCCCGCTCCAATATAGAATTGTAATCCTTCTGAGATCTTATCTACATCAAAGTGATAGAGGATCTTAACCTCTGCAATGATATCCGCAATCACCTTATGTGTATAGTATTCTATGCTCGCGTCAGTCGTTGAGAATGTATCTGTGACAACGTACTGGTTGAATTTTTCTTTAAAGTATCGGTTGTATAATCCGCTTGACGCCTTCCCAACATCGGCCGCAACCGCAAAGCGTTTGTTGAAATAGTATTTGTACGTTAAGGCAAATGGATCCCCCAGCTTGATACCAAATCCCTGGTATGGGTACTTGCTTGTTTCAAAGATGGGGCACACCGTTTTTGCCTTGGCACCACGTATCCGCGCCGGTGCATGATACCGCTCACGGGTGTACATACTTTTACCGCCATTGTAGATACGGGCCTTTTGGGCAAAGGAGCACAGGCTCAATACGCAAAAAACGGATAGCAAGAAGATTTTCCGAACGCACATTAAAGGCAAATATAAGCGTTTTGGCCTTTGACGGCCTGTTTCAGACGGTAATCAGACGTTTCCAGCCTTAAACAAACTCTTTATACTGCATGCGGTGTAACTGGGAATAATAACCCTCCAGGATGAGCAGGTCTTCGTGGCGTCCGACCTCTTTTATCTCACCATGATCAAGCACAATGATCTTGTGTGCTTTCTGGATGGTGGACAGGCGGTGTGCGATAACAATCGCCGTCCGCCCGCTCATCATTTTCCCGATTGCCTGCTGGATCATCTCCTCTGTTTCGCTATCAACCGATGATGTAGCCTCATCCAGTATGAGTATCCTAGGATCATAGACCATTGCGCGGATGAATGAGATCAATTGACGTTGGCCTACGCTCAATGTTGCTCCGCGCTCCATAACATTGTAATTGAGCTTGCCTGGTAATCGCTCGATGAATTTGCGGGCGCCGACAAGGTCTGCAGCGTGCCAAACCATTTCTTCAGTCACACTCGTGTTTCCAAGGGTCACGTTGTTGAGGATAGTATCGGAGAAAAGGAAAACGTCCTGTAACACGACACCGATATTTTTCCTAAGTGTGCCCAACTCATATTCGTTGATGTCGATGCCATCAACCCTGATCGTACCTCTGTTGATCTCGTAGAATCTGTTCAACAGATTGATGATAGAAGATTTTCCGGCGCCGGTCGCACCCACGAGCGCGACGGTCTCCCCGGACTTGATATCGAGGTTAATATCCTTAAGAACATAGTTGCTGTCGTTATATGCAAACCACACGTGGTCAAATGTGACCTCGCCCCTTAGATCGTGGGCCGGTCTGGAACCGTTTACCTGGACATGCTCGGTATTGTCGAGGAGATCCATAATACGTGAAGAGCTGACGATCCCCATCTGTAAAGTGTTATACCGGTCGGCGATCATCCGTATCGGTCTGAAGAACATTTGAATGTACATGATGAACGCGATCAGCTTTCCAACCGTAAGATTTGTTTCTTCATAGTTGATTATTCCCTTAGCGCCATACCACACCAACAGGCCGATACCCGCTGCCGCAATTATTTCTGCTACCGGGTAATAAATTGAATAGTACAATACAGATCTCAGGTTAGCCTGCTTATGTTCTTCATTGATCTCTCTGAATTTTTCAAATTCGCGCTTTTCACTCCCAAATATCTGTACGATGTTCATGCCTGTAATATGTTCCTGAACGAACGTATTGAGGTTAGAGACTGCGTTCCGTACATCATTAAAAGCAACTTTGATCTTTTCCTTGAATACATAAGTGCTGATAAGCAATAGGGGTATCGTTGACAGACTCAGCAATGCGAGCCGCCAATCCTGATAGAACATGAAAGCCAATATGAATACGATCTGCAGCAGGTCGCCGACCATGGCAGCGAGTCCTTCACTAAATACGTCAGCAAGGGTTTCTACGTCTGAAATTGTTCTGGTTACAAGTCTTCCGATCGGCGTTTTGTCGAAGAATCGAAGGCGAAGGCTAATTACATGTTCGTATAGCTTGGTACGGATATCCCGGATAACCTGTTGACCCAGCCACCCGGAGATATAGGTGTGAATATATTGAGCGATGGAATGGACTACCAGCAGCAGTAGCAGTATGATCATCATGTTGACCATACCTGAATAATTTCCGGCTGACACATCGTGGTCGAGTGTATACTGAACGAGGTATGGCCTGGTGGGGGTTAATAAGCCCAGTACAATGGTGAGCACCACGACCGTAACGAACCGTCCCCGGTAGGGAGTAACAAATCGCATCAATCTTCTGAGAACAGACCAATCGATAATGTTACCGCTGCTTACTTTTTCTTTCTCCACTTAATTAGTTAGTCGTTAACCGTTTCCTGACCGGTTTGTTTCACAAATATTGCAGACGGATACTTGATCCTTGTCAGGTATAGTCCTTGTGGCGGAACATTCTGGCCTGCCTGCTTCCGGTCACGGCTTTGAATGATAGCCTGAAATTCCTTCATTGTTGTCTTTCCGCTCCCCACATTCAGCAAAGTTCCGACTATTGACCTTACCATACCCCGAAGGAACCGGTTTGCCGTAATAGTAAACTCAAGCATCTGACCTTCTTCTTTCCAATGTGCCTTTTTTATATCACAAAGAAAATGATTTACATCCGTGTTTACTTTGCTGAAGCACTCAAAATCGTGTTCACCGAGTAATAACGCAGCAGCCTTGTTCATGGTTTGAACATCGACAGGTTTAAAAAAATGCCAGGCAAGGCCTTCAAGGAAAGGGTTTTTTCTTCTGGTGATGCGATAGTGATAGGTCCTTTCCAATGCGTCAAATCTGGCACTGGCGTCAGGCTTAACCCTTCGGATAGCCTTGACTACGATATCTCTCGGAAGAAATGAGTTGAGCTTAATGATCATCGAATCATACTCGAATGATTGTTCGAGGTCGCAGTGAAAGAACTGTTGTTCGCCGTGCACCCCGGTATCGGTCCGGCCGCTTCCTATGATCTTGACCTGTGTGCGGAATATCTGGGATAATGCATTTTCTATGACCGACTGAATTCCCACAGCGTTCGCTTGATTTTGCCAGCCTGCGTAATTCCTGCCATGATATGCTATCTCAAAAAAATAACGCAATATTCTTTACTTTGCCGCCAAGTTAAAGCAACAGCATTATGTGGCAAAGGATTCAAACCGTATTTCTGGCGATCAGTATCATCGTACTGCTTGTTACACTGGTTTTGCCGATATGGATAATGGATAGCGGCGGTGTACCCTCAATTCTTACGGCCTTTTATCTAATGAAGGGCGAAGGTGCCAGCGCCGTGTACCAATATTCACCTTATTCGCTTACGGCCGTTCTTGCCATCGCTTCTGCAACTTTATCTTTTATTCAGCTCACGAAGTACAAGCGGCGTGTTACGCAAATGAAGCTCGGAGCACTTAATTCATTTTTCCTCGCCGGCGTGATCCTCAGTTCGTTTTACTTCTCGAATCAGCTTGCTAAATCTGGGAGCGGTCCAGGTGAGTATGGATTGGGCATGTGGCTTCCTGCCATATCCGTACTCTGCAACCTGCTCGCTAACCGTTTTATACGCAGGGATGAGAAACTGGTTAGAGACTCAAACCGGCTTCGGTAACATTAACTAGTCCTTAGTATTTAGTCCTTAGGATTTTGTGACAAGTCTTGCAGCCAATCAACCGATTTTGCCCATTTAAAGTCCAGTCTAATGACTAATTGCTACGTACCGACTCAGGCAGGTAGAAATTCACATCTTTTTCGATGAAATGGGGGTCTTCGGGCTGCTTTGGAAAAAACTTGCAACTATTCCCGGTCGTTCCAGTTTAAGCTGTCAGTAACCCCCTCAATTTTATGACACTCAGAATCAAAGGCATGCTGGTCATGCTCGTATTGTTATCAGGAATAGCCAAAGCGCAGGAGTATCGCGTAATCACTACAGTGGAATCAATTGTTCCCGCTGGATTGGGTCGTTCCAGGATGCTTGACCATCAAACGGCAGAAGATTATCGTCCGCTTACTACAGCCCGCACAGATGGTAAGAAATCTGATCAGGGCGATATCAAGCGTGAAGATGTAAAGATCGAGCACTTTGAAGAAACCAAGCTTCTTAACTTCTATAGTCTTACCGGTATTAACTTTCAAAACATCGCTTCCAACGACGCAGTAGTCTCATCCAAGTTGAGTGAGATGGCGAAGGATGGATGGGAATTGGTTTTCGTTACAAGTGGCGTTGAAAGTGATGGTGGCGAGAAGGATTCCAATGGCATCTTTATTACCAGGTACATATTTAAAAAGTCCTTAGTCGTTAGTCCTTAAACTAGTCCTTAGTCCTGAGTCCTTAGTCCTTAGTTGGTCTTTTAGTTATTAGACTGGACAGTTATTAGACTCGACGTTCAATGGGCAAAAACCGGTGTAATTGGTTATAAGTCTCCACCTTATACGACGTGTTTACAAGTACTAAGTAGCGAACTAAGGACTCAGGACTAAGGACTCAGGACTAATTTTTAGTGACATCCTGTCAGCGGTGCGTCCGCTGGAACAACTTTTGAAATCCCTGCGACCTGCGGGGATTTTGCATTTATGCCCCTTCACCAGTTTATTTTAACCTGAAAAACTAACGATATGGCAGAAGTTCAAGAAAAAGGTACGATTTCCATCCACACAGAAAACATCTTTCCGATCATCAAGAAGTTCCTGTATTCTGATCATGAGATCTTTTTACGGGAACTTGTCAGCAATGCGGTAGATGCGACCCAAAAACTCAAAAAGCTCACGTCGCTTGGCGAATTCACAGGAGAAGCAGGTGATCTGAAGATCGAGGTCAGCTTCGACAAAGAAAACAAGACCATTACGGTCAGCGATAAAGGTATCGGCATGACAGGTGACGAGATCAAGAAGTATATCAACCAGATAGCTTTCTCGGGCGCCACAGAGTTTGTTGAGAAGTTTAAGGATAAGGCCGATGCCAAGGACATAATAGGAAAGTTCGGTCTTGGATTTTACTCCGCCTTCATGGTTGCCGACAACGTTGAGATAATTTCCCGTTCCTACAAAGCCAATGAAGACGAAGCTGTCCGTTGGGTATGCGATGGGTCAACAGAGTTTGAACTGTTCCCCACAACCAAACCAACAAGAGGCTCTGATGTGATCCTTCACGTCAATCCAGACTCCGAAGAATTTCTGGAGGAGCACAGATTAAAGGAAATACTCGAAAAATACTGCAAGTTTCTGCCTGTCGAGATCAAATTCGGCACAAAGCAGGAAAGCGTCGAAGATGGAACGGACGCCGAAGGCAAGCCAAAATACACGAGCATCACAGCCGATCGCATCATCAACAACACTACGCCTCTCTGGACAAAATCGCCATCGGACCTCCAGGATGAGGATTACCTGAATTTCTACAAGGAATTATATCCATTCACGGAGGATCCTTTGTTCTGGATACACCTGAACGTTGACTATCCCTTCAATCTAACGGGGGTGCTATACTTTCCAAAGCTGAAGAATGATTTTGAGCTGCAGAAAAACAAAATCCAACTCTATTCACGGCAGGTGTTTATCACAGATGAGGTCAAGAATGTCGTACCCGACTTTCTCATGATGCTTCACGGCATACTAGACTCACCTGATATTCCGCTGAACGTGTCCAGAAGCTATCTGCAAAGTGATGCCAATGTGAAAAAGATCAGTCAGCACATCAGCAAGAAAGTAGCCGATAAGCTCTCTGAGCTATTTAAGAAGGACCGGAAAGATTTTGAGAAGAAATGGGATGACATCAACATCTTCGTGAAATATGGTGTTATCAGCGATGATAAATTCTATGACCGTGCTAAAGATTTTGCCCTCTTCAAAAATGTTGACAAGGAATACTTCACTTTCACCGAGTACAAGGAAAAAGTGAGTCCGACACAAACAGACAAGGATGGCAACACGGTATACATATATGCTTCCGATGCCGGCAAGCAGGATAGCTTCATACAGGCCGCTAAGAACAAAAGCTACGATGTCCTTCTTTTAGACGGCGTCCTCGATAGCCATTTCATCAATTCGATCGAACACAAACTCGAGAAGGTACAGATCAAGCGCGTTGACAGCGAAACGGCAGACAAGCTGATCGATAAGGACGAAAAACTCGAAAATGTACTCAGCAAGGAAGAACAAGAGCTCATAAAGACAGTTTTTGAAAATGCCATCGCCAATAAGAACATGACGGTTTCAGTTGAATCGCTTTCCCCCTCAGATCTGCCAGTCGTCATCACGATGACTGAGTTCATGCGGAGAATGAAAGACATGGCCAAGCTTGGCGGCGGAGGTGGTTACTCCTTCATGGGTACCATGCCGGACAACTACAATGTATCTGTCAATGCAAACCACACTATTGTTCAGAAGATTTTAAAGGCTGAGTCGGATGACCAAAAGAACAAGCTGGCTAAGCAGGCTTACGATCTCGCCCTCCTGTCCCAGAATATGCTTACAGGCTCGGATCTGACAAGCTTCATCAGGCGAAGCGTGGAATTGGTTTCCTAGCCATTCAAAACCCCTCCAATTTTTCAATATGGAGGGGTTTTTTAATTTTGCAATAACAATCATCTCTCGCCGTTAGAAACTCGCTTGGCTCTGATGCGGAAAATATTGACCTCTCTTCTGATAACGATTCCCCTTTTTGCCTGGGCTCAACAGGAAGGAGAGGAGCAGCGTTTTACTGTCGACACCCCGGTTAATCTCGACTTTCAAAAGGAAGAAGAGCCAGTCAATACAAAGAAGAAAAAGGTCAAGAAAAGGGTGTACTATGGCCTTAAGACAAAAAAAGGATTTACGCGCAAGGGTGAGGGAGAACGCATCACCTATGAGCTGTTTTACTATCTGAAGAAATCAGAAAAATCACAGAGCTTTGTCCGCGACATTTACTGGTACGATTACACCCGCCGCGAGATCCGGAGGACAAGCACTTTCGATCCCGAAAAAGGCGTTTTGCTTCACGGTCCGTATCAAAGAAGACAAGGACAGGTCATTCTCGAAAAAGGTATTTTTTACAAGGGTACAAAACACGGGCGCTGGATGAAATATTTGCGTGACAGCACGCTTGTTGACAAGGAACGCTACTACCACGGGTGGCCTAAGGAATCACTCGTGAGCTACTATGATCCAAATCAGCGCCAGAAGATGAAGGAAATGATCCCTGTGGAATACGGTGAAAAAGAAGGTTACTATTATCTGTTCCACGAGAACGGAACGGTCGCAATCCAGGGTGAATTCCAATGGGATGAACGTGTGGGCGACTGGACGGAATACTATGCGACTGGCAAACGAAAAAAGATCATCGCATATCCCAAAGAACCGTTTGACCAATCCATGAAGCCCTACATCAAGGCTGAATGGAATGATAAGGGCAAGGAGATTTACCGCAACAATAAAATGGCAGGTAAGTGATCCCTCGCCCCTGCCCCGATACTTATAGGGGCTGAGGCGTTATCCTTCTGAGAACAGCTTCAATGCCCGCTCCAGATCCACGTTGCCACCCGAAAGAATAACGCCTACTCTTTTCTTCTCGAACTTTGCTTTGGCTTTCAGGATAGCTGCCAAAGGAACAGCACATGACGGTTCTACAATAAGCTTCATCCTTTCCCAGATCAGTCTCATTGCGCTGACGATCTCACCATCCGTTACAGTGATGACATCGCTGACATAGTTTCGAATGATCGGAAAAGTTTTATCTCCAAGAGATGTAAGAAGCCCATCAGCGATCGAATCAGATTGTGATGACTCGATCTTGCCGCTTTTCATTGAGCGATAGGTATCGTCTGCACCGGAAGGTTCGGCGGCAATAATCGCTGTACCTGCTGAGAAGTATGATGTTGCCAGTGCGACACCACTAAGCAATCCTCCTCCTCCAACGGGAGCGATAATAATATCAAGGTTCGAAACTTCCTCAAATAATTCTTTAGCGGCCGTAGCCTGGCCAGCGATTACATCATAGTTATTGAAGGGATGGATCACTGTAGCGCCGGTGCGCGAAACAACGTCGGCTAAGGTCGATTCCCTGGCTGCAAGTGTCGGTTCGCATTCAAATATCTGTCCGTCAAACCCTCTCACGCCCCGCTTTTTGATTTCAGGAGAAGTCCGTGGCATGACGATATATGACTTTGTATTCACGATCTTTGCTGCCCGCGCGAGGGCCTGCGCATGATTACCACTTGAATGCGTTGCGACACCTTTGACAAGGACTTCCTTTGGCAGAGAAAGTACGGCATTCATCGCACCTCTCGCCTTGAATGCACCGATCTTCTGGAAGTTCTCACACTTGAAAAACAGATTTGCACCCGCCATTTCATCAACGCCCGCGGAAGTCATTACCGGGGTCCGGTGTATAAAAGGCATGATGCGCGTGTGTGCAGCCTCAATCGTCTGTTTGGTTGGGACACTCATAATTTTTTATTCAATTCTTAAGAACGCTTCCGAGCCGTTGACGTTTCCCCGTCGGCCTCTTGATTATATTATTGCTTTTTCTTCCGGTACTGATCGAATTTGGAAGAAGCAGACCGTTTTGGAAAAGCATTATTACCCATTTCCACATCCGCCAGCTCTGAGTTGGGGTCCAGCAGAATATTCACTACTTCTTTTTCTTTAATGAATGTCTTGATGATTTCGTTCTCATTTGTGCGCCATATTTCCGCTGGTATCCGTTCGATCTCTTTTGAACCGTCCTTGTAGGTCCACTCAATAATGATCGGCGTAATAAGTCCTCCCACGTTCCTGAACGTGATCTGATAGATATTCTTTCCTTCAAGCTTGGCCTTAATGGCGTTGTCATCTTCGCGGCTTCTGAACTCTTTATACAGGGTGTCAGGCGTCTTTGTCATGGTAAACTGCTCGGGCCCTTTGCTGAAATCATTCATTGTGGACGAAGATTTGGCAGATAGATCACCCGCTTTTGTTTTAATTCCTTTGCCTTCCGGATCGACAGTTGATGACGGGAGCTTGAACCATTTTACTTCTGCGAGATCAACATCTACATTGTCCGTTGTATAAAACCATCCTCTCCAGAACCAGTCAAGGTCGACGGCAGAAGCGTCTTCCATAGTCCTGAAAAAATCTGCGGGTTTAGGATGTTTAAAAGCCCAGCGTTCAGAATATTCTTTGAAAGCGCGATCGAATAACTCCGGGCCCATTACAGTTTCCCGTAGCAACGTCAGCGCTGCTGATGGTTTCGTATATGCGTTGGGTCCGAATTCACTGCTCCTGATGTTGTCGGATGAAGCCATGATGGGACGCATCTGCGTTTTGTCTCCGCGCATGAAGGGTGCTATTCCCTTAGGTGTGCCATGCGTGCCATACAATTCGGGGTAGCGGGTGCGTATCGTCTCCTTTTCAAGAAAGGTATTAAGGCCTTCATCCATCCATGACCACTGCCGTTCGTCGGAGTTTACGATCATAGGGAAAAAGTTATGGCCTACTTCGTGCACAATCACCTGGACCATGCTGGTAAGTGTTTGCTTCGAGTATTGCCCATCTTTTCCGGGACGACCACCATTAAAACAAATCATTGGATACTCCATACCCTGCGCAGCAGAATGAACAGAATATGCAACGGGATAGGGATATTCGAAGGTGCGCGAAGAATACAATTCGAGGGCGTTGCGTATAGCCTTTGTAGATTCCTTCTGCCACAGTGGGTTGCCTTCTTTTGGATAAAGAGACTGAGCCAAGGGAGTTTTGGTGCCAACCTTAACTGACTGTGCATCCCATATAAACTTCCTCGACGTCGCAAAGGCAAAGTCGCGTACATTTTCAGCGCGGAATACCCACGTTGATTTTTTTGAGGACCTGCTCTTTTCTTTCTTCGTTGCTTCATCGGGTGTTACGATCATTACCGGCTGATCGAAAGTCCGCTTTGCTTTTTCGAAACGTTCAAGTTGTTCCTTAGATAATACTTCTTTCGCATTCTGAATAGTGCCGGTAGCCCCCACGATATGGTCCGAGGGCACAGTTATGCGCACATCGTAATCCCCAAAAACAAGCGCAAACTCACCTTGTCCCAGAAACTGTTTGTTCTGCCACCCCTCATAGTCGTCGTATACGCACATTCTTGGAAACCATTGGGCAAATGTGTACACGTAATTTCCGTCCCCGGGAAAGTATTCGTATCCTCCTCTTCCGTCATATACCTGACGGTCTGACTCACGATAGCTCCACGCTATGGAAAACGTAAAATTCTGCCCTGTTTTGAGTGGCGCTGGCAAGTCAACGCGCATCATTGTATTGTTGATAGTGTACGGCAGATTCTTACCTGCCGCATCCTTTACAGACTTGATCGTATAGCCACCGTTGTAGTCCGATACATAAACGCCGGTCGAATTGTTGAAGAAACTTGCAGGTATGGAATCACGTACAGCACCGGTCTTCGTTGTATTCGTAATGCTGTTCTTTGCAAACAGGTTCTGATCAAGCTGTAGCCATAAAAAGCCTAAGGCATCAGGCGAATTGTTATGGTATGTTATTGTTTCAGCGCCTGTCAGGCTTTGTGTGTTATCATCGAGTTCAGCACTGATAGTATAGTCTGCCCGTTGTTGCCAGTAATTTTCACCCGGCGCACCGGAGCCTGTTCTGTACGTGTTGGGTGTGGGGAGTAGCTCATCGAGTTGCTCGAATTTTCCCTTCCACTCCTGTACCTGTGCCGTAACTTCAATTTTGATGAAGAGAACTATCATCAGCACGGCAAACAACACCAATCTGGCCCCAGTGATTTTAAACCTGATCGCCACTATTGAAATCATCGATTTAAGGCATAACATATCGTTATGTTTGCGTTCCATTCCGTAAAGTTACCGTGTCTATTTACTCTTTTTCTTGAAGTCGTCGAACTTACTCCCTGTATCGGCTCGCTTCGGAAATACATTGTTCTGAACGTTGACATCAGTGAGCTCCAGTTTTGGATCCAGCGCAACATTGGTTACTTCTTTCTGCTTGATAAATACCTTTGTGATCTTCTGCTCATTCACCCGCCAGATCTCGGCAGGTATGCGCTCGATCTCAGTTGTTCCGTCTTTATAAGTCCATTGAATAATAACGGGCATCACAAGACCACCTTTATTGCTTAAGGTGACTTCGTAAATATTCTTATCCTCCAGTTTTTGCATGATGGCCTTATCATCGACGCGGCTGGCGAACTCGCCATTTAGCCTGGGATCCGTCGCAATCAGGCTGAAGGCTTCAGGTCCTTTGGAGAAGTCATCGAAATTCTTTTCGCCACCCGCCGCATTCAGATCTCCTTTCGCAACGTTCAGGTTCTTTTTCTCAGGATCAGCTTCCTCTTTACGCGTTTTGAACCACCTCACCTGATCGATAGATTGATCACAGTCGTCTGTAGTATAGAACCACCCTTTCCAGAACCAGTCCAGATCAACTGCCGAAGCATCCTCCATCGTCCTGAAAAAATCGGCAGGTTTAGGATGCTTGAACGCCCAGCGTTGGGCATACTCCTTAAATGCTTTGTCAAATAATTCCTTCCCCATGATGGTCTCGCGAAGCATGAATAACCCGGTTGCTGCTTTGGCATATTGCTCATTGCCAAATTCGATCACCTGATCACCATTGGTCATAAGGGGCCGTTGCTTTCTTTTCTCGCCTTTAAGATAGGGTGCGAGGCCTGCAGGAGTACCCCGTGACCATTTGATATCGGGATACCGTTCCAATTCCGTCATCAGCTGAACAAAGGTGTCTATCCCTTCATCCATCCACGTTGTTTGTCTTTCATCGCTGTTGATGATCATCGGAAAGAAATTGTGTCCCACCTCGTGTACGACAACACCGATCATACCCTGACGTGTCAGGTCTGTATATTTTCCATCCTTATTGGGTCTTCCAAAGTTGAAGCATATCATCGGGTATTCCATACCGATGCTTGCGGTATGGACTGATATAGCCACCGGATATGGATAATCGATCGTATATTTTGAATACACCTCAAGGGTGTTCTTGACGGCTTTGGTCGATTCCTTTTCCCACAGCGGGTTGCCTTCCTTGGGATAAAAAGACATGGCCAGTGGTGTTTTGTCTCCGATCTTCACGGCCTGCGCATCCCAAATGAATTTGCGTGACGAGGCAAATGCAAAGTCGCGTACATTTTCAGCATGGTATTCCCACGTTTTCTTTTGCGTTGACTTCGATTTTTCTTTTTGAATCGCCTCTTGCTGCGTAACAATGATCACAGGTTTGTCATAGGATGTCTTCGCCGTATTGAACCGGTCGATCTCCGTCTTCGTCAATACCTCGGCAGAATTCTTCAATACACCTGTGGCGGCGACAAGGTGATCCGCTGGAACCGTGATTCTCACCTTATAATCTCCAAACGGCAACGTAAACTCGCTTCGTCCCAGGAACTGTTTGTTCTGCCATCCTTCGTAGTCATCATATACGCACATGCGTGGAAAGAACTGCGCTATCGTATAAACATAGTTACCATCCTCGGGGAAGAACTCCATTCCGCTGCGTTGTCCAAAAACACTCCGGTCAACGATGTTGTATGACCATGCCACGTTGAAAGCGTATTTCTCACCTGGCTTAAGCGGTTGGGGCAAATCAACACGCATCATGGTGTTGTTGATTATAAACGGAAGTGGCGCTCCAGCCACCGTTGTTACACTCTGTATTTTGAAGCCAGGATCAAAATCTGAAACCCTTGTTGCGTATGTTTTGGCTGCAGCCGAATCGACAAGCGATCCGATGTCGGTGGTGTTTAACGTATTTTCTTTGGCAATAACGTTTTGGTCCAGTTGCAGCCACAGATACTTAAGGATATCCGGGGAATTGTTATTGTATGTGATGGTTTCCTTGCCCTGAATGCTTTGGTTTTGATCATTTAGCTCCAGGCTGATCACGTAATCTGCCTTCTGCTGCCAGTACTTTGGGCCGGGAGCGCCGGATCCTGTCCGGTATTCATTTGGGGTAGGTAATGTCTGGTCCAGCTGCTCAAACTTGCCCTGCCATCCAGGCGGGGCTTGCGCAAAGGAGCTTATGACTCCGGCGGCTAACATTAAGGTGAGAAAACGTTTCATAGTATTAGGTTAATGTGAGTTATTCCATCCAAAACATATGGTCTTTCATCAGTATAAGCGCGATACCGGCTACCGCAGATGAAATAACCATTTTCCAATCCCTCCGGTTCAGGCCAAATAAGTCAACCAAAATAAAGCATACCGACATGAACAGGACAACAATAATGATTTGCCCGAACTCCAGGCCGAGGTTGAACGCCAGCAATTGCGTTACGATGGTCTTGTCCCGGCCCAGTATGCTTCTAAGATAATTGGAGAACCCAAGACCGTGGATCAGCCCGAAAAATGCCGCATAGAAGTAGTTCATTTGCATAGACCGGTCTCCTATAGAATTTTCACTCTTAAAGAGGTTCGAAACGGCTGTAATAAATATCGTAAGGGGAATAAGAAACTCAATCAGGTCGGCTTTCACGTTTACGATCTGCAATGTCGATAGGGCCAATGTGATCGAATGCCCGATGGTAAAGGCAGTGACCAGGATCAATACCTTTTTCCAGTCCCTGCTGATATACAAGGCACACAATGCGATCACAAACAGAATGTGGTCGTATCCGTTTGCGTAATCCAGTATATGATCTTTCCCCAGTCCAAAATACAGGGTGAACTCAGACATAAAAGCCCATCTGTTACAAGTACAAACAGCAATAATAGCAGATTATTTTCATTCTGAGGTGCCTTTAGGGGGTTTCGGGGATGAGTGGTTAAAACCGATCCCTGGCCTTTATGAGAATATGTTTCGGTATTATTTTTGAAAAAGTCTAATCTTGCACAGCAATTCAAAAGCATGCTTTCATCATTTTCGCTTTTCTTCTTAGTACCACTCACAGCCGCTGCGATGCTGCATCCAATGCACGTGTCCGTGACAGAGATAGAAATGGATGAGAAAGAAAAAAGGCTCGAGATAATGATGCGGGTTTTTATTGACGACCTCGAAACAACATTGAGACAGTATACCAAACAACCGGAACTGGACATCATTAATCCGAAGGGCCAAACCCTTGACCAGATGATGGAACCGTACCTGCGATCACATTTCAGGATCCTCCTTGACAGCAAGCCTCAGGTCATGAAGTACCTCGGGCATGAGAAGGAGAACGAGGCATTTATTTTTTACATTGAAGTTGACAAGGTCAGGAAGTGGAAGACCATACAAGTGCGAAATGATATCATTACTGAAATTTATGATGATCAATCGAATCTTGTCCATGTAACGTGGCTTGAGACGGTCCGAAGCCTGAGACTCACAAGAACAAATCCTGTCGATAAGATCTTATTTGATGGAAAGTAAAGATATGATCAGGAAAGCCGTTGGCAACGTGAGTGGAACGATATTGAAATTGCTTTCAGTATTAATTCTCTTTCCGATACTACTGACGAGCTGTGGAGAGGAAGAGGAAGCCTGTGTATTCGAACCCGATACCAATTCAATATCAATATCCGTTAAGATCGACCAGCTACAGGATTCATTTATCAATGTTGCATCAAAGCAGCAACTCGTAAAATTGCTAACGCGGTATCCGTCTGTACGCGACGAGATCTTCCGGCGCGCAGAATATCCATCAGATTCAGTATTCATCAGCGAGCTGTTTGCACGCCTCACAAATCCTCATATCGATACGCTCCTGCGTGAAACAAACAAGGTCTTTGGAGATCTGTCTTCATTGACAGGGGATTTCCAGGACGCCTTCGCGAACATTAAATATTATTATCCCGATTTCACACCGCCAAAGATCCAGACAGTTGTTTCAGGTTTTGATACCGATATGTTCGTTAGCGATTCATTGATCATTGTCAGTCTTGACTTCTACCTGGGCAGAGGAGCTAAGTACCGACCTAAATATTATGAATATCTGCTGAGGAAATATGATCCTAATGATATTGTCCCTTCATGTTTGCTGATCTATGGAATAAGCGACAGATTTAACAAAAATGAAATGCAGGACCATACGGTTCTTGCAGATATGGTAGCATATGGCAAATCGTTTTACTTCGCCAGGCACATGCTCCCTTGTGTTCCCGACAGCGTCTTCATTTGGTATACACCTGCCGAGATCAACGGATCACGGAAAAATGAGGACCTTATTTGGTCGCGGTTCATTGAAAGCCAGGTGTTGTTCTCTACAAATCATAAGGTAAAGCAGGATTACCTTGGTGAACGCCCAGTAACCATTCAGGTAGGCGAAAAGTGTCCTGGCCGAATCGGACAATGGATAGGTTGGCAGATCGTGAACAAATACGCCGAAACCCATTCACATGAAAGCCTTCCGGAGATCATGAATGTACAGCAAGCTCAACGGTTGTTCAAGGAATCAACTTACAAACCGGCCAGACGATAACAACGTGAATCCTCTATATTTGAAACTCTAACAAATACGATCAGACCTATGCGAAAAAAAATTGTGGCCGGAAATTGGAAAATGAATAAAACATTAGAAGAGGCTAATACATTGACCTCTGAGTTGAAGGGCATGGTATCTGATGAGGTAAAAGGTGATGTCATCGTGGTTCTCTGCACACCTTTCCCATATCTGATACCGCTCAGAAATCTCATCGGCACCGGTACGCGCATTTCATTAGCAGCGCAGAATTGCAACGATCATGAGTCCGGCGCATATACCGGCGAAGTGTCTGCAGCGATGCTGGCGTCGACCGGAGTTCCTTACGTTATACTCGGGCATAGTGAACGCCGCCAGTATTATGGAGAGGACGGAAAACTGCTTGCTGCAAAGGTAGACATCGCGCTCAAGCATGGGCTGATTCCCATCTTTTGTTGTGGCGAACCGCTTGAAATCCGGGAGACCAATGGACACGAAGCGCTGGTAAAAAGACAGGTCGAAGAAAGTCTCTTTCATCTCGACGCGGCCCATCTTCAAAAGGTTGTGATCGCCTACGAGCCCGTGTGGGCTATAGGAACCGGAAAAACAGCGTCTTCACAACAAGCGCAGGATATGCACGCTGTAATACGCAAACATCTTGCCTCCAAGTACAGTCAGTCCGTTGCAGATTCCATTTCGATACTTTATGGTGGTAGTGTAAACGCCGCCAATGCAAAAGAATTGTTTGGTTGTCCTGATGTCGACGGAGGTCTTGTGGGAGGAGCATCTCTCAAATCAAGGGACTTCACAGAAATTATAAAGGCAATATAGGTTTGCGGACATTGTCCGAAATCTACCCCAGCCATAGCGTTGTAGCCCCATGTACTACTCCCGTCTCAAGGTGATCTGTGATCCAGCGTTTTCAGAATTACTGATGGCTGAGATCGGTGAGGCCGGTTTTGACAGCTTTCTTGAAACCGACAATGGATTCGAGGCCTATACGGAAATGGAGAATTATAACAAGGCCCTGCTGCAGGCTATCAAGGAGAAGTACAACAAGCAGACCACTGTAGTTTTTTATCAGGACAGGATCCAGAAACAGAACTGGAACGAGGAGTGGGAAAAAAGCTATCAGCCCATTATAGTGGACGACAAATGTCTGATCCGCGCGGAATTCCATAAGATAGAAAAGAAATATCCTTATGAGCTAATCATCACACCCAAGATGTCATTCGGCACGGGGCACCATCAGACCACGTATCTGATGATCCGGAATCAAATGGACATCGATCATCGGAACAAACGGGTTATGGATGCAGGATGTGGCACGGCGATCCTATCGGTGATGGCGTCTAAGCTTGGTGCAAAAGAAATTGAGGCGTTCGATATTGATGAGTGGAGCATCAGCAATGGTAAAGATAACATTGAACTGAACCATTGCGAAAACATTCATCATTCGCAGGGCAAGCTAAGTGAGCTACGGTTCGATGTCAGGTTCGACATCATCCTTGCAAACATTAACAAGAATGTGCTTCTCGATGAGATGAGTTTATACAAAGATAATCTTATGCCAAACGGTCTTTTGCTACTGAGTGGCTTTTACGTCCCCGATATTCCTGACATTATTGCCGAGGCCGGTAATTACGGCCTCACAGAAATAAAGCGTGACGAACGCGACGAATGGGCGGCTGTGCTATTTGTCCTCAAGGCTTGATCGCTGTTAATATGCTGCGCTCAACTTCGGCGTGCGACGTTTCTCCCGCATGACGATCTAAACTGCAAACCCTCATAAAAATTACTCGGAAGGTTTCCTACCCTTCCCTCATCCGTGTATATTTCTTGAAACTATCACCCATGAAGTCTGTAATCTTTACCAAACTCGCCCTGATGATGCTGCTCGAATATTTCATTTGGGGTGCATGGTATGTGACGTTGGCTACGTATATGTCTGAATACCTTCATTCAACAGGCATAAATATCGGCGCTGCGTACAGTGCGCTAGCTATCGCGACAATGATCTCTCCATTTTTCGTCGGCATGATCGCAGACAGGTTTTTCGCCGCGCAAAAGATACTGGGTATTTTTCACCTCTTAGGTGGTTTATTGCTCTACCTGGCAACGCTGATCACGGGCAACACAGCATTTTACTGGGTGATCCTCCTTTACTCGCTTTTGTACATGCCGACCATAGCATTGTCCAATAGCATTGCATTCACACAAATGACCGACCCTGGAAAGCAGTTCCCATGGATACGTGTCTTTGGTACTGCTGGCTGGATACTTGCCGGATTAATGATTGCTGCCCTGGGAATTGAGAAAACACCCGCCACGTTTCATATGGCAGCGGGCGCTTCCATCCTGTTGGGTATCATTGGATTTATACTTCCCAACACACCGCCAAAGGCCGGGGTCAAAGGTCCTACAGCCTCCAGTGCACTGGGTGTTGACGCCTTCGTACTTTTCAAAGACAAATCTTATCTCATCTTTTTTATCGCGGCGATTCTCGTGTGCATTCCACTTTCGTTCTACTATGGATTCGCGAACCTGTTCCTGAATGACGTGGGCATGGAGAACCCTGCCGGAAAAATGAGCCTTGGTCAATTTTCCGAAGCTATTTTTATTCTGGCGATACCTTTTCTGTTCAATAACATCGGTGTCAAGAACATGTTAATGCTCGGGATGACTGCCTGGATATTGCGATACGTTTGTTTTGCGTATGGTGATACAGGCGCAAATACGTGGATGCTTTATGCAGGTATCATACTACACGGCATTTGTTATGATTTCTTTTTCGTTACCGGTTATATGTATACCGAGAAGAAGGCTGGCGAAAAGATCAAGAATGCTGCACAGGGTCTATTTACTTTTGCCACTTACGGCGTCGGGATGTTCATTGGAACATGGTTTTCGGGCTTTACAACGGAGTACTATACGCAGAACGGCGAAATGCAGTGGAGATCGATATGGTTTGTGCCTGCTTTTATTGCCGTGGCTGTTCTGATCTATTTTATCTTGTTTTTTAAAGAGAAGCGGGCTATTCAGAAAGCCGCTTAACATCATCAACCATTAAATTAAAGTGCTATGAATATCGCAATGCTAGGCTCAGGGTTCATTGGCCGCTTCTACGCCGATTCCCTTCAAGGATACAGAAGCAAAGACAAGATCGTTTCCATTTACTCCCGGAAGCTTGAGAGCGCGAAGAAATTCGCGCAGGACTATCAGGTTGGGTACGCTGCGCCTAGCATGGAAGAGGCGATCAACAGGCCTGAAGTAGAGGTTGTTTGCATTGCCTTGCCGAACAATCTTCACGAGGAAGCAGTTATGCTGTGCTGCAAACATAAAAAGGCTGTCATTACAACCAAACCTCTTGGCCGTAATGGCGCCGAGGCGAAACGAATGCTTGAAGCCGTCGAGAAAGCCGGAATATTCAACGGATACCTGGAAGATCTCTGTTATACTCCCAAGTTTTTAAAAGCTGTCGCCAGTGTTCAGAAAGGCGCGCTGGGAAGAATACTTTGGGCGAAGTCCAGAGAGACACATCCCGGTCCTCACTCTGATTGGTTCTGGGATATTGAACAGGCCGGAGGCGGATGTATCCTGGATCTTGGCTGTCATTGCGTGGAGATCACCCGAAGCTATATCGGCAAGGACATTAAGCCGGTGGAAGTAATGTGCTGGGCTGATACACAGGTCAAGCCGATTGATGCCGAAGACCATGCGATCGCCCTGATCAAATATGAGAACGGCGCAATGGCACAGTTCGAGGTAAGCTGGACATTTCGCGGTGGCCTTGACTTGCGCGATGAGGTCATGGGTACGGAAGGCACTATCTGGATCAACAGTTTTCTCCGTACGGGCTTTGAGATGTTCACTACCGGCAAAGGCGCCGACTATGTCGCCGAAAAAGCTGAAAGCAATTCCGGCTGGCTATTCCCTGTAGGTGATGAGTTGAACGAACTCGGATACAACCACATGTTTATGGACATGTTTAATTCTTTAGAAAAAGGCTCCCCTCCCAAAGAAACATTTTATGACGGCTACGTCGTCAACTCAGTGCTCGATGCCGCTTATAAATCATCAAAGACGAAACTTTGGGAGCCAGTCATACTTGAAACGTGGCGAGGTAAAACAGGGCTGTCCAAAGATCAACACCTGATTGAATATGATGCGGAACATTATCTTGTCAAGGAAGAGATGACCCACTACGGAGCAAAAAAGCTTATCCTTAAGAGTAAGAAGACCGGGAAGATATTTGAGCGTGAGGTCAAGTGACCTTTGCATGTTCCGCACCCTTTACAACAATATCCAAAAACTGGGCGCTTAACATCTTCCTGTCATACTTTGAGATGGCCAGTTTCCGTGCAGACGTTTGGTGATCTATAAGCAAAGCAGGATCGGAAATAAAAGACTGAACAGTCCGGACAAAATCGGAAGGCTGTTGCTTATTGAGATACACGCCACAACGCTGCGTTTCTATTTCGTGCTTTATCCATCCGCCGAAATTTATCAATATAAGTTTGCCAGCTGCCAGGCCATCAAAATACTTATTGGGCGAACCTGTTTCGAGTATGGGATAGCTCTTATAGCAAACGAAAATAGCGTCGGTAACATTCATGATATCACGCACACCGTCTCTGTCTTGAAAGGGGATGAAGGTTAAATTGGAAAGATCCAACCGCGTGGCATTTCGTTTATGACTTTCAAGGAGCGCTCCTTCTCCGCAAAGTAAAAAGTGAACCGGAAGCTGTGCTTTCTCACTGGCGCGTGCACACTCTATAAAATAATCCAACCCATTGGCTACACCTACAGCTCCGATATACGAAACAACAAATTTGCCCTCCACCTTGTATTGACTTATCAGTCCTGGGTGCTTCGGTTCCTGAAGGAAAAACTCCGTGTCAGCCATATTGGGGATCATATGAACTGTTTTGCCCGGGACTTTCTTCTCAATGGCTGATTTTATTGACGGAGATAGCGCGACAATTGCCTGGGAATCTCTGTAGATTGATCTCTCCATGCCGAAAAGAAGTTGCCGAAACAAATAACTCCGGACGTACCCCATCTGGATTGGCGCGTCCGGCCACAGGTCGCCAACTTCAAAAATATATGGGATCTTACATTTCGACTTAAGCCATCGGGCTGATAAGCCAACGGTCAACGGTACGGATATAGCATAGCAAAGGTCAATCCCTTCAAGTTTGGTAGAAAGTGTTACACTCTTCCATGCGTACTGCAGGAAAGATCTTGACCTTCTCCAAAAGTCAAAGCTGTTGTCGTACTGAACCCCGGTGCGATATACTTCTATCCCTTCGATATCACTCTTGTCATAGCGTCCTTTCCCGCCGCCCGTGATGACGATCGCCTGATGACCATGAGCCACGAGCGCTTTCGCAAGGAAATATGAGCGCAGCGCACCACCTTCTGAGGGTGTTTTGAAATGCTGATGAAGGATTAGAACTTTCACGCTGCAAAGAAAGCATTGGTAAGGTCAGTTGAAAGCACAGAGAAAGGTAAAAGTCCACACCATCAGCGACAAATTCTCATTGTCTTGCATGAAATCACCTGGCCGGGCATCCCAGCCCAAACTAAGAACGCTGAGAGCGTCCGCATCCCTGGGCGTACACACGCATTGCAATTCTGGAGGCCCGCTTGGCCCTGGACATCCCGCACAAAGCGTGTCACAACGGTTTCTCTATGCGACAGTCCCTGGCGAATTCCCGGATCGCAACGTTTATTCAAACAACTATCTCCTGGTTCTTCGCAGGCTGGATGCAAATTTTAGTTGTGCATTCGACTACTTTTTCGTATCGTAGATCGTATAAGTAACACGGGGTGCCATGGCTTTCTCTGGAGCGTGACTCCCGGCTCCTAACGTGAACCATTATAGAGACCTTACAGAGACCTTATAGAGACCTTATAGAGACTTTCCGGCGTCATCCTCTCTTGTTCCTCTTTGTTTCCCCCTTTATTCTCACTATTAATCACATTAAATATCATATGCTGATAGGCATTCCTGCGGCCCCATCCGCGCTGGCCGCCTGGATAGAATGAAGGCTCGTTTTACTTAACATCGGCCTGGTCACCACTCATCAATAACCACCTGCAATCGTCACGAATGCGACTTACATTTGGCTTTAACCCCAACAATTGATCCCGTATGAATAAGAAACTCATTGCATTCCTTTTGCTCTCCGCCATCATTAAATTTTCTGTGGCACAGACCAAGCTGTTTAATGGAAAAGATCTGACGGGGTGGAAAGTTCACGGAACTGAAAAGTGGTTCGTAGAAAATGGCGAGCTGATATGTGAGAGCGGACCTGATAAGCAATATGGCTATCTGGTATCAGACAAAGATTTCAAGGACTTCGAGTTGACGGTTGAGTTCAAGCAGGAATCAAACGGCAATAGCGGGGTGTTCTTTCATTGTTCCATTGAGGGCACCAAGATCAGTGGATGGCAAGCTGAGGTCGCGCCTTTAAACAAGAGCACAGGAGGAATTTACGAATCGTATGGTCGCGGATGGCTGATCAAACCGGAGGCAGCCAAAGAGAAGTTTCTAAAGGAGGGAGAATGGAATACTATGATCGTGAAAATGCAGGGAAACAAGGTGACGACCTGGCTTAACGGCGAACAGATGGTCGCACTGGAGGATAACAAAATAGGGGCTGCTTCGGGCAAAGTTGCCTTACAAATTCACGATGGAGGTGGCGTGAAAGTGAGATGGAAAAAGGTTGAGATCAAAGAATTGTAGGTCCCACACAAGGCGAGACCTACAAAACTTATCATGTCCTGTTTTCAAAGATACTTTGCGAGTAGCTCAGAATATTAAGAACCGCTTTGGAAGAGGGTTCTAATCGAGCTGCGTCCAAGTGTTTCTTCGTGGCGCATAATTCCGCGTAAAGGGCCTGCAACTCGCTGTCGCAGAGAAGGGCATGATCAATCGCCCTTGTCTCCTTCTCCGTGGTCTCGTGGTATAAATACCTGATCAAGTCCGTTTCGGTAAATGTTTTTATCATAGGCTCTGTTTTTCACCATCCGTTTCCGCAGGTTAATGAGCGCGTACCGCATCCTTCCTAACGCCGTATTAATGCTCACCCCTGTGCGTTCCGCAATCTCCTGGAAACTCATTTGCAGGTAATGCCTCATGATCAGCACTTGCTTCTGCTCCTTTGGCAATTCCTTAATGAAGTCCCTCAGTTTCGTTCTTGTGTCCCGGAAAACTTGCTTGTCTTCGACAGATTCCACCGCAAACTGCATGGAATTGAAAACTCTGCTTCCATCCTCCAACACTATCTCCGGGTAACGCTTATTCTTTCTAAAATTGTCTATTGCCAGATTGTGGGCAATGCGACTAATCCAGGGAAGAAACTTTCCTTCTTCATTGTAACGACCACTACGAATCGTGTTGATCGCTTTAATGAAAGTTTCCTGCAGGAGATCTTCAGCTGTATACCGATCTTTTACGATCAGATAGATAGCTGTATAGATCCTGGATTTGTGTCGGTGTAAGAGCATTTCGAAAGCTTCTTGGTTACCGGTCTGATAGAGTGACACGAGTTGGCTGTCACTTAATCTGCTGTCAATCATTCTGTCTCACTTTAGGTAACGTAGATGTCTCTTTCGATATTGTGGGGGTTATTTGAACAAATCAGTTTGAAAAGATAAAAAAACTCTCCAAAAGCACAAAAAATTTTAAAATAATTCTTGCCTGTCATAAGATTTCTTGCCCTATTTGCTCGCAAATCCGCGTTTATCCATTGTATGGCAATGAGCAAGAAAAAAGTGATTAAAAGTCTTGAGAAGCTATCGGAAGACTTGCTTGAACTGCTTCGTACCCAATATCCGAATGGTTACGAGAGCAGCATCACCCGAATTACAAATGCAAAGCGTGAGCCAATTTTTGTATTTCCACTCGAAACAAACGATGCCACCTACCTTGTAAAGGTTCCAGTGACAAAGAACAGCGATGGCGAATACGATGTTGAATCAAAGCCAGAGCCAGAATTCGATAAAGGTGAAGATGCATTTGATCCGGCTGAAAGCTTCGATAGTACGCCAAATGACAGTGAAGAGGAATCTGACAGCAATTATGACGAAAATGGCACCGGAAGCAGCAGAAAGAGCCGTGAAGAAAGCTATGATCCTGACTTTGACAACTAGCAAGACATAAATTTCCCTTATCAAATGAACACCATCTCTGAAGATGGTGTTTTTTATTTTGCTGCCGGAGAAATTATGCGCTTCATAAAGCTCCTGGAGCCTAACTACCATAAATCACTAACATTTATTTCGTGACTAAATCCGGATTACCCTTTACTGACTCTCATCTGGACGACCTGAGCCCAAAAGATTTTATCATTATCAAACGTGCAAGGGTCAATAATCTAAAAAATCTGAGCGTCGCCATACCAAGGAATAAGCTTGTAGTTATCACAGGCCTCTCAGGTTCCGGTAAATCCTCCCTCGCCTTCGATACACTGTTTGCCGAAGGGCAGCGGATGTACGTGGAAAGCCTTAGTTCCTATGCACGGCAGTTCCTCGGCAGGATGGAGAAACCCGAAGTTGACTACATAAGGGGCGTATCTCCTGCCATTGCCATCGAGCAGAAAGTGAACACCCGAAACCCACGCTCAACAGTAGGGACAACAACCGAGATCTATGACTATCTGAAATTGCTTTTTGCAAGGGTCGGCAAAACCTGCTCCCCCATAAGTGGAAGAGAAGTAAAAAGAGACACAGTCTCATCTGTCGTTGATACCATCAACAATCTTCCAGTTCAGACAAGGATCATGATCGCCTGTCCGCTGCACATCAAAAAAGGAAGGAAACTTGTTGATGAGCTGAACCTTCTCCTAAGCAAAGGTTTCGCACGCATCCTCCTTGATGGTGAAATGAAATTCATCGAAGACCTCATCGGTACTGAAGGCGAAGGCAAGAAGAAAAAGAACACCAAAATCGACGGCACTGTTGAAATTCTCATCGATAGGGCATCTGTTAACCCTGCGGACGATGATACCGTATTCCGCTTGTCGGATTCGGTCCAAACGGCTTTTTTCGAAGGCGAGGGAGATTGCACCGTATATGCCGAGGGGCATCGCACCCTGCATTTCTCCGACCGGTTTGAGTTGGACGGAATGACGTTCACGGAGCCATCGATTAACTTTTTCAGCTTCAACAACCCGTTTGGCGCCTGCCAGACGTGCGAAGGCTTTGGGAAAGTACTTGGGATAGACGAGGACCTTGTTATCCCTGACAAATCCCTTTCGATCTATGAAGGCGCCGTTGCTCCATGGCGCAGCGAAACTATGGGCGAATGGCTTAAGCCCTTACTGAAGAATGGAATTAAGTTTGACTTTCCAATACACAGAGCATATGGAGACCTTACTCGTCAGCAACAGGAGATCGTCTGGGACGGGAACAGCTATTTCGATGGCTTACACGCTTTCTTCAAATATCTGGAGACGAAGACCTATAAGATCCAATATCGTGTATTACTGTCCCGCTACCGTGGACGAACAAACTGTCCGGACTGCAAAGGCACAAGGCTTCGAAAGGATGCCCAGTACGTAAAGATCGACGGCATGTCCATTGCGGACCTGGTCCTGTTACCGATAGAAGATCTGCTTTTATTTTTCGATAAGATCAGGTTGCCCGAACACGACAAGAAGATCTCTGATCGCATTCTGAAAGAGATCCGTTCCCGCCTTGAGTATATGGCCAAGGTTGGGTTAGGCTATCTTACGCTTAACCGGCTAACGGGAACATTGTCAGGTGGCGAATATCAACGGATCAAACTTGCCACGGCACTTGGTAGCGCACTGGTGGGCTCCATGTACGTGCTGGATGAACCAAGTATTGGTCTGCATCCAAAAGATACGGCCCGCATGGTGGGTGTTCTCAAATCACTCCGCGACCTTGGTAACACTGTAATTGTCGTCGAGCACGAGGAAGAGATCATGCGCGCCGCTGATCAGATAATCGATATTGGACCCGATGCCGGAACCAATGGCGGCGAGTTGGTATTCCAGGGATCAATCAGCGATATCAATGGAAAAGCAAGATCCCATACGACTGATTACTTGTCAGGTATCGAAGAGATACCTATACCCAGGTCACGCAGGAAGTGGAAAGACTCAATAGTGGTCTATGGCGCACGCGAAAACAATTTGAAAAATCTTACCGTCAGGTTCCCGCTTGGGGCATTAACGGTTATCACTGGAGTCAGTGGATCCGGAAAGTCCACGCTGGTCAAGAAGATACTTTATCCGTCTGTTGGCCGCCTTAACGGATCGGTATCGGAGTCTCCAGGTAAATACGACAAACTTGAGGGTGACTTTGCAAAGATAACACAGGTGGAGTTTGTTGATCAGAACCCGATCGGCAAATCATCGCGTTCAAATCCTATCAGTTACATCAAGGCGTATGACGCCATACGGCAAGTTTACTCAGAGCTGCCTTTGTCGAAGCAGCGCGGATATAAGCCTTCTCATTTTTCGTTCAACGTCGAAGGTGGCCGTTGTGAAACCTGTCAGGGTGAAGGGGAGATCAAAGTCGAGATGCAATTCATGGCAGACATTTATCTCAAATGTGAAAGCTGCGCTGGAAAGCGTTTTAAACAAGAGATCCTTGAAGTAGAACTGAATGGAAAGAACATCGCCGACGTACTGGATATGACCGTGGAAGATGGGCTTGCATTTTTCAAAGATAAAAAGGCCATCTACGATAAGATGGTCCCGCTGAACGACGTCGGTCTGGCATACGTTAAGCTCGGGCAATCCTCAAACTCATTGAGTGGCGGTGAAGCTCAAAGAGTTAAGCTTGCGTCATTTCTTGGCAAAAATTCGCCCGATGGTCATATACTTTTCATCTTCGATGAGCCGACCACAGGCCTTCACTTCCATGACATTTCAAAACTGTTAAAGGCAGTTAATGCATTGGTTGATGGGGGCCACAGCGTGATCATCATCGAGCACAATATAGAGATCATTAAATGTGCAGACTGGATCATAGACCTTGGACCGGAGGGTGGAGAAAAGAAGGGCGGCACGATCATGTTTGAAGGAACACCGGAGCAGATGGTAAAAAAAGGAGCGGGTTATACAGCTGACTTTCTGAAGAAAAAGATGGTTACACCTCCCGTTGAATTAAACCTTTCGTAAAACCTGAGAGGTTCTCGACTTTATCATAGGGCGCGTCCAGCTTTTGCAAGTTTGTAAATCCTTTTTTAAAGTATTTGTCGATCTTTTTCTCGCTGATCGAAACCAATCCAAGACGATCATACAATTCCCTTACAGACCTTACTTTTTCTTTTTCATTGAATTTTTTAGCTTCCAGCCAATTCTCAAGTTCACGTTTCTCGTTGCCCCGGGCCAGCTCAAGCGCTTTGATCAGTAAAAAGGTCTTCTTGTTTGCAATGATATCACCGCCGCTTTGCTTTCCGAATTTTTTGGGATCCGCATAGGCGTCGAGCAGGTCATCCTTCAGCTGAAAGCCAATTCCAATGTTTGTACCGAACTCCCTGAGGGCTTTACAATCATGCGCTGAGGCACCTGCGAGCATGGCCCCGAGCTCAAGACTGAAGCCGATCAGCACCGCTGTCTTAAGTCTGATCATGTTTATGTATTCGGATTCCGTTACGGTAGGCAATTGTTCATACTCCATGTCCCACTGTTGTCCCTCGCATACCTCGGCTGCGCATTTGTTGAACGTGCTCAAAATGTGTTTCAGCTTATCCGGTTGGATGTCGAGCATCATGTCATACACCTTCACAAGCATAACATCTCCAGAAAGTATTGCCGTATTGACATTCCATTTCTTATGGACTGTTGCTTTCCCTCTTCGCAGGGGAGCTTTGTCCATGATGTCATCGTGCATCAAAGTAAAATTGTGAAATGCCTCAACAGCTACAGCATACTTGATGATACTTTTAACATCATCTTTAAAAAGTGCATAGGCAAACAATGTGAGAACGGGGCGGAGTCTTTTACCGCCGATACCCATTAAATAACGGATAGGTTCGTATAGCGATATCGGCGCTTTCCCATACCGTTGCTTTGAGATCGCCAGTTCAATCCAGTTTTGATATGCTTTAGCGGGTGAAGACATGAAGGAGGTTATTCTTCATCCAAGATATTACTTTGCGCAAAAACGAGATCTATCATGCGCTTATCAATGTCCGTTTTTTTAACACGTACGTCAACCCGGTCACCAAGCGTATACACTTTACGGGTTTTTCGTCCCACGATACGATAGTTCTTTTCGTCAAATTCATAGAAATCGTCTGTCAGGTCAGCCAATCGAACCATGCCTTCGCATTTTGTTTCAATGATCTCAATATAGATACCCCATTCGGTAACGCCAGAGATAAGCCCCTTGTAGGCCTTCTTTTCCGCCGATGCCATATACTCCACCTGCTTGTACTTTATGGAGGCGCGTTCTGCGTCAGCTGCGCGCTTCTCGCGCTCGGAGGAATGCACACACTTCTCTTCGTACTCGGCTTTGCCCAAAGGGTTGCCTTCGTCTAGATAGTGTTGAAGCATCCGGTGAGCCATCATGTCAGGATAGCGGCGTATGGGCGATGTGAAATGGGAGTAATGATCGAATGCCAACCCAAAATGGCCTTTGGCGTCTGTCGTGTATTTTGCCTTTGCCATTGTTCGAATGGCCAGCTGTTCGAGGATATTCTGCTCGGGCTTGCCTTCAATTTCACTCATCAGCTTATTCAGCGACGATGAGATCGTGCTTTCATCGACATTCATTTTATGTCCGAACTGACGGGCAAACACTGAAAAATCTTTTACCTTCTCAGGATCTGGAAAGTCATGTGTGCGGTATACAAATGTATTTTTCTCTTTTCCTTTTTTGAAATTGAACACAAATGACGCCACATGCTTATTTGCGAGAAGCATAAATTCCTCGATCAGTTTGTGCGCATCTTTACGGACCTTGGGGATCACCGCCAGCGGCTTACCTTTCTCGTCAAGTTTGAACTTGACTTCCGTCGTTTCAAAATTTACAGCTCCTTTCTTAAATCGCTCTTTCCGGAGTTTCTTAGCAATGTCGTTGAGGATAAGAAGTTCTTCGGATAATTTCCCCTTGCCTTTTTCAAGGACGGCCTGTGCATCCTCGTAGGAAAACCGAACGTCAGAGTGGATGATCGTTCTTCCAAACCACTCCTTTTTGATCTTTGTTTTTTCATCGATCTCAAATACGGCGGCAAATGTAAGTTTATCTTCCCGGGGCCTTAATGAGCACAGTTCATTGGAAAGCTTTTCGGGCAGCATTGGAATCGTCCTGTCAACAAGATAAACGGATGTTGCGCGGTCATACGCTTCCTGATCAAGAATGGAGTTAGGCTTTACATAGTGGGTTACATCAGCGATGTGTACGCCAATCTCATAGTTGCCGTTCTCAAGCTTTCGAAAAGAGATAGCGTCATCAAAGTCTTTAGCATCTTCCGGGTCAATTGTGAATGTTGTAACCTCGCGAAAATCCCAGCGCTTGCTAACTTCCTGATCAGTGATGCCTTCACTTATTTTTTGTGATTCATTAATAACCTTTTCCGGAAAATTGAATGGCAGATCAAACTCAGCCATAATGGAGTGGATCTCAGCTTCATTCTCACCGGCCTTTCCAAGCACGTCTACGATCTTAGCCTCTGGCTTCTTATCGTCCTGGGCCCACGAGATAACTTCGATGATCACCTTGTCGCCTGTTTTTGCATTGTGAAGATGCTCGGGGTAGACAAAGAAGTCCGTATGCATCTTTCTGTAGTCAGGAACTACGAAGGCATAATTCTTCGAAACTTCGGCTTTTCCCACAAAACGTGTCCGGTTTCTCTTCAGTACCCGCGTGACGCGACCCTCCTGATGTTCTCCATGCCTGGTAGGAAGTATGATGATGTTCACAGTATCACCGTCGACTGCCGAGCCCAGGTCTTTTGCTTTGATGAAAATATCAGCTTGATCATTTCCCAGCTTGACATAGGCAAAGCGGGCACTAATGTGGTCCACGATACCTGTTAGCTCCTCTTGCTTGCGATTACTCTTATAGCTTCCATTCTTAAGTTGTTGGATCCTGTCGTCATCGTAAAGCTGGTCAATGATCAGGGTTGCCGCCTTGATGTCCTCTTTCTTTTTGAGTCCCAGCTTTTTTACAATTTGTTTTAAAGAGTAAGCGTTACCTGAACCATCATCCAATAGGGAAAGGATAGCTGATTGGAACGTTTCTCTCGTATCATTTTTCTTTTTATGTTTTGAAAATTTCTTTTTGCTCATTTTGATTACTTGATTAAATAACGGACACTTTGAGTGTCCGGCTGGAATGCAGACACATTCCGTATAGGCGTTGGGTTAATTTATAAAATGTGCTGCGCTTCAGTTTATACTATGCGGTAATCACCCGGGCAGCGCGAGTGAAGGTAGCAAAAATAATGATGGAACTTTCCGATCAATCCACACCGATCACCGTCAGCTCATTGTTTAGTCTGATCACTTTGAGCTTTAAAAAAAGTTTTGCCAGCACAATCACATCGCGAAGGCAATAATCTCTGATCTTGCCAAGATCGTTGTCCAGATAGTAGACCGTGTTTACCTGGCTTCCGTCCATATCGGTTTTGCTGGTTGGAATGTCGAAGATGGCGGCCAGCAGATCCAGCGAAGTATAGTGTTTAAAATCACCAAACTTCCACATTTCCATGGTATCCAGATGTGGAACATCCCATGGTTTCTTACCGGACAGATTAAGGGCTGCGGGCAAACTAATGTCATTCACGATCATTCTCCTGCACAAATAGGGAAAGTCAAATTCCTTGCCATTGTGTGCGCAGAGTTTCAGTGCGTTGGGGTCCATCTTTTCCACCATCGTCTTGAATGCGCAAAGCGTTTCCTTCTCATCGTGACCATAAAAAGCTTTGGTCTTTAAGGCCAGGTCTCCTGTTTCCGTCTCGATGAATTTTCCCACAGCAATGCAGATGATCTTGCCGAACTCTGCGTAGATACCCGCACGATCGCGGTAAAGCGCGTCATCCGTTTGGTCTGTATTGCGTTTTAGAAACCCAGCCTTCCGGGACCATTGTACTTTCAGACGCTCATCAAGCGTCTCCAGTTCAAAGGTATTGGCAACAGTTTCTATGTCCAGAAAAAGTATATCTCGAAGTTCCTGAATCATCTTATGCTATAACTATGGGAAAAAGATACCGGTTCAACGTACGATCATTAAGAATGCAAAACACCTTCCATCTCAAGTTCTTTAATGAAGGAAATATTTTCTTCACAAATGGAGTCAGGTACGAATACAAATCGCTTATCGTATATCTGTGAGCCTATATAATAGCTAACCCAGTATTCATTGTTCAGGTGAAAAACTGCCGGGTCGATAGGCTCGATCATCATGGCACTGTTCGGAGCAATGGTATCCAGAAAATGCCGCAGTATGGAAGTGCGCTGCGGTTCGCCATCCTTTTCGCCATAGCCCTTACTGGCAACCAATGTATTTTCCAATGCAAAATTGTTATTGTTGATCAAATAGACCTTCCACTCATCACTTTGACCAATATACTTGTTGCGTGCGACAGCTAGTGTCACATTCTTAACTTCCGGTATTTTAATATCGCTGATCATTTGCTTGTGCGATCTATGCTCCTCTTTAGACTACTCCCTGGACCAGCGGTGAAAACTCCAACGCAAAAACCTGAGAAAACTTGTTTTTCAGGATCTCCTCCACCTCTTTCAATTGGAACACTTTACCCGATTCTTTTTGAACAGAAGTTACTGCCTTGTCCGCGATGCCACAAGGAACGATATTCTTAAAATAATCCAGATCGGTATTGACATTTAAAGCAAAGCCGTGCATAGTGACCCACCGGCTGGCCCTCACACCAAATGCGCAAATTTTCTTTGCTGTTGCCGGATCCGCTGCATTAACCCAAACGCCAGTTAGTCCGGAAATCCTTCCAGCGGGGATCCCCAGTTCTGCAAGGGTTTGAATAATTACTTCTTCCAGCGCACGCATATACTTATGAATATCTGTGAAGAAGTTTTCCAGATCGAAAATAGGATATCCCACAACCTGACCGGGACCGTGATAGGTTATGTCACCTCCTCTGTTGATCTGATAATAGGATGACCTGATCGACGACAATCCTTCTTTGGAGACCAATAGATTACTGTCTTTGCCGGATTTACCCTGAGTATAAACGTGATGATGTTCGCAAAACAGGAGGTAGTTATCGGTGATCTTTTGCTGATCTTCGGACAGATTTCTGTTCTGGGCTTTTATCTGAAGCGTTTTTTCAAAAAGGGAGGTTTGATACGTCCAGGCATCTTGAAAGTCTATAAGGCCCAGGTCAATGAATTGTGTCTTTTTATTTTGAATACGGTTCAATTCAGAATGAAGCTTGGTTAATTTTCTCGGAAGGATTCATGATGTATGTCAGTACGTGATTGTCCTTCGTTAGCTCTACAACACGGAATCCCCGATAAGTTGTTCCCCAGCTGCCTCCAATATGAGAATCGAACATGTAGGGCACGGTGTCCATCGTTTTTACCGCGTCCTGGTCATGCTCATGGCCGTGGAATACGCCCTTTACATTCTTGTGCGCCTTTATCAGATCAAAAAAAGCAGGTGTGTGAATTCCGTTCTTAGTCCAGGTCATCTGGGGAATGTGTATAAAAATGAAAATGTTCCGCGCGCCGGTGTTTGCTTTGAGCTTCTCCTTCATCCATCCCAGATCAGGGCTAAGATATTCACCCTTTTCGTTTGACGTTGTTGCCAGTAACAGCACGTCAGAACCCATTTTCACCTCATGGTTGACCGGCATGCCCCAAACTTCTTCCCAATATGCATCACTTACTATATCGTGATTGCCCTTCGTTACAAAGTATTTCACGGGAAGTCTATCCCAATAGCGTTTAGCATCAGCGAGAAATGGTTTCTGATCGTGAATAAGATCACCGTTGATCACGCAAAAATTCAATGTATTTCTGCCGTGGAATTCCGTAATGGCTTTGAGCATGCTTTCGTGCATGTTATTAAACTCCGTATCTGGCTGACCAAAATGACCGTCAGATGCAACGGCAAATCTCAGGACTGAATCTTTTTGAAGCGAAAGGGCATCCGCCGCAGAGAGCGCTATCACCTTACCGCCGAGAAGTACGAGCGAAGCGGACGATATTCCTTTTATAAACTGCCGGCGGGAGATACTCATACTGAAAATTGTTTACTTGATCTTTTCCAATTCCTTTCGAAGCTGTAAGACTGATTCCACAGGATCAGGATCGATGCCATTCTCCTTGGCCAGGAAGAACGAGATCCAATCCGTCAGATGGATGAGATAATAATACTGCTCGAGTAACGAAGCGCCCTCGCCTATAATATCTACGATCGGATTGGATTTCTTTTCAAAAAGCTCACGGCATATTTCCATCCGTTTCTCAACACGCTGATGATCATGGTCAGAGTACAGATATATGGGTTGGAGCATTGGCATTAAATTTTCAGGAAAGTGCCATCCCACCAATTCATTGTGATTCATTTCGGGAAAGGTGTTGACATGTGCCAGCTGTTTGGAGTTTTCATTAAGCTGTTGCTGAAAACGCAATGCCATCGCATGTAGCCTATTGTCGCAATAAATCACGGGAAGTTTTCCCTTCAGTTTCTTGGCTATTAATTCGGCTTCCGATTGAATTCCCTTTTCACCGCGGTCAAGGAATTCGATAGCATTTTCTGTTTCCTTAATGAATGCAGCACCGATAAGGTTTGTGTGATACAGGATGTGCAGCAACGCATTCATGTGATAGGCTAACATCGCTCGTGGGCTATCGGATCCGGGCGGTAGCTGTATATAATAGAGATTGTATTCTTTACATATGTCCAGAAGCTTACCGCCTGATGATACAGCGATGACCTGTGCTCGTTTCAGAAGAGCCTTGTTAAGCGCAGCGACAGTTTCTTCAGTATTGCCGCTGTAAGAACAGGCGATGAATAATGTGTGTGGACTTACGAACTGAGGAATGTTATAACTTTTTGATACAATTATTGGTATGGCAATCCTGCCAAACGTGAGTGACTCAACCAGGTTAGCACTAATGCCTGAGGCTCCCATTCCAGCGATTACGATATTCCTGATGTCACTCCCCGGTCGCTGAAGGTCAAGCGTCTGGCCAATCTTCAATGCGTCGGACAATTGACGTGTGAAGTTCTCAATGTATTTTTTCGTTGTGACCATAAGAGTAAATTCAAAAGTAAAGGTAGAACATAATTGTGAGCGAGAAAATCAAAACAGGCAACAAAGGGGAAGATCTGGCCGCAGATTTTCTGAAGCACAAAGGCTTCGAGATCCTAAGAAGGAATTATACGTTTCGGCGTTGTGAAATAGACATCATTGCCCGAAAGGAAGACTGGATGATCTTTGTTGAAGTCAAAACCCGTTCGTATACGTATTATGGTTATCCCGAAGAGTTTGTCGATTCGCAACAGGCAAATAGAATATTCCAGGCAGCAGAGGAGTTTATTTACACTACCAACTGGCATGGACACATCCGGTTTGATATAATCTCTGTTTTGCTTGGCGTGTCTCCTGAGATCATACACTTTGAGGATGCGATCAACTAACAAGATCAATGCGCTTCAAGCCAGTTGTCACCTACGCCAACTTCTACTTCCATGGGAACCTCCAGGCACACAGCATGACGCATAAGGCTGATAACATGTGGCTTGACCACATCTACTTCGTCTTTGTGCAGATCGAAGACAAGTTCGTCATGAACCTGCATGATCATTCTCGATTTTAGTTTTTCTTTTGTGAGCCAGCGGTGAATGTTAACCATCGCGATCTTAATAATATCCGCCGCACTGCCCTGAATAGGAGCATTGATCGCATTTCGTTCTGCAAACCCACGGGTGGTAACATTTCGGGAATTGATATCCCGAAGATACCTTCGCCGGCCCAATATGGTCTCAACAAATTCTTTTTCCCTGGCGGTATTGATCGCGTCATCCATGTACCGTTTTATCGCAGCAAACTCTGTGAAATAGGATTGAATGATCTCCTGGGCCTCGGATCTGGCAATACCCAGATTCTGCGCGAGCCCGAAAGCAGTGCTACCATATAGTATACCGAAGTTTACTTCTTTCGCCTTCCGCCGCATGTCGGGCGTTACTTTGTCAAGCGGCACCTTGAACACCTTTGCAGCAGTAGTCGTATGAATATCGCGTTTGTTACGAAACGCATCGATCATAATGTCATCCTTGGCAAACGATGCGGCTATACGCAATTCTATTTGCGAATAATCGGCTGACATAAACAGGTAGTCCTGACGGGCGATGAACGCTTTTCTGATCAGACGTCCCTTCTCTGTGCGGATTGGAATATTCTGGAGATTTGGATTATTTGAGCTTAACCTGCCGGTGACGGCAAGCGCCTGCCGGTAGTCGGTGTGCACACGACCATCGGCCCTGCTGATCATCTTCGGTAAAGCATCCACGTATGTTGACCGGAGCTTTTCGTATTCTCTGTAATCGAGGATCTTTCGGGCGATATCATGCTTCGGCGCAAGGCCAGCAAGAACATCCTCCCCTGTAGCATACTGACCGGTCTTCGTCTTCTTTGGTTTTTCGATCAGCTTAAGTCTGTCAAACAATACTTCTCCCAATTGCTTTGGCGAACCAATATTGAATTCAGTGCCAGCCAGCTGGAATACTTCGCGCTGAACACGCTCTGTCTCCTGCCTTAGGTCCTCAGACATTTTTGCAAGTGCTTGGGTATCGATCCTCACGCCTTCATATTCCATTGTCGCCAGCACCGACACCAATGGCATTTCAGTTTCACTCATCAGCTTGGAGTGTCTCCGCTTTTCAAGTTCCGACTGTAGCTTCTTTCTCAACTGGAATACCTGGTCCGCTCGTTCACACATACGCTCCTCTGCCGTCGCGCTGCCCGCAGCAAGCAATGTATAGTTGAGATATTGAGAGCACAGTATTGCCAGATCATGCGAGGCCTCAGCCTCAATAAGATAATGCGCCAGCATCGGATCGAATAATTGCCCTGAGATCGTGATACCAAACTTCTTCAACGCAAGAATAGTAGCCTTTATGTTGAACCCAACCTTCATCACCCTGACATCCTGCAACACGCCTGCTATTCCATTTAATAAGATCTTTGCCTGATCTGTCTGTTCCAATGGAATGAAATATGCCTCGCCCTCGCGGAATGACAGCGAAAGACCGGTGAGCCTGAAATCAAAGTTCACTGCCTCATCTGTCATTGACTCTATCGCAAGAACCTGGTGGTCTTTTAGCTTTTCCACCACGGACTGTATCTGCTGAATGTTCTCAAGCTTGGAGTATTGAACGGGCGCTGATCCCAGATTTTTCCTGTCAGCAGTGTCTGCTCCCTCACCCTGCTCTGCTTGACCAAACATAGAGAGCTGCGTGCTTTGAGCCGTGCGCGGCAACTCCGTTGACGGAAGTACTTCACCAAAAGCCCTGGCTGAAATCGCTTTGAACTCAAGCTCATTGAATATTGGTTTCAGCTTTTCCTGATCCGGCCCCCTGTAGGTCAGTGCCTCTTCATCGAAAGCAACCGGCACGTCCGTTATGATCTTTGCCAGCCTTTTTGAAAGGATGGCCTGTTCACCAAATTGAGTTACCAGGTCCTTCTGCTTGCCTTTTAAAGATGCTGCGTTTGCGACAATATTTTCGACTGTCCCGTATTGCTTGAGCAGGACGGCTGCCGTCTTTGGACCGAAGCCAGGAATACCAGGAATGTTGTCAGAGCTGTCCCCTTGCAGTCCCAGCATGTCAACAACCTGGCTGACATCGTTGATATCCCATTTTTCGCATACTTCTTTAGGCCCGAGAATATCCACGGCATTACCCATGTAGGCAGGTTTGTAAAGAAAAACGCATTCGTTCACCAACTGACCGAAGTCTTTGTCCGGCGTCATCATAAAAACCTCGAAACCTTTGGTGCAAGCCTGAGCAGCAAGTGTTCCAATGATATCGTCCGCTTCATAACCATCCATTTCCACTATGGGAATGTTAAAACCTCTGATTATATCCTTGACAATAGGAATTCCGTAACGGATATCTTCGGGTGTTTCCTGGCGGGTGGCCTTGTACTCTTTAAAGATCTCGTCTCTGAACGTTTTTGCCGTGGTGTCGAAGGCCACAGCTATATGCGTCGGCTTTTGCTTCTGAAGAACTTCCAGCAGGGTATTAGTGAATCCGAAGGGTACAGAAGTATTAATACCCTTGGAGTTTATCCGGGGTGTTTTGGTAAATGCGAAGTGCGCACGATAGATAAGCGCATATGCATCCAGCAGAAAAAGTTTTTTATCAGGTTTACTCATGCCGCAAAGTATCTGACTTCTGTATAAGATTCCAATGAATCACATATATTTTCCCGGTTTAATTTTGTGGGGAAATGTTGAGCTCATTACGGATTGTTTATTTTTTATTGTTGATTGTTGAAGTGGCAAATCAGAAATCAGAAATTTTATTCAGTGCAGTGCTCTATCTAAAAAGGGGAAACTACTTCACTCATTCCACTGCCCAGTAATGACCCGGTCGTAGGTGATAAAATCTGTGTTGATCGGCTCAAAGCCTTTTTGTCTTACCAGCAACGCGATCTGCGCCCTGTGGTAACTTGAGTGATTTACCAGGTGGATCATGATCATCTCCACGTTATTGGTGTATGGGTCTCCGACATAATTCGTATAGGTCAACGCCCTGTTGAAATCATCCGTCTGCTGAACAAAGTCCAGCCACAGACTTCCAACATCGTCGGCCATTGTGATGATTTGTTCCAGGGTATAGGTGTCCCACAGCTTTACTTCAGCGGGAGGCAATCCTTTGATGCGATGCAGCCATAGATATTGCGCCGCTACGATATGACCCATAATGCTCAGGATCTTTTCATCATTGATCTGTTGAGAAGACAGGATCTTCAACACACGTTTGTTAGCCCATGCGTTGTACTGGTATAACTTCAGGAAATAATGCTTCATTTTGGAGTTGTCCTCACCATTGAGGCGGGCAAGTTACATGCTAATGAAGTGATCAGCAAACTCACACGATTATGTCGATGTATTGATCAACCAGCCATCCTGTAAGGCTCAGCCTTTCACGATTTGCAGGCAGTACTTCATGCTCTATCAGATCACTCCTGAAGCAAACAAGCCTTCCTGCATTTGGAAAAACATCCACTGAATGGTCCGGGAGATACATCCTCAGCTGGCCGCCGTCCGTTTCTTTCCAATCTCTGTTCAGATAACAGATTACCGATAGGATCCGGTGATCATCCTTTTTGAATTGATCGAGGTGGCGCTTGTAAAATGTTCCGGCCGGATAGATCGTAAGATGAACTTCGTGATCTTTAATGCTCAGGAAAAGGCTTCTATTCAAAGATCCCGAAAGCGCTGCAAGCTTGTCGAGGTACCGTTTTAAAGGAGGCGCTGCTGAATTTTTGTCAAGCCAATGAATATAGTCGCCCCGGATGGATTCGTTTATATGTTTATGCTGACTTTTCCCTACACCTGCCTTTCTAAAACTTTCTGAAGTCTCATCAAAGATGCCAAGACCAAGAATGTCATCGATTTCTTCGGCACTCAAAAAATGATCCAGGACTGCATATCCCTGACCTGCCAGTCCATCGGCGATGCTTTCATGGTGTGAGTCCATGTAACAAATTTAGAAATAGAATGTCTATACTTACTAAAAGGATATTATGATAATCGCTACATTCAAACTTTTCTCCGCAAATCACACAATTTGGTCAGGTCTTAGCACAGCATACATTTTATTTGTTGTTGCGCTATGGGGATGCAGCAAGCCCCACGAAAAAATCGTGTTCCGGCAGATCCGCGACGTGGTAGTCGATGCGAACACGAACCCTTGTTGAAAGCCAATGCCATTTTTTACAATCCTAACAATATGCGTGGCAGGCTGAAAAGTATCAATGTGGTGGTCTATGTCAATGGGAAGCGGCTGCGCATGTGGATCAGCAATTCAAAACGCCTATTCCTGCAAAAAATGAATTTATTGTGCCGCTTGAAGTAAAACTCTCGATTAAGGAATTGGGATTTATGGATACGCTTGCTTGGCGTGATCGGCGGAAAGAAATTTGAGGTGTCGATATGAAGGTATTTTGAAGCTTTCCTATCGCGGTGTATCCCCATTAAAGTTCCGGTTAAATATAAGGATGAGGTAAGGATACGTTATCCTGCTGCGTATTTAAACCACCCTTATTTCAAAACCAATACCGATGCATTCTTGAATTCCATAACGCTTCTTTCCGGATGGCGTCATGAATGCTGGTGTTTACTTCATATCCCACAAGTAATACAACCGTGATAAGTTGAATCACACCATCAGTGCGAGCAGCGCCCCAATGGAGCCATAGACTTTATTATACGTTCCGAAATTGGTGATGTAAAATGAAAATCCATACGATACGGCAAGGCAAAGCAGCGTGGCTAACACAGAGCCGATCGGAAAAAAATCTCCAATTATAATGTATCGCCGGTCCAAAATAGTAAACAAACGAAATGGCTAGAAAAAAGGCAATGAACAGCGCGAGGAAACGACATGCAAAAAGCAAAAAAAGCGTAAAGTAGTTCATGTCAATCCACTCGAATTCAGGCAAGTTCGCCATGATATACCGGAGCACAAATTGACCCGACAATCAAGCAAAAGGATCACTGAAAAACACAGCAATCGCCATGTTAATGGTAAGCCCTGTGGCGATAACCGGGTTTTTATTGCACCGCTGATTTTCAATGGTCCGGTAGCAGGCGTTGAATGCACGCATCAGCGCCATCATACCATTGGTGGATAAATAGAATGAAAAGATAAAACCCAAGGAAAACAATCCTCCCCGTGGGTATGCTGATAATATCGTGTAATGTCGTTGATATGACTTCATACATACTTGGAGGGATCTGATCTCCTAAAAATTCCATGATACTTTCTGTGTTGATATCGGGAAAGAAGTCAGTGACATAGGGGATCAGAGTGAAAAGAAAGATCATCGCCGGAAAAATTGCCAGGATGAAATTGAATGCTACGCCATTTGCGCGATCGAGAATCTCGTCATCAATAAGATTGTTGAGAAAGATCTTGATAATCTTATAGAGTGAGACATTCTCATATTTTTTGAACCGGATCTTCTTTAATCCAGGATAATGACCCATCGTTCCGGGGCTCAATTGCAATAGAAGTCGCTTATGTTTATACTTCATTTGAAAAATGGCTCCAGTATTTTCCGCATCACTTCCGGTGGCCGGCAAGGTTTATTAGTAAGCTTATCGACAAACACCAAGCAACGTTTCCCCTCATGAATCAATTTTTCCATCTCATTGAAGATCTCATACTCAAATTTAATGCGAACACCTGGCTTTTCACGCAAAGCGTGTAACAATTCGCAAGATGCTCATCGTAACGCGCAGGAAACAAAAACTTTGATTTGTTCTCCAGCACCGGCATGATGATCCCATGTGCTTCAATAGACCTTATAGGTAAGTCCAAGCTGACGAAGACTTTCGACCCGCGCGACTTCATAATACATGGCATAAAAACCATAGTATACATATCCCATTTGATCGGTCTCTCCATAGCGTACCCGAATCCGTGTTTCCGATTGATACATGAATTATCTTTTGCTCTGCGCGGCTTTACGTTGTTCAATGGTAAGAGCCCGTTGATATCGTATCGCATTGTTCATATGTTCCTGATAGCTGTTGGTAAAGTTATGCCGCCCCGAAAAATCTTCTTTTGCACACATATAGTAATAATCGCTTATGATCATAGTTCAGGACAGCTTCAAGGGAATTGATCTCTGGCAAATTGATAGGACCGGGAGGAAGTCCTGGATACCGATAGGTGTTATAGGGTGAATCAATTTCCTTATGCTCGTTCAAATACGTTTTAGTGAAAAATCGCCTACAGCAAAAACCAACGTCGGGTCTGCTTGCAAAGCAATTCCTTTCTTCAGTCTGTTCAGATATAGTCCGGCAATGATCGGCGCTTCCTCCTCCCTAATGGATTCTGCCTGCACAATGGAGGCAAGAATAGAAACTTCGATAGGAGTTAACCCAACTTCTTTTGCTTTTGTTTTTCGTTCTTCAGTCCAGAATGTCTCATACTCCTGATACATTCTGCCTACGAGCGCGTCGGGAGTGATATTGAAATAGACTTCATACGTATTGGGAATAAACATGACCATCACGTTGTCTTTATTGAATCCATATTTGTTGGTCATGGCAAAGTGGATCAGGGCAGCTTCGAATTCTTCTGGTGTCATGTTGAGGTTTTTGGTGATCTTTTCCGCAAGATCACGCATCAAGCCTTACGTTATTAAAAGTGATACGAACAGGTTCCTGCTTGCCTGACCTAAGGACCTTTAACACTTCCATATTGGTCATATCTTTTTTGATCACATACCTTCCAGGTTTTATCTGATCATCATATCCGGTGATCTTTGCGAGGAAGCTAAAAGATACGAGATCCTGAATATAGCTCCCATCGTGGAGCTGTTTCTGAATGTCCTTAAAAGAACTGCCATCTTTAATGATCAGCAATCTATTCTCCTGGTCAACCATAAAGTTTGGCGTATAGACCATCTGGTAAGCATAGAACGTAAACGATATCCCCAGGATCGAGAATAACAGAAACAATATCAGGCGTCTGTTTGGTTTCATAACATCAAATAGGCCTCAAAAATAGTCAAACGATCTTAGTTAAGCGATAGTCAGCTTAAAACAGGTTCCATTTCCCCAGGTAACAGATGATTCCTAACTTCCGGCCGTGATTGCAGAATTCATTAAAATACACCCGGTGAATCCGGAAGGAAGAAAGATCAGCCATGTAGTGGACGTCCTGAGGCAAGGGGGGATCATAGTTTACCCCACGGACACGATCTATGGTGTCGGCTGCGATCTGATGAACAGAAAATCTGTTCAGCGGCTTTGTCAGATCCTCGACATCAGGCCACAGAAACTGGACCTCTCGTTCATCTGCAATGATTTGAGCCACATCTCTGAATACGTTAAGAGACTGGATACACCTATATTTAAAATACTTAAGAAGACTTTGCCCGGCCCCTATACTTACATCCTTGAGTCGAGCAGCAAAGTTCCCAAGATCCTTGATGTCAACAAGAAAACTGTAGGCATCAGGATACCAGACCATAATATTGCCCGTGCTATTGTGCAGCATCTGGGGAATCCTCTGATAACCTCCTCGATAAAGAATGACGACGTTATCAAGGAGTATACAACCAACCCTGAGGAGATCTTCAACGATTTCAAACATCAGGTTGACCTCGTCATCGACGGTGGACCTGGTGGTAACATTCCTTCAACGGTAATTGATTGTACCGGCGGTGGGATCACAATCGTTAGGAAGGGTCTGGGCGATGTGGAAATATTTCAGTGAAAGATTACGATCAAACATCCCTTGACTGCATTAATTGAAAGTTGTTACCTGCCTCCCATAGCCTACTTCGCTGCCATCGACAACGCAAAGGCGGTCATGTTGGAAAAAATGGAATATTTTGTGAAACAGAGCTATCGCAATCGTTGCCAAATAGTCAGTTCCCAGGGATTACAAAACCTGATCGTTCCACTTACCGAAAAACATGGCAAGGTATTGATGAAGGACGTCCGGATAGACCAAAGCCAAAAGTGGCTGAACAATCATTGGCAGAAGCATTCAAAGTTCCTATGGCAAGGCGCCGTTCTTTGAATACTACAAAGATGACCTGTGGCGGATCTTATTGAAGCGGCACACATTTCTTTACGACCTGAACATTGAATTGCTGTCAATGTGTCTTAAATGGTTACATCGCCATATTCAGTTAGAGGAAACTTTGACGTATAGCAAGGAAGTGGAGGCAGAGGTCATTGATCTTCGCGGGGTCGTAAACGTGAAGAATAAAGGGAATATGCACTTTTTGTATAGGGCTGTCCCATACACGCAAGTATTTGGCAGTGCGTTTGCAGTTAACCCCAGCATTATTGACCTGATTTTTTGTGTGGGCCCGGAAGCTGCGAGAATAATTAAAGCATCGGCGGTGGCCGAATGAACAAATACAACGCCAAAGTCGTTTTATTCCCTATTAAATCTTCAGAATTCAATAGCGTTAAACGCGCAAAAAACTTTACATTTACATTAACCATCACTAAACTTTCTTATGGAAGCTAAATTTTCCAATCGGGTCAAGGAGGTTATTTCACTAAGTCGGGAGGAGGCGTTGCGCCTTGGACACGATTATATCGGCACGGAGCACCTTGTATTAGGCATGGTACGTGAAGGAGAAGGCGTGGCTGTTGGCGTTTTGAAAAAGCTTGGTGTCCCACTGGATGAACTCCGGAACGAAATTGAAAAAATATCAAAAGGAACCGCGACACATCAGATAAAAAACCTCGCGAATATCCCGTTAACCAAAGCATCAGAAAAAGTCCTTAAGATCACCTACCTGGAAGCAAAGATCTTCAAGGCTCAATTGATCGGAACTGAACATCTGCTGCTATCTATTTTGCGTGATCAGGACAATCTCGGTACACAGATTCTAAACAAGTTTGACGTAAACTACGAGACCGTGAAAGAAATGTTAGAATATCAAAACGAAGGCCCTATGGCTTCTCAGGATACTGACGATCCGGATGATGACTCATCGAAAATATTCGGAAGCGGTAGCGCAGGCGCTGCCGGAAAAGAGAAGAAAGGCACAGAAAAATCCAGGACACCTGTATTGGATAACTTCGGCCGCGATTTGACGCGTCTGGCTGAAGACAATAAACTCGATCCCATCGTTGGACGTGAGAAGGAAATTGAACGTGTAGCGCAGATCCTTTCCAGAAGAAAGAAAAATAATCCAATTCTCATTGGTGAACCTGGCGTAGGAAAAACTGCAATCGCTGAAGGACTTGCACTTCGCATCATTCAGAAGAAAGTTTCACGCGTTCTATTTGGAAAACGTGTCGTTACACTTGACCTGGCCTCGTTAGTGGCAGGCACAAAATATCGCGGACAGTTTGAAGAAAGAATGAAAGCAGTGATGAACGAGCTGGAAAAATCAGCAGATGTCATCCTGTTCATAGACGAACTTCACACCATCGTCGGCGCAGGCGGAGCCTCTGGCTCGCTGGATGCGTCCAATATGTTTAAACCGGCCCTGGCCCGTGGAGAGATCCAATGCATTGGTGCGACAACGCTTGATGAATACCGTCAATACATCGAAAAGGATGGCGCGCTTGCGCGTAGATTCCAGATGGTGATGATCGATTCAACAACACCGGAAGAAACTATTCAGATCCTTGAGAACATCAAGGAGAAATACGAGGATCACCACCACGTGATCTATACTAAAGAAGCTATTGAAGCCTGCGTTAAACTCTCTGACCGCTATATCAGCGACAGATATCTTCCAGACAAAGCCATCGATGTGTTGGATGAAGCAGGCGCGAGAGTTCATATCAATAACATACATGTGCCGGAAGATATCGTGAAGTTCGAAGAGGCGATAGAAGAAGTAAAGAAAGAGAAGAACCGCGTAGTGAAGAGTCAGAAATATGAGGAGGCTGCACAGCTGCGTGACCGTGAGAAAAAACTCATCGAACAACTCGACATCGCCAAGGTAAAGTGGGAAGAAAAAACAAGAACAGAGAAGTATACAGTCAATGAGGAGAACGTCGCCGATGTTGTGGGCATGATGACTGGTATTCCTACCAATAGGATCGCGCAGAAAGAAAGCAACAAGCTGTTGAACATGGCTGATGAGCTTAACGCAAAGATCATTGGTCAGGTAGAAGCGATCAAGAAACTGACAAAGGCGATACAACGTACGCGCGTAGGCCTGAAGGATCCGAGAAAGCCGATAGGCTCATTCATTTTCCTTGGACCCACAGGTGTCGGCAAGACAGAGCTCGCCAAAGTACTTGCTACGTACCTTTTTGATAAGGAAGATTCACTTATCCGAATCGACATGAGCGAGTACATGGAGAAATTCTCTGTGTCGAGATTGGTAGGCGCTCCTCCAGGATACGTCGGCTACGAAGAAGGTGGCCAGCTTACTGAAAAAGTAAGACGTAAACCATATTCTGTTGTACTCCTCGACGAGATCGAAAAGGCACATCCTGATGTATTCAATATTTTACTGCAAGTCCTCGACGATGGAATATTAACAGATGGACTGGGTAGAAGAGTTGACTTCAGGAATACGATCATCATCATGACATCAAACATTGGTGTTCGTGACCTGAAGGATTTCGGATCAGGTATCGGTTTTGCTTCTGCGGCAAAACGCGAAAGTGATGAAGAGCACATGAAAACGACCATTCAAAATGCATTGAAGCGTGCATTCAGTCCCGAGTTCCTGAACAGGTTGGATGATCTCATCGTGTTTAACTCTCTGCAACGGGAGCACATCCACAAGATCATCGACCTTACGCTGGGCAAGCTTTTCGACCGCATCATTCAACTCGGTTATCATGTTGAGCTTACTGATAAGGCTAAAGATTTCCTTGCTGAAAAGGGATATGATCAGCAATTCGGCGCAAGACCGCTGAATAGAGCTATTCAAAAATACCTCGAAGATCCGGTAGCCGAAGAGATCCTGAAAGGTGAAGTTGAAGAAGGAGGTACAATTTTAGCCGAGTATGATGGAAAAAGCGATGTGCTTACCATCAAGGTCAAAAAGACCAAAGCCTCTTCAAGAGAAAAGAAGGACTAATTTCAACAGGTTATAAAAATCTAAAACCATCCCGATAAATCGGGATGGTTTTTTTATGCCTACCTGGAATTGCAAGACTAGGTACTAACGACTCAGGACTAAATACTAAGGACTACCTGGTCAGTAGCTTCCAAAAAACTTTCGCGCGAACCACTCAAGACTGACAAGCATTACTGCCAGCCAGAAAACCCACTTCAGGTTGATGAGTGACTTGTAAGATTCCTCCGTATGAATGACACTCTTTGGTTCGGTCCTTTGCAGATCTGCCTGCATTGCATCAACACTTGAAAGCGGGTAGAATTTACCACCCGTATTTGTTGATATCTTTCTCAACAGATCAAAATCAGCTGTAAGATTCTGCAGCTCCGCCTGTCTTTGCACGACAGCAAATTCTCCCCTCACGCGCTCTTCTTTTCCATTAAGCATAGTTCCCGATACATATCGATAAATCCCCTCCTGCAAGCCGCCAATCTGATATCTTGTGTTGCCGGGACTTGTGGTATACGTATACTTTGTCTTCTTGCCGCTGTCGCTGGTAAGTTCTATATTAATGGTATTGCCAAATACAGGTTCGAAAATATCATTGTAAACCTGGCTTTCGAAGACCGCAGCTTCCGTGTCTGAAAACTCCTGCTTAACGGGATAGCTTCTGAACTTGCGCTTGTCCTCGCCTGTACTCAGATATTGGATGAGCTTGCTAAATACTTCATCGAACGCGGTTGTGTTTTCGAATCGATCAAACTCATTCAGCTTCCAACGCCACAGGCCCTCACCCAGCATAACACCTATCTTCCTGCTATCCTGAATATCAACATATAATAAGGGCTTCTCTGTCATAACACTGCCTACACGCTGATACAATACAGGCATGGCCGTACCGGGCGTTTTCATCTTTCCGAAAGGAACGGATACCGGAGGATAGTTTGGAATGATCGAATTTGTCTCTGTGGATATTAGAAATTGAGAGAATGCCGGATTTGCCCCCGGTATAACCTCATCGTAATCGCGGGGCGCTGATTCGAATTTCACGGGCATATTTTGCCGCGCAACCTGGAGCAAGTCCGTCTGAGATCCTACGATGAGGAAAAGAGGTGTTTTGCTGTTTACAAATTGCTGAAACAATTCTCTTGTCTTTCCCCGGATGTCCGGCGCCTGATGAAAAATTGCAAGGTCTATGTCCTCCGAACGCAGCGCGGTTGCGGTCTGCTCTTCAACTCCGGGAATATGGAGCAGGAATTCGTAGTTGGGATTCTTATCGACGACTTCACGCAGCGCCTTGATGTCAGGATGCGGCGAGGAGGCAATAACGAGTATCTTTTTCTTGCCCTCTACTACTTCAATAAAAACAGTAGACCGGTTATTCCTTGTGTTGAATTCACCTTCCTTAACCTCAACTTGAATATCAAGTTTCTGAATCCCCTGCTCCTCGGCAAGCGGTTGAAAATTATAAGTTAGCAGTTCGTCTCCTGTTGACGTCTTGGTTTGTTGTTCGAGTACTTTTCCCCGCCGGGAAACTGAAACGTTGATGGACTGATTGTCAATATTCTTTACCAGCACCTCAACTCTTAACGGAAACTTATTACCCTGATAGACGATCTTATTATACGCTACGTCGCGTATCAAAATGTCAGTTCGCTGGGTTGTATCACCAACGCCAAGGGTATATACAGGATAGTTATAGGTGTTGTACAGCGGTGAGATCCCTTCATTGTAGATCCCATCCGACGCAAGGATAACGCCACCTACCTGATTACTTTCAAACTGATTGGATATCTTCTTTAGCGCCCTGCTCAGATCTGAAACGTGCCCCTTAAACGAGGGCTTTTCAACTTCTGCGCCCTCAAGATCTGTGATCTTAACATCATATCCTTTTTCCCGAAGCATAGATGCCGTTGCATTGAACTTCTCTATGAGTCTTGTTCTTGTAACAGAATCCGTTGCTTCGCGAACCGATGCCGAATTATCATATACCAGCACGAACATGGGCTTCTCAAAGAGATTGCTTATCTGTTTAACGATCGGTCCAAGAAGCAGAAACATGAGGAAGAAAGAAAGCACGAAACGGGCGGCAAACAGAATCTGATTCCAGGTTTTATTCCATGGGTGATGTCCACGGTACAGCAGGTACGCAATGCCTCCTGCAAGTAATATGCATAGAATGATATATGCCGGGGAGGACTCAAATATGATCCGTTGTTGATTCAAACTACGTATTTGTTTATGCACAATTTAAGAAATGTTCCGGTGCGTGATCCTCCACTAATAGCCATACTTCTCCTTCCATCGAACACGAAGGTATTTCCTTAACTCTTCTTCTCTGGGATTGTTGCCTGGATCATAAAATTTGGTGCCCTGGAGTTCTTTTGGCAAAAACTCCATTGACACGAAATTTCCCTCATAACTATGGGCATATTGATATCCCTTGCCGTAATCCATGTTCTTCATCAGCTTCGTGGGGGCATTTCGGATTGACAGCGGGACAGGAAGGTCACCTGTTTCCCGGATGGCGCCAAGCGCATTTTCAATCGCCATATAGCTCGCGTTGCTCTTTGGCGAGCTGGCCAGATATACCGCACATTGGGAGAGGATTATCCTGGCCTCCGGGTAGCCGATCACATTAACCGCCTGGAAAGTAGTTGTGGCCATGACAAGCGCAGTAGGATTAGCGTTGCCAATATCTTCAGATGCCAGTATCACCATTCTTCTGGCGATGAACTTCACATCCTCACCTCCTTCTATCATTCTCGCCAGGTAATATACAGCAGCGTTGGGATCGCTTCCCCTTACTGATTTGATAAATGCAGATATGATATCATAATGCTGTTCTCCGCTCTTGTCATAAATGGCAATGTGCTTCTGCGCAACATTCATGACCAGTTCATCGGTTATCTCAACATCACCGATTGTAGAATCACAAATAAGCTCAACAAGATTCAGCAGTTTGCGTCCATCTCCACCTGAGATATTCAATAGGGCCTGGTGTTCGCGGATCACTACGTGTCTTTGCTTCAGCGCTGTATCCCCCTTCAATGCCTGGTTGACAAGCTTCAGCAATTCGTCCTCGCCCAGTGGCTTAAGCGTATAAACCTGGCAACGCGAGAGTAGCGCCGAGTTGACTTCAAAGGAAGGGTTCTCTGTGGTTGCGCCGATCAGTATGATGATACCCTTTTCTACCGCCCCTAGTAACGCATCCTGTTGACCTTTATTGAAACGATGAATTTCATCAATGAAAAGAATGGACCCTGGTGCCTTTTTAGCCTTATCAATTATTTCCCTTATATCCTTAACGCCGGCACTGACCGCACTGAGCGTATGGAATGGTTTATTGATCTCATTGGCTATGATGTTGGCGATAGTGGTCTTCCCAACGCCAGGTGGTCCCCATAAGATCATTGAAGGAATGTTACCATGCCGGATGGCTTTTCTGATCACCCCATTACTACCCGTCAGATGCTCCTGTCCCACCAGCTCGTCAAGCTTTGACGGCCGCATGCGTTCCGCTAATGGTTGAGTGGAATTTAGTAACATATCAAAGAAATTATCTATGACAAATTTTGTAAATCCTGCCTCAAAACCGATCAACCCAAGGTGATCGGCTGACAAGGCTTACATATCATACGCATTAACAATTCTAAGGGATTTTTTATTCGGCTACTTCCCGATCTTTTCGTAGGAGGTAATGATCCCTTTTATCAATGACGAGCTGAATCCCTGATGTTCCATTTCATTAAGGCCAGCGATTGTGCATCCTTTCGGTGTCGTCACCTTGTCGATCTCCTGCTCAGGATGGCGATTGAGTTTTAACAGCAACTCAGCTGCTCCCTTCACGGTCTGCGACGCAATAAGACTAGCGGTCTTGGCATCAAATCCGATCTCAATTCCTCCTTGTGTGGATGCCCTGATAAAACGAAGCGCGTATGCTATCCCGCAAGCTCCCAGGACAGTAGCAGCATCCATTAGTTTCTCATCTATATTGATCGAAATGCCGAGCTGGCTGAACAACGAGGTGACATACGACACCTGATCTGAGGAACCACCTGCATGACAAAGACAGGTCACAGATTCCTGAATGGCAATTGCCGTATTTGGCATGGCGCGGAAAACAGGAACCCCATTGTTAACGATGGAAAGCAAATCACTCAAAAATATGCCGGTAACAACACTGATAATGATGTGTCGCGACGGATCGAAATTTGTCTTCAGACCTTCCATAACCTCCTTCACATTATACGGCTTTAATGCGACGATGATCACTTCACTTCTTTTCACAGCTTCCTGATTATCATTCGTAACGTGCACGCCAAGCGATTTCAATCCCTTAAGGGCATCCACATTTCTGCGCGTCACCGTAATTTGTTGTGGCGCCACGAACTTGCTTTTTATCAATCCTTCAGCAATGGCAGATCCCAGATTGCCTCCGCCCAGAATCGTTATTTTTGAGTCTTTCATATTTGTGCCTCCGTCGACATTTCAGTCAATGATGGTCTGCAAAAAAAGGTATAAAAATTAACTTTATCTTTCTGCGGTTAACAATCTTACTGGAAATCGATAAATAATGGAGTTCTTATATAAACCGTGGCCATGGTACGTAGCTGGGACGATCATTGGATTGGCAGTACCGGCATTGCTCCTGCTGGGCAATAAAACGCTTGGCGTATCTTCTACCTTAAGGCAAATTTGCGCTGCGTGTTATCCGGCTAAGATCCCTTTCCTTACCTATGATTGGAAAAGAGATCGTTGGAATTTGTACTTCGTCGCAGGGATCGCCCTGGGCGGTTTCATTGGAGGTTTTATTCTTCGTGACCCCCACCCGGTTGCGCTTTCCAGCGATACGATAGCGATACTCAAAGCGAATGGCATTGAATCATTCGAAGGACTGATTCCATCAGACATATTCAACTGGCAATCTTTGATCACGATCAAAGGGTTCATACTTATGGTCGTTGGAGGATTTATGGTTGGCTTTGGTACCAGATATGCCGGAGGATGTACGTCCGGCCACGGCATCATGGGATTATCATCTTTGCAATGGCCATCTCTCATTGCCACGATTTGCTTTTTCGTAGGCGGAATTCTGTTTACCCATTTGGTACTGCCACATATTCTCGCGCTATGAGGAACCTACTTTATCTGTTGACCGGTACTTTATTTGGTCTTGCCCTGACAAAAGGAGAAGCGATATCATGGTTCAGGATCCAGGAGATGTTCCATTTTCACAGCTTCCACATGTATGGCATATTCATAACAGCCGTACCTATAGGGGCACTAAGCATAATGCTGATCAGGAAGTTCAAGATACGTTCCATCGATGGAGAGCCCATTCTAATCCCGACTGTCGCTTATCATCACGGAGTTGCTATTGGCGGATTGATCTTCGGCTTCGGGTGGGCGCTCACTGGCGCGTGCCCGGGACCATTATATGCACAGATTGGCGCTGGATACTCGATAACCATTATTACATTCCTTGCGGCGCTATTGGGCACCTGGACTTACGCAAAATTCCAAGCAATGCTTCCGGATTAAGAGGGACATTGCTTACATCCGTCAACTCACCACAAAACCTTTGCTTCACCTTCGTCGTAAGGACATAGACAACTTAAAAACTTCACACGCAGAGACCCTTGTGGTGAAAAAAAACTGCTTTTTTTGCGCTCGCTTATGGAATTGAAATTGCAAACCGGTTACAGACAAATTCTGGGTATGGGTCTTCCTATTACCCTGGCGATGCTTGTACCACAGATCAATTTCATTACTAACAACATCTTCCTCGGAGGACTTGGCGAAACAGAGTTAGCCAGCGCAGGGATCACTGGCGTGTACTATCTCATATTCGCCGTCATTGGGAACGGGCTGAACAATGGCGTTCAGTCATTAATTTCCCGTCGCGCAGGTCAGGATCTGCCTAAGGAAATAGGGCGACTGTTTTTCAATGGTGTATGGGTTGCCTTGGGAATAGCTGCCATTGGCATAGCAGTTACATATCTGGTTGCACCGACCATACTCAACTTTTCAATACATGATCAAGGGATCGCAAAACAATGCATTGATTTTTTATTGATCAGAATTTGGGGGTTGCCATTATTGTACCTCTATGTCCTGCGCAATGCCTTGTTGGTTGGTACGAACCAAACGAAATTGCTCGTGTGGGGTACACTGGCGGAAGCCCTGACCAATATCTTTCTTGACTATGGCCTCATCTATGGACATTTTGGATTACCAGCAATAGGCTTTAATGGCGCGGCGTACGCGTCCATCATCGCGGAAGGCACAGGACTTCTGGTCATTTACGCTGTGATCCGGTTAAAAGGAATTCACCGGTCCTTTGGTTTTTTTGAAAACCGACGTCCCGAAACTTCAGTGATCAGGTTGATCCTTGTACAGTCGTCTCCACTGATCGTTCAGTATTGTGCAAGCGTAGCAACCTGGGAATACTTCTACATTTTGATTGAACATCATGGTGCACGTGCACTTGCGATCTCCAATACCATGAGAAACCTCTTTGGATTGTTTGGGATCTTCTCCTGGTCGTTTGCGTCGACTACCAACTCATTGGTAAGCAACATCATCGGTCAGGGCAGACATGAAGAGGTCATTCCTCTTTTACACAGGGTCATCAGAATAAGTTTTTCGATCTCACTCTTTATTTTCATTCTACTGAATATCTGGCCCGAATGGTTCCTGTCATTCTACGGTCAGGGTGAAGATTTCATCAGCGATGCTATACCGGTAGTCCGTGTTGTTTCCGTCGCGCTTGTAATGATGTCTTTCTCAACGGTATGGCTGAATGCAATTACAGGGACCGGAAATACCGTCGTGAACCTGACAATCGAATTTATAACGCTCGTCATTTACACTGTATATGTGTATTTTGTGGTTGAAGTCTGGCACATGCCGATCACGTGGGGATGGGGCTCGGAATGCGTCTATTGGATATCGATGTTCACCATGGCCTACTTCTACATGAAATCAAACCGGTGGAAGAACAAGCAGATATGAATTGTTATTTCCGCTGATAAAAGTACAGGAAGGACTTCTTGTCTTTATCCTTCTCACTTAAGGTGTAGAACCCCATATTATCAGACGACCATGTCAGGGCTTCTCCCTGGGGCTCAACTTCATAAGGTACCTCGTGCGGCGTTTCCAGAAGCAACTGTGCCATTGATTTGGTTCCATCATTTTTCCAATAATAAATATGCTCGTAGTTTTTAAGAAGGACCTCATTGCCATCTCCTGAGATGTCGCCGGCAACAATCTTGGTCATCTGAAGGGCTCCGACTTTCGTCGCTGTAATCGTTTCTTTTGTGGAGTATGGATACTTCAATTGATAAATGTAAACAGGGTCACTATACTTGGAAATGATATAAAGATCCCTGGTCTTAGGGTCTATCAAAAGAGCTTCGGTGTCACGCTTCGAGTCAGGCAGCTGAAATTTGATCGTATCGAATACTGTTATATTCACTTTGCTCTCTCCAGGTGTATAGATCGGTTCTTCAAAGCGATACACAAACTTGTATGCATGAGCTGCAGCATTGTCGCCGATCTCCGCAACATACACGTAGTTCTTACCGGGATCAGGACCAGGCCCTACCGTGATATCTTCCCAGTCACGGTTGTCTACATTTTCAAGGAGAAATGTTTGCTTAATATTTGTTTCAAGATCGATCAGATATACCTCCGCATCATTGCCACTGTCATTGTGGGTCCATAATAGTCCGGGATTACCGATACTTGCTGCAAGGCCCGATACTTCTTTGAGTTTCTTCTCTTTCAACTCCGCAAGACGTGTACCCTTCAGAAATTGGTCCGTTATCGGAAGTTGCTTTTTCTGAGGCGAGCAACCAGCGAGGTAAAGCAGGACATACAGAAACAAGGCATTCATGTTAAGGCTCTTCATAAAGGGTGAATAAACCAATTCCAGAGTGTAAATAGAAACAATTTTATTTTAACACTCCTTATAAACATTACACAATAAACATTGAACAGAATAGTTATTTGCCCCTGTTGCTTATCTATATGCCATCAATTACATTCGGAACTACCTGCCTGATCTTATGAAAAATTCACCATTTGCGCTGCTGCTTTTCTGCTTTCTGGGCCTTCAATGCGAAAAAAAAGCTGATTCAGATTTTCCAACTTTTGCTATCTCATTCACAAAAGAAATGAGTGATCACGCGCAGGATGGAAGACTATTACTCATGCTGGCAACTAGTAACAAATCCGAACCGCGATTTCAGATCACTGGTGGCCTCGATACACAATTGGTCTTTGGTATCGACGTAGATGGTATGAAACCAGGTGATGAGATCATCGTTGATGATACCGCATTCGGATACCCCAAGAGAAGTATAAAAGATATTCCAGCTGGGGAATACTTTGTTCAGGCCCTGCTAAACCGTTATGAATTATTTCATCTCAAGACGGGGCACGACGTAAAACTTCCTCCTGATCAGGGAGAGGGGCAGCACTGGGATAGCAAGCCGGGCAATTTTTACAGCAAGCCTGTAAAGGTCAATATCGATCCCGGAAAAGCATCACGTGTCAGCGTTATAATGGATCAGAAGATCCCGCCCGTGAAGGAGCCAACTGACTCCAGATATATCAAACACATAAAGATCCAGAGCAAATTGCTCTCTGACTTCTGGGGAAGACCAATGTACCTTGGCGCACATGTGCTAGTCCCTGAAGGTTTCGATTCCCATCCTGAGGCGCATTACCCGTTGATGGTTTTTCATGGGCACTTCCCTGCTGATTTCGGTGGCTTCAGCGAAACTCCTCCGGACGCCAACATGGATACTACAGACTACAGCGCCCGATTCGGTATCTATGGATATAATAAAATTGAGAAGCAGGAAGCCTACAATTTCTATAAGCAATGGACTGGCAAGGACTTTCCGCGTTTCCTGGTGATCGAGATCCAGCATGCCAACCCATACTATGATGATTCCTACGCCGTGAACTCGGCTAACCTCGGACCTTATGGCGATGCAATAATGAAAGAGCTGATCCCGGCGATAGAAAAGCAATTCAGAGGTATTGGCAAAGGCTGGGCGCGATTTACATATGGTGGCTCAACAGGAGGCTGGGAGGCGCTTGCAAGCCAGCTTTTCTACCCGGATGAGTTTAACGGCTGCTTCGCTGCATGTCCCGATCCGATCGATTTCCGGGCGTACTGTCTTGTTAATATCTACAAGGATAAAAATGCTTACTTCTACGATTCTCAATTCAAAAAGATGGCCAAGCCCGCGCTTAGAAACTATCTTGGTCAGCTTCAGGAAACGATGGAAGAAAGCAACTACATGGAACTCGCCCTGGGCACTAAATCACGTTCCGGTCAACAGTGGGATATTTGGGAAGCTGTGTTCTCTCCACAGGCTGATGATGGATATCCTAAGCGAATATTTGACAAAATAACAGGGGAGATAGATTCAACAGTCGCAAGCTACTGGCGAGACAACTATGATCTCCGATACATACTTCAGCGGGACTGGGCTACACTGGGTCCAAAGGTTCAGGGTAAGATCCATATCTATTGTGGCGACATGGACAACTACTATCTGAACAATGCTGTTTATCTCATGGAAGATTTTTTGAAGACAACGAAAAATCCATTCTATCAGGGTGAAGTGGACTATGGCGATCGTGCAGAGCATTGCTGGAACGGCGATCACAAAAATCCCAATCAGATTTCCCGCCTTCGCTACAATACGATGTACCTGCCTAAAATACTTAACCGAATAGCGCAGAGCGCGCCAGCAGGGGCAGATGTTAAAAGCTGGAGATACTAGTCATCCGTGAAGTCTGTTATATCGGTAAAGTCAGTTCTTTAGATTCCCGTACCGAAGACGCCGCTGTATAGTAGCACAACTAATGCGACAATGACTCCTGCTATCAGCAAAATTCTTCGTTTCATAACATGCTCAATAAACTATAGACACGGCGTCGTTCGAAAAGGTTGTATGCCTGCTTGTACGTTCAACGATACCGCCCTCCCGAAATCGATTGATCTATGTTATTTTTGAATTTAATTGCTTAATATTCATATGCCTTAGAGCTCGCTGGCCTTTATACCTATTTTTTAGTATGCGAAAATTTTTTTCTCTGCTTAAAGGAAATGTAATCTACGTCAGCATTTTCCTGATGGTCGCCCTTATTATCCTCACTACCATCGTTGCCTTCCGGAATCAGAGCGTAATGAAAGAAACCAATAGACGTATCACAGAAGCTGATATCGTATTACGGAACGTCGAAGACCTTTGGGGCGGCATCAATCTTATGGATCTCGGCATCCGGGGTTTTGCATTGACGAAAAAGGAAGGACTGCTTGGCCCGTTTAATCAGGCAGAACGGGTTAATCCGAATTATATCGACACGCTCAGAACGTTCATGAAGAAACAACAACTGCCTACTGAAAAGCTTGAACAGTATGTGGTGCTCAACAACAATTATGTGGCCCTCTGCAGGGAGATGATCGGTCTCATTAACCAGGATAGTCTTAAAGCTTTTACCCGGCTGCTGGAGGAGGACAGGGGCCTGGCATTGTGGTTGGCTTATTCAGGCTTTTCATCAGAGCTTGTCACACACGAAAATCAAATAAAGGAAGAAGCCGAAAAAAGCTATCAGGCTGCAGTCAATGGCAATACTATTCTCCAGATACTCCTTTTCCTTGTCGGCGCTCCGTCATTGTATCTTTTATTCTATAAGATTCGAAAACAGGCATCGAGTACGAGATCCCTTTTATTGAATCTTGAAGATAACAACCGGAAATATGTCTTTGATCCGGGCACAGAAGTGATCGAGGACCATGAAAAGATCATGAATTCCTCCATTGAAAATCTAAAAAAGGCCTCTTCGTTCATCGGTAAAATTACAAAGGGGGAGTATGATGCGATTTGGCCTGACATGGATGAAAAGAATGTGCGGTTAAATCAGAACAACCTTTCAGGAACACTTATTCACATGCGTGATCAGATGAAACTTATCAAGGAGGAAGACGAGAACAGGATTTGGGTGACTGGAGGACTTACGAAGTTTACGGAGATCATACGGCAGTATCAGGAAGATGTAAAGGGACTGTGCGAGCAGGCGATCCGGTTCATTGCCAAATACATGGATGCCCAGCAGGGTAGTGTATTCCTTTTACAGGAAGAAGGTGACGATAATTTTCTGGAACTGATGGCGTGCTTTGCTTTTGATAAAAAGAAATTCATTGAGAAAAGGATAGGACTCGGGGAGGGACTTATCGGTCAGGCATTTCTGGAGAGCAGCCCGGTAGTCTTGAATGAAGTACCTCCAGGCTACACGCATATTACATCAGGGCTTGGTCAGGCTACACCTGATCATATTCTGATAGTCCCTATGCGATACAACGAGAAGACAGAAGGCGTTGTAGAGATAGCAGGGTTTGCTGAATGGAAGGATCATCAAAGAAACTTTATAGATAAGGCAACCGAATACATGGCAGCAGCATTGTCTTCCGTGCGGTCGACGCAAAAGATGAAGGTTGTGCTGGAGCAAATGCAGTTTCAAACCGAACAGCTACACGCACAAGAGGAGGAAATGCGGCAGAATATGGAAGAGCTCGCCGCAACCAACGAGGAAATGAAGCGAAAAGAAGCCGAGTATCTCAAAAATATAGGGTGATCTGGATCAAATTGTCAATTGGACTTTGTGCTGAACACAACGTTGACCCTTGTGTAATATAAGGTAGTTACGCCCTCAAATCCCGAGTCGGTGCCAACGAGCAGCCAAAGTTCTCCCTTGCTATTGCTCTTTGTAATGAATGGTACATTGGATGACGCGTTGGTGCGCTTGATAAGGGTGTAAACTTTCGTTTCAAAATCTACTGCGATGTCGCCCAGCAACACAGTTGTCTCCCCGGTAGCGCTCTGATTGCCTTTGTCCACATTCAGAGCAAACTGACCACCTTCGATAACTCTCTTTGGTTCCATCGCCGTCGCGCCGGCCTTAAGAAAAACGCTCTCACCGGGGGCACCTCCGATCCCAAAACTACCCTTAGGTGCATTGGATGCGAGCTCAACATCAAATACGATATTGTAGTCCGTATTGGGTGACAGACCTGTGATCTTTCGCTTCATGAACATGAAGAGATCGTCACTGTGGTTGTTACCCGAGATCATTATTGATTTGAGGTTCGCGCCGAGATTAGCGGGGCGGTCAGTATATGCGTACATAAGCTCGTATGACGCCGAATCGTAACCAGAAGCTGGAAAATCCGTAAAATCCACCTCCCAGCCGCCCTGATCCTGGCTGAAGTCGAAAGAATGTGTAAAAACTAAAATACCACCCTCGTTATCCGACATGTCGCACCCTAGCAGGCACGTCAATAATACCACAAGAAAGAGCTTTCCACACGTTTTCATAGCCTGTTTTTCACCCCCATAGACACAATGATAGACCCAAAAGTTGGAAATGATCCCCGAGAGATAGAAGCCAGCCCACACTAAATTAATGACTCTTCCGTCTTATTTATAAGAACTCTGATCCTAAAATTATCGTTTCAATATGCATTAACCCCATTGGCAAAATTATGGAAGATTCTACAGCTATAAGAGAATTCCCTTTCCGATCCGTCCTGAATCTAAGGCTTCTCATCGAGTATTGGGAAAAGGCGATCCGTGACGGCGAGGTGCCGATAGGTGGTAATCAGTTGCTTGAATATCTTGCTGGCGCCCCCGAACTACGTGAGCCAATCGAGGATCCATCGATCTTAGAAAAGCATAAGGCAATTATCAATTTCCTGATGAGCGCCGTTATACCCGCGGCAAATGAGGACACCGAGCGCGCAGCAGCTATACTTCCCTTCCAGTTCAAAGCATTTTATAGCACCAGAGCTTTCAAAAAGACGCTCGACCTGGATAAGCTGAGTGAACAGGTCACCACTAATTTCCCAAATAATCAGATGTCATTGGGTAAGACCGTGAAAGCCTGTCTGATGATACTTAAGAAGTTCTATGGCGTAAAGGTGAACTTTGACAAACCAATACTCTTTACTATCCGCAACCCGGAGACGGGTCTGGATAAGGTTTATAAAGTTGATATCTATTCACAGTTCTGCGAGATCATTGCCAAAACAACTCCGAGGCCGATTGAGAAACATGTAATCAAGTTTCTCATGGAAAAAGTATATGATAGAGACCTGTGGCTGCAATACATCAGGCCTGAAGATTATGAATTCCACGGCTTCATGGCCCTCCATCTCGTTGATGTTACAGAGCAGGAGATGCTTTCATCCATCAAGTATGATCTGCTTGAGAAAAATGCCGTGATCCGAAAGGAAAGTTTCGCGGTGATCCAGCAGAAATTGCGTTCGCTTTTCGAGATTCCTGAAATACGATTAGGGTTAGCTTTCCTTGACCCGAGCAACAATCTTATCCTGAGCAATGGCTCGTCTGAATGCTGGAAGAGTCTTGCAGACGGATGCCTGTCAAATCAGCCCTGTGATGATTTCACCGGTTCCGTGTATGAGCGTAGCTGGATGGAACAACGATATGTAACAGTTGAGAATTTGCGTGAATATCCTTTCCCCTCAAGGGCAGAAGAAGCATTGCTCGCAAATGGAGTAAACAACCTGTTGCTCGCTCCGCTTGTAGATGACGGAGAAACAATCGGTATGCTCGAGCTCGCAACCTCAACACCGGGTAAGCTCAATCCGATAAGTGCTCACAGGGTTGAGAACGTATTGCCGATGTTCACTGCCGCGGTCAAGCGCGTGAAGGAAGAAATGGTTACGGAAGTGAGAGCCCTGATCCAGGAAGAATGCACGGCAATACATCCCAGTGTTCAATGGCGTTTCTTCGAAGCAGGTGTAAACCTGATGAACAAGCGAAGAGCGGATGAAAAAGCTGCCCTCGAAGAGATCGTTTTCAAAGATGTATTTCCCTTGTTCGGTTTGGCAGACGTTCGTAATTCATCAATAGAACGCAATACAGCGATCCAGAAAGATCTCCAGCAAAACCTGAAACTTGTGAAGGATCTATTGCATAAAATACTGGCTCAAAAGAAGCTTCCCATTGTAGAAGAGGTCATTTTCAAGACAGAAGAACAATTACAAAAGATAAACCGCGGTCTCGCATCGGGAGATGAAAGCAATGTGCTCGAGTTTCTCAAGTCAGAGATCAATCCACTCGTGGACCATTTCGAGGAAGATGAGACACTTGGTAAACTGATCGTCAAATACCGTTCGCACCTTGATCCCGTCTTCGGTGTTGTTTACAAACGCAGAAAATCATTCGAAGAAAGCCTCGGCCTGATCAATAGAATGATAGGTGAGTACCTTGACGAAGCGGAAACAAGTGCACAGGAAATGTTCCCACACTATTTTGAAAAGTATAAAACCGATGGTATTGAATACACACTATATCTGGGTACCTCGCTGGTGAGGAATAGAACATTCGATACCTTCTATCTTAAGAACTTTCATCTGTGGCAACTGATGACGATGATCGAAATAGATCGAAGGATGGACATCCTGAAGCCCAAACTGAAAAACAATTTAGATATCACACAGCTGATCCTTGTGCATGATCAGCCCATATCGATAAGGTTCAGGGCTGATGAAAAACACTTCGACGTAGATGGTGCATATGACATCAGGTACGAGATCGTTAAGAAAAGGATCGATAAAGCTTACATTAAGAATACAGGTGAACGCCTTACTCAACCAGGCAAGATCGCCATCGTTTATAATCAGGCTAAGGTTGAAGAAGAATACAGAAGGTTCTTTCACTATCTCGCAGGAAAGAAGCTGATCGCGCCGGAATTCGAGGAGCTCGAGCTTGAAGAATTGCCTGGTGCCACCGGTCTTCGTGCACTTCGTATCCAGGTAGTGAAGGCTGAAAAACCAAAAGTCCCTATTGGTGGCGATGGTCTGCTGAAAGATATCGAGGAAGCCCTTCGCATTCATTAAATTAATGGGATAGCTTTCCTATCTTAGCATTCCGCCAATATGAGAAAGCTAATTCTGCTCCTTCCTTTCCTTGCATTTATTTCATGTAAGGAAATCTCCTACCGGGAACCGCAGCCCAGAGGCAAAAAGGCGCTCGTCAAAGTTCCGGATGTATTAATTGGCTCTTACCTGCTCGTAGACAAGGAGAACTCAAAGGACACCATTGTTGTCAGTTCAACAGGCTACATGATTTTAAGCGACAAGAAAAAGAAGTACCTGGGTGATAGCCTGGTATTAAAGTCTTACAAGGGATACTACTTCATCAATGTCAATGAGAACCCTGAATGGCTGGTGCGGGTGATTACACATGAAGATAATGGAGATCTCACGTTCAGATCAATGAACACCAGTGAAGACTCCTTCAACGATCTGCTAAAAAGATTATCAAAAGAAGTTAAGATAGATTCTCTTAATGTGGGCAATGAAAAATTATATCAGATTGACCCATCTCCCAAACAACTACTTCGGCTGGTAAAGAAGGGGTATTTCAGCGAAGCTGTAAGAATGATAAAACTGAAATAATAGCGCCAAAGTCAGGCTTTTTCACCCTTCTCGATCTTCACGCCCGAGCCCGTTGAGAAGTTAACAGGTTCGATGAACGGCGAAGACTGCTGATGGAGTCTTACAGCCTTTCTTGCAAGTATGAAGCAAAGAGCAAAAGAAACGATGGCTCCGATCCAGATGCCGGGAGTAAAGGAGATAAACCAGAAATAATCATAGGCTCCGTGAAAGAGCGCGGCAGTGAGCAAGGCCAGTGCACTGTAGTACAGGGTCCTTCTGTGTGTAAACTTGGCCTTTCCAATGAAATATCCCATCAACATCGCAAATACCGCATGCGCCGGAACAGCCGTAAACATTCGAATTAGCCCGGTGGTGAATCCAAAATAGAACACATAGACAATGTTCTCCACGGTAGCGAATCCCATGCCTACCATAATAGCATATACTATTCCATCAAATGGCTCATTGAAATTCTTGTTGTAGTAGAGGACGAACCGGACAAATATGAATTTGCTGAATTCTTCGATCAGCGCAACCTTGAAGAAGGCATTGAAGAATTGATCAACAGCACTGTCGGGCCTCGTCAATATGAGCAACCCCACCGAGCGGCTTATCGCTAACGTGACAAAAGTGCTCAACCCCCCGTAAAGAAAGCTGACAACCAGCAGCCATAGCGGCTCACGCTCGTGTTTATCCTTAAGGTAGATATAAAGCACGATAGCGGCTCCGGGAGCAAGGGCGAGTGAAAGCAGAGCTAATGCATGCATAACCAAAATCGACGAATCAAGTTAAACGTAAATCGTCAACTTTGGGTGCCTGCCACTTCCCTTATTCCATTACCTCCTCAACCTGATCCATTTTTGCCTCTGTATAACGTCCAGAGGTTGCAAAAACGATTTTTCCAGTAGCATCGAGCACAAAAAAGTAGGGAATGTCCTTTTTCTCAAAGTCAAGCGCTTCTTTGTAGGGTTTAAGTTCACCCTTATAAAACAATACATAGGGAAGCAGCTGAGGATCGATATTCTTCAGTGCTTTTCGTTTCGCAGTGCCTGTAGCCGCGGCATTGATGCCTGTGAACATGGGTACAAAATAGACGTTAACATCGTACCCGAAACCTGCCAGGAGACCATTTGTTTTCTGAATAAATTTTTCGAAAACTGGCTGAAACCATGAATTCAGCTCATCTTCCGATTTCTTCGAATAAGCAAGGCCTAGAAGTGTATATTTTCCCTTTGCTGCATCTGGCAGCTTTACTTTTTTATCTTCTACAGTTTCGGCTTCCATATCGGGAAACATCTTGCCAATTACCTGGGCATGCATTTGATAAACCAACAAACAGGAAAAAAGCACTAAGCATATTTTTTTCATAACGATTGGATTTAAGGATGAAATTACTAAAACCATACCAGAAGCTGTGTTTGCCGGTTTGCTTCCAAATGCTTTCAGAAGTTATAGGGTATGCTTTGCAGTTGAACAGCATTTTTTCGAGCATCAAAGTCTTACCGCAAGCGCTTACACTAAGCTTAGGCTTGATGAGAATATCCTTGCCGATGCATTAACGTTGGCGCAATTGCAAGTTATCGATGTCCGCGTCATCAATCGCATGATCTACATTACAACAGAAAAGATCAGTTGATCCATTTCACTTTCTCGCTTATGGGTCTTCTTCTTCCCGGGGGCAATTCACCTTTGGGCACACCTATATGAAAAAACCCGAGCAGCTTGTCATCTTTTGTCAATCCAAAATACTCCTTTGCTTCATCGAAGTATGTGATCCCTCCTGTACTGAGATAGCCGCCAAGACCATATGCGCTTGCGGTGAGATACATGTTCTGCACTGCACAAAAAACCGCACCAATCTCTTCAATCTCAGGCAACGATCTTCTCTCATCCCTTTTCATACCAATTGAAATGATATGAGATGAAAGTAAGGGCTTCGTCAGCAGATTTTGGAACTTGTCTTCCTTATACGATCCATCTGCCGTAGTGACCTTTTTGTAAAGATTTGATTGGAATTCGGCGAGTTTTTTAAGGCCTTCACCGGCAAACACAACGAATCGCCACGGCTCAGTTAATTTGTGTGTAGGGGCCCAGTTAGCATTGGCTAATATCTGATTGATGATCGTTTCGGCCGCTTTTTCGCCGCTGTATTGCGGTGGAAAGATCGATCTGCGTTCTGCGATAAGGTCATTGATGACCTCAGGATTGATTCTCATTTGTGCTCCTTTTTCTTTAAATTTACATGAACAAACGTTATTCTATGAAGAAGTTTATACTATTGCTTCTCGTCGTGTCAGCTTGTTCGCCAGTATACGTCCCGAATGCCCGTAACTCACCACTTTTTAGGAAAGCCGGAGAATTCCAGGGAGCTATCGGATTTGGGAATGGCCTGGATGTACAGGGCGCAGTGTCGGTTTCTAATCACATCGGATTGATGACCAATTTTTCTTATGCTAATCGTCATTCCAATCCTTATGACATCGATGAGGATAATGACGATTACCACTATCACAAATTCTTTGAAGGTGGGGTAGGTTACTATGAAAATCAGGGACAATGGTGTTATGAGATCTTTGCAGGCTACGGCAAAGGTGAAGGGGCAAACTACGATACGTATGACTGGTGGGGATCCAACAGTGAGCGGGCTACAGGAAAGTTTGAGCGTTTTTTTATTCAACCAGCATTCGGGCTTAATAAAAAGATCATGCACGTTTCCTTTGTTCCGCGTATATCGATTGTCGATTTCAAAGAGTTCTCCAATGACGTATCAACCTTTAAGATTGATGACGATCCTCAGGTATTTTTTGAACCTGCCGTTATTGGCCGCGTCAATTTGGCGAACAATAAACTGTTCTTTCATTTTCAGACTGGCTTCAGCATTGCTGCCGGCTCCGATACTTTCTATGACTATACTGCTTTTCACTTTTCCACCGGAATTGGTTTTCGGTTAGGCAGCATAGCAAAAGTTATATCAACCGAAGAGTAGCGCAGCGCGCATTATTTTGGAAACAGACTTGCGTCGATATTAGGAATCACTTTTAGCGCATTCTTGTAGTAGATTTTCTTCAGCACATCATCAGGCAGGGCAAGTCCATACATTCTCCAAAACGCATGATATCGCTTGTGGTAAGGAAAATATTCATCCGCTGTTTCAAGTACCCTGAAGTATGTTTCATATTCTTCGGGCACCCATGAGTCCTTTCCAAACATAACGCGATCCTGGTATTTCGTGAGAAACTCTTTAGCAGCACGCGGTTGCCTGCCAAGTTCTGCAATGACTGCGCCGATCTCCGTATACATGTTAGGGAGCTTATCCATCAGTTCACCGAGCTTCTTCAGGTCACTGCCATACCACCCCAGGTGGGCGTTGATAAACTTCGTCTTGGGATGAAGCTTGAACATGTTGTGTTGCTCTGCAATTATCGTTTCCCATGAAACCGGATCGGTGTCATGCCTTCTGCCAGGATGTGTTTTCAATTCGAGCCATCGCTCATTATTTTTATCGATAGGCTGCCAGAATTGCTTTGGGTCTGCGGCGTGTATCAATACCGGTATACCAAGTTCGCCGCATTTATCCCATATAGGACCGATCCTCGGATCATCTATCTGTATACGGTTTCCTTTGCTGTCTTTGGCAAACATTCCAAGGGTCTTGAAGATCTTAAGACCATTAGCTCCCTTGTGCACATCATCCTCCAGTTGCTTTAGGGTCCTCGCTTGCCATTGAGGATCATCAATCGCAGAGAAATCCACATTGGTAAAAACAATGAATCGTTTGGGAAATGACTCTTTTATATTTTGAAGGGACTTCTCAAGATGCTCAGTGCTGCCCCTTCCGCGGCCGCTCAAATTTACCATGACCGCCATATTCAGCTTGTCCATTGTACCTGATAACTCTGCAAGATCCTGAGCACTCATGTTCCATTGGTGATTGTGGACATCAACGAAAGGATACTTTGCCCTGGTTAGCTTATGTTCGGGTACTACAAGAGTCGACGGGGGATCGTAATCTTCGAAATCCATTTTCATATCGAGCGGTCGTTCCTGCGCACAGGCCGATAGCGCGCTGAGAAATGAGGTGGCAACAAAGAATAGTCTTTTCATGGTTCTAAAAATGTGCTTTAAGATACAGGGATTGAGATAATGTCAGGACAAAATTTTCCAGGCGGACTAAACGTTGTTTAGATGTCAATCTCTGGTGATAGCTCAGCCATTCGAGCAGGCTGGAACTGCACTATTTTATTCATAACTTGCCATTGCTTAGCTGAATGCATCCCACGCAGTACAAAATGAAAAACATCTCAATAATTCTGTCTTTCCTGGTGTTAACATGGCATGTTCAGGGACAGGACGTTCAACTTGAGGGCGCACTGAAAAAGATTCAATCGAATGATCTGGCCGGTGCCAAGACGGACCTGACCAGGATCATCGAAAGCAATCCCCGTAACAAGGCGGCCCTTAACCTAAGGGGGCGTGCCAAAGCAGGACTGAATGATTTCTATGGCGCCATAGGAGATTTCAATTTTGCTATTGAAGCAGATTCGACTTTTGCCGAAGCTTTGAATAACCGGGGTGAAGCTAAAATGGCACTTGGCGATGACGAAGGGGCGATCCTGGATTTCGACAAAGCGATCAAGTTCAACCCTAAATACGGCGAAGCTTATACTAACCGTGGACTGGCAAAGTTCAACCTTGAAGATCTTCAGGCTGCATATTTTGATTTCTCGAAAGCGCTTGAGCTGGGACCCGTCGACGCCGACAAATATTTCAACCGCGGTGTGACGAAAGCCGAACTGGGTGAATTCATCAGCGCCATCGATGATTATACCAAGGCCATTGAACTGGACAAGTCAGACCCCGGCCTGTACAACTACCGTGGGGTCGCTCATTACAATGCAGGAAATCTGGATCAGTCCATACTGGACTATAATGAGGCCATTAAGATAGATCCTAAAGATCCGCAGACCTATGAAAATCGCGCATTGGCGAAGGGGGCGAAAGAGAACTTCAAGGAAGCCCTTGAAGATTACAACAAAGCCATAGAACTAAATCCTGAAGATCCTGAAACGCTGAATCTGCGCGGTGTAATAAAGTTTAACCTCGACGATCACGACGGCGCTATTATCGACTACACAAAAGCGCTGGAGCTTGACGATACAAATCCCGTCTATTTCGATAATCGCGCCCAATGCAAAACTGAAAAAGGTGACTTTGCCGGGGCGATAGAAGATTATTCATCCTCAATTGAGTTGTACCCCAACGATTTTGAAACATACTATCAACGCGCGCTGGTAAAGATGTCGATGAATAATAAATATGACGCATGCCTCGATTTCAAACGCGCTGAAGAGCTCGGATCAACAGATGCTAAAGCTGCCATCAAAAAGAACTGCAAATGACGGATCCCCTTTGTTGACAATGCCGCCTTCAACATATAAAAGCGTTAACCAAGTGTCACGACTTGCTTAACGCCTTCCCATAAGAATTACATTATCGTAGCCTAAACATCGAACCCATCGTTGCCCGCGCCTGTCAGGAAGAGAGCCGCAATAGTACCGTAAAAGATCACAGCCAGCACGCACCACACCGCCACCCATATCAACGCTGCCTTCGCCCAGTTGGACTTGTTCGGGTTTTCGCCGGATCCGAATGCCCACACAAATAACATGATGAAACCGACCAGAGGAATAAATGAAATTAGCAGCGTAATGATCCAATCTTTGATAGACATTACTTGCGCCTGTCCTTGATTTTCCATAGAAGTGTTTAAGTTTTGGTGTCTATTAAAGATAGTAATTTGCTTTATATCAATCAGCGCTTTCGCAATTCTGTTATCTGCAAAAAAGTGAAATTACATCAACCATCAGGCTAGCTTCTAACCTGTCTTTTTATCATCTTTCATTCTCAACTTCTATCTTCTATGCAGAGATTCTTCCTGTGCCTCACATTGCTGGCTACAGCGATCGTGACGGAGGCTCAAAATCTTCAAAGCCCCGATGAATTCCTGGGGTATACACTGGGCGACAGGTTCACACGACATCATCGCGTAATTGAATACTTTAAATATGTTTCCGACGCCATGCCAAATGTCGAGCTTGTTCAATATGGAGAAACATATGAACACCGGCCCCTCGTGTATGCTATCATTTCGTCAGCAGAAAATTTCAAGAACAGGGAGCAGATCAGGATTGACAACTTGAAGCGAACGGGATTGGTAGAAGGGGTTTCGTCAGGAAATAAAACGCCAATAGTATGGATGAGCTATAACGTTCATGGCAACGAAGCAAGTTCTCTGGAAGCGTCCATGCTCACGCTGTATGAACTTGCCAATCCCGCCAATTCCCGCACACAGGAATGGCTCAGGAATGTAGTAGTTATTATGGATCCCTGCATTAACCCGGACGGACGGGATCGCTATGCTAATTTTTATAATCAATACTTCAACGTTGAGCCTAATCCTGACCGTGTCGCAAAAGAGCATCGCGAACCGTGGCCGGGAGGAAGAGCGAATCATTATCTTTTTGACCTTAACAGAGATTGGGCGTGGCAAACCCAGATCGAGTCCCAGCAACGCCTGAAAGTTTATAATCAATGGATGCCACAGGTACATATTGATTTCCATGAGCAAAATTCGAACAATCCATATTACTTCGCTCCGGCAGCGGAGCCATATCATGATGTGATATCAGGTTGGCAGCGTGAATTCCAGCGAATGATCGGAAAGAACAATGCCAAATATTTTGATGAGAAAGGATGGCTGTATTTCACTAAAGAAGTATTCGATCTGTATTACCCCAGCTATGGCGATACTTATCCTACTTACAGCGGAGCCATAGGCATGACCTATGAACAGGCTGGCGGCGGTGACGCAGGGCTAAGTATCTCAACAGAAGAGGGAGACGCCCTTACCTTAAAAGACCGGCTTATTCATCACCACACGTCAGGTCTGTCAACGGTGGAGATCACTGCGCTCAATGCGGCAAGAGTTGTGGATGAATTCGAAAAATACTTCCGTGAAAATCTCACAGCACCAATAGCACCTTATAAAACTTACGTGCTAAAAGCGGATAACAATCCCGATAAGCTCATTAAGCTAACACAGTGGCTCGACGCGCATGCTATAAAATATGGTCATCCCCAGACAACAAAAACGTCGCGCGGATTTGATTACCAGACTCAGACCATTTCAACAGTCAATGTTTCAACTGACGACGTCGTGTTCAACATCTATCAGGCGAAATCCCGGTTCATCACGACGGTCTTCGAGCCACAATCAAGATTGTCGGATTCACTAACTTATGATATCACTGCGTGGAATCTGATGTATGCTTATGGGATGAAGGCGTTTGCACTCAATGAGCGTATCAATCCGGCCAGGGGATTCCAGCCCAAACATCCTGACAACAGTACAGTCATGAGCAAGCCATACGCCTACCTGTTCAATTATCAAAGCACAAAAGATGTTGATTTCCTCGCAGCCCTTCTCAAGGCGAGGATCAAAGTGCGCACGGCGTCAAAACCTTTTTCAATAAACGGTCAAAACTTTGACGCCGGTACTTTGATCGTCACACGCAGAAACAATGAAAGTATCGACGACTTCGACAATAAGGTGAGATCGCTCGCGGAAGAAATGGAACGCAAAATATATGCATCAGCGACTGGTTTTGTGGATAAAGGAAATGACTTTGGATCATCAGAAGTAAAATTCATTAAAATGCCGTCAGTTGCAGTGCTGATCGGCGACCAGACCTCTTCGCGGTCGGCAGGCGAGATATGGTACTTTTTTGAACAACAGATACATTATCCCCTCACACAGATCGGAACTGAATATTTAAAGACCGCTGATCTTAAAAGCTTCGATGTTCTTGTAGTACCTGAAGGAACCTACAGATTATTTGATGAGTCAACACTGGACCAGGTTGCTTCCTGGGTTTCCGGTGGTGGTAAGTTGATCGTGATTGCCAATGCGCTTAGCGCTTTTGCCGAAAAGAAAGGCTTTGGGTTAAAGGGTTATCTGAAGGAGAGTGAAAAAACAGATGCCGAGAAAAAGGAGAAGGACTTGAAAGAGAAGGGTGTGTTATTAGCATATAAAGATGCAGAGAGAACACAACTGTCTGACGTGATCTATGGCGCAATCTACAAGGTAACTATTGATGGATCGCATCCCCTTTGCTTCGGCTTAAAGGACTACTATTCGCTCAAGACTAATGAGCTACGTTATGGATTTCTCGAAGAAGGATGGAATGTCGGCGTTATCAAAGGCAAATCAATACCTGTGCAGGGATTTGCAGGCGCCAGAATAAACAGGAAGCTCGACAATAGTCTAACGCTTGGGGTAGAGCAAAAAGGAAGTGGCAATATCATTTACCTTGTTGACAATCCATTGTTTCGTTGTTTCTGGGAAAACGGTAAGATGCTTTTCGCAAACGCCGTGTTCATGGTAGGCCTGTGAGAGCTCAATTCAATTTACTGATGCGTTAGGAGAAATCCATGCCAGTTAAGATATCCTTTCAAAAATTCCGCATTTTGAATCCCTATCGGGATTCAAAATGAATAGGGGGCTGACTAAAAAGGATTTTTGCTAAAGAATAGAGGTTTTTTGACAGGGACTATGATTTTTGTGAGACTGATGTGGAGTTAGTGGTAATCCATACGCTCAAGCAGCCGATTTCACCTGTTTAAGCTGTAGTTTTCTTAGGTTATGGGCCATAGATACGATTGTGATTTCTGTTTTGACTTTCCTAAGACCACGTAAATGGAATCGCCTGAAGCTCATATTGTGTTTGATGTCGCCAAAACAGCTTTCAATTTCCACCGATCGTTGTTTTCTCAATTCAATGCCCTTAGGACTTTCTAGATTTGTCCGGGCTATCTTTTTATACATGTCTAGTTGATTGTTAACCGTGATTGTGCGATTCCCCTGCTCTGATTTTGTACATGCCTGCCGTTTTGAACAAGAAGCGCATCCTGATGCCTTGTATATCTTAACCGCTGAGACAAAACCAGTCTTGCTCACATCTATTCTATTTTCCTTGAAGTGTAGTGGTTGTTGCTCGGTACACTCATAGGTGTCAGTTCCTGCTCGGTACTTAAAATTCTCCTTGCGATATGGGTCTTCCCTAAACCTCTTCCTTTGTTCTTTATGGAATAAAGGGTACTTCATGTATCCGGTTACTTCTTTAGACTCTACAAATTGGTAATTCTCTTCTGTCCCAAAGATGCTGTCCGCTGTGATGGTTGCAGGTGTGAAAGTGAAGCTATCAACATGTTCCTTAAATCCGGTGGCATCATTGGAATTTTGGTGCACCGTTACAGCAGTGATAAACTGATCTTCACTACTGGCAAGTACGTTATATGCCGGTAGGAACTCCTGGTTTTTCATCATCATTACTGAGGCATCAGTATCCGTTTTACTGAAGCCACTTCGCTGATGTGCAAGCTCCAACTGAGATTGGTACTTCTCTATTTTCTGCCTCTGTTCTTCTACTTTTTTCTTTATTGACTCGGCTTTTCGCTTTTCTCTATAATCAGTAGTCTTTTCGATTACCTTATTCAATTTGTCGATCCCCTCAGAAATAACCTCCTTTGATATCTTCTTTTCTCCCACTTCTTCCAGATCATGATCTCCATACTGACTCTCTTCTGCCCGATTTAATTCTTCAATTTGAGCTATCAGTTTTGGCAACTTTTCCTCAGCCATTTCCTTGTACCTTTCTGCATTCTTTCTCCACACTACCTGATGTTTATTGGCATCTGCTGAAAAGATTGTTCCATCGGTAAAGTAGTTTTCAACACGGACGTAGCCATGATCTACCAAAAATAAAAGTAACTGCTTAAACAACTCATCAATTGTTTCTTTGAGGATGCCACTTCTAAATAAATTGATGGTCCTAAAGTCGGGACGACTATAGGCTGCCAACCACATAAAATGGATGTCTTGACGGAGCGCTCGCCCCAGCTTGCGACCCGTGTAAATTTTCATAGCGTATCCGTACAAAATAACCTTGGTCAACATTTTTGGATGATAAGCGCTAGTGCCACCGCCCTCATACTGATTGACTATTAAGCTAAGGTCTAAGCTCTCAACTACTTGATTAACAACACGAACAAGATCATTCTCAGGAATCAATTCATCCAGGCTGGGAGGCAATAATTGAATTTGTTGTTGATTGTATTCTTTGAATACTGCTTTAGTCTTAATTTTGCCCATACTTAATTTGATTCGCAAAACTAAGTTAAGTATTAGGCCTCTTCCTGAAAAGGTTGAGGCCTTCTTTTTATAGAGAGATAAACAATCGCCCACAACCCTGGAAGGGTTGAATAGAAACTCTAATGAATTACAAGCACCCAAAATCTGCTGGCGCCCAAAACAAAAAGATGGTGAATATCTCGCGAGATTCTATTGAACCCTTTCGGGGTTCAGGTGTGGTGTCGTTGTTTTTTACCCCGATTTTTAATCGGGGCTATTCAAATTCAATCCCTTTGGGATTGTGTGGATTAAGGGCTAAGGACTCAGAGTAGTTTCTCCTGCTCGTAGATAGCTGTGATCTCTTCCAAATAGAAATACCGGATATTAATGTTGATGATCGTCTTGTATGGTATGGTGATGTAACGTCCGGGGATCTCATAGTACCGGCTTTCCAGCAGATCATCTTTTAACAACCGGCGTTTGGCGTCTTTCAATACGATGTTCTCCAATCCACCCTCGTCGGACAAATTAAAGTGAATAAGCTCTCCGATGTAGATCATCTGTTCGTTACCAACATTGGTAAGCACATTCACCATCTTGAAGCTTACTTCTTCAGCGTAGTCAGGTACTTCTGGAAAATCAAGAAACTCTCCACTAAGCAGGTAATGCCAGTCATTTGAAAAGCGGAATAACTTCAGCTTACGGTCAAGCTTGGCCCACCTTACTATTTTGCGGCTTAGGTGTCCGGCAAAGAATGAGATAGCAATCACATAGAGGCAGTAGTACAGCGACGATATAAAAACGGATCCGTAATTCTCTCCCTGGAAAAGAACGTTCAGCAAAGGTCCCAGGGCAAATTCAAAGTTTAACAGATCTTCAAGGAGCTGTAATATCGCATAAGCCAAAAAGTGCATGACAATGGATGGGAAGACGGCCCAAAACACTTCGTCCAATAATCCGGAAAATTTGAGCTTGCGCGAAAAAACAGAAGATAAATACGCCCGTTTGAAAGTAATTCCGGGCAGGATAAACAGGAAAAGAAATAGTGTCGATACTGCTAACGCCACGGGAAGTTGATTCTAACCCAGTTCCCGGACAAAATAAACCTTTTCGCCTAAACGGAATGTCTTTCCCGTTGCGTCAATTTCCTTGTTTATGTCGATGAGTTTGTAAACCAGCTCACGGCTTTTCCTCACCTTGCCGGATACCCAGTTCTCTTTGTTATCTGATCTTGATTTCATAGTGATAACCTCATTAACTTCTAACGCAAAATATCATAAAAAAGTGACAATTCTTAACATTAACAAACCGAACACGTCAACGTTTGAATAGGTCTTCAACGATTTTCCAGACCAAATCAGTCTCAAATCCCTTTGAAATAGCAAAGCGTGCAAGTTTATCACGCATGATAAGGACGTCGGTTCCCTTAATGAGCAATGATTTTTTACGGAGCAACTTCTCCAATTTGTCCCTGTAATCCTGATCATCGATCTCCAGCATCCCGGATTGAATACAGTTCTTTGTAAGTCCTTTGGACTCAAGTTCGCGGCGGATCTTGACACGTCCCCAATTTTTTACCCGAAATTTTCCCCCTGCAAACGCTTTGGCAAAACGCTCTTCATTCAGATATCCATCGGTGATCAGCACGCTCATCAGCTCATCTGCACCCTGCCCATACATACCCAGACTACTGAGCTTTTGCTTTACCTCCTGATGTGAACGTTCCTGATATGCACAGTAGGCGTAGATCTTCTGTTTGATTTGCTGCGGAGAAAATTGTTTGCGTGAAGACTGCACCACGTTTAAAAAATTAGGAGCACCCGGAAGAAGTGGTTTTCCCTACTTGATAAATCCCTTCGTCCTGAGAATGCTGGCGACAAATTTACGTTCATTGTCAGTATTAAAGATCTTATAAGGCCAATAGATCAATTGAGCCTTGTTCACAAACAATACAAAGTAGTCCTTTCCTATCTCTGCACTTTTGATCTGGTCCCACTTCAATGGCATCCCTTCCCTTGGATTGAGTTTCATCAGGACCTGCTGGCTGCTGATCTCATAAGAAAACTTTTCAAAAAGCATCTTTCCCTGCTCCAATTGCGTCACTCCATAGAACTGAATCCACCAGAATAGCAGATAGAGACCAAGCCCTACCACTGCGCCGATGAACCACCAAATACTGGCTACCCCGGGAATAAAATAGCAGAGGCAAAGAGCAACCGCTACCGCCAAGGCTATCCAGCCCTGTTTCCTCAGAATACTTTTCAGGGCCATGTTTATATAGATCTTCTTCTCTAGCTTATAATTCTTTGTCTTAACGATCATATTTTAATTCACATTCGGTATATCATCTAAAACGCTTTCAGGCTGAGGTCCAGGCTTCTGAAAGAGTGGGTAAGGGCTCCAATTGAAATGAAATCAACGCCACATTCCGCTATGTCCCTTATGGTCGCTTCGCTAATGTTGCCGCTGGCTTCCGTCTTGTATTTCCCCGCAATCAATTTAACCGCACTTGTCATTTCTTCGCTGCTCATATTATCAAGCATAATAATGTCTACGCCCCCCACCCTCATTACTTCCATTACCTCTGGCAAGTTTCTGGTTTCAATTTCTATTTTGAGTTCCTTCCTTCCGGCGCGAAGATACTGTTTTGTTCGATTGATCGCTTTCTCTATGCCACCGGCTATATCAATATGGTTGTCCTTAAGCATGATCATATCATAAAGCCCAATGCGGTGATTGCCGCCACCTCCTATTCCAACGGCCCACTTTTCAAGGAGGCGAAAATTTGGTGTTGTTTTCCGGGTATCCAGCAATTTCACACCTGTGCCAGCCACCAGGCTCACGAGGTAGTTTGTCTTGGTGGCTATTCCGCTCATGCGCTGCATGCAATTGAGCACGAGACGTTCCGTCGTTAATATCGACTGGGCGGAGCCGTGCACTGAAAATGCGATATCTCCAGCCTTAACCTGCTCCCCATCGCGCTTGTAGACATCTATTCTTAACCCCCTGTCAAAGTATTGAAAGATCGCCTGCGCCAGGGTAATACCGGCAAGGATTCCCTGATCTTTAACGATCAGCCTGGCCTGGGTTACAGCATCCTCGGGAATTGATGCCAGACTGGAATGATCGCCGTCTCCAACATCTTCAGCCAGCGCTGAGGCAATAAACCGGTCGAGGAACGCAGCAGTAATATAATGGGGTTGCACGGTGCAAAAGTAGGATGCAGAGACCCCTTAACCACACAAGTTTCTAAAATTTTAGAGAATCATGACCAGGGGCCGCAACCCAGCGGGAAGGAAATCGCCGAAAGAATACTACTCTTTGGCAAAAGAGATTTCGTGCACCAGTTGCTGACTATCGACAGCCTTGATCTTCATGTAAACGCGGTAAGTTTCACTGCCGCTTTTATACTGGCCGATACCAAATGTCTGACCTCCTTTGGACGTGCCCTGGTGTATAATACTGAATTCAGCGGGTGGATGTTGCTTAAAAAAATCGCGGAAAACAAACTCAGCCTGCGTTTTGCTATAAGACTGCGGTCCTTCATTAAGTGTTACGTCGACCGTCTGATTGAGGAATCTTGACAATTCCTTGGCACTTCCCGCTTTAATGGTTTCTTTCACCTGGCTGATAACGTCTCCCTGGGCGTAAGAAGCCGCCGAGAGAAAAATGAGGCAATCAAAACGACTGCCATGAAATACCTTTTTATTTTCATTATGAATAATAGGATTGGCGAAAACTATGCCATTATCGCAAGATAGTCAAATATTGAATCCCGAGGGTTTCGCAATCGTTTACTAGGTTGTTTTAACTGTCAACCGCAAATTCCTTTTAAGAACAATTATATTTGCGCGGCTTATCCATTCCCAAAACAGTATTTCCCATGAATAAAAAAGTTCTTCTCATGATACTTGATGGCTGGGGCATCGCCACAAATAAAGCAGTCTCAGCGGTAGATAACGCAAAAACACCTTTCATTAATTCTCTATACACAAAGTATCCACATAGTAAGCTTCAGGCCTCTGGTCTGGCCGTTGGATTACCTGAGGGTCAGATGGGCAATTCCGAGGTCGGTCATATGAACATTGGCGCAGGCCGTGTCGTATACCAGGACCTTGTGAGGGTAAATAAAGCAATTCAGGACAAAGAACTTGATGGCAACGCTGTATTGCTTGAAGCATTTGCCTACGCAAAGAAAAACGGTAAAAGCGTTCACTATATAGGTCTGCTCTCTGACGGAGGCGTGCACTCCCACATAGATCACCTAAAAGGATTGATAACCATCGCCCGCAACAATAATATCAAAGACCTGTTCGTCCATGCATTTATGGATGGCCGCGATACAGACCCAAAAGGAGGACTTGGATATCTTAAGGACGTTAATCATCATCTCAGTAAAACAACCGGAAAACTCGCCACTATCATCGGCAGGTATTACGCTATGGACCGGGATAAGCGCTGGGAACGGGTGAAGCTTGCATATGATGTGCTCGTTAACGGGACGGGTGAGAAAACAACGGATGGCATAAGCGCCGTTCAAAGATCGTACGATAATAATGTTACGGACGAATTCATCAAACCAATCGTTATCGTCGACGAACAACAACAACCTGTTGCAAAGATCAAAGAGGGCGACGTCGTATTGTGCTTCAATTTCAGGACTGATCGTGGCCGCGAGATCACACAGGTGCTTACCCAGCAGGATTTCCCCGATCACGGCATGAAAAAACTCTCGTTGTATTACGTCACGCTTACCAACTATGACGATTCGTTCTCAAATGTAAAGCTGATATTCAATAAGGATAATCTTGACATGACACTTGGAGAAGTTGTCTCCACTGCTGGCAAAAAACAGATACGAATTGCAGAAACAGAGAAATATCCACACGTGACTTTCTTCTTCTCGGGTGGAAGAGAAGAACCCTTCACGGGTGAATCCCGCATCTTATGTCCGTCGCCAAAAGTTGCCACTTACGATCTTGCGCCGCAGATGAGCGCCAATGATATCAAGGACAAGATAATTCCTGAGTTGAATAAAAAGGAACCGGATTTCATCTGTCTTAACTTCGCTAATCCTGATATGGTCGGCCACACCGGTGTTTTTTCAGCAGCAGTCACAGCATGCGAGACCGTCGACCGCTGTGCGCAAAGCGTTACAGAAGCTGCCTTAAATAATGGTTACAGCACGATTATCATTGCAGATCATGGCAATGCGGAAGTAATGATCAACCCGGACGGCACGCCAAATACAGCACACACGACGAACCTTGTCCCCTGTATTCTGGTCGATGCTACTTATAAGGGAAAGATCAACGACGGAAAGCTCGGCGATCTTGCGCCAACCATTTTAACGCTGATGGGTATCCCAATACCTTCACAGATGACAGGAAATGTTCTATTGGATAAATAATCGGACCGGATACCAGCTGCGCATTGACATACTGCTTATATGCGGCTTTCTCATCCTTACTCTTTCCTGTACACCGGGAAAACGAACGGACGCCAAACTCTATTCAATGGATAGCCTCGTAAGCAAACAGGCCCGCTATCTCATTCATCATCATGCAACCCTCAACAAGATCACGCAGCTCGGCCCTCAGAATGAGAAGGTCTCTTTGAAACCTAACGATACCGTTGCCTGGAAAAAGGAACTCGAGATCTTTCAGGTGCTGGATGTGATCAACAAACCTGTTAACAAAGACCTGTATAAGATAGAGCAATATGCAGACAGCAGAAGTAACCTTCGCGTAAGATCATTCACAACGAGTGAGAAACTGGCAGTGAAGTTCGTGAAGATATATTTCCAGCGTATTCCTCAGCGCATTAGAAAGGTGGAGGCTTCATATCAGGAATCAAACGCACTGTATCACAGTGTAAGACTCCTTTCAATGGAATTTGAACAATTAAGAGATACTGCGGTTTTGACTTCTTATTCGATCACAGGAGGACAACGAATGTTCCTGGACGATTCGGTCAGATACTACATCAAAGGAACAGTAAAGCTGGAAAATGATTGACTATGGCTAAACGAGGTGGCAGGGAAGCATTGAGGGAAGAAGACAAAAGGCCAATAAATAAAAAAAGTCTTCGCAAGCTTATCGGGGTATTCAGATTCGCACTACCATACAAAGGATGGTTTATCGTGGGTATGATATCCTTGGGGCTATCAAGCGTAACATTACTGGGTTTCCCATATCTCGCGGGAAAACTTCTGGATGTCGCAAGCGGTAAACCCGTACAGTACTTCACGTCCATCGATGAGGTCGCTATCGCGTTGATCGTTGTGCTATTCCTGCAGGGTATCTTTTCTTTCACCCGCGTTTATACCTTCTCTGTTGTTAGCGAACGGTCTCTGGCGGATCTGCGCAATGAGGTCTATAGAAAAATGATATGGCTGCCAATGAGTTTTTTCGACAGGCGAAGGGTGGGCGAATTGATGAGCCGCATCACCTCCGATGTAGGCACGCTTTCGGAAGTATTCGCCTTTACCCTGGCAGAATTGATCCGACAGATCCTGACCCTCATTTTCGGAATTGGAATTATCTTTTTCCTCGCTCAGAAACTGACAGGCTTTATGTTGCTGACTTTTCCTGTTCTGGTATTGTTGGCGCTGGTCTTTGGAAAATACATAAGGTCGTTATCAAGGAAAACTCAGGACCAACTTGCCACCGCAAACATCATTGTTGAAGAATCCCTTCAATCTATTTCTGTTGTCAAGGCCTTTACAAATGAATCGTTCGAAAGCAGGCGTTACGGCAAAGCTCTGCAGAATGTCGTTCAGGTAGCTATCCGAACGGCCCGCTTCAGGGGGATGTTCATATCATTTATAATATTCGCGCTGTTCGGTGGTATCGTTGCAGTTGGCTGGTACGGAGCAGCCTTGGTGCAATCAAATGAGATCACAGTAGGAGAGCTGTTCTCGTTTGTAATATACACGTCCTTTATAGGCGCCTCGATCGCTGGGTTGGGAGATATTTATACGCAACTTCAACGCGCCATTGGGTCTTCTGAAAGACTGCTGGAAATGCTCTATGAACCCGACGAGTCTCAATCAACTGGCAAGCCAGGTCATAGGCTTACAGGAGATATTGACTTCAGTAATGTTTCATTTTCCTATCCCACAAGAAGTGAATTCATTGTTCTCAAAAATCTGAATTTCACTATCGCTCAGGGTGAAAAGGTTGCATTGGTAGGTCAAAGTGGTTCAGGCAAATCGACGATCATCAATCTGCTGATGCGCTTCTATGATCTTACAAGCGGTTCGATTAAAGTTGACGATGTGCCGATCAATGAAATCAATTTATCGGGCTACCGCAAGAATATTGGAATTGTACCACAGGAAGTAATCCTGTTTGGTGGGACGATACGGGAAAACATTGCCTACGCAAAACCGGAGGCAACAATGGAGGAAATTATGGCGGCTGCACGACAGGCCAACGCCCTTGATTTCATTGAAAGCTTCCCTGAGAAGTTTGAAACAATTGTGGGAGAGCGTGGCGTGAAATTATCAGGAGGGCAACGCCAGCGAATCGCCATTGCCAGGGCTATCCTTAAAGATCCTTCGATACTTATTCTTGATGAGGCAACGAGCTCGCTGGATGCACAATCGGAGGTACTGGTACAGCAGGCCCTGGAAAAGCTCATGGAAGGGCGAACCACCATTATCATTGCCCACCGTCTCAGCACTATAAAGAAAGTAGATCGTATCTTTGTTATTAAGGAAGGAGCGATTGCGGAGGTCGGCTCACACGCGCAGTTGACCAGCCTTGATAATGGGATTTATAGTAACTTGCTGAAGCTTCAGCTCACTTCATAGGATAAGGAGTATCTGATAGTCATAGGTCTGGTTATCATGGATAATATGTCAGAAACATTATTAAGAGATTTTAAGCTCCGGTCTACACCTAACCGCCAGGAGATCCTTCATCTTTTCCTCGAAAAGAATTACGCATTATCCCATAGTGATATCGAGAAAGAGATCGAGAATGACCTCGACCGCGTTACTGTATATAGGACACTTAAAACGTTTCTTGACAAAGGTTTGATCCATAAGGTTCTGGATGACGAAGGGAGCCTGAAATATGCGCTATGCAAGGAAGCGTGCAGCACTGCCGAGCATCATCATGACCATGTCCATTTTAAGTGTATTAAATGTGGTCAAACAAATTGTCTGAATATCGATGTTCCGGCTGTCAGATTACCCAAGGGTTATCGGGCCAGTGAGGTAAACCTGTTAATGCAGGGCATATGTGACCGTTGCAATGATTAATTTTTTTCATGTGGTTCCATTTTAACCCTTACCAGGATAAATCGTCCTGTGGTATGTCAGGATTTATATATATTTGCAGTTTGGAAATCCACGGCATCATTTTTTTGATATCTATAGACGCTAATAATAACCGGAAATAACGCTCCTTGCTTTCAGTGGTGAACATACTTCTATTCTCCCTTTTCAAGACTAACAATGACAGGGAGACTATTCTTTTTGGTGTTTTCGCGTTCATCATCGTCGTCTTTCTGATCCTCGATCTGGGGCTTTTTCATAAGCGGGCCCATAAGATCTCAACCAAGTCGGCCTTATATCAATCCATATTCTGGGTATTGATATCGACGCTCTTTGGTTTCTTTATTTATAAGTATGATGGCGCAGATCATGCCGTAGAATATTTTTCTGCATACCTCACAGAGTATGCACTCTCCGTAGACAACATCTTTGTCATTCTATTAATACTGAAGTATTTTCAAGTTAAGGAAGAATACTATCACAAGACGCTTTTCTGGGGTATCCTGGGAGCAGTTGTGTTCAGGGGGGTATTCATATTTGTTGGAGCCTATTTCATTCATAAGTTCCACTGGATCCTTTACTTGTTCGGTGTATTCCTCATCTACTCAGGTCTGCGGATATACTTCGAAGATGGTGACGAAAAAATCGAACCGGAGAAGAACCCGATCATGAAACTTTGCCGGCGCTACCTTCCAATATCAAAGGGAGAACATGGCGGCAACTTCATCATTCGTGAAGGTGGCAAGCTGGCCTTTACCCCATTGTTTCTCGTGATCGTACTGATTGAAACCACCGATCTTATCTTTGCATTTGATTCGATACCAGCGGCCTTCGCCATTACGCAAAATGAATTTCTGATCTACACATCAAACATATTTGCAGTGATGGGGCTGCGTGCCATGTTCTTTCTGCTCGCCGGGATCATTGATAAATTTTACCTGCTTCAAAAGGGCCTCTCCATTATTTTGTTCTTCATTGGAGCGAAAATGTTAATGGAGATCTTCGGCATCAACATAAATGCATACACGTCTTTTTCAGTGATCATTGCCACCCTTACCTTATCAATTGTATTTTCAGTACTGATCCCCAGAAAGCCGGCGGATAACGAGCCCTGAACTCACCGGTGATTTGAAGCTGACGGAAAAGCAGACTACTCCGAGATCTGGAGTAACCTTCAACTGTTCAATACCATGCGCCGATCGGTTGGCGTCACTCGATCAAGGCTTACTCCTTGATTCCCTCTGCAAATAAGTTCCTCGGCAATATCTTAAGCAGCACAGGTAAGGTCAAAAACCGCTGCGGCAATGATACGATCACAAATGTTGGAATGGTCCTCAATGTCTTGATGAGTCCCTGCCTCACTTTCTCTTTTTCTTCGGCTGTCAATTCGGTTGACCTCGCTTTCTTCATGAGACTTAACACGTCATCATTTTCGGTCATACTTTTCACGAGTCTCGTTTGATTTCTTTCTGCAATTTTAGAAACCCGCTTGATGAACTGATCGCTGATGTGCTGATAGTCCTGTTTATCCTGGAGATGCTCAAGTTCATTCCAGTGTTCAAGTATAAATCCCTCGATCGCAATCATGGAGTTCTCCAGATCATCATCGGAAAAGCCAAGGTAGTGACAGAATCGTTTTAGGAAATCAAGTTCCTCCTGCTCGACCCTTTTATCTGCCCAGATAGTAAGTATGCCCACTTCCAAAAAGAACTTTTTCAGTATCCATGAATTTTCAGAAGGCAGGTTAATATCCTCCACAGCGAATCCTTCTTCAAATATCTTGAACGCTTCCTTCCTTCTTTCTGTGGAAAGCTCCGTACTTTCTATAAAGAGGTCATACAGCCTGCGTTCCTCATACGAGATCTCCTTATTGGCGTGTGCTGCCGCTGCAATTACTTTAACAACTGAAAAACGCAACTCATCTCTTTCATAGCGGAAAAAGTCTGCGACTATCCTGTCGGCATTAGTATGGATCCATTGTCCGTAGATAAACACGTCCAGGAACAGCAAGCTATTGTGGAAGAAGTAAGACCAGAAGTTGCCTTCGAATTTAGCGGTATGCTCAATTCTCTTGTCAAGGATCTTCTCGGCGAGTTCAAGAGGAGATTTCTTTCTCCCAAGTATCGTCTTGGTCGGCGTAGCAAGCTCGGGAAATATATTGTTGTAGAAGTTGCCGATGCTCTCTAGTGTTTTCAAAATAACAGCAGAGACGTCATCGGGACTTTTAATTGGCTTGTCGTAAAATAAAAGTGAACTGCTGATGAGGCTTTCAGCAAGCAGCACCTTCATTCTTGCCTTTTGGTCCCAATGCTCATTATCGGGCAGATTGATATCGCCAACGGATTGGCCATACATCAGTCCGGTAGGCTGAATGATGCGGTAAAGGGATTGTTCCGGGTGGGAAGCTTTCTGACTCTTATCAGCGGTATTGTTTCTCAACAGTTCTTTCCGAAACTCGAGGTAGTCTTTAAGCCATCCTTTATTGTTAGGTTTCATAACCCAATTTTTCTGCAAAGTTGAATTTACTCCTTTTCACATCAATTCAGAATTCGGCTCTTACGAAGGGTCTCTCCAGCCCTTGGATTCCATTTTTTTGGCGGCAGATTCAACCTTAACTTTCAGCGCCTTTTTGAACTGATCGATCCGTTTACCGATCTGCTTGTCATTGGCACCCAGGATTTGCGCCGCAAGTATTCCCGCATTCCTTCCGCCATCAAGCGCAACAGTTGCAACGGGTACGCCAGCAGGCATTTGGAGAATAGATAATACGGAATCCCAGCCATCAATGGAATTTGATGACTTGACTGGCACACCGATGACTGGCAACGACGTTAATGATGCAACCATGCCCGGGAGATGGGCAGCACCTCCAGCGCCTGCAATGATCACCTGTATCCCACGACCGCGTGCAGAGGTTGCGTACTCTACCATCCGCATGGGTGTTCTGTGCGCGGAGACCACCGAAACTTCATGTAAAATTCCAAGCTCTTCCAACACCTCAGCCGCTTCCTTCATGATCCTAAGATCAGAGTGGCTGCCCATGATAATGCCTATCCGTGGTTTACTCATATCAGGTTATTACTTTAAGGGTATCCTTTACGAAATTTGCTTTCTTTCTCAGATCAGCGCCTTGCTTGTCAACAATTGTCACGTGGCCCATTTTCCTGAAAGGCTTGGTGTAACGCTTACCGTAAAGGTGAACGTGTACCCCTGGCATTGCCAATACCGCTTCAAATCCACTGTATCTGGCCAGCCCCTCGTGACCTGGTTCTCCAAGCAGATTTACCATGGCGCTGGGTGAGGTGACGGAGGTGTCACCCAGAGGAAGACCAAGGATCGCACGCAAATGTTGTTCGTACTGCGAAGTGATATTTGCTTCGATCGTCTGATGTCCGCTATTGTGTGGCCGGGGCGCGATCTCGTTGACGAGTACTTGACCATCTCTCGTTACAAACATCTCTACCGCCAAAAGTCCAACCATCCCAAGCCTGCTTATTATCTCCCTGGCTATACGCTCAGCTGTTGCTGAAATCTCTGTGCTTAATTCTGCCGGCGAAAACAGATATTCAACAAGGTTCTTCTCAGGATGAAAAACCATTTCCACGGCTGGGAAAGTTCTTATCTCTCCGGTAGTGCTACGCGCAACAATAACGGCAATTTCTTTATCGAAGTCCACCAGAGATTCGAGCAGGCCCGGAGCATCGAAAGCTTTATCCAGATCTGCAGATGTTTTGATGATCTGAACACCTCGTCCATCATAACCTTCGCGACCAAGTTTGTTAACGGCCGGAAGCCGGGAAACATGTTGTTTTACATCCAGGGCATTTTCAACCAATACAAACTCAGCAGTTGGTATCTTGTGATCTCTGTAGAATTGCTTTTGTATACGCTTATCCTGGATCAGTTCAATGATCTCAGGCTGCGGGAAAACTTTCTTACCAAGTTTTACGAGCGCTTTCAGGGCCGCTGTATTTACATTTTCAATTTCGATCGTAATGACCTCGCATGAGGTTCCGAATTTGAGTACCGTCTCATAGTCCGTAAGTTTTCCATGGGTAAATTCTGCCAGAGAAGAACAAGGTGCATGCAAATCCGGGTCAAGGACCTTAAATGGAATGTTATAATCTATACCCGCCTGAATAAGCATTCGGCCCAGCTGTCCGCCTCCGAGAATACCAACTTCGCCTTCAAGTTGAAAAGATGATTTCAAAGGGTTCGGATTTGAGCTTGAAAGTTAGTCACTGTATAGAATCCGCTTTTCATTTGTTCATGTCAATTTTAACGATTTTATCTCCTACTTCCAGCTGCTGTACTACGTCCATTCCCGACGTTACAACAGCAAAGATGGTATATCGCCCATCCAAATGCGGCGTTGGGGAGTGTGTAATGAACCACTGCGCGCATTCCGTGTCTTTTCCAGCGGATGCCATTCCCACACTTCCTGTGGCGTACCTGCGCTCGGAAAATTCCGATCTGATCGAATAATCCTCGCTTCCATAGCCGTCACCCCGATTACATCCTCCCTGCGCTACAAAGTTTGGAACAACACGGTGAAAGAATTTTCCATCAAAGTATTGTCTTCCCGCAAGGCTGACAAAATTCGCAACCGAACCGGGCGCTTCATCTACCAGGAGTTTGATGGTAACAACTCCTTTCGTCGTAATTATGCTGACGAGCTGTCCCGATGGGATCTGCTTAACAAGTTTCCAGTCAACAGGGTGATTGAATTCATTAGACACACTGCTAACGGCTTCCTTTCCCTCGAAATATGCCATGGCCGCTTCCAACGACTGAAGGGCTTCATTGTCTTTGGGAAGTGTTAGACGCTTTCGGGCATCAAATAGAAAGGAGGTATCTGTTATTACCTGATTGTAGTGAAGCGACGGATCGGCAAGGGCGGCGCTCATGATGCCGACGACCGCTGGGTCCGCGCGCCGGATAGCTCCGGCATAGGCGTCTGCAAAATCCTTGCGCAGAAATGGTTTAAAATTGCTGCTATAGTTCATCGCTACGATCGCAGATGCCGCCGCTGATCTTATCACGGGATGATCGGTTTTTTCCAGCTGATCGAGAATAAAGCCATACAACATCAACGACCGTCCCAGTGCTGTCAGTAAGGCTGCCTTGTGATAGGGGTCCTGGGCCTGCATATAGGCCAGCCGTATCTCGTCAGCAACTTCCTTGGTGTCTGAGCCGGCAAGCGCAGCATTGTAGAGATTACCTTTGATTCGCCAGTTTGTTGCTGAACGGGCCATGGGAAGCAGTTCTCTCCAGAACGCCGTGGTGGAAAATGTTACCAGTGCTTCTGATGCAGCTATGCCGACGCTTGGGCTTCGATCCCCTATGGCATCAAGCAACATGGATCGCATTTTTTCGATCGGAAAGCCCTGTAGTGCTCTTGTCGCATTGATCCGTACCCTGACCGATGAGTCATTCTTAAGGATCATGCCCAAGGCCGCAAATACAGAATCCGTAGCGACCTTCCGCAGGGATAACGTGGCCGACATACGCACATTTTCTGCCGGGTCTGTCAGCGCCGTATGAATTAGTATTTTTTGGAATCGCTCAAGATTTTTTGCGCTTCGCGCGAAATAATGAGCAGCACCGAGCCTCGTGAGCTCATTAAATCCCGGAGCAAGCATAGCGGCCGCTGCTGAATTTAGAATACTGTCTCCCAGGCCGTTCAACCCGGCGCGGTAAATACCCCATGCAAACCCCGCGACTGCAACCGAATCGGTTGCGCGCTGCTGCAACGACCATTTATTCGTGACTTTACCGTACGCCTCCGCTATTTCCCCGAGTATATCGCTGCGTTTTTCGTTGTTGTACGCAGATTCCAGAATTTTCTCACTTAGCCTGCATTTTGTCTGACCTAAGGCAAATGCCGCTGCCTTTTTTACTGCCGGTTCTTCATCGTTATTCAACAATTGACCCAGTGACCCCGCGGCCAGCGTATCCTGAACAGACGCCAATGCCAGGGCTGCCTCGCGACGATAAACGGCTAAAGGATGATGAAGATATTCGTAAAGACTATCGGATTGCCTTCTGTCCTGAAGATCGGCAATTCTAACGATGGTGCTATCCGCAAACTTGTTGATTCCACGGGGAGGCTCCTTGCTACATGCCACGAATAACATCCAGGAAAAAGCAAGAAGACAAATTACCTTCATTGAAGAAGCGGCGCTAGAAGTTGGAAGGATTGGATTTCGCAAAGTCCACCACCTGATTGAATTTCACACCCGCGTTTTTCACAGCGTATAGCAGCAGGCGGATCTCCTTACTGTGGACTGTTCCATCTATCTCAGCCAGCCGGTAAAGTGTAGCAAAAACTTTCAGCTTTTGAGTATCCGTGCAGTCCTTGAGATTCTCAAGGCCCAGCAGATATATCTCGTTGTCGGTCTTTGATCGAATCCCATCCTCGAACTCCTTGAAGGTTTCCGCAGAGATGTTCTCACCAGCTCTGATCTTAGACAAACCTTCCAGTTCGCTCGGTTCTGTGACCCCGTCGGCTTTTATGAGAAGGTGAATAAAATACAGCAATCCAAGATGATACTCTTTTTCCATTGGGCGGGCAATTATCGCAAGGTAACGATTACGCCATGATCTGATATACTGCAAATGCGGAAATGTAGGCCAGGGCTGTCATGTAAAAAAGCTGGACCATAGGCCACTTCCATCCCTTTGTTTCGCGGTAGACTATGGCCAGTGTGCTCATGCATTGCATGGCAAATGTGTAAAAGACAAGCAGAGAAAAGCCAACCGCTGGCGTAAATCGCGGCCCGCCGGTGTCAGTATTGATCTCCGCACGCATACGATCCTTGATCGTGGCCGAATCCTCGTCATTAACACTTCCTATGCTGTAAATCGTTGCCATTGTACCGACGAACACTTCACGCGCGGCAAACGAGGTTATCAGTGCTATTCCTATTTTCCAATCATAGCCTAATGGCCTTATCATTGGCTCGATTGCCTTCCCAATAATGCCTGCATAAGAATGCTCAAGCTTGAAGGATGCGATCTTGTCTTCCAATCCCTGTTCCGTGAGCCTGGCGTTTTTGTTTTGCTCCAATACGATTTCACGGGCGCGGCTGATGCTGTCGCCTGGACCATAGCTGGCAAGAACCCACAAAATTACAGAGATCGCCATGATCACCTTGCCCGCTTCAAGAACAAACGCCTTTGTCTTTTCCAGGATTGTATAGCCGACATTGGACCACTTAGGAACTTTGTAGGTCGGCATTTCCATGATGAGAAAACTCCGCTCCTTCACGCTGATCAACAACTTCATGACCATCGCCGACAAAATCGCCGCTGTGAATCCGAGCAGGTACATTCCCATGAGGACGAGGCCTTGCAGATTGAAAAAGCCAAGGACCTTTTGATCGGGTACGATGAGTGCAATGAGAATAGTGAATACCGGAAGCCGCGCGGAACAGCTCATCAGCGGCGTAACAAGAATGGTGATGGTTCTTTCCTTCCAGTTGTCTATTGTGCGTGTAGCCATGATCGCAGGAATGGCACAGGCGACTCCTGAAATCAAGGGCACAACACTTTTTCCGTTCAATCCAAACTTCCGCATAACTTTATCCATAAGGAAGACAACCCTGGCCATATATCCGGTCTCTTCGAGTATTGCGATAAAAGCAAAAAGAATAGCGATCTGAGGCACGAAAATAACAATGCCGCCTATACCTGGTATGATACCTTCCGCCACCAGGCTGCTGAATACACCCTGAGGAAGCGCGGCAGATAGATAGCTGCTAAGGTTCGCAAAGAAACCGTCGATGAGGTCCATCGGTAACGTTGCCCAGGCAAAGATGGCTTGAAAGATCAATAGCAGTATTCCAAAGAAGATCACATAGCCCCATACCTTGTGAAGCAATACGCGATCAAGATGCGATGAGTACTTCTTCCACGAGTTATCGGACGATTGAAGGGTAATGACGCCAAGGAGATCCTGAATAAAACTGTATCGCTGTATAGTTTCCGCGCCCTGAAATTTTCCGGGAAAGAATTCGTATTTGGTTCTGATCGCGGCAACAACTTCTTGCTTTTCAGAACTTAAAAATTTGAGTGTTTGGGGTTGCTCCAGGAATTGATAAGCCTCATAGTCATTATCAACCCCGAGTTTGGCACGCAATTCACTGACGGGAGCTTTCGCCTCTTTCCAAATAGCGAACACAGGTTCTTTGGCAGCCGCGACTGGCTTGGCCATTTGTTTCTTGAGTTCATCAAGGCCGACTCCGTTTCGGGCATTGATCGGAACGACTGGGATCCCCAGCTTTTTGGATAGCCCTATCAGATCATAGCTTAAGCCCGCCTTGGCTGCAAGATCCATCATGTTCAGCACCAGAATGGTTGGAAGCCCGAGATCAATGATTTGCGTTAGCAAAAGCAACCCACGCTTGAGGTTTGTGCCATCGACGATCACCACCACTTGATCCGGAGTTGTTTTTGAATGATGGTCGAGGAGGATTTCCGCCACGATTTTTTCATCCAGGCTTCTTGGGTAAATGCTATAGATACCAGGAAGGTCAATTATTTCAACTACGGATCCATCCGGAAGATTGGTTGTTCCCGATTTCTTCTCGACCGTAACGCCTGGAAAATTTCCGATCTTCTGATTGAGTCCCGTCAAATAGTTAAACAACGACGATTTTCCCGAATTCGGGTTGCCAACTAAGGCAATTTTAGGCCGTCGTGTGGATGTCATTAATTCAGAATTGAGATGGCAGCAGCCTCCTCAAGACGAAGGGAAAGCTCGTATCCTGAGACGCTGATACATATAGGATCGCCAAATGGGGCAGCAAAGTTGAATCGCACGGAAGAACCCGGAAGACAGCCCATTTCCATTAGCTTAACGGACAGATAGTCATCTGTGAAACCGGCCACGATCCCTACTTCTCCCGGGCGCATTTGGGCTACATTCTGGGCCATGCCTTTATTTAGATTAATTTTAAACAAGGCAAATATATAGGGGGTTCCCCTTGTAAGCAATGATTTGGCAGAGTTTTGCCCCTGACAGACAATTCAATCATCTTTGTGGAGTTTCGGGGATATTATGACAACCAGGAAAAAGACTAAAACAAAGGACAAGAAGACTGGTTCCAAGAAGGAGCAGCCAGCACCGGTTGAAGAAAAGCAGTTTGACTTCGGAGGTTTGCCCCAACGCGATCTCAAGAAGAACCTTGGTTGTGGCTAAATCCCATCTGCAATGAACACCCGCTTAACCCTTTCGCTCGTACTGGTGAGGATCTCGTAGGGGATTGTGGAAATGCTCGAGGCCAGAGACTGGATCGGGTGTTCGGGACCAAAAATGATGACTTCATCTCCTTCCGACGCCGGAACACCCGTGATATCGATCATAGTCATGTCCATGCATACATTTCCGATGACCCTGGCACGGTTGCCGTTCACCATCACTTCTCCAACGCCACGGCTAAATGCCCTGCTGAATCCGTCAGCATAGCCAATAGCAATAGTAGCAATCCTAAGATCTTTATCAGCGGTACCCCGTCTGCCATATCCGATCGTTTCACCGGCTTCAATGGTTTTGATCTGCGAGATGATCGTTTTAAGCGTGGCTACCGGTCTTAGTTGATGAAAGTTCTCTGAAGTGGGGTCTACACCATACAACCCTATCCCTAAACGCACCATATCGAGTTGATACTCCGGTAGCCGAAGTATACCCGGTGTATTGAGTATATGATACAAAGGCCTGTACTTCAGCGCTGCAGAAATCATATCGGCGGAGACCAGAAAGGTCCCATATTGCTGTCTGGAAAATTTATCGTGAATACTTTCATCGGCACCTGCAAGATGGCTGAATATCGATGCAACCGTAATTGAAGGGTTTGCTTTCAACAGCGCTATTAAACTTGGCAGCGACTCATTGTCAAATCCCAGTCGCCGCATTCCGGTATCTATTTTAATATGAACTTTACATGGTCTCCCTCCCAGGAGCTGGAGAAGGGACGTGAATATCCGGATGCTGTAGATCTCCGGCTCCAGCGCATAGGCCAGGAGTGAATCGAAGCTTTCCTCAGATGGGTTCATGACCATGATGGGAAGGCTGATATTGTTCTTTCTTAGCTCGATGCCTTCATCGGGATAGGCCACCCCAAGATAGTCAGCCTGGTGATACTGCAGCAGATTCGCGATCTCGGTGCTTCCGCTTCCATATGCAAAAGCCTTGACCATCACCATCACTCTCGTTTCCGGTTTCAACTGGGACTTGAAAAAATTATAATTATGAATCAGCGCGTCGAGATCGATCTCCATCACCGTACCATGCACCTTTCGTTGAAGCCTTGCGACTATGCGTTCAAAGGCAAATACACGTGCTCCTTTAACCAGGATCACCTCGTCGTGAAGCTCATTGAAGTCAAATTGATCAAGGAAATCCTGCGTCGCATTAAAAAAAGAGAAGTCGACGGAAAGGAGTTGCTGAACTTATGGAGTACAGGACCAATGCCAACTACTGCATCGATACCGTGTTTCACGATCATGGTCGAGATCTCTTTCACCAATACTTCATCCTCAAGGCCAGATTCAAGAATGTCTGAAATAATAAGTCGCTTCCTTTTCTTCTGATGCTGGTTAGCGAGGAACTGCAACGCAATCTCCAGTCCTCCAAGGTCAGTGTTATAGGTGTCGTCGATAAGCTGACAATGATTGATGCTTTCCTTCAATTCCATGCGCATGTGAACTGCGCGCAGTCCGTGCAGTCGCGATTGTATATCAGCGAAAGAGTAGCCCAGGTGTAGCATCGTGGTGATGCAATGCATTAGATTTTCCGTCGATGCCGTATCATCAAATGGCAGCGCCAGCGTATATGAATGACCGCGATAAGTGACGCGAATCCCCTGATGCGCACGCGCCCATCTGACATCAGCATTCTCTTTTGATCCCCATGTAAGAAGCTTAATTCCTGCGGATGACACTGCCGCGGTTATTTCTTCGTGATCAATGCAAAAGATCAGCGTATCACAATGCTTAAACAATTTTAGTTTCTCGCGGGCCTTCTCTTCGCGATTTGCAAATCCCTCATCGTGTGCAGAGCCAAGATTCGCGAATATTCCAATGGTGGGTCTGACCATCTTTTCAAGCTTATCCATTTCGTCAGGCTTTGAAATACCTGCCTCGAATATTCCCAGCTGATGATGGCGCTGAAGCTGCCAAATAGACAATGGTACTCCTACCTGTGAATTATAGCTTCCCGGATTCTTTACAATGATCCTGTCTGCTGAAAGCATCTGATATAACCATTCTTTTATGATCGTCTTTCCATTGCTACCCGTTATTCCTATAACCGGTATGGAAAACTGCGCGCGGTGAAAAGCTGCAAGAGCCTGAAGCGCACTAACACTTGACGGAACTCGTATGATATTCGCATCAGGTAATACCGCAAGGTCCACTTCCTCCTCAACAACAAATTGACGAATACCGGTAGCATGTAAAGCCGTAAGATACGCGTGGCCGTTATGCCGGTCTCCGCGGATCGCGAAGAACAATGTGCCTTTAGAAATGCCGGCCTTCCTGCTGTCGACGCAAAGCGATTCAATAGTTGTGTCCTCGGAAAATTTGAGAACGTTTCCACCAGTGATACTTTCCAGTTGTTTGAATCTGATCATAGTCAGAAAAGCCTTGCTCCGTTGGGCACTTTTTTATCAATTACCGACAATACAACATTACCTGACTCATCCGGAAATCCCGTGACAAGAACTTCCGATAAAAAGTTTGCAATCTGACGTGGCGGAAAGTTTATCACGCAGACAACCTGTTTTCCAATCAGTTCGTCGGGCGTATAGTGTACCGTTATCTGGGCACTGGATTTTTTTACACCAACCTCGGAGCCCAGATCCACCCACAACTTAATCGCTTGCTTTTTGGCCTGAGGAAAGTCTTCAGCTTTAACGATTGTGCCGGCCCGAATGTCAATTTTTGCAAAATCGTCCCAATTTATGGTTGCCGGAATCATCTGTTCGTAGGGTTTACAGTGCCAAAATCATGAAAATTGTTCAGAATCGGGGAAAATCAGGTAATTCCAGCGGTAAAAAGAAATATTATAACGGTTTAATTTTGTACTTTTCAGAAACAAACGAGAAAATACTGGTGTTGATACTGGTACGCCACACGTAATGAAGATCAACGTTTGTCATCTACTCTTGACGCTATTCCTCGCGATACTCACGCCAGCGGGAATCTATTGTGTCCAAGCTCAGGACGCCAGCTATCCCCTGCAAGAATCATATGATGCCGAGTCTGAACACGAGCGTGACAAAGTAATTTACTCACCAGGCGAAGGAGATCCGTTGTTGAATAATAAGATACACGTTTCAGTCATCAAAGATTCCACACTAACACGGCCAAACCGTAGCCTCAAAGCACAATCCGAACCTCCTAAAAATTCTTCAAAGCCAGCTTCTCAAGAAGACGATTCAATCCTCTCTTTTAACTTCCTCTATTACATTTTCGAGAAGTACAAGCTGCAAGACATGGTTGACTAATTCCTAACCACTTGCCGCGGCAAGCAGGTACATTAATCACGATTCCTTCTTCACAAGAAACTGTTCAAGGTCCTTCAGATCGAGAACACCTTCATAGTATGCCTTACCAAAGATCACAGCGAATATCCCCATATCATTCAGTCGCTTGATATCGTCAACACCCCGCACACCTCCACTTGCCAACACCGATATCTCGGGAAACCGGTCAATGATCTCTTGATAGAAATCAAATGCAGGCCCTTCGAGTACACCGTCCCTGGACACATCAGTCGACTTAACATATTTCAATCCACGTGAATAGAAATAGTCCAGATGATCGAACAACGTCATAGTAGCCTTCGTCCGCCAGCCGCGAAATAAAAGTTCCTTCGACTTACGATCTACAACGTCGGCGCCGAGCGTCATCTTTTCACGGCCATACGAGATTATCCAGGAGGCAAACAATTCGGGATCAGTAACTGCTATACTGGCAGCCGTGATATATGCTGCCCCGAATTCATACGCCTTGCTGATATCTCCATCTGTAGATATCCCCCCGGTGAAATCGACTTTAAGATCAGTATACCCGGTAATTGCTTCAAGCACATGCCAGTTCACAGGGCTTCCTTTCTCAGCGCCATCAAGGTCAACCAAATGTATTACCTCAATTCCATGGTCCTGAAAACGTCTGGCCAAATCCAATGGATTTTCGTCGTAAGCCTTTTCACTTGACGGATCGCCCTTACGCATCTTAACAACTTTCCCATGGCGTATCGCGATGGAAGGAATCACTTGTATCATGAGGAGATATTAGCTCATATCAGGTAACTAAGGTACAATGCTAACCCGAAAAACCTGTTGCGAAGCCCTAAAATCTGGAAATATTTAAGCCTTAAAGAATCCCCTTCAGTTGAGGTGTGGAATTAACTATTTTTAAAAGAACAATTTCATGTATGAAGAAATACATTCTGATATTCCTGCTCCCGTACTTCACTGTACTATGCAGCTTCGGACAGGCGACTACAAGACGACTCCCAAGCATCATCAATCATCCTTCCTTTAACCTTTATGCACCATATATAAGTTTTGACGGCAATGCGTTACTCTTTGTCTCGAATGATGGTGAGGATTATGCATTAACAGTTTCATACACTTCACGGGAAACAGATTGGGTTCAGCCCGCTCCGCTTCCAAAACATATCAATCACCGACTGGTTTATCTCAGGGGTTATTCATTGAGCGCAGATGGAAAGAGGCTCTACTTCACGGCGTCAAAGTCGCCGATCGTTGGCGGTTATGACATCATGATGTCTGATCTCAAGGGCAGCACCTGGAGTGAACCGCAAAATCTGATGGCACCGATAAATTCGAAAACCAATGACGGATGCGCTTCCTTTACAACCGACGGCGCGGTTATATACTTCATGCGTTGCGATAAGATGGACCAGAACACAGCGTCCGGTTGTAAGATATTCTCCTCGAGAAAAAAATCTAACGGTCAGTGGGAAGACCCTAAAGAATTGCCTGCCTCCATCAACACAGGCAACTCACAAACACCCCGCATCATGGCAGATGGTGAAACGCTGATCTTTTCATCCGATAAAATGGGCTCATCAAAAACAGGAATGGATCTGTATGTAACCAAATTAAGCAATGGCAATTGGACAGATCCGCAACCAATGGATTTCGTTAACACGGATAAGGATGACCAATTTGTAAGTGTTGCTGCATTGGGCAGATATCTCCTGAAAGATGTTCCCGGAAACAGAAAAAATAATGAACTGGTTGAATTCCTCATCCCCAATGACATCCGGCCAAAAGGAGTGATCAAGATCGAAGGGACAGTTAAAGATCCTACGAATGCCGCTGTACCGGCTTATATCGCTGCTACGGACCTCGGCACGGGTAAACGCGCTTTCAGTGGGCGGCCGGCCGCTGATGGCTCATACATGCTTTACCTGATGGAGGGGGCGCGTTACGAACTGTCCGTAGACCCGGAGCAAAGCAGCCTGACCTTCTTTGCGAGGCTATTCGATCTCACAACTGAAAAAATTCCCCAGAAGGAACGTGTGTCCGTGATCCTAAGACAGCCTGTTCCGGGAGATGAGATTCCCCTCGAACTCATCACTTTCAAGCCTGGTACAGCGGAACTTGAGGCAACAGCCGCGTCCGAGATCAAGCGTCTCATGCGGATCGCGAAAGCAAACTCCAAATTGCTCTTTGAAATACAGGTTTCGATGACTGGATACGTGGAAGATTCACTTGCTTCAGATGCCGACCTCACCGAAGTGCGCATGGATACGGTAATGGCACACATCGCAGCTGTGGATTCGGCAGGGCAGTCCTACCAGCGTGACACGATCGAAATAAGAAAGACCTATCACAATGACCGGACGGCCCTTCAGGCGCAGGCAATACTTGACTATGTCGTTAAGGCTGGCGGAGATCAAAACAGCTTTGCCTACAAGGCGAGTGCAACGCCAGCATTGTTGACTGAGGAAAGAAAGCTTACCGTAAAGGCTATTGCGCGGCAGAAGTAGATTTATAGCTAAAAGGCACAGCCACGAGTGTTTTATCCCAGATAAGAACCATTTCGGCTTCTTCTCCTACCTTTTCGAAGGATATAGTGAACTGTTCAAATTCCCGCTCACTCTGAACGGGGTGAACATTCAGGGACAATACGTCCCGGTTCTTATCGCGATTGGCCTCTCCATCTGGTCCTATGCCCCACTGGCCATACTCAGTATTGAAGATTATCGTCCATGTTTCTTCACCCGGAATAGTCCAAATAGAGTATTTACCTTTTTTTAACGTATTCCCCTCAAATGTAAGGTCCTGGTTGGTCTCGAATGTGGTGGCCTCATTGGCCCCGGTACGCCACACTTCGCCATAGGGCACCAGTCCGCCAAAGATCGTCCTGTTTTTCTTGTACGGCCGATTGTAGTACAGCCTTATTTCGAGATTGTCCTGTTTGAATGTTATCAGCTCTTCAGGACTTCGCGACTTTTCATTTTTCTTCATGTAAAATCGCGTAGCAATCGCCAGTGCGATCAGAGCGGCTACGGCTATCCCGGCGATTAGTAAGAACTTTTTCATTTACTGCTTTTGAGCGGGCATTTAAATCGAAGGGTAACAAGCTAAACAATTTTTAGTTCTTTGTGCGTAAATTAGGTTGAATGGACCTATTTTTACGAACTCTAAATTAATAAGTTATGGAATGGTGGCCTTTCTTTGTGGTGATCGCCCTCTTTGTTCTTGCTATTGTGTCACCATGGATATTTCCCAATAAAATGGTGAGTAAGAACAAGCACGACAACAAGTTCTAGAACATTCTCCGGCCAGCGGCAGCAATGAATATCTGTGTCTTCTGCGGCTCTGCAACAGGAAAAAATCCAGTCTTTGCTGATACTGCAAGGGACCTTGGACGCCTCCTGGCAATCTCTTCTCATAGTTTGGTTTACGGAGGCGGAAATGTTGGCCTCATGGGTATCCTTGCCGATTCAGTATTGACCCATCACGGCGAAGTGATCGGCGTCATACCCGATTTTCTGGTTCAGCGAGAGGTCGGACATCACAGCATTTCTCGACTCGAGGTGGTCGGAAGCATGCATCTCCGGAAAAAAAGAATGGCTGATCTCTCCGATGCGTTCGTTGCAATGCCCGGCGGATGGGGCACGCTCGATGAGCTGGCTGAGATCCTGACGTGGAGACAACTGGGCTTGATCCATCAGCCAATCGGTTTGCTTAATGTCAATAACTTTTTTGATCCGCTGCTGGATCAGATGCGTTTAATGGTGAGGGAGGGTTTTCTGAAACAAGCGAATGTGGATTTTTTGGAAGTCGAAAGCTCACCAGAACAACTGTTGAAGCGCCTTTCAACCGCTAATTGAGACAAGAAGTATTCAAACAAATTTGTTCTATATTCGACTTTACAGGTTATAGTTTTTTATGATCAGGACAATTCTGATTTCGTTCTTTTGCTGTGTTGTCATCAGTAACCTGAATGGACAGAATCTTGGCTTTCAACTAACCGAAGGAAGAAAGAAAGTTCAGATACCAATAGAAATTCATAACAACCTCATTGTTGTCCCTGTCGTCCTGAACGATGCACTGCCCCTCAAATTCATTCTTGATACAGGTGTTAGGACTACTATCCTTACTCAAAAGACATTTACTGATATCCTGAATCTGGTTTACACCAGAAAATATACAATATCAGGTCCCGGTGGTCAGAACGTTGTTGACGCTTACGTCACAAATAACGTCTCGCTGGAGTTGCCTGGAGTTTCCGGAAAGGGTCACGCTATGCTCGTCCTCGGACAGGATTACCTTGAGCTTAGAAACTATCTGGGAACCGACGTTCACGGTATACTGGGATACGAATTATTCAGCCGCTTCATCATTCAGGTAGATTATGAAAAAAAGGTGCTGACCTTGATGCTCCCCGAAAAATTTCATCGTCACAGAAAATTTCAATCTATCCCCATCACTATAGAGGATACCAAACCCTATCTGATCGCACCGATAGTTTTTCAAAATGGACTAACCATCAATGCAAAGCTGCTGGTTGACTCCGGTGCGAGTCACGGGCTGATGATCGAGCCTACTTCAAACAGCGGGATTAAGGTACCAGAAAACGCCGTCAGTAGTTTGATTGGCAGGGGCCTCGGCGGAGAGATCATAGGAAAAGTTGGAAGGATCCAATCCATTAATGTTGGTAGCTATAAGCTTGAAAAGGTGATCGCCAATTTCCCGGATCCTAATAGTTATATCGACAGTATCAAGGTCGGGAATGTATTTCGAAATGGTGCGATAGGCGGAGAGATCCTGAGCAGATTCATTGTGGTCTTCGATTTCCCTGAGGAGAAGGTTTACCTAAGGAAGAATTCTGCGTTTAAGAGGAACTTCTACTACAATTTGAGTGGGGTCACCATCAAGGCGAAAGGCTCTCAACTTACTACATTCGAGGTAACAGAAGTTCGTGACAAATCTCCTTCGAAACTTAGCGGCATCATGCCTGGCGACATTATCCTTACCTTAAATGGTCATTCCGCAGAAACTCTTGATCTCAATATGGTGAATGGATTACTCAATAGTAAGCCAGGAAAGAAGGTCAAGCTGGAAATAAACCGTAAAGGGGAGCGTCTTAGAAAAGAGATACAGTTGAAGGATCCCATTTAGGGATCATTTCATCACTTTCAAAATTTGTCCTTTTCTTCTCTTATAGGCCTGATATAAGTACAACTGTGTACGTTTGAACCTCAATGAATTTTTTAAGGTCTTGTAGAGATCATCAGGTGAGAGATTTTGTTTCAGCAAATAATCCAATATGCTGGCCGAACCAAATGACTCTGTGTAGTTTGAATTTTTTAGCACTGTGATAGGAACGTCCTTCGTGGCGCGGTTGCTTGACAGCTTGTTCACTGTTTCCATCAATTCATTACGGCCAATGTTATCGTCGATAAAGATAAAATTGGGATGGAAGCGTATTAGTCTTTCAAGGATGCTTTTCAGGTCGAAAGCAATTTCCGTGATGATTTTTTGTCCCCGTACTTGTTTGAGTTTCTCAAGCACTCCGCCCATTTCCATCGGGTTATTGCCAACAAGGAGGATGTTGAGGGGTTCAGCAGCCCTGTAATTTTCGGTTTTTGTTTCCATAGCCAACTCTTGATTAAACAGTGTATTAACGAAAAAGGTTACTTCGCAAGATTCGTTCCACCCACTAATTTTTTCAGAAGGGCCATATTTTTCGATATATTTTCTCATTACAGGACATTCTTCTTGAAAAAGGTAATAATTATTGGCGGAGGGCTCGCCGGACTGATCAGTGCAATTCAGCTCGCGCGTGAGGGTATTTCCTGCGTTGTCGTAGAAAAAAAGAAATATCCGTTCCATCGCGTTTGCGGCGAATACATTTCCAATGAAGTGGTGCCATTCCTGCGCTCACAAGGACTATATCCGGAAAAATATCGACCTCCTCAAATAAAAATATTTCAGCTATCGGCAATCGATGGGAAAAGTAAAACAATGCCACTTGATATGGGAGGATTTGGAATCAGTCGCTTCCTATTTGATTCGTTTTTGTTTGAACAGGCGCAAAGTATGGGCGTTGTATTCTACCTGAATGAAGAAGTACAGGGTGTCTCGTTTCAGCAGGAAAGATTTCAGGTTAAGAGCAATCATCATGAGTGGGAGGCTGACGTGGTCATCGGAGCATTTGGCAAAAGATCCAGGATTGACCATCAATTGAACCGGAGTTTTGTGCAGCAACGGTCTCCTTACATAGGCGTTAAGTATCACATTCGTATCCGGCATCCTGATGAGGTTATCGCGCTTCATAATTTTCCCGGAGGTTATTGCGGCATGAGCAATATCGAAGATGGCAAAACCACGCTGTGTTATCTGTCTCATCGCGACAATCTCAAGTCGTATAAGATCATTCGTGATATGGAAGAGCAGGTGCTTTTCATAAATCCGAATATCCGGTCAATATTTGGTCAGGCTGAGTTTTTGTTTGATAAGCCTGAAGTGATCAACGAGATCTCCTTTGAGACAAAGTCAGCCGTAGAAGATCATGTGTTGATGATTGGTGATGCGGCGGGTATGATCGCGCCGTTATGTGGTAACGGAATGGCTATGGCTATTCACTCAGCGAAGATCTTAAGTACCAGTGTGATCCGATTTATTGAAAATGGTATCAGCCGTGACCAACTTGAAAAAAACTATACGCATGAATGGAATAAACATTTCAAGAGTCGGTTATGGTTGGGGAGGCAGGTTCAAAAACTTTTTGGTCAGGAGGTAACCTCCAGGGTGGCGGTCTCATTGATGATGAACATAAAACCACTTGCACGCACAATTATCCGGAATACGCACGGTCAGCCTTTCTAGGTTTTTTGTTGATATTTTTTTTGATAAATGAATGAACATTCATTTATATTTGCGCCATGCGTAAGCGGGATGAACATAAAGTGACGGCAATCCGCGAAAAAGCGATCGAAATGATCGTCAAGGAAGGCTTTGATGGCCTCTCCATGCAAAAGCTTGCCAAGGCAGCCAATGTCTCTCCCGGAACGATCTACCTCTACTTCAAAAACCGTGAGGATCTCCTCAATCAGCTTTACATGAGCATCGACAAAATTTTTTCAGAAGCCACCCTCAAAAACTTCGATCCTAACATGAGCTTTGAAGAAGGTCTATGGCTTCAATGGAAGAACAGACGAGCCCATAACATCAAGTATCCGTACCACATATATTTTATGGAACAGTTTCGCACTTCGCCCTTGATAAATCATAAGGATGTAGTGCAGAACAGCTTTAAGGAGGCCATGGGCCGATTTTACCGGAACGCTATCCAAAGGAATGAGTTGAAGGAACTGCCTGTCGAGATCTTCTGGTCAATCGCGTACGGCCCATTGTACACGCTTATTCGCTTTCACTTCGGTAAAAAATCAATTGTTGGGACCAAATTCATATTGACTGAACAAAAAATGAAACAGGCTTTCGATGTCGTAATAAGGGCATTAAAGAAAACATGAGACGATGACATGTCTATCTGAATATGAAGAATTTTCAAAAAAAACACTATTAATTCCGGGGCATACGACTTAAAAATTAATGTTCCTGCATTCCGGAATAAACCTTTAAACTAAACAAATGGAAACCAAAGCATCAGGCAAAATATTTTCATCATATGAGATTTTTGTGATCGCCGTACTAGCCATACTTCAGTTTACGATCATACTCGATTTCATGGTCCTTTCTCCACTCGGAGCAATTCTGCTGGAAGACCTTGATATTACAACAGCCCAATTCGGTTGGGTGGTCTCCGTTTATGCATTCAGTGCAGGCACTGCAGGTCTTCTCACCGCGGGATTTGCCGATAAGTTTGATCGCAAGAAACTTCTGCTATTCTTTTATCTAGGCTTCACTGTCGGTACACTGTTATGCGCGATAGCCCCGAGTTATCATTTTCTGCTGGCAGCGCGTATCGTCACGGGACTCTTCGGTGGTGTCATTAGCAGCATCAGCTTTGCGATCATTACAGATCTTTTCCGGATAGAGGTACGAGGCAGAGTAATGGGTTTTGTTCAAATGGCGTTTGCAACTAGTCAGGTGATGGGACTTCCTATTGGACTATACCTCGCAAATCATTACGGCTGGCATTCCCCATTCTTTATGATAGTGATCATCAGTCTCATTGTGGGCGTAGCCATTGTGATCTACTTCAAACCAATAGACGCACACCTGAAGTTAAAAGGTGAGCACAACGCGATAAAGCACCTTTTTAAGACCGTTTCAAATAGTGTATACCTCAAGACTTTTGCTGCCACTACGCTGTTAGCTACCGGCGGGTTTATGCTAATGCCTTTTGGAAGTGCATTCAGCGTTCACAATCTGGGACTTTCGCTTGATCAGCTTCCGCTACTCTACATGATCACTGGTGTTTGTTCAATGATCGCCGGTCCTATTGTAGGAAAGTACAGCGATGTCATCGGAAAATACAGGATCTTCCTTTTCGGGTCAATCCTGGGGATGATAATTGTCGCCATTTATTGTAACCTTGGACTCACCCCGCTTTGGGTGGTCATCCTTCTGAATGTCTTGTTGTTCATTGGAATTTCGTCGAGAATAATTTCCGCTTCTGCCTTAATGACCTCCATTCCCGAGGCGAAAGACCGTGGCGCATTCATGAGCGTCAACGCTTCAGTTCAGCAGATATCAGGTGGCTTTGCGTCAATTGTCGCGGGACTCATTGTAGTTCAAACCGAATCCGGGACATTACTGCACTACGACACGCTCGGATATGTTGTCGTTGGTGCAATGACGGTTACAATCATAATGATGTACTTCCTCGATCAGTATGTGAAGTCAAAAGCTTCAGCTCCACTGGCCACTGCGTAAAGCCTCAGCTTACATATTGTAACCGGGCCAGAAACAGATAGACAAAGAATATGTTAAGGCATGTGGCCGATATAAAGTTCAACCACATCGTGCGGGTGTAGTCAGCGCGTTCGGGACGATTGTATGCAGTGAAGAACCAGTACATAAAGTAAACAACTACTGGTAAGAGCGCGAGGAGAAATATAATTGCAAAACGAAGCGCGAAATATTTGACAAAGTAAAGAGCGAAACCAATGCTGACTATAGCGAATACAACGCCCACGAAATAGAACGTTCCACGAATTCCCAACATGCGACTGAATGTTTCATCGCCCCTCTTGCCATCTTCCTCATGCTGATAAATTTGTGTCATGGGATAGTTAGCCCATAGCATAATAGTGCACAGAACACCAGGTACCAGGACTGTTGTTTAAGCGATTTTCAAGGCTATAGTCATTGATACCGATGTAACACATGAGCAAGGTAAAAAGACCCTGAAAAAATCCAGCCACCAGCCATCCTGTAACCGGAAATTTTTTTAGACGTATCGCCGGATGACTGTAAGCTTTGGACACAACTCCATAAATAAAAAGCATCAAGGCAAAGGTTACGTTAATCATGATCAGTCCCAAGCATAATGGCGAGAGCATCAAACAAGAAGGACTAGATAATACAGACCCTTGATTTACCGGTGGTGGATTCTTTAGACCCCCAATGCTTTTTTCATCCTTATCAAAATAACTATTGTATCCATTGCTTGCGGGATAAAGGAAAAGTGTACGATGAATAAACGTCCAAAATGCAATGACTGGCCCATCAGATTCGGGGAGATTGCAAGACTGAACAGAAAAACAGGTAACAAAAAATAAGAGAAAGGAATTCGTAAATGAAGCCAGGACGAACGGAGAGAGCATGATTAGGAAAATTTATTTGTTCAAACGCGGAATGAACGGCTTCCTAAATTATAGTTTTTTGAAATATATTGAAATGAATGAGCTAGATCACCGCCATCGGGATTGCGAACCCACCAAATCGATTCAGTCAGTCAAAAATAGCCGACTTCATGGTCAGAGCGATGGAGCTGAATCCACAGGAAAGCGAAAGCTTCGCACAATATTCAAAGCCAGCGGAATTGATTTTCGCCATTCTGTTCTGGAAGACTATGGCCTGGAAAAGGATTTTACCTTTTATTCGAACGCCGCAGACTTTGAACCATTTCCCATCTACAGCCAAACGCTTCCGGTCTTTTCGCGAAAACGCCTTGAAGTTAAGTGTTCAGGCTGTTGAAAATATGATGAAGCAGATTCCAAATTTCGATATTAAAACAGGTAACCCATCTTATTGTCGTTTCATGTACAGGAATGTATGCACCCGGGCTGGACATTGAACTGGTGAAAGAAATCTGGGCTCGCATCATCGGTCCATCGCACAGGTATCAATTTTATGGGATGTTACGCCGCATTTAAGCGCATTGAAGGTGGCAGATGCATTCTGCATGCAGGATGAAAATGCAAAAGTACTTATGGTTTGTACCGAGCTGTGTAGCCTTGCATTTTCAAAAGAAACCAACTGAAGATAATTTGATAGCCAATGCGCTTTTTGCCGATGGGTCTGCTGCGGTGTTGATAGAAACACAAACCAAGGCCGGCCGAAGACTTGTACCTGACAGGTGTTTCAGAGCGAACTGATGACAAACAGCTCCGAGGATATGGCATGGGCAATTGGCGATCTTGGATTTGAAATGAAATTATCAACATATGTACCGTCGATCATTAAAAATGGCATAGTCTCGCTAACGCAGGCGGTACTTGATAAAATTTGTAAAAATATTTCTGATGTCCGGTATTTTGCCATTCATCCTGGGGGCAGAAAAATCCTCGAGAACATCGAAAAGGACTTGGGATTGAGCAAGGAACAAAATGCACGCAGCGTATTGGGTCTTCAAAAACTATGGTAATATGTCATCCCCAACGATACTTTTCGTGCTCGCAGAAATTATGAGGAATACTTGATCAGAAGGATCAATGGTGAGCATATTCTGAGTTTTGCATTTGGGCCCGGCCTTACACTGGAAAGTATGGTATTAAAAATTGAAATCATCTCAGTGATGCCGGACTTTTCCAAGCGGTCATCGGCACTAGAGATCATGGATGATCTGAATATCGCGGGGCAAATGATGGACCACACATTGCACGAGCTGGAAATAATTAACAAATGGCTTGGTGGTAATCCGATAACAATCGGCGCGCTTAACTTATTGAATCTGATCATCAAGCCTGAAAGATGTTACAATCGTTGACCTGGGCTGTGGCCGAGGGGATATGCTCCGATTAATAGCCAGGTGGGCAAAAAGGAAAAAGTGAAAATGTTAAACTCATCTGGCATTGATGCAAATCCATACATCATTGAGCCGCACAAAAAAATCTTGAAAGATTACCCTCAACATTCGATTTGCTCGCGAACAATGGATATTTTCAGTAAGAATTCAAAAAAATGAAGTATGATGTTGTGATCGGAACGCTTTTCTATCACCACTTTACAGACGAGCAGCTCGTCCATTTTTTTTACCGCATTAAAAGATCAGGCCAGGGTGGGATTCATCATCAATGACATTCACCGTCACTCTTTGGCATATTATTCGATCAAGATGCTGACGCAAGGTCTTCTCAAGATCATCAATGGTCAAGTACGACGCGCCGTTGTCCGTGTTGCGCGCATTTAAAAAACAAGAACTCATTGAAATCCTCAACAAGGCGGGGATTAGAGACTACGCGATACGTTGGCAGTGGGCGTTCCGATGGCAGGTAATCGTAAGAGTGAGAGGTCATAGAGCAATATTCTTGAACGTTCTAGCTACTCTTATTCTCTGGCGACAATTTTTCGTACTTTTGCAACTCCATCCGGCATTGGATACCAATATGAAGATTGTTCATTCATTTTTCCTATCGTTTTATGCTTTGTTGTTCGCATCGTGTGCTTCAGGTCCACTGGGACAAAAAGTAAATGAGCCTTTCCGGGGAAATGCATATGAATCAAATAACAGGTTTTTCCGTGGCACGGGCAAAGGAGTAAGTTCACAGGACAATATTGCGAGAGGAAAAGCGGATATTGAAGCCAAAGCTCAGCTGGCAGGTCAGGTAAATACTACCATGAAACAGGTGGCTGATCAGTATCTTGGGCAGACTGAAAATGAAAAAGCCGCTGATGTTGCGGATAAATTTCAAAGTCTGGTAAGACAGGTCATGAATACAAACATGGCCGATCTGCGGAAAATGGGAGAAGAAAAATATTTTAACGAGAAGACAAATGAATATCGGTTTTCATTGCTTATGAAATAAAAAAGAACGCTATGTTGCGCTTCATGAAAAAACAGGCGAAAGTTGATAAGACAATCGATGAACGTCAGCGTGAAGTAATAGAAAAAATAATTGATGAGGAAATGAAAAAAGCGGAGAGGCTGATCAGAATGACGAAACATTAATAAAGATACTTTTACAGGTTGAATTGGACCTGTTGGGTATAAACCTGGCAGGTCTTTTTCTTTTATAAGCATCCGGATAGCAATACTGTAACCAACAACTTTCTATCAATTAAAATATTGGTCATAAATTGCACGCGATTAAATGCATTATGATTCGGGTTTACACGAGCAAGTCAAGGGAAAAATCACAGCAATTCAAAAATATTTCATTTGATGAAATCCTGACGCTTCGATAATATTATTTGGATTGATTTGCAATCGCCGTCTCAGGAAGAAAAAGAATTTGTAGAAAAAAATTATAAGATAGAATTCTTTACCTCACTTGAGCTTCAGGAAATTGAAAGCAGTTCACGCTTTCTAGAAACAGATGAAACCATTGAAATAAATTTGGGTGTCGTTTCAAGTGAAACTGAACTAACCGTTCAAAATATCACTTTCATATTTAAAGGGCAACATACTATTCACCTATCGTCAAGGTGATCTTAAGAATATTTGCAGAAACTGTGCGCAAACTGAAATCCGCAGTCTGCTGAAATGAAAGAGCATGGACTGGATGTTTTTCTTATCCATACTGGAAACGCATATTGACAGCGATGCTGATTTAATCGAAGGTATTAACCGGAAAGTTAAATCTCATCAGCAAAGAGATGATGCACAAACGATCATTAAAAGAAGATCTGCTCCTGGGGATAGCTCAGCTTCAGGAGAATGTCATGCTGTTGCACGAAACGACAACTGAAAAACAACGCGTAGTAAGTTCATTAATCCGAATCCCCGAATTTAATAAAATTGAAAATGAACGATTGAAGATCATTATGAAAGATATTGCATCATTGCTTCAGCACTCACAATTCATCTCCGAGCGACTGGAGTATATGCAGAATACTTTTTTGGGTTTAGTGAACATCGAACAAAACCAGGTGATCAAAATTTTTACCGTTGTTACCGTTGTTTTTATGCCTCCTACACTTGATAGCAAGCATCTATGGAATGAATTTTAAATTCATGCCAGAACTGCAATGGATGACAGGATATCCTTTTGCAATTGGCGTTGATGGTTTTTTCTTCCATGATTTTTTTATGGTATTTTAAAAGAAAAAAATGGTTGTAAATTGTCTCCGGTCAGATACCAGTTTGAAATAACTTTTTCCACATTTCTTATTGTGTAACTTTTTTCGAAGTTTATTTCCTGATAAGTTTAATCCGAAGTTGCTCTGTGTGGCCCTGGCATTTCTCGGCGTGGCTCTGTGCAATAGCCCTACTCCGAAACTACTTTGAAAGGTTGAAGCAAAGCTGTGCACAGAATCACTCAGAACAAATGCAGGAGTTGCTCAGAGCAATCCTTAGCATATTATCCTGTTGAGTAGGTTCGTTGTGCTCCTATACTGAAACCATAGAGGATCTATCCAGGAACTATCAAGATACCATCCGAGAGCCGGACAAGAGCCAGACAAGAGCCAGACAAGAGCCGGATAAGAGCTATCTATAAGCTACCCGGAGAGAATCGGTGGCTTATCAGTGTCTAGTGCAATAATAGGAGTTTCTTGAAGCTATCCCGAAGTGCCGCGGGAAACGACAGTCTCGCCCGTCGCAACCAGCGTTAATTTGCATAGGAAGGATTTCATATGAATCAAAAGGTAGCTTTATTTGTCAGAAACATCTCCTGGCTTATGATGCGAATTCTCTTTCTCTTTTGCTGGCTATGCTATGCGCTGGTGGCTGCATGTCAACCGGCCTCGGAAATATTCCTCTTCGACCTTCAATTGAAAAAAGACAACATCGCGTTGCGTAATGGTAAAAATATTACAAATCATAAAGGATACGACAATCAACCTTTCTTTCATCCACGCAATCCGCTGATGTATTACACGGCTGCGGACAGTACCGGCCGAACCGACATTTTTGCATATGACTTCAAGGCCGATAAAACGATCCGGATAACCAAGACCAATGAACGTGAATTTTCGCCAACGATAACACCCGATGGACAGTTTTTGTCTTGTATCATTCAACGTGATAATGGCGCTCAGGATCTGGGACAATATCCGATTGCCGGCGGAAGTGCCGACGTGATCGTGAACAACCTGATCGTTGGATACCATGCCTGGCTGAATGAGAATGTGTTGATCCTTTTTGTATTGGGAGAGACCCCTACGTTGAGAAAGTTCACCATCGATGATCGTTCAGATTCTATTATCGCAGAGAACATCAGCAGATCTTTGCACAGGATCCCAGGGACGAAAGCTGTCAGTTTCATCCAAAAGCACCCTGGCGACTGGTTCATTAAAAAGATTGAGAACAATGGACGCAGTATCACAACAATTTCGAAGACAATTCAGAACGGCGAAGACCTTGCCTGGACGCCAGATGGCAGAATACTCATGGGTCAGGGTTCTAAGCTTTATGTCTCAAATCCCGGAAGAAACGAATCGTGGAAAGAGGTCGTTATAGAAACAACTTTGCCCCTTAAAGGGATAACGCGCATTGCCGTGAGTCCTAAGGGTGATAAAATAGCTATTGTTGTGGAAGAGTAACGGTGAATGAATAAGCTCCAACATATTGCAATTTGTGGCAACATCGGCTCAGGTAAGACCACGCTCGCTGAAAAGCTCGCCAAACACTATGGATGGATACCCTTGTATGAATCTGTTGATCATAATCCTTACCTGCGGGATTTTTATGAAGACATGACCCGGTGGGCCTTTCATTTGCAGATCTATTTTTTAAATAGCCGGTTCTCCCAGGTAAATCAGATCCGGGAGAATAAGCGCCCTACTATTCAGGACAGAACAATCTACGAAGATGCATATATCTTTGCTGCCAATCTCCATCAAAGTGGCCATATCTCCCACAGAGATTACCGAAGCTATCTTGACATCTTTGAATCCATGATACGTTACGTGCAACCTCCTGATCTGCTCATTTATCTCAAGGCCGATATACCAAAACTTGTTGAGCAAATTGCGAAACGCGGGCGTGATTTCGAGTACGCTATCCGGTTGGACTACCTCCGTAATCTGAACGAACATTATGAAAACTGGATCAGTAAATACACATTGGGAAAGCTGCTGATCATCGATGTTAATAAAATGGATTTTGTTGAAAATACAGACGACTTTTCAGGTGTCGTCGGCAAGATAGATCTGGAACTGAACAGCTTGTTTCAGTGATCCTATTTCTCGCAAAATGCGCCCTTAGCGATCCACAGTTTTTTGAGATCTAATTCCAGCAGTCCTTCTTCAACGGCGGGATCATCTTCGATCGTTTCCTTGGGCAGTTCACTTTTCATGATGAGGATTCCTCCCTGTTGCTCTCCAAAATATCCCTCGGCAACAATGTTACCTTGTTGTGCCAGTTCTTTCAAATACGCGTCATGCTTATTGAAGCTTTCAACGTTGTTGCCTATGGCTTTACTGACATCGGGCTTATAACGTATGAACTGATACGTTACCATTTCGTAGGGCTCATTCACGAGACATGCGGCCCCAATTCTTGGGGTATACGAGAATACCTCAACATCCCAACGGTTTGCTTTCACACCCGGATCTGTGGAAAGCCACGATCTCGCCTGATCAATGGAGGTCGTATTCAGTATAAAGATTCCACCGCCTCCGTCAAAAGGCCCGGCAGCAATCAACTTCTTTTCCTGCGCTAACCGGTTAATGTTAGCCATGTGGCCTTCCATTATTTTGTCAATCTCTTCTTTTGGAAGCTGTGCAGCATCAAGCTTTTTGTTAAGGATCACGAAAGTGAAGTTTTTCGACTGTGCGGATGCTTCCAGGCAAATGCTTAGGAGGACACCAAGAAAGATTGTCTGCATAACCTGTGATTTATGGTGAAGCTACTCCAGGGAAGAGTTCAAAAAAATGATTTCTTGAGTACAATTTTCTGAAGCGGCCAAAACAGCTACTCAATCGGCGCACTGTAGGGTAGTGTAATTTTTTCACCGCGGAGACGCAAGGACCGCAAAGTAGCGCAAGGAGTTATTCAATTACTCAACTGAAGCACTCATGCCGAAATTTATTATGCCGGACTCCGGAAGCCTATAAAATTCCTTGCGAGGCTTGCGTTCCTAGCGCCCTTGCGGTGAAAAAATTACTTTGAAAGCACTTTGACCAATTTGGCAAGATCTTTCTCCGTATTGTACACATTGGCGGATACGCGTATCGCGTCTCCACGAAATGAGAGATAGATCTTATGGTCAAGTAAGGCCTTTTTGATCTTTTGAACATCCTTGTCGGCTAGCCTTATTCCAAAGAGATGACTGCTTCTGTACTTTTCATCTTCGATCCAATACCCCTTATCGCGCAGTTTATCGATGGCGTTTTTAGTTATTGATCTGCAATAATCCTGTATGTTGGCTACACCCCATCTGTTGACGTTCTCGAGGGATTTTAGCAGCATCGGCACCAGTATGAAGTTGCTGTGCTCTCCAACTTCATATCTAAGGGAGCCTGGTTGATAGGAATCCTCATAGTTCACCAACTTGGTAAAGTCTTCGCTATACAGCCGGTTAAGCCAACTCTCTTCGATGGGCGCTCCGTTGTCGAAATACGAACCATAATAAGCGAGACCAATAGAATATGGTCCCAGCAGCCACTTGTATCCCGCGCAAATGAGGGCGTCCGGCTGTATATCATTGACATCAAAAGGCAGCGCACCAACCGACTGTGTTCCGTCAATGATAAGTAATGCATTCACATCTCTTGTGCGCTTCCTTATCTCAGGCAAGTTGAATACTGTTCCATCCGCCCAATGCACATTTCCGATTGCTACCGCTTTTGTGTTGTTATCTATTGCATCCAGTATTTTCTCATTCCAGACCTTACCTCTGTCCTGAGTTTGAGACGGTGGATGAACAATTCTGATCGAAGGGCCTTTTTCCAGCGCGAGTCTTTGCCATGGATAATAGTTGCTGGGAAATTGTCCAGCTGCAACAATGATGTTGTCTCCGGATCTAACCTGCAGGTTCTTGGCCACGTTCGAGAGTCCGTACGATGCTGAGGGAATTATCACGATCCGGTTTGGATCGCTCGCATTTATGAGCTTTGCAAATTCCTTTCGTAAAACATTGCTTTCATTGAAGAAGTGTTCCGGCAGAATCGATGCTGGATTCCGCCTTGCGCGCAAACTTCTTATGCCCGCTTTTTCAGCATCCTTCAAAAGGGGTGACATATATCCGCAATTGAGATACGTTACCTGGGCCGGAAGCGAGAACTTAGACTTTTTGCAGGTGAGCATGTAATGAGGTACTTAGTCTTTCAGTCGTTGATACAAAAACAATAAAAGTGAAAGTATAACACTGATGACAATACTTGTCGTCAAAGGAAAGAAGAACTTGAAATTCCCTTTCTCAAATGATATGTCTCCCGGCAGCTTTCCCAGGAAAGGAATTTTTGGACCATACGTTATGAAAACCCCCACCAGGATGCAGACAATTCCCACGATAATCAACAACTTGCCCATTGCTAAATGTTGCGTTCAAATGTAACGCATATTCCTGTATTGAACGTGGTGTTAACATGAAGACCGGATACCTATATCTCATCCCTAACATTATTGCGGACAATACAGAAAACGATGTAATAACGCCAAGGGTAAGAGTCGAGTTGCAGAATATTACCCATTTCCTGGCGGAAGATCTTCGTACAGCGCGCCGGTATCTTAAAAGCCTTAATATTTATGAATCTATTGAGCTTTTGAAATTTGAGCTGCTTAACAAGGACACTTCCGTTTCCGAACTCAGGGAACTGTTCACTCCTGTTTTCAATGGATTTCATGTTGGCGTTATTTCAGACGCTGGATGTCCCGGCATAGCCGATCCCGGATCACTTGCTGTAAAGTATGCGCATGATAACAATATCAAAGTCATTGCTCTTGTGGGGCCGTCGTCTATTCTGCTGGCGTTAATGGCCTCGGGACTGAACGGACAGCGTTTCGCATTCCATGGCTATTTGCCAATTGATCCCAGGGAGTCTTCAAAGGCCATCAGAGATCTTGAAAAAGAATCACGGCAACGTAACCAAACGCAGCTTTTCATTGAAACTCCTTATCGAAGCAATGCATTATTCAGTCATTTAATCAAAACGCTTCATGATGAAACGTTGCTCAGTGTCGCGATAGACCTCACATCGCCGTCTGAAGAGGTCCTTACGTATCCGGTTGGAAAATGGAGAATCATTAAAAAAGGAATTGCCAAAAAGCCCGACCGTTTTTTCGTTTTTAGCTTATTAATTAACCGGGGCATTAATAATTTTTTGTTTTTCATAAATCACGATTACTTTTGCGATTCTAAATTGTATGAATAACCCTTTATATTTAATCAAATAACGTCTATGCCTCATTTATTCACCTCGGAGTCGGTTTCTGAAGGACACCCTGACAAAGTAGCGGACCAGATTTCGGATGCGCTGATTGATTACTTCCTGGCTTATGATCCAAATTCTAAAGTTGCCTGCGAAACATTAGTGACCACAGGTCAGGTGGTTCTTGCCGGTGAAGTGAAGTCTGAAGCATATCTCGATGTTCAGGACATCGCGCGTGAGGTGATCCGTAAGATCGGCTACACAAAAAGCGAGTATATGTTCGAGGCGAATTCCTGCGGCATCCTATCAGCTATTCACGAACAGTCTCCTGATATCAATCAAGGCGTGGAACGCCGACGGAAAGAAGATCAGGGTGCAGGTGATCAAGGTATGATGTTCGGCTATGCAACGAATGAGACCGACAACTTTATGCCTCTTCCCCTGGAATTGGCGCACCTTCTCCTTCGTGAGCTTTCTACTATCCGTAAGGAAGGAAAAACGATGACCTACCTTCGTCCAGATGCGAAGTCACAGGTAACGATTGAGTACAGCGATGACAATAAACCACAACGCATAGATACCATTGTCATTTCAACGCAACACGATGACTTCGATAAGGATGCTAAGATGCTCGCCCGTATCAAAGAAGATGTTATTAACATTGTTGTTCCGCGCATAAAGAAAAAACTACCAAAGCGAGTTCAGAAGCTGTTCGGAGCGGATATCAAATACCACGTAAATCCTACTGGCAAATTTGTAATTGGCGGACCTCATGGTGATACTGGCCTTACTGGCCGTAAGATCATTGTTGATACATATGGCGGAAAAGGTGCTCATGGTGGTGGCGCATTTTCGGGAAAAGACCCTTCCAAGGTCGATCGTTCGGCTGCGTATGCTACCCGTCACATCGCAAAGAACCTCGTAGCAGCGGGTGTATGCGAAGAAGTGCTTGTCCAGGTTGCTTATGCAATTGGCGTAGCTCAACCTGTCGGTCTCTACGTTAACACATATGGAACATCAAAGGTCGGCTTGGGTGACGGCGAAATTGCCAAACGCGTCGGAAAGATCTTCGACATGCGACCTTACTTTATAGAACAGCGATTCAGTCTAAGGACGCCTATCTATGCCGAGACCGCTGCTTACGGTCACATGGGGCGCGAACCAAAGACAGTAGAGAAGATCTTTAATGCGGGAAAGAAATCGGAGAAGAAAGTTAAGGTCCAATTGTTCCCCTGGGAAAAACTTGACTATGTTGACCAGGTAAAGAAAGCTTTCAAGATCAAAGAATAACATCTTTTTGATCCTAATCTCAAAGGCTCCGGACAACCGGGGCCTTTCTTATTTTGGACAGAAACTGACGATACTGGCCGTCTGAATCATTCCCGATGTGTAAAATGGATTTCCTTATTTATCTTTCCCGACAATCACAAAATGACACTAGCACGATTTCCCGGGATCATCTTATTGTGTGTGCTATCGCACAACATTGTTGCTCAGAATACTGGTACAGAAACTGACACCACACGGGTGCTCAATGAAGTGGTAGTTCACGGCTACCTTTATGACCGGCCGCTTAGTGAAGTGCCCGCGTCTATTGCCGTTATCAGTTCTCAGGACCTTCAGCGGTTCAGTAATACGTCTATCCTTCCCGTTGTTAATACTATTCCCGGCGTGAGAATGGAAGAACGATCGCCCGGCAGCTACAGGTTTTCGATACGGGGCAGCCTTCTGCGTTCACCCTTTGGCGTTAGAAATGTCAAACTATATTGGAATGGACTGCCGTTGACGGATGGCGGGGGAAATACATATCTGAACCTGATCGATTTCAATGCGGTCACATCCTCTGAGATCATTAAAGGCCCCGGAGGAAGCCTTTATGGTGCGGGTACCGGTGGCGTTGTTCTATTGAATAAAACTATCGGCTCACAACCCTCCATCACAGTTTCATCAGTGATTGGAAGTTATGGGCTGCAGCGCTATTATGTGCAGGGTGAAGCCGGAAACGATAAGATCAAGGCCTCATTCCAATATTCACATCAGAAAGCTGACGGATACCGGGTGCAAACCGCGATGCGGCGTGATGCCCTCAATGGTGACATCATTTTTACATTAGGTTCCAAAAGCACGCTTACAGCTTCGCTGTTTTACACAGATCTGTTTTATGAAACCCCCGGAGGGTTAACGCGCGCGCAATACGACGAAGACCCACGGCAGGCCCGACCTCCAAGAACTTCACCACCTCCTCAACTCGGAGCGGTAGATGCGAAAGCCGCTGTGACGAACAAAACCGGATATGCCGGTATCATTTATGATTATGACTGGAATGATCAATGGTCATCACGAACCGGCATTTATGGATCCATCACCTCATTTGAGAATCCAACCATCCGCAATTATGAATCACGCGATGAAGACAATGCAGGTGCACGCCACGAAACGTCATATACTTTCGATCAGAATTCGTGGAACGGAAAAATTACATTCGGCGCAGAATATCAGTTCTTCTTTTCCCCAGTCACGGTCCATGACAATTTTCTCGGAACTGCCGGCAACACTCAGTCAGATGATGAATTGAAATCGAGTCAGCTGCTTGTATTTGGACAAGCAGATCTGGCTTTGCCTCACGAATTCTTTCTAACCATTGGCGCAAGCGCGAATTATCTCAAGTATAATTTTCTTTCCAAGCTCGCCTCCCCAGAAATTTCACAAGAGCGCAATTTTGACCCCGTTATCTCTCCACGTGTTGCATTGCTCAAAAAATTCGGTGAGTCGTTCTCAGCTTTCGCGAGCATCAGCAAAGGATTTTCACCACCCTCCCTGGCGGAAGTTCGGCCATCTGCGGGAACATACAACAACACATTGAATCCGGAAAAAGGCCTAAGCTATGAGCTTGGCATCCGTGGCAGTTTATTAGATCAACAATTGATGTTCGATGTCACTGGATATGACTTTAAGCTTGATGAAACTATTGTTATCCAACGCACTGCCGATGGTGCCGAATACTTTGTGAATGCAGGCGAGACCTCCCAACGGGGCATAGAAGCAAAGGTTACGTGGAGTCCCTCTATGACGAATAAGATATTCACCGATTTCAAGATCTGGAGCAGCTATACCTATAATCATTATCGCTTTGCCGATTACGTGCAGGATGATGTAAACTATTCCGGCAACAGATTGACCGGCATTGCTCCAACTATTGCTGTTTTCGGCGCTGATGCAACAATCTGGAAATTCTACTTCAACATTACCGCAAGCTACACAGATGCCATTCCGCTAAATGATGCCAATACAGACTATGCCTCAGAATACTTCCTGCTTGGTAGCCGTATCGGTTATAAAACAAAACTGACAGCAAACCTGCCGATCGAAATCTTTGCCGGCATTGATAATGCGCTGGACAAAACCTACAGCCTGGGCAATGACCTTAATGCTATCGGTGGCAGGTACTTCAATGCCGCACCCGGAAGGAATTTCTTCGGGGGAGTAACATTGCGCCCATTTTTTGGACGTACTCCAAAATAATGAAGCATAATGCTACATGATGTTCCACCTGATGTCAGGCGCCTTGTCACAGCTTTATTGAGTGAACGCAGTAACATCGAACTTATTGATTTTTCATATCACGCAGGCGGGTGCATTAACAATGGCGGAAAACTTACCACCTCCTCGGGCGATTACTTTCTTAAATGGAATAGTTCGACCACCTATCCGGCAATGTTTGAAGCCGAGGCCAAAGGACTCAAGCTGCTTCGTAGGCCAGAAGTTATTTTCATTCCTGAAGTTATCGGGCATGGAGAAAGCGACAGTCATCAATTCCTGTTGATCGAATACATACATCAGGCTCCCCGTTCAAGACTCTATTGGCGCGACCTTGGTATTCAGCTGGCTGCATTGCATGGTCATAGTCACACGGAATATGGCCTGGATCACAACAACTATATCGGATCATTGCCTCAGTCGAACAGGCAACATAAGTCCTGGATTGATTTCTTCGTTGAAGAACGCGTGAATTTTCAACTCCGTCTCGCAGTCGAATGTGGACGCGCCTCGCAGTCATGGGTGCAGAGATTTGATAAGCTTTATTCAAAGTTGCCTTCTCTGATGCCCGCTGAATTACCCGCTTTGCTTCATGGGGATCTCTGGGGTGGCAATTTGATCACAAGCAGCAACGGAGATCCGGCGTTGATAGATCCTGCCGTTTATTATGGACATCGTGAGGCGGATCTGTCTATGACCAGACTTTTCGGAGGGTTTGATCCTGAGTTTTACAGATCTTATGAAAACGCCTTGCCATTAGCACCAGGATTTGAAGACCGCGTCGGACTATACAATCTGTATCCACTGCTCGTGCATCTCAATTTATTTGGATCTGCATATGAAAGTAGCATCCTCACCGTTTTGAGACGGTTTATTTAAGTCTACTCTGTTGTGGTCCTTGCTTTAACGCATCGATAATTTGCGTTGCGTGAATTCGCGAGTTCTCGATGAACCATTTATTCGTCTTCAAGCCTCCACAGACAACACCGGCAAGATAGATCCCTGAAACATTGGTTTCCATGGTTATTTCATTGTAATCAGGCGTGTGGAATTCGTCGTCTTTAAATGTAATGCCACATGCTTTCATGAAATCAAACGGGGGTTGATAGCCAGTCATTGCCAGCACAAAATCATTTTGAAATATTTTCAGTCCATCTGGAGTTTTTACTTCAACAGTGGTTTCTGTGATCCTTGTGATCTCAGAATTGAAGTACGCTTTTATGGATGACTCTTTAATCCTGTTCTCTATATCAGGTCTTACCCAATACTTCACATTGTCCCCGATCGCGCCTTCGCGAATGATCATTGTTACCAATGCACCTTTGCGGAATGTTTCAAGCGCTACATCAACGGCTGAGTTAGACGCACCAACCACAATTACGTTTTGCTTGAAATATGGATGTGGCTCGTCATAGTAATGTTTTACCTTACTGAGCTCTTCACCCGGTACATGGAGCAAATAGGGAAGATCATAGAATCCCAGAGCGAGTATTATCGCCTTGCCGGTGTAAGATCCCTTTGCTGTAGTAACAATGTGAGCACCTGTTGTCCTCGTAACGGAACGAACCTGTTCGTATAGTCGCACCTTAAGATCCCACGTTGAACAGACCCGTCTGTAATACTCAAGCGACTCAACTCGGTTAGGCTTCGGGCCATGGGATATGAAAGGAACATTGCCGATCTCCAGTCTTTCCGACGTGGAAAAGAAGGTCATGTTCATGGGGTAGTTGTAAAGGGAGTTCACCAAACATCCTTTTTCGACAATGATGTAGTTCAATCCCGCCTTTTTGGCTTCGATGCCACACGCCAGGCCGATAGGGCCCGCTCCTATTATGATAACATCATACTCTTGTTCGGCGATCATCCCTTGAGTTTAGAGGTTCAAAAGTAGGATTTAATTTCATAGAAGGTTTGTTGGCGGAAAACACAAATTCGCAGAGGGAAGAATAGCGTTGTTTCACCGCAAAGGCACAAAGACGCAAAGGAACCCAGCAAACTAAACCTTGCGTCTTTGTGCCTTTGCGGTGAAATTAAAATTCATGTTCAAATCTGTGCATTTCATTCGATTTCGACCCCAAAAGCTAATCGCAAGTGTCCTACCGTAAAATCACAAAATCACTTTACCTTTGCAGACCAAAATGGATCTAAAAGAATGAGAGAAGTTCGAGTACGGTTTGCTCCGAGTCCAACGGGTGCCCTTCACATTGGCGGCGTGCGAACAGCCTTGTATAACTATCTGCTAGCGCGAAAGAATAATGGAAAAATGATTCTGCGGATAGAGGACACGGATCAGAACAGATATGTGCCAGGTGCGGAAGAGTACATTCAACAATCATTGCAGTGGGTGGGTATTACAATCGATGAAGGGTTGGGGGTGGGTGGCCCTCACGCGCCCTACCGTCAATCGGAAAGAAAGCCAATATATATGCAGTACGCCCAGAAGCTTGTCGCTGAAGGAAATGCATACTATGCTTTCGACACAGAAGCCGAGCTCGATTCCATGCGCGCGCGCATGGAGAACGCGGGCGTAACATCTCCCCAATATAATAGTATCACACGGACACAGATGCGGAACTCGTTGACCTTACTCGAAGATGAGGTCAAGACTTTGCTAAAGGACGGTGTGCCATACGTAGTCCGCCTTAAGGTCCCCAGAAAAGAAGAAGTAAGATTGAATGACATGATTCGCGGGTGGGTGATGGTTCACTCCTCTCAGATCGACGATAAGGTATTGATGAAAAGTGACGGGATGCCAACTTATCATCTCGCAAATGTTGTTGACGACTATCTCATGAAGATATCTCATGTCATCAGGGGTGAAGAATGGCTTCCCTCCGCACCGTTGCATGTATTGTTATATAGATATCTCGGTTGGGAGGCTGACATGCCGCAATTTGCTCACCTACCGCTCCTGCTGAAACCTTCCGGTGAGGGCAAGCTGAGCAAACGCGATGCCGACCAGATGGGGTTCCCGATCTTTCCGCTCGATTGGCTGGATCCGAATACCAGGGAGAAAGCTTCAGGCTTCCGCGAATCAGGCTACCTGCCCGAGGCATTAATAAATTTTCTCGCCTTTCTGGGATGGAATCCAGGCACGACACAGGAGCTTTTTTCAATGGATGAATTGATCAGCGCATTTTCGGTTGACCGCATAGGCAAGGCTGGAGCAAAGTTCGATATTCACAAAGCACAGTGGTTCAATCAGCAGTATCTGCGCGCGAAGTCAAACGAGGAACTTGCCGACTACTTGCTTGCATCTCTGACGCAGGAAGGTATTGCGTGCAATCGTGAAAAGGCAGTAAAGATTGCTGGAGTAATGAAAGAACGCGTAGTCTTTCCAAAGGATTTCTGGGATCAGGGGAAGTTCTTCTTCTTTGCGCCAACCACGTTTGATGAAGCTATTGTCACCAAAAGATGGAATGATGAAGCCGTTAAAGTATTAGTCGCATTCCGGGAAGCGGTGACCAAATTAGATTCGTTCGACGCCCTCCAATTGAAGAATACACTGGAAGAAGTGACGAAGACAATGGGAATCGGGACAGGAAAGATCCTGCAGGCATTACGACTGTCGATCACCGGTGTGGGGGGCGGACCTGACCTGATGATGATCATGGAGATCATAGGCAAAGATGAAGTGGTGAAGAGGATCGGATATGCCCTTGAACACTTAAAACTGAAAGTCGCCTGATCGTGCTTCGGGACAGTTAATAAGTTCACATAAGGATGACGCCAGTCGTCCTTATTTTTTTTAATGCTTGTTTTAAAATGCCTTAGTTCAGTAACTTTGATTATGACCAAGAAACCAAAAAAACCAGCAAACAAACCAAAACCCAGGGTGCACAAAGATCTGCAGGGGCTGGACATAACAATCGATCAGTTCGGGGAGATCAAAGCCAACATGGACATCGAAAAACTGAATCAATTCCTGGACAAGAATGTCGACGACAAAAAGCTTGCCGAGCGCGACGACTACGAGGACCTGAAGAAGGGAGATAAAAAAAAGAAAAAGTAGTCTGCAGTCTCCGTGAAGTATCTGATGGCAACAACCACATGGCTTGCTGCGTTTCAATCATAATATCCAACTGAATTTACGAATGAATAAATCGCACGAAATCGATTATCAAATTAAAGGAGAAAGTATTCAAATTGTTGAAATAGAGCTTGACCCTTTGGAAACTGTTATTGCTGAGGCTGGCGCCATGCTTTTCATGGAAGACGGCATTCAGTTTGAAACGAAAATGGGTGATGGCTCAAACCCCAGCCAGGGGTTATTTGACAAGCTGCTATCTGTTGGTTCAAGAGTACTGACAGGTGAATCTCTGTTTATGACTCACTTTACAAATCGCGGCAGCAAAAAAGCTAAAGTCGGATTTTCAGCGCCCTACCCTGGCACAGTTATCCCGGTAGAGCTTTCAAAAAGCCCGGGCAGCGAATTGATCGTACAGAAAGACGGGTTTTTATGTGCAGCATTCGGCACTAAAGTATCCATTACATTCAATCGCAAGCTTGGTGCAGGACTTGTGGGTGGTGAAGGATTTATTCTTCAGAAACTGACAGGTGATGGAAAAGTTTTTGTCCACGCAGGTGGAACTGTAATTGAAAGAACATTGAACAATGAGACGCTGCGTGTCGATACCGGTTGCGTTGTAGCTTTCGAAAGCCAGGTAGATTTTGATGTTCAGTCAGCCGGAGGGTTACGTTCAATGATCTTCGGCGGTGAAGGAATTTTTCTCGCTACCTTGCGCGGCACAGGAAAAGTTTGGCTCCAGTCAATGCCCATTCGGAAGCTTGTACAGGCACTTGCCCCATACGGAAGGAACAGCGGTAAAGAAGCAAGCTCCTTGCTCGGTGGCTTGTTTGAAAGCTAGAATAGAGCTAATGGGCAGGGATGAAATTTTTAGCCTGTATACAAATCAGCCGCGATCTTCAAATTTTTGATTTCTGATTTTTGATTCAACTCCGAAATTAAAAATCAGATATCAAAAATCACCTCCTGGTATTATAAACGTGCTTAGGCTATGCAGAACATCGTAGTTGGACTTATTCGTGAAGGAAAAAATCCACCAGATAAGCGCGTTCCATTCACTCCCGAACAAGTAGAGGAAATACAACAACGCTTTCCCAATGTGGCTGTGCATATTCAAAAAAGTTCTGTAAGGTGTTTTACAGACGACGAATATCGTTCCGCCGGAGCTACCGTCGTTCAAGAGGTAAATGATTGTCACATCCTGATGGGTATAAAAGAAATACCCGTAACGCAACTCATCGCGAACAAGACCTATCTCTTTTTTTCCCATACCATCAAGAAGCAACCCTATAACAGAAAGTTATTGCAGGAAGTGGTGCGAAAGAAGATCCGGCTGATTGACTATGAAGCGCTCAAAGACAATCAGGATAACAGGCTGGTCGCCTTTGGCCGGTACGCAGGTATCGTAGGTGCCTACAACGGACTTTGGGCTCATGGCCGACGTTATGGCGGATATTCATTGCGGCGTGCATTTGAATGTTTCGACGTAAACGACCTCAAGCTGGAACTTCGGAAAGTAAAACTTAGCCCCGTTAAGATCATTCTTACCGGATCTGGAAGGGTAGGCAAGGGGGCAATGGAAACATTGGACACAGCAGGTATACGGAAGATCAGTCCTCACGATTTCTTAACCCGCCAATACGATGAGCCTGTATACGTACAGCTGCATAGTATGGATTATCACGAGCGGATAGGTGGCGGCCACTTCAACCGCGCTGAATTTCACCAATATCCCGACCGTTATAAAAGTATTTTTGCAAATTTCACGAAGGTCGCAGATGTGCTGATGGCAGGCGCATTTTGGAATCCGTCGGCGCCTGTACTTTTTACGCGTGAACAAATGCAAACACCTGAGTTCAGAATAAAGATCATCGCAGACATAACGTGCGACATCAACGGTTCTATACCCAGCACGGTGAAAGCGAGCACGATCGACGATCCCTTGTATGAGTATGATCCTTATACAGGCACAACCCACCCTGCGCTCTCAGACGATGAGATGGTAACGGTAATGGCAGTCGATAATTTACCCTGTGAATTGCCGCGTAGTGCCTCGGAAGAGTTTGGAAGGGATCTGATCGATCGAATTCTTAAACCATTGCTAATGGATGACCCGGACAGAATTATCGAACGCGGAACAATTGCTACAAATGGAAGTCTGACGCAAGGCTATCTTTATCTCAAAGAATACATCGCAGAAGATGCGTGATTAACAATCGGTCCTTTATGTCTCGCCAGGATCAACACAGGCCCGCGTTTATTCTTACCGGAAATATCCACAAACAGTGAGGATCCTTTGAGATTCCCTTGTTGATCCCAAAAGTATATCCGTCCGAACTTTCTCTGATCATACGACCGTTGCATCGTTGAAGCCACGCCGAAATAATCACCAGTCAAAGCTTTAAGGCTGATGGAATGGGATGTTGACGATACAGGTGTGTGCATCATATTCAGATTGCCTGAGGAGGGGTGAAGGGCCTTCGTCTCTTTCAGGAATGAGCCTGGTATGTAAAAGCGTTCATTAACGCGTTTCTGGGAGAATGTTGCCGTACAAGCAATAAGAGATAGTGCTAAGAAAAGGCTTACTGTCAGTTTCATAAAAAGTGATTGCCGTTCCAAAAAATCGTCGACGGAAACCGGCATTTGCTGTATGGATACAAGCCCCTGACAAAAGGTAAATGGCTTTTATGGAGAAATCTGGTCGTCGAAAAATAACTCTTAAGCCTTCATTTTAGGGCTAAAAAGGGCCTTTTCGAAGCCGAAGTCGACCGGTTATTTTGCGCTAGAAAAGGGCTCTGTTTCGCGGAAAAACGAGCTTCAGACCTCGCTTGTTCTTTCCGGCAATATCCAGGAAAAAAAATGAATCGCGCAGATTGCCCTGGAGATCCCAATAGTAGTACCGGCCCATTTTGCCCTTATTGTACGATTGCTGAGTGATTGACCCCACCCAAAAAGACTCACCGACAACTGTGCTGGAGCTTACGGGAAGATTCTGGTAGGCAACGGCAGGCTTAAAGTTACTTTGACGGTCAGGTCTAAGGCCAGGAAGAAACCAATGTCTTGAAGAAGACTGGTGGGACGACCGAAATTCATACGTGCGCTTAGGCTGTGCGGTAGATAAGATCTGCGCAGACGCGAGCGTAGCCGACAAACCAGCGATACACATCACGGATAATATGATAGCCTGTCCCTTCATTGAAGGAGGAAGATACCAAATTTATGAGAAACATCATGACCCGGCATTCTTGAATTCCGACGAGCCATTCAATTTCCAGTTATTTGTAGTCCAGGGCCTTGTGAAGGCTGTCATTGGCTTTGGCGAGCTGATCTTCCAGATCAGATACTTCCTTCCGTTTTGTTGCCGTGTCCGCAGCATAACTTTCATTTTCACGGGCCATCTTCTCATTCTTGGATTTTGTCTTTTCAGTCTCGCCGTCTGCTTTATTCTCAGCAATTGCTTTGTTATTCTTATCCGTTCTTCTTCCGTTAGCCTCGATATCATTTTGGCGACTTTTGATCTTTCCCTGTAATGATTCAATGAGATCGCTATAGTACGCCTTATAGTGGAATCGCACATAGTTCTTCACTAAGGATTGCCCCTTTTCAAATTCGCCTTTATACAGTTCATGACCGAAATGCACATCATATCCAGGACTGAAAGTAAATGAAACTGCACTGCCACCGGACTCCGAAGTGAATATCGCCCGTTGGTCAATCCGTAGCTTTGAGATCTCGGACATAACTGTTTTTTCGGCTACGAGGATCGTCTTCCCTCTCTTATCAACTTTCGTCTTGAAGAGTTCTTTAATAAAATCTCCATACGTTCCCATACAGAAATCCACATCCTGATCAAGCTTGGCTGTCCACGAGTTTAGCTCAGCGGATTCCTCATTCTTAACAAGTCGTTCCTCGACAGCAAGCGTTTGTGCTGTCACCGGTACATTGGAAGAGATTACAAACAGAAGTAAAATTGCGAACGATACGTTTCTCATAAGTGGGTGTTTTCAATGAAGGTCTGAATAGAATCGTAAAGTTGCAATGGGTCAAAAAGATAAATAATTTAGTTGCACATTTGCGATATGTTTCTTTACAATGTAACAGTTGGTATTGATAAAGATGTGGAGGAGGAATGGCTTCACTGGATGAGGGCTGAACACATTCCTAAGGTCATGGATACGAATATGTTTGTTGAATACAAGATATATAAGGTCCTTCATGACCAGGATGAGGGCAGCATCTCTTATAGCATACAGTACTTTGCTTCAACGCTTGCCCATGTTACAACTTACTTCGACAGGTTTGCGCCCGCATTACTCGAGCAGCATCGTGCCAGGTTCCGAGACAAGCATGTTGCGTTCATGACGCTGTTGGAAGAGGTTTAAGCAATGATCGTATCTGGTCACTTTCAAGATGACAATTGACCCATTCGGAGTCGAGCTTTGACCCATATTTCTTGTAAAAATTGATAGCCGGTTCATTCCAGTCGAGCACCTGCCACATCATGCCGGTACAGTTCTCGTCAAGGGTGTGTCGCATCGTCCTTTCGAATAGCTGTTTGCCGATTCCTTTTCCACGTACATTTTCTGTAACAATGATGTCTTCGAGATAAAGCCTCTTGCCTTTCCAGGTGGAATATCGCCAGTAATAAAGGGATAGTCCAACGATACCGCTATTGTCCTCGGCAACAAAAAAGCCATAAACCGGATTCGGCCCGAACCCATCGTGCTCCATTTTTTCAACGGTGTTGGTCACCTCATGCGGAGCTTTTTCAAAAGTGGCGAGCTCGCGTACCAATTCAAAAACCCTGGGCAGATCATCTTTCTTGCCTGCGCGGATTATCGTTCCGTTATCCATGATATTATTGTGACCGGCAATTTACCACGAACAGACGATAACTTGAACACCCTGAACAAAAGTATTCAACTCATCTCTTCATTCATTGCGCAGGGACGTAGCCGGATTAGTGAATGCAGCCTTCAAAGCCTGGTAGCTCATCGTCATGAGCGCGATGATGAAGGCGAGCGCCCCTGCAAGCACATATATATGAAGACCAATTTGAGTCTTGTATTTAAATCCCGACAGCCACCAATCAACTGCAAACCACGCCCCTGGAGCAGAGATGATGAATGCTATCAGGATAAGTTTTCCAAAATCCCTGGAAAGTAACATGAAGATGCTGTTGGCCGATGCGCCCAATACTTTTCTGATCCCGATCTCTTTTGTTCGTTGCTGCGCCGCGAAGGCAGTCAACGCGAATAAGCCAAGACAAGCGATGACCACCGCCAGCACCGCGAATGCGACAAATATTTGCGCTAACCGTTGCTCGGCGAGATACATTACCTCGAAGTCTTTATCCAGGAACGAATACTGATATGGTGATCCCGGCGCCAGTTGTTTCCAAATACGTTCTATGGATTGAACAACGTCCTGAGTATGACTCGCTTTGAATTTAAAGCTAACACTACCATCGCTCTTGTCCAGAAAAAGTCCTAGTGGTAAGATACCTTCTTTCATGGTGGAGAAATGGAAATCTTCGATCACACCGATGATCGTCCATTTCTGTGGGTCCACCTTCACGTCATTGCCGTCATCAAACTTGATGATCTTCTTTCCAAGCGGATCTTTCAAGCCAAGCCTGGCTACCGCTGTTTCATTTAATATCACTGCTGAGCTATCGGAGGGGAAATCGCTTGAAAAATTCCGCCCAAGCTTCACTTTCATGCCAAACGTTTTCAAGTAATCGTGATCGACTCCCCATCGCTGAAAGGCTACAAGATTATCAATGCTCGGTGTTTCCCCCTCTTTCCAGAAAGTATTGTTATTTCTCCAGGCCCAGTCACTTTCAACGGGTACGTAGCCGGATACCGTTCCACTCTCAACGCCTTCCAATCGCACCGCTTCATTTCTGAACGCTTGAACGTTGTTGGGACGTAATGCATACGTATCATGGATAATGAGGACCTGGTCCTTTTCAAAGCCGAGGTTCTTGTTATGAATATATGTAAGCTGCATATTCACTGTCGTCGCGCCGATGATCAGAAATATGGATATGACAAACTGGAATACTACAAGTGCGCTACGCGTCAGACTTCCACGCGGGCCTGAAGTCGTCTGACCCTTTAATACATTTACCGGTTTGAATGCCGATAACAGGAAAGCGGGGTAGAAGCCAGCCATCAATCCGAGCAAGATACAGGCGCAAAACAGCGCACCATAAAATACCGATGAATCAAGAGGAAGCGTAAGCTCCTTTTGTGATACATCAGAAAAGAATGGAAGCGTGACATAAGCTATGAACACCGCCAACAGTATTGACGTTGTAGTGATCAGAAATGACTCAGTTAGAAATTGACGGATAAGATGAACGCGCAACGAGCCCATTACTTTGCGTACGCCAACTTCTTTGGCACGGTTGCCGGACCTTGCCGTACTGAGATTCATAAAGTTAATGCACGCAATACCAAGTATGATGATACCGATCACGGTAAACAGATAGACGTAAGTGATATTGCCCGTTGGCTCAAACTCGCCTTTGACATTTGAATGGAGGTGTATATCAAGCAACGGTCTTAGTGAAACATCATATCTGTTGCCGGCGGCTCTGAACTTGTGGATACTGAAGTCGTCTCCGAGGGCCTTTGTCATCTCCGGGCCCAAATAGGTTTCAATGTATTTTGGAAACTGGCTTTGAAGCTTTGCAGGATCGGCTCCTTCCTTCAACAACAAAAAGGTGACGAAATTTTCTGACATGTATGATGTACCACTGGCCTCTCTTGCTACCGGCCAATCACCGACCATCGAGATCAGGATGTCAAAGTGGAAGGATGATGTTGAGGGAATATTTTCATATACAGCAGTAACTGTCGCATGATACTTATTGTCGAGGATCATGGACTGCCCCATCGCACTCTTTCCAGGAAAATATTTATCAGCAATTCTCCGGCTGATCGCAATTGATGCTGGTTGGGACAACGCCAAGTTTGGGTTGCCTTCTAAAACTTTCACCGAGAATATTTTGAAGAACGTGCTGTCTGTCCATACAACGTGATGCTCTTTGAAGTTCTCACTTCGTTCACCGGTTTTCACAAAATACGGACTCATAAGCCGAAACCGTACCGCTGATTCTACTTCCGGATAATTCTGTACCAAAGTTTGTGCCTCTGGTGCGCTGCGGAACGCCATTGTGAAATGATTGCCACCGAATTTCACGTCGGCGTCTACACGATAAATTCGATGTGCCTTAGTATTGTATTTATCATAGCTGAGCTCATCAGTCACGTACAGCGCGATGATGATACAAACTGCTACGCCGACGGCAAGGCCAAAGATGTTGATAGCGGAATAGAAACCTTGTTTCCTCAGGTTCCTCAAACCAATTACAAGATAGTTCCTGATCATGATATTAGGTTTATAGTTTTCAGCCTTCCAGGTTTGCAATTGAGTTTCCCGTAAGCCGGACGTACTTCCAAAGTCTTTCAGTATATGATGATATGCTTCCGTGAATCGCTGTCCATTTTCCATTTGATCCTCGACAGCCGAACATATGTGATCTATCAATTCAGATTGGACGCCTTCAATAATGATCCCACGGGCTGTAAGATCTTTTATGATAAAATCGATATGTTCGTCGGTAAGTGTCACATTTGGTGCTTTAAGCTCAGCAGTGTCGACATGGTTTTAACAAAGGAAGTGAACTCCTGGATGCGTTCGTCAACAGTTTTTCTTCCATCACGTGTGAGGGAATAATATTTGCGTATTCGCTTTCCCATCTTAATAGTTTCTGTTTTAAGATAGCCTTCGGCTTCCAGCCGATGCAGCGTGGGATAGAGTGATCCCTCAGTAAGCAGTATAGTTCCCTCTGAGAGCTCTTTCACTTTCTGGGTTATTTCGTAGCCATACATTTTCGTATGGTCCGCGAGTAGTTTGAGGATGATGGTTTGAAGGGTGCCTTTAAGGAGTTCAGAGGAGTGCATATTTGTCAAATGCATAGGTTAACTATGTATTAGACGCTGGAACTTTGAAGAAGGTTGCAGCAGAGGGTTATTTTTTGATTTGATGAAAAAACCAATCCTCAAGGTTAATACCAAAACCTACGGTCGGGGACAAAGAAATACATGGCACTTCTTTGTGTCTACTTTGCACCTTTGCTGTGAAAAAAGATGGGCAAATCTTTAAACAAATCTTTAGTCACTTCCCTTTTCAAGAAAACACAGACATCGACAACGTTGGTTTCGGACAGGCTGACTGGAAAAACTACCAGAAGTCGAGGCTGATACACGAAATTCAAATGGAAATGATGTTATTGAGATATACCAGGAACCCCGTTAATCATGCGTGTTTCATTTTTTCTGGCAGTTGTGTTTTTTGCGCTGCAAGGCTATGCACAACAGGTAGATTTTTACCTTACGCCGTCCATTTCAAATCAGATCCTTGAGAAGAATGGTAACTATATAAAAGCGTTCCTGGAGAAGGAAACGGGCGTCACCATTAACCTGATCATTCCTGCAGATTATGATGACCTGGTTGGGGCATTCGGCAAGGCCAATCCTTGCTTTGCCATCATGAGCAGCCTGAGCTACGTGCACGCGAACAAAAAGCATCAAGCGATGGTAAAATTGAGAACGGTGCGTTATGGTCGCTCGGTCTATCAGGGGATGATCGTCGTCAATGCCAACAGCAAGATCAAGACTTTGCAAGATCTCAACGGCAGGGATATTGCCTATACGGACGAACTGTCAACTTCCGGCTATCTCTATCCCAAGAGCATGATGCTCAAGGCTGGCGTAAAGCCCGGTCATGAAGTCTTTGTAAAGAAACATGATGAGGTCATCAGGCTGGTTTATGAAGGTAAGGCTGATGCCGGTGCCGCATTCTATTCGCCGCCTTCGTCAAAAGGTGAGGTCCATGACGCTCGTGCCCGCTTAAAATCAAAATACCCGGATGTTGAAAAGAAAGTTCTTATCCTGGCAACTACTGATCCAATACCAAACGATCCGATAGTCTTTTCAAAGCAATTTGATGCTGAGACGGCACGCAAGCTTTATACGGCATTGGTGAAATTCGCAAGTGATACGGAGGGCAAGCAAGTACTATTGGATCTCTACGGTACCGAGGGTTTCACCAAAGCATCAGATAGCGACTACAATTCACTGCGAAATCTGATCGCAAGTGTTAAGTAGCTTATGTAGTCTGGTTAACGAGAAATACCAAGGCAGTGGATGCTGCGGGGAAATCATCAGGTCCGAGCAACAGACTCACCATTACCACGGAAATCAATCACTTCCTCTGTGTTGAATCTCCATGAATCATCAGGAATGTCAATTAATAGGCTACCGTCAAAAAACGTCATTTAGGTATTTACCTATTCTACGACGCACCCTCCGGTAAAACCATTCGCGTCAAATTCCTTCGTGATCGAACCGGATCTGTTGTCTTTATTGATCAGTATCTTCAGCTGATGTGTGCCCGAGCGCTTGGGTGAACAGTACTGAATGATATAGTAGCTGTTTGCTTCATCATTTATTTTGCCGGCAACCTTAGTGAAACTTGTCGTCAGCGCTTCAGTGTTGTCGGCGAATTCATACCCATTCTTACCAAACCGCTGCAATACATCTTTATTGATTTCACCGCCGAGGCCAATTGAAAAGATCGCAAGACTTTCGGCCTGCTGTACTGAGCTCACAGCCGTCGCTTCTGTGACGCGTGCGGCCTGATCTGTTCCGTCGGTGAAGACTACTACTGAACCGGCAACGATCATGTATCCGTCAGCTTTGATCTTCGTAACGCGACTGTTCATGATGTCGATACCCTCAACAATGGCACCATTGAGGTTGGTGGAGTTATCATTGCTGATGCTCTCGGTAATGCCGTCAATCTTTTGAAGCAGCTGATCTTTGTCGTTCGTGAATTCCGAGAGACTATGAAGTTTAGCTTCGCCGTCGAACCAGTAGATCGCGATCTCGTATGTTCCGTTTGCGACCGTGTTGCTAAAGATGGTGTTAACAAATGCTTTGGCAGATTGCTTCAGGTTGTTCAACGAGTTTGATGCAAGGACACTGCCGCTCAAGTCCAAAAGCAATACAGAGCTCGAGGCAAAATTGGTCGGTTTGCGAATGATTTTTGGAACCGACTCGAACAGACTGATATCCTCGTTGTCTTCGTAAAGTTTAAATTCAGTGTCGGTAAGATTTGCCACGGGATCACCATTTGAATAGTCGGCTTTGAAAGAGATGGTGACATTTGCCGGTGCCTTTGAGCTTGATTCAACCTGCGAGAATACAACGCCATTCCCTTGTGATCCATCGTCGTCATGGCAGGCGAATACAACGGATAGAAGAGATACCGTTGCGAAAGTCTTGAAAGATTTGAACATTGGCTTGTTTAGCACTCATAACGTTGGGAGGGTGGGTTTATTATTCTGAACGCCTCCTGCGATAATAACGACATTCGATTCATTAAGAACGAGAAACTGTGTGGAATTTCCACAGTCAGTTAGATGTCTGATCCATCTTTGGCTTGGTCTCAAAAAAGTCGGTCGCTATTTCCGTTATCCATGTTGGCCGCTCCTTGAAGACTTCGTGCGTTGTATTGGGCAAAACACAAAACTGACCATTCTTGATTGCTTTCGACATTCCAAGCCCATGTGGAATGCTGATATCGTCCTGATCGCCGAGCACGATCATCACGGGCGTCTTGATTAGACTGTAAGTTGATGTTGGAAAATACTCGTTCGCATACCACATCGTTTCAAATTGGGCAGTTATTTTTCGCCAGTCGCGACCAGGAGTTTCCATGTATTTTTTAATTGCTTCCTTATTGTGCTGCTCATGATACTCAGGCGGCGGCGGGGTCACCGAGTCGATTGGGAAACCTGGGGGCATATTGAAGCCTCCCTTTCCATTGTTCGGCCCGACAGCGATGACCTTCTTTATCTTTTCTTTTTCTGCCGCTAGCATGATACTTACAATTCCACCATCACTCCATCCCATAACATAAAGGCTATCCACATGCAAAGAGTCAATGAACTCAGACATCGTATCGGTAAGGATCCGGTAACTGATGCTGTCGGGTGACTCTGATTTACCCTGACCGGGTGTGTCGACCACAATCACATTAAAGTGGGACGATAGCTCCGGGATGCACCCCTTGAAATCGTCGATGCTCCGTTGGATGCCCCCGCCACACAGAAGTAAAAGAGGAATCCCTTGCCCCGACCGCTCGTAGTAGAGTTGCTTACCGTTTACTTTCATAAACTGCCCGCTATGCACCTCATCATGAGTTTTATCAGTGACGCAGCTGAAGAGTAAAAGTAACAACACGGTGAGGATGGGTAGTGCTTTCATTTGGAAACTTAGGTCACTGATTCACTACTGGGATGAACGTAGATAAATTTTAGTTTTGGTAGAGGCGATCACCATTCATAAATAATATTCAAATGACAGCATGACGTTTTTGCTTCGCAATGATATATGATATGATATTTCGCACCCGACGCCATCCAGTAAGTATCTGCCAAAGCTTCGCAGGGAGATAATCGACAAAAATCAAAGGCCAACCTTACTTAAACTTTCTATGAAAGATTTTATCCGCTTTAATCTTATGTATGTCATGTGCTTTATAATGACACACACTTTTTCGCACACATCATTTGGTCAGTCACTGCCGTTGCCATTGATCAAGGTGCATTTCAATGACCCATCAACATCGGCAACCGCTGTGGCTAACGCAGGAACTGCAACTTTCCAGCTTTCGCGTTCTGAACCGTTTCCCGCGTCCTCGGTCAATGTGCCCGCTGGTGTTGGAGGGGCAAGTTCGCTGGATTTCGGAACCACACCGGGATACTATTATGTACAGGGTGAGGTTATTGATGCCTTGAAAAATCTGAGTGCCTTCACACTTACCGGGTGGATCAACACAAAATCCAGTACCACCGGTAGCGGGGGTAACAGGATCATTTCATGGATCAATAATGGTGGCGATGGGGTCGACCTGGTATATCAAAGCAACGGAAGTCTTCGGCTGGGTGTTGACGGGTGGCCCGACAGCTCTCCAGCTTTTAGCTCCGTCAATAGAGTGCCGGCTAATGCCTCGGCGCCCGCAACAAATTGGGTATTCTTTGCCGTGACTTATCAATCAAACGGCCAGGTGCAATTCTATTTTGGAAATAATACGGCGAACGCTTCACTTGATGTGGTGCGGACTTACGCCGGACGCGGAAATACAGGCAGCAATATATCCAGGCTCGCGATAGGCGCGTTCAACGACGCAACGCTCAACCCATCGACGCAGGATCGTATGTTCAGAGGCTTGGTCGATGATATTCAGGTCTATAGTTCTGTGCTAAGCCTTTCAAACATCATTACTGTCCAACGAGAAGGAGATATTACGCCACCAACGACACCGGTACTCCACGCTCCACAAGGCAAAACAGCTACAACCATTAACCTTTATTGGGATCCATCTGCAGACGATGTTGGTGTAAGCTCATATAACGTATACAATGGTAACGAGATCATTGCTTCCACTCCAGGCTCCCAAACGACTTTGGGCAATTTAACGCCCGGAACAACCTATTCTGTGAGTATTCGGGCAGTGGATGCTGCCGGCAATTCCTCAGGTCCGAGTCACACGGCAACCATCACTACAGATGGAGATACGACGCCACCAACGTCACCTACAGTTCTTAGGCTTGCATCCAAAACAGCAACAACTGTGAACCTTGAATGGATCGGATCGACCGATAATATTGGTGTAAGTAAATACGATGTCTACAACGGTGCGCAGATCATTGCTTCCAGTCCAGGCACTCAAACGACTTTGGGCAACCTGACACCTGGAACAACGTATTCCCTGACCGTTCAGGCAGTGGATGCGGCGGGTAATTCCTCAGGTCCGAGCAACAGACTCACCGTTACCACAGAAATGCAATCACTTCCTCTGATTGCGTTGAACTTCAATGAATCATCGGGAACGTCGGTTAATAATAGCGGTGCCTCCAGTGCTTCATTTGCAAGATCTGCGAATGTCCCCGCATCAAGTGCCAATGCTCCAACAGGAGTTGGTGGTCCAGGTTCATTTGATTTTGGAACGGTTAGTGGAAATTATTACGTTCAAAGCGGTGCTCCCATTGACGCATTGAAAAATCTTAGTGCCTTTACATTAACAGGATGGTTGAATTGTAAATCCAATGTTGCAGGATCCGGCGGAAACCGTATAATCTCCTGGATCAACAATGGCGGTGACGGCGTTGATCTTGTTTATCAGAGCAACGGCAGTCTTCGGCTGGGTGTCAACAGCTGGCCAGATAATTCGCCTGCATTCAGCTCCGCCAATAAGATCCCAACCAATGCATCTTCTCCCGCTACGAATTGGGTGTTCTTTGCCGTGACGTATCAATTCCCAGGAAACATTAAATTCTATTTTGGCGGCAACAATGCGGACGCAACCCTGGATGTTACGCTACCTTACGGTACAGTCGTCACCGGAAGCAATATTGGTAAACTGGCGATCGGTGCGTTCAATGACGCTACCCGGAATTCCAACACATATAATCGCATGTTCAGAGGTTTGATCGATAATGTTCAGATCCATGGCTCTGCGTTAAGTCTAGCCGACATCATCACTGTGCAGCGCGGTGGTGTAGATACGACGCCACCAACGTCACCTACAGTTCTTAGGCTTGCATCCAAAACAGCAACAACTTTGAATCTTGAATGGATCGGATCGACCGATAATATTGGTGTAAGTAAATATGATGTCTACAATGGTACCCAGGTCATTGCTTCCAGTCCAGGCACTCAAACGACTCTGGGCAACTTAGCACCAGGGACAACGTATTCCCTGACTGTTCAAGCAGTGGATGCTGCGGGCAATTCCTCAGGTCCGAGCAACAGACTTACCGTTACCACAGAAATGCAATCACTTCCTCTGATTGCGTTGAACTTCAATGAATCATCGGGAACGTCGGTTAATAATAGCGGTGCCTCCAATGCTTCATTTGCAAGATCTGCGAATGTCCCCGCATCAAGTGCCAATGCTCCAACAGGAGTTGGTGGTCCAGGTTCATTTGATTTTGGAACGGTTAGTGGAAATTATTACGTTCAAAGCGGTGCTCCCATTGACGCATTGAAAAATCTTAGTGCCTTTACATTAACAGGATGGTTGAATTGTAAATCCAATGTTGCAGGATCCGGCGGAAACCGTATTATCTCCTGGATCAACAATGGCGGTGACGGCGTTGACCTTGTTTATCAAAGCAACGGCAGTCTTCGGCTGGGTGTCAACAGCTGGCCAGATAATTCGCCTGCATTCAGCTCCGCCAATAAGATCCCAACAAATGCATCTTCGCCCGCTACGAATTGGGTGTTCTTTGCCGTGACGTATCAATTCCCAGGAAACATAAAGTTCTATTTTGGCGGCAATAATGCGGACGCAACCCTGGATGTTACGCTGCCTTATGGTACAGTCGTCACCGGAAGCAATATTGGTAAACTGGCGATCGGTGCGTTCAACGATGCGACGCGAAATTCCACAACATACGACAGGATGTTCAAAGGATTAATTGACGACGTCCGCATATTTGGTTCCGCGCTCGATGTTACAAGCATTGTCGCTGTTCAGCGTGGGGTATCAAGTGCCAGTGGTACTTCAAGTTCAGCGCGTGTAGCCATCTCTATCGACGAAGAAATTCACACTTCGCTTGATGAGGGTGAAAGCGAAGTCTATCAAAATTACCCCAATCCTTTTAATACAAATACTCAAATAGAAATGTACGTACCACACTCCATCAAAGTGGCTCGCGTTGTTGTCAATGATGTGAGCGGACGGGCATTAAGCAATATTGAAGTTTTAGGCCGCGGTAAGACAGGCATAACGATTGAGGGAAGCAGCATAAATGTTGGCTTGTACTTCTATTCATTGATCGTCGACGGTAAAGTTGTCGGAATAAAGCGAATGGCGATCACAAAGTAGTAGGATCATTTATTGACTTGGTGATTTGGAATTGTTCCTTAATTAAGGCGACCTCGTTAAAGCCTGGATTTTTCAATCACGAAATCACCAATCAATAAATCACCAACTAAACCTGTACCCGGGACGGGACTTGTACAGATAATTATCGGGACCGTACAGATATTACTATCCACAGGATTTTACCCCGATAACGATCGGGGCCATAGCGTGTCTACCACCCCGATAACTATCGGGGCCACCACGCAACTTCAAATGGAGCGCTAATACTTTAGACAACTCTTTCAATCACTATTGACGCGTTATTTCATTTTACGTACCCGGGACGGGACTTGAACCCGTACAGATATTACTATCCACAGGATTTTAAGTCCTGCGTGTCTACCAATTCCACCACCCGGGCAGTTACATTTTTGATTTGGTGATTTGATCAAATGACGGGATAGCGTACAGTCCATCGTCACCTAATATTAACGAGTACAACAGCAAAGCTATTGAACCCCTACCCACTCAACAACTTTTCAAAGAACGGAGAACCTAACAACCTGCCTGCCACAGGCAGGTCAGTGCCCATAAAAAAGGAATGATTTGGCGAGACATGGAATTCCTTACTTAATCACGGGCGTAGGCCCGTCCAAAGGCATTCCAAATCACCAAATCACTCAATCATCAAATCTCCAAATGTTTCTGAGCGGGAAACGAGACTCGAACTCGCGACCCCGACCTTGGCAAGGTCGTGCTCTACCAACTGAGCTACTCCCGCAATTTCCTGGTTGTGTGTGGATGTGAATTTAGGGAGTGCAAATTTAATTCTGATTCCTAAATTTCCAAATGCACTCCCTAAATACTCAAAATCGCTTGCACTGCGTCAATCCGGCACTTTTCCTGCCTGGATCACTTAATAGCAATACACGATATTTCGACATTCGCATCCTTCGGCAGGCGGCTCACTTCCACAGTCTCCCTTGCTGGGGGACTTTCCCTGAAATATGTGCCATATACCTCATTTACCTTGGGAAAATTCTTCATGTCATTGAGAAAAATAGTGGTCTTAACGACATTAGAAAAGCTCATTCCCCCTGCCTTCAAAACATCACCGATGTTTGACATCACCTGCTCCGTTTCTCCTTCTATGTTGTCCGTCGCCATCTTTCCCGAAACGCTTCTGTATCGCTATCTGACCACTAACAAAAAGCATATTGCCTGCTTTAATACCCTGACTATATGGGCCGATCGGCTCGGGCGCCTTTTCTGAATAAACGACGGATTTTGACATGATTCTAAGGTTTTAAAAATTAATTTAGCATCCGTCAAAAGTAGTGATCATCCAACGATTTAAGGGACAGGAATGAATATTTTAGTTATTGGTGACCAACATAACCGTCAGGAATGCCGACAGAAATTTGGTGACAAGTACACCTACTCCTGGGTCCAGGAGCATCGCGATGCCGAAAAATACCTGCCAAGCAACGACCTGGTGTTCGACTTTATAATTGATGAAGAACCTCACCAGTTTGAAATATATGTCGATCACCCAACGACAATATTTCTGAACACCTGTAAGATCAGCCTGGGCGAACTTGTTCATCTTGTAGACCGACCATTCACAAACAAAATATTTGGATTCAATGGACTTCCAACAATGTTCAACAGAGAGCTTCTCGAAGTGAGCGTGTGGAACCCTGAAGACGAGCCTGAATTGAGAAGCATCTGCGATGGTCTCAAAACGGATTTTCAGCTGGTAGATGATCGAATCGGACTGGTTACCCCACGCGTAGTATGCATGATCATCAATGAGGCTTACTACGCAGCACAAGACGGTACAGCTACACGTGCTGACATAGACCTGGCCATGAAGCTCGGCACTAATTACCCCTATGGTCCCTTTGAATGGAGCCAGCGCATCGGCATCCGACATGTATACGAACTGATCGAAGCCCTTTATGACGATACCCGCGATGAACGTTACAAAATATGCCCGCTCTTGAAAAAGGAATACCTCAAAAAATAACATAACATAACGACTATTGAATAAGTTATTCCAACTGGTTATTAAAACCCTATTTTAGCGGAACAACAAAAATAAGTTGGAAGCTCCTGCACCCCCCATAGAACCAAATCGTACGGTATGGAATAACATCCGGGTCGGTCTCTACATCCTTGGAGCATTTCTTCTTTTCCTTTTTGCCCTTGATCTGATGACGTCGTCGCTACAGCACATGAAAAAAAATGTTGCTGAAACGATCCTACTGGCTACTTCAAACCCATTTACAGGTTTATTCATCGGGCTGCTGATTACTGCAATGCTTCAAAGCAGCTCAACAACAACCTCCCTTGTGGTGGCGCTTGTCGCATCCGGGTCACTTACCCTCGAAAGCGCTATCCCTATTATTATGGGCGCGAACATTGGTACGACTATAACGAGCACCATTGTCTCCCTTGGCTTCATCAGCAAAAAGAAAGAATTCAGAAGAGCTGTCTCAGCGGGAACATATCATTACTTCTTCAATCTGTTGACGGCTATAGTCCTTTTTCCCCTGGAATATTACTACAGCTTTCTATCGTCACTTTCGGCCTGGATCGCCGGATCCTTTTTTACACCATCATCGGCGCCAGCTGAGAACACCACAACCCATCTTTGGCAAGGATTTGCTCCTGTGGTAAATTTTCTGCTGGAGAAGGTTAGCAGTCCCTTTGTGCTGGCACTGCTGTCTTTACTGCTGTTATTTTCCTCCATAGTGATTTTCCGCAGGTTGATCTCAAACCTGCTCAAAGCAAAATCACCCGAGGTTTTCAGTCGCTTTTTTTTCAAGAATCAGTTCAAATCTTTTACGTGGGGCTTGCTCACTACAGCTGCTATCCGTTCAAGCACGATCACCACGTCGGTGGTAGTACCTATCGTCGCCAATAAGATCGCGAGTCTCAAGCAGGCAGCGCCCTTCATCATGGGTGCTAATGTAGGAACTACTATAACGGCTTTCATCGCCGCCACGTTGAACGCTAATACTTCAAGCGCGATCAGCATAGCCATAGTTCATTTCCTTTTCAATTTTATCGGAGTATTGCTATTTTTTCCGATCCCCGTGCTCAGAAAGCTTCCCATGGAACTTGCTGAATGGCTGGGCAAGCTTACGCTCAAATACAGACTCGCCGGATTCGTATACTTACTGGTGGCATTCTTCTTTCTGCCGTTCTCGCTTATCTATTTCAATCAGGATTCTGTCCAGGCTATGTCATTGACCTATGAACGTACAGATACAACGGGCGTGGTATCTAATTACAGGATCCAAACACGTTTTAACAACCGGACCAAGGTTGGGGAATGGGCTACTTATGAGGGCAAGGTTGCAGACGTTCAGGATGAACCTTCGCTGATATATCCTGTTCTGGTCAAGAATGAAACATTATTTGTGGGCAGGCAAATGTTTCAGTTCAGCAGACCCGGATTCTGCTGGGACAGCGAAGATGAGAATGGAAAATCAAAATCCTGCCTTGACAAAATAATGTCTTCATTCAGGACATCGGGCCGGTCTTTTGATTCAGTATACGTCTATACCGTTACCTATCATTCGATGTCAGACTCAACCGTCCATCGATACTACTTGAGCGCTCCCTATAAGATCATGCTTCAACACGAGATATTGAGACCTGATCGACGCCATGAAATAGAAAAATTGGTGGCGCTGGACAACCAGTGACAACCCGTTATTTCAATACTTATCTTTATATTGCATGACTAGAATATTTAGGCGTGCTGAAAGATACTGTTCTTAAGTTTTTGAAATTGGATAGCCTGGTGGAGCATATCACTGGCTATGTTGAGACACGGATAGAGTTGATGAAGGTTGAGATGCAGGAGGAAGTCTCTAAAGTCCTTTCCAAAGCACTTGTCTTCGTTGTGGTTACCGCTATCCTCACCCTCTTTGTTTTGATGTTCAGCATGGCTGTCGCCTTTAAGATAGCTGAGGTTATAGGCACATTCGGAGGATTTGGAGTTATCGCAGGGTTCTATTTCCTGCTGGGTTTATTGATGTTTCTTTTTAGAAATCCGATCTCAGAAAAACTTGAGGCAAAGCTTCTGGATATTATGAAAAGAACAAAGAAATAATTATGGAGTTGGAAGCAACGAACGATAAGAAAATGGAACTGCTCAAACGCTCAGCCAAACATCGCGCGGACCTTGAGAATGAAGTGAAGTTAATATCAGAAAAGACTCAAAACATATTGGTCAACGCACTGATAATTGGCGGAACGCTCACGGCTGCATACTTTCTTGTACGTCAGTTTTCCGGATCATCAGTCAAAAAGAAAAAACGTATTCCAAAGATCAGGGTATTGCCCGCCTCCCGCAGTAAGGAAAATGAAGATGTAACCGAAGAGGAGGAGGATTCCCCGGGCATCGTATCACAGATAGGTACAGCTCTCGCCAGCCAGGCTACCATTTTCCTGCTAGGTCTTGCAAAGGACAAACTTTCCCAATACTTAGCATCCCCGGAAGAAAAGAAAGTCAAAGAAAATGAGCATTCTTAAGAACCTCGTCAGTTCTCACAAGCAAGGAAAAAAATCAATTGCCATACTTGTAGATCCTGACAAAGCAGACGACGCCTCAAGACTTCTGCAGCTTATTAATCTTGCCAGCGAAAATTGCATAGATTATTTCTTTGTCGGCGGAAGTCTCATCACCACTTCCAATTTGTCCGCCGTAGTGAAGATCATCAAAGAAAATGTAGCTATCCCTGTAGTCCTCTTTCCAGGTAATTCAATGCAGATAGAATCAACGGCAGATGCGTTGTTATTCCTCTCACTTATTTCGGGCCGCAACCCGGAACTGCTCATAGGGCAGCATGTTGTTGCTGCTCCGATCATTAAAAACACGAAGCTTGAAGTAATCCCCACGGGATATTTACTGATCAACTCCGGCAAGACTACTTCAGTAGCATACATTAGCAATACAACGCCAATTCCAGACGACAAATATTCATTGGCTGCCTGTACTGCCATGGCGGGTGAAATGCTCGGGCTGCAGGCGATCTATCTCGATGCTGGCAGCGGTGCTGAAAAGGAAATCAGCGCAAAAATGATAGCTACCGTCAGAAAATCAGTCAACACACCGCTGATCGTAGGTGGAGGGATCAATACCAGTCAAAAGGCTTTCAACGCGCTGGAAGCGGGTGCAGACATGATCGTTATAGGTAACGCGCTTGAAAAAAATCCGAATCTGCTGATCGAGATCTCCGACAAGGTGTACGAGTGGAATCAAAGTGTTGAAGCGCGGAAATAGCCCAAAGAAAATCTCAAAAAAGGCCACCCGTCAGGCAGCCTTTGTTCTTCAGGTTAGAACAACTTTTCATTAGGAGGAGTGATGCCTTTCAGGCGAAGATATACTGTTGTCTGGCCCCGATGATGTGTCTGATGTTCGAACACCTTTGACAAGGCAACACCACGAGTCATATCAAAATTAAAGACCTTTACCATTTCAGCCATCTTTGGCTCACTCATTTCTTTGGTGGAAGCAATAACAAAATCGTAGCTATCCATCACAGCCTTTGTGACAGCTGCTTTGGTTTTGTATTGATCGGATTTCTCCATTGAGCCAAATGTAACTGTAGTTGCTTTACCGGTAGCCGCTGAGGCCAGTGCATAATTTGCTTCAGCAAGGTGAAGCATCTGTTGCCCGAAGGTTCTCATTTCAGCAGTGGGCTTAAAGTTAACCACTTCATCCGTCGAAGCGTTGAGGTACTCCTGAGTATAAGCTTTGGCTCTCTCCCAGTCAGCAGTCATCTGCTTTAGATCAACGGACGTGGCCTTATCTACTTCCCGAAAGGAAAACATGAACATGACAGCTGCAATAGCAAAGAACAACGACAGGACGACCTTTGTGTTTTTCATGGGTGGTTGATTTTAGGTTTATTAAAGGTAATGATTGCGCGGTGTCTCTCCTAAAAATGAGCTTGATATCGGTTGATCGTTGTGTTACTTTAGATTGAAATGAAATCAGATGAGAATAACTGCGACGCATTTATTGTTACTTTCTTTACTGTTTCACAACTGCAACAAAGTTGAAAAACTTCAATCGGAAAAAATGTTGACCGACCCTCATTCCTATTCCAACCCGGCCGATGCCCGTGTTACGCATCTTTTGTGGAAAGCCACAGTAGACTTTCAATCTAAGGTTATCCGTGCTACTGCGAGATGGGAGATTACAATTTCCCCTGGAGCAGATCTGCTAACGCTAGACACCAAGGGACTCAAAATTTCGAAAGTAACCCTCGACGAGGGCACTTCCGCCGAATTCCGTATGGCCGCGACCGATTCGCTGCTTGGGCAAGCGATGGCAATTCTGATCGAGCCAGATACCAAATACGTCAACATCGAATACGAAACGTCATCCGATGCTGAAGCCCTTCAATGGCTTGAGCCTTCTCAGACAGCTGGAAAGAAAGACCCTTTTCTATTTACGCAATCTCAGGCCATTCTTGCGCGCAGCTGGATTCCTTGCCAGGATTCGCCGGCAATCCGGTTTACCTATGAAGCAGATGTAGCGATCCCTGCAAATTTACTTGTGCTTATGAGTGCTTCAAACCCTCAGGAGAGAACTGCCACCGGGAAATATCACTTTGAAATGCGGCAACCAATACCATCATATCTTTTGGCGCTCGCAGTTGGTGACCTCCAATTCAAATCCATTAGTCAACGTAGCGGCGTGTATGCAGAACCATCGGTAGTGGATACTGCGGCATGGGAGTTCGCCGATCTTGAAAAAATGGTCTCAAGCGCTGAGGATCTTTACGGTCCTTATGCGTGGGACAGGTATGATGTTATTGTACTTCCTCCAAGTTTTCCGTTTGGCGGGATGGAAAACCCTAGGATAACTTTTGCTACGCCAACAATTCTTGCGGGGGACCGGTCACTCACATCACTGATCGCCCATGAACTGGCTCATAGCTGGTCAGGTAATTTGGTGACCAATGGAACATGGAATGACTTTTGGCTCAATGAAGGATTTACCGTGTACTTTGAACATCGAATTATGGAAAAATTGTATGGTCTGGATTATTCCGAAATGCAGGCTTCACTGGCATTGCATGATCTCAAGGAAACAATTGCCACCATGACCGAAGAGAACGACGCAGCGGATACCAAACTCAAGCTCAGTCTTGAGGGTCGTAATCCTGATGACGGTGTCACCGAGATTGCATACAACAAAGGCTACTTCTTTCTGCGCGGGATAGAGGAAAAATACGGGCGGGAAAAATTTGATTCTTTCCTGAAAGATTACTTTTCAGCCAATGCTTTCAAGGCGATGCAAACCGAGACGTTTATCGCGACCATCAGCGATTACTACAAGAATCACTACAGTATTACCCTTGACGATGCATACTTTAAAGCGTGGATTTTCACTGAAGGATTACCCGCTGATTGTCCCAAACCGAAATCTGAAAAGCTCGATGCTGTTCAGAATTTTATAACCCACTGGGAAACGAATGTAAAAACTGAAGCGGCAATTGCCAGAAATTGGAGTACACAGGAATGGCTTCACTTTCTGAAAAACTTACCGGATACACTGACCCAAAAACAAATGGCAGCGCTGGACAAATTCGGGAACTTCACGAAATCCGGAAATGCTGAAATTATAACGGTGTGGCTGGTTAAAGCAATCCGGAACAACCATAGCATAGCATACCCTAAACTCGAGCAATTTCTAATCCAGACAGGCCGTCGTAAGTTTCTCAATCCGCTATACACCGAGTTGATGAAAACACCGGCAGGTAAACAAAGAGCCATGGATATCTACAAAAAAGCACGGCCAAACTATCATTTCGTAGCCACCAACACCTTCGATCAGCTAATTCACTCTTGACCCGCAAAATATTGTTCTATGGGATTTTTCAGAAAAATTAAATCGACGCTAGGCGTCATGCAGAGTCTTGACCTTGAAAAGATCGGCAAACTGGCCGCCAAAGTTGACCTCAATAAAATGATCGGACTGGTCAGCAGCATGAAAGATGAAGATTTGCAAAAGCTCATCAAGTTCATGGAAGCGGGCAGGAAAAAGCATGAGTTTCCGGAAATAGATGGAGACTTCTACGACCTCCATCAGGTGCTGAATCCGGAAGAAAGAGCTATCCAACTTCAGGTAAGAGACTTCATGCAGAAGGAGGTCAGGCCAATTGTCAATACCTATTGGCTAAAGGATGAATTTCCGCATCAAATCATTCCTGAGCTAGCCAAGCTGAATATCTGTGGTCTTACATACAAGGGCTATGGATGTCCCGGAAGGTCATCATTGCTGGAGGGATTCCTGGCTATGGAAATGGCACGTGTAGATTGTTCTGTCTCAACATTCTTCGGAGTCCAGAGTGGACTGGCCATGGGATCAATTTACTATTGTGGATCAGAAGAGCAGAAACAGAAATGGCTTCCGCCAATGCAAAGGATGGAGTTGATCGGTGCATTTGGGCTGACAGAACCGGAAGTTGGTTCAGGTGTAGCCGGGGGATTGACGTGTACCTGCAAGAGGATCGGAGACAAGTGGGTACTCAATGGTCAGAAGAAGTGGATTGGAAACGCAACCTTCGCAGATCTCGTTGTGATATGGGCACGTGATATTGACGGTGGAAATGTTAAAGGATTTATCGTTGAAAAAGATACGCCTGGGTTTAAACCTGAAAAGATAAAGGGCAAGATGGCGTTGCGAATTGTTCAGAACGCGTTGATTACACTAACAGACTGTGAGGTCCCCGAACATAACAGGTTACAAGAGGCTGGTTCATTCAAGGATACGGCGAAGGTCCTGCGCATGACACGTGCTGGTGTAGCATGGCAAGCGGTTGGCTGCGCCCGTGGTGCGTACGAAAGCGCACTCCGTTACACGAATGATCGCAAACAGTTCGGCAGAACCATCAGCAGCTTTCAGATGGTTCAGGACCTCCTTGTCATGATGCTTAGCAACCTTACGGCTATGCAAACCATGGTGTGCCGCCTGTCACAACTACAGGATAATGGCAAGCTTACAGACGAACAGGCATCGCTGGCAAAAGTATTTTGTACGCTCCGCACCAGGGATATCGTTAGTCATGCACGCGAGCTCTTCGGTGGAAATGGTATTTTGATCGAGCACGATATCGCCAGGTTCGTCGCAGATGCCGAAGCAATTTATTCATATGAAGGGACCAAGGAGATCAATACATTGATCGTAGGAAGGGCCATCACTGGTCAGAGTGCATTTGTGTAAAACTAATTAAGCCTCAGCTCCGCCTTCATTCCCTTCAGCTGGTTCAGCAAGGCTTGCTGCCATGTAAGATCCGCGTCCCACTTTGTCCCGAGGAATACGTTGCCTGAATCAATATGTTTAAAATAAAATTTGTAAACAGATGTATTGGATGGAATGTTCTTTAACACCTGTTGCGTATCCGGATAGGTAACCGAAACCAGCGCGCTTTCCGATTTGCTCATATCATAACCTAATAGCTCCTTGGCAACTGCATCACGCGCTCGAACAACACATACGACATAAAGCAGCCCTTGCTTACGCAAATCTTTCTCCGACGTTCCTGCAGGCGTGAGTTTGAACTTAAGGGAATAGTTATTGTTAAAGATCGCCTCTAGCTCCTTGTCAACTGCCTCATCACCCGTCATAGGTACAGCCAGGGGATCTACTTTTGCATCAATAGCAAAAAATTCATTGCGCTTTCCGAGTATGGGATTGATCAGCAGGCCCGTTTCAGGCGCCTCATTGATCAGCAGATTTTGTTTCTTCTGCTGAGAGGACGCCAGCCTGTAAAGTTCTTTAGCCGCCTCTGTCAGAACTCCGTTTGAAGTCGACCAGGCCTTTTGACCTTGATCGATTACAGTCTCCTTGCCATTGAACACTGTAAGGGTAAGTCTATAGTCATTCTCGCGCTTTTCCAGGAACAATATGTTGACGATCTCGCGTTTCAGGAGATACTCGGCAAATGCACGGGTGACGTCTTTACCAGACATCACCATATCCAATTCAAAATAGACCACGCCATCAATACCGGTTCGTTGAAAATACTCTTGTGTACCGGAGAGCTCTTTTTCCGTCAGCCGGTAATCATAGAATATTGCCGTGCGAGTGCTTAACAATTTCTCAGGCAGGCCGCCCTTAAGATCCAACTGTTCGATCCACTGTTTCTCATCACCGACAAACTGTGCATGAGCAGTATTAAAAAAAACGATCAACGATATCAGAAGCAGTTTCACAAATACGCCGTGGGTTTGTTCATGTCAGCATTATTTAAACGAAGGTAGCTATATTCTATTTTCAAACAGCAATAAAAAAGCCTGCGTCCGAGGATCTCACGTTGTATGTGATCAGAGCAGGACAAGATGAATCACACGCTCTGCCCGAGCTAAGCTCAAACCGGAAATTATGCCACGGACAGATTATTTCTCCAAGATAATTTACCTGTCCCTTACTCAGTGATTCACTTTGATGTGTGCACGCATCCTGAACAGCATAGAATTTACCATCATGCATGACCAGGCAGATCCTCTTATTATTGACGATCACCAACTGTGGTTTATGTTCGTGAATCCTGGCTCTGGCTTCATTCTCATTTTCAAATATTTTCAGCCACTCCATTTAATTCGATTTGTGTCGTTCGACTTAATCTTTATCTTGTTCCTTTTCAAATTAGCTAATCCTATGAAGAAATTCCATTTCTTCCTTGCTTTGACTCTTACTTCGTTCGCAACGATTGCGCAAACAAGATCCAATTTACAGGTCAGGGTAGATCAGCAGGCAACGCAGATAGAATCAAAGGTTATTGAATGGAGAAGATATTTTCATCAACATCCTGAACTATCCAACCTTGAGGTTAAGACAGGGGCCAGAATAGCCCAGATGTTGCGGTCATTTGGTCTTGACGTACAACATCCAGTTGCCAAAACTGGTGTGGTTGGTATTCTTAAAGGTGGCAAACCCGGACCTGTGGTCGCCTTAAGGGCTGACATGGATGCCCTGCCTATCACGGAACGCAATTCCCTTTCGTTCGCATCAACTGAAAAAACATTGTATGGTGAAAAGGAGACCGGCGTCATGCATGCTTGCGGACATGATGGTCACATGGCAATTCTTCTTGGTGTCGCTGAGATCCTCGCCAGTAATAAGAGCGACTTGAATGGCACTGTAAAATTCATCTTTCAACCGGCTGAAGAGGGAGTCGGAGATGGGCAGGAAGCAGGCGCTGCTTTGATGATAAAGGAAGGCGTGTTGGACAATCCAAAACCCGATGCAATATTCGGTCTGCATCTGCAAGCTCTCGTGCCCGCCGGACAGATCCAATACCGTCCCGGAAGTTTTATGGCCGCAGTAGATGGCGTTACGATCAAGGTAATAGGTCGGGGTGCACACGGAGCGTCTCCCTGGGAAAGCGTCGATCCCATCGTAGTATCGAGCCAGATCATTAATTCACTCCAGACAATTGTCAGCAGAGAGCTTGAACTCACAAAGGCAGGCGCTGTCCTTACGATAGGAACGATCCATGCGGGTGTTCGCAGAAATATCATCCCGGAGGACGCTGTCATGGAAGGAACGATCAGAACATTCGACGGCGATATGCAAAAGAAAATTCATGACAATATCAGGCTCATATCAACAAAGGTCGCTGAAAGCGCAGGCGCAACGGCTGATGTCCGGATACAGATCACCTATCCAGCTGTAGTAAATGATGCCGGCCTTGCAGCCTGGGCTGGGCCGTCATTGATTCGCGCCGCAGGCAAAGAAAATGTCATCGTCAGCAATCCCGTTACCATGGCAGAGGATTTTTCATTCTTTCAGAAAAAGATACCTGGCCTTTTTTTCTTTCTCGGTGCTTATCCCGAGGGGACACTCGAGAAGCAACCCACACACCACACGCAGGATTTTATGATCAATGAAAAAGTGCTTGTTACCGGCGTTCGCGCGCTGCTCAATCTCACACTTGATTTCATGGCAGGCAAGAAGGCATAATGAAACCTTCAATATCAAACCCTCAAAAAATACACCTTATGAAATACCTCCTTTCCATTGTGTTCAGCTTCATAGCAGTTTTCTCTCAGGCGCAGGTCAGTCCTAAAATTCAGGCAAAACTTGATCAGCAGGCAAAGGAGCTGGAATCCAAAGTGATCGAGTGGCGCCGGTACTTCCATGAGAATCCGGAATTGTCCAACCGTGAAGTAAAGACAGCAGCCCGCGTAGCCGAACATTTGAAATCTCTGGGTATTGAAGTTCAAACAGGCGTGGCTAAGACGGGTGTTATTGGTCTCCTGAAAACCGGCAAACCAGGACCTGTGATCGCGCTCCGCGCAGACATGGACGCGCTCCCCGTGACAGAACGCAACAGTCTACCGTTTGCCTCGAAAGTACGAACGGTCTTCAATGAACAGGAGACCGGCGTCATGCATGCCTGCGGGCACGACACGCACGTAGCAATATTGATGGGCGTCGCGGAGATCCTTGCGCGGAACAAGAGTGACCTCAAAGGTACGATCAAGTTTATCTTTCAGCCCGCTGAAGAAGGACCACCAAAAGGTGAAGAAGGCGGAGCAGGACTGATGGTAAAGGAAGGTGTTCTGGAAAATCCCAAAGTTGATGTCATCTTTGGAATGCACATTCAGTCTATCTCCAAGCTTGGAACTATTTCCTACAGACCCGCAGGAATGATGGCGGCATCAGACTGGTTTTCAATCAAAGTAAAAGGGAAACAATCTCATGGTGCCGCGCCGTGGATGGGTATTGATCCGATTGTTGTGAGCGCTCAAATAATTAATGCGTTGCAGACGATCGTAAGCCGGCAAACTGAGTTGACGAAAGAGGCAGCTGTTATTACTATTGGAAGAATTCAAGCCGGAGTTAGGGAGAACATTATTCCCGAAGAGGCATTCATGGCCGGAACGATTCGCACACTCGACAAAGACATGCAACAGAAGATCCATGAGAAGATCAAACTTACCGCGACCAAGATCGCCGAAAGTGCCGGTGCGACAGCCGAGGTGTCCATTGAGAATAAGACACCAGTAACATACAATGATATTCCATTGACCGAGAAAATGGTCAAGAGCCTTGAAAAGGCCGCGGGTGTAGACAATGTTGTCCGTATCAATGCTGTAACAGGCGCAGAAGATTTTGCGTTTTTTCAGCAGCAAGTGCCCGGACTCTTCTTCTTTGTTGGGGCCATGCCTCCCGACCAGGACCCGTCCAAAGTACCAGCGCATCACACGCCCGATTTCATGATCGACGAAAGAGGAATGCTTACCGGATTAAAAGCAATGCTCAATGTAACCATGGACTATATGTCCATGCCAAACCTGCCCAGGAAGTAAACTATTTCCTCACGCGCTGCAGCAAACCCATTGCATAAAATCACTGCAGTGGTATCTTGTAACAAAAGTTATAGTTGCATGCGTACCCTCCGTTTTATTGTATTCCTTCTGCTATTAAGTTCTTTTGTTTATGCGCAATCTGTGCTTGATAAACTTACAGTAGAGAAGATCATGCGCAACCCCAAATGGATCGGAACGTCACCGACTTTTCCATTTTGGTCGCCGGACAGTAAAACGATCTACTTCCAGTGGAATCCTGAGAACGCTGCGAGCGACTCACTTTATGGCATGTTTGTCAATGGTCAAACGCCCCGCAAAATATTAAAGCCCGAACGTAAACAAATGACTGGACGCGTGATCCGTTACAACAAGGCATTCACGAAAGCAACCTACGAAAAGGATGGTGACATCTATGTATACGATCTAATGTCGAAGAAGATCTCTCAGATCACAAACACATCAGACAATGAATACGATCCGGCCTTTTCGATAGATGATAAAAAAATTATCTTCTCATCCCGGCAAAACCTGTTCAGCTGGGAGATGAGCAGCGGTAAGTTCACTCAGTTAACGGACTTTCGAAGTGGAAGCAAGTCTTCTTCTTCCTCACCCTCAGAACAGGAGAAATGGTTAAAAAGAGATCAGCTGGAATATTTTCAGGTATTGAGGGAACGCGCTGAAAAACAGGATCAGCGAAAAAAGATTCTCAAAGGGGAAAGCCCCAGGAGGCCAAAGGAAATCTATCTGGATGACAAAACACTCGAACTGCTAAAGATCAGCCCGAACGAGAAATATGTTACATATCGTCTTTCAAGCAAAAGTCCGGCAAAATCGACGATCGTTCCCAACTATGTTACTATTACCGGTTTTACAGAGGAAATTTCTGCTCGCACAAAGGTCGGTGCCTCTGCAAATGCACGTGATTTCTATTTATACGATGTCGTGCAGGACACAAGCTATCTTGTAAAAATAGATGAGATCCCAGGTATAAATGATACGTTGACCTACTTCAAAGATTATCCGTCTTCAAAGAAGAAGGCATCGAAGAAACGAGAAGCAGACGTAACAAGCGTTGCGTGGTCTGATGATGGATCGAAATGTATTCTTTCGATCGCTTCTCTTGACTTTAAAGACAGGTGGATCATGTTATTTGATCCTTCCACGCGCAAGCTCACCATGCTTTATCGTGAGCACGATGAAGCATGGGTCAATAGTCCGCTCAGCGATTTCTTTGGCAATGATAATGTGGGCTGGATGGCAAACAACAAGGATATCTGGTTCACATCGGAAGAAACAGGATACTCACATCTCTACGTGCTGGATGTTAACACGAAGGCAAAGAAACAGCTAACGTCAGGCCAGTACGAGGTACAGAAGGTAGTACTCTCAAAAAATAAACAACTCTTCTACATTATTGCCAATGAATCCAATCCCGGTGAAAAGCAAGTCTATCGTTTGTCTGCGGAGGGGGGGAAGCTTGAAAGAATCACAATGATGTCAGGAGCGCACGAGCTTACGCTCTCTCCGGATGAAAAGACCCTTGCGCTTCGGTATGCATATAGCAATAAACCGTGGGAACTTTACCTGATGGACAATAAGCCAGGAGCGAAACCAAGAAAAGTAACGAATTCCCTTACCTCCGAATTCCAATCTTATCCATGGCGCGATCCGGAAATAATTACTTTCCGGGCACGCGATAGCGCAAAGGTTTATGCGAGGATTTATAAACCTCAAAATCCGAATGGCGCAGGCGTCATCTTCGTTCATGGTGCCGGCTATCTCCAAAATGCCCACAAGTGGTGGAGTTCCTACTTCCGCGAATACATGTTCCATAACCTGCTGGCAGATCTGGGCTATACAGTTCTTGATATTGACTACAGGGCAAGCGCTGGATATGGCCGCGACTGGCGAACGGGTATTTACCGTCACATGGGAGGCAAGGATCTTACCGACAACCTGGACGGCGCCAAACTACTCGCCGAAAAATACAACGTAGACCCTAAACGACTAGGTATTTACGGCGGCTCATATGGAGGCTTTATTACGCTGATGGCTATGTTCACAACGCCCGATGTGTTCGCCGCTGGCGCCGCACTGAGACCTGTGACGGACTGGGCACACTATAATCACCCCTACACTGGCGCGATCCTGAATACACCTTATCAGGACAGTCTCTCATACGCAAAGAGCTCGCCGCTATATTATGCTGATGGCTTGAAGGGCGCACTGTTGATATGCCATGGAATGGTTGACACCAACGTACATTTTCAGGACGCAGTTCTGCTTGCACAACGCCTGATCGAGCTTGGCAAAGATAACTGGGAGCTTGCTGGCTATCCAATGGAGGATCATGCTTTCGTTGAAGCCAGCAGCTGGACTGATGAGTATAAGCGGATCTTGAAACTGTTCGAACAGAATCTCAAGCCAAAATAGATCATCTCCCGATTACACGTATAGCCCGCCCGTAGTTTTGTCTTATCCGATCACCATTGACATGAAGTCCGTTCCTTACCACCCATACCCCGTCAATGATCGTTCCGGCAAGAGCTGCAGAGTCGGCTGTATACAAGAAGGATGCAAGTAGATGTTCAGGTCCATCTCTCATTAGCGGAGGATATCCAGCGTCGACGACGACTGCATCGAATGATTCCCCAATAGAAAACAGATCAGGCTTGTCCTTAAGACCCATGGCGCTGGTTCCTGAAACCCAGGCTGTTTTCAGCAAGGTCAGGGCGCCATCGTCAAAAGTGTTTCTTCTGTGTGTACCAAGACGTTGCGCATAGTCAAGCCAGCGTAGATCCTCAACGGGATTCAGACCGATATGGCTATCCGTTCCTATTGACCACCGTCCCTGTGCAGCAGTGTAGTCTGTCAACCTGAAAATGCCGTCTCCTAAATTTCCTTCCGTTGCAGGGCACAAAACAACATTGGCCTTTGATAACGCTAGTTCCAGCACCTCACCATCATCCAGATGTGTACAATGTATGAGATGAAACCTCTCATTCAACGGCAGGTTATCCAGCAACCATGCTACAGGTCGTCTTCCAAGAAAACCAACACAATCGTCAACTTCCTTCAGCTGCTCTGCGGCGTGAATGTGGAATGGCAGATCACGGGGTCCACTGTGAAAAGTTTCGACAACATCACGATGATCTACAGCCCTCAGCGAATGCACACCAAAGCCCAATCTGGCTCCAGCGTACTTCAAAACAGCACTGGCTGAATCATTTAGTAACGTCAAATACTCGTCAACAGATCTACTTATGAATCTTCGCTGCTGAGGAAAGGGTTCCTTGCTAAAATTTCCTTTTTGATAGAAAACTGGCACAAGGGTGATCTTGATACCTGCATGACTTGCTGCTGCAACCAGTCGCTCACCCATTTCAGCTGGATTGCCGTAGGGTTTACCATTTTCATCGTGATGAAGGTAGTGGAATTCGGCTACATGCGTATAGCCATAACGTAGCATTTCAGCGTATAGCATTGCGGCAATTGCCTCCATTTGATGCGGGGTCATGGCCAGCGCACAATGATACATAGCCTCACGCCAACTCCAGAAATCATCCTTGCTACCCGGAGTATGCCTTTCAGCCGCACCAGCCATTGCATATTGAAATGCGTGAGAGTGTGAATTCAAAAAGCCGGGCAATGCATAACCTTGTACCGATTCTAATTCTTCACTTGTATCAGGCGCCGTTTTAGAAAGATAACGAAGTACACCGTGGTCATCGACACCAACATAAGCTGGCACAAGCCATCCAGAGGTCAACAGCAATCCGTTGAAGCTATAATACTTCATTCCTCAGCATTTAGCGCCAAATAAAGATATCAGCGATGACAATGTGTCGCGCAGCAGTACTCTCATACTGTCGGCTCTTTCCTGATCGTACTTTGTTTCAGTGTCATCCATATAGTTGATCTTGGTCATTTCCAACTGGAGGGCTTGCTGATTTTCAAGAGGTCTTCCGTATGTCCTGGTTATATAACCACCTCTGAAAGGATAATTGTGATCAACAGTGTAGGTTGAAGACTTTAACGCAGTGAAAGCGGTCTCAATAGTTTGAGGTGAAGCGGACGCGCCGTCAGCATCACCTAGTATCAGATCAGGGATCTTATCTTTGTAAATTGTGCTCACGTATTGCTTGATAGAGTGGCAATCCCAAAGCAATACCTTTCCAAATTCTTGCTTAAGATCCTGTATTAGTTCCTGCAATTTATTGTGATAAGGCCAATAATATCGCGTTTTTCTTCGCTCTATTTCTGAATCATCAAGCATTACACTGTTGTCGGTATACAGCGGTTCACCTAAAAAATTCGTCATAGGGCACAACCCAGTAATGATCCGTCCGTCATCGTAAAGCGGTTTATCTTCAGGATCACGGTTGAGATCGATAACCCATCTGCTGTATACAGCAGTGATCATTGTGATGCCCTGATTCAAAGAGAAATCATACAGTTTGTCAACATACCAATCTGCGTCATCCTGATCTTGTGCGAGTTCTGCTTTGAACACTGATGCCAGTTCCGGAGGAAATAATGTACCCGCGTGAGGTACACTTAATAGTACCGGCACCCGGGTTGTCGTTGGAGCAAAAACTTTGTAGGGATCCATTCTGGTTGTAACCTTTAATGGTTTACGAAGATAGCAAAAGCACAAGACTGGATTGGTCTTTAGCAATTGGGATGAATGACTGCTGAGTTATGTATACAATCGACCTATCCGCAATGATTGAGGTATGATTATGAAATGCGAAGAGACTTTCAGTTGTAAGAATTACCCTCTTCTCTTTTTCTTTTTGGATTTCTTAGTCTCGACCACCGGTTCCGGTTCCTTTTTCTGCTCCATCTCATTTAAACGCGCGGCATATTCAGAGACTTCTTTGTTTGCTTTGTCAAGGGCCATTCTGGATTCCTCCAAAGCGCGACGATAGGGGGCTGACGGATCCTGGAGCATAAGGTCTTTTTTGAGGGCGATAACGCGACGATAGCTCTCATCGATGCGTTCCATCTTGATCTCTCCGCTGGCGATCATTTTCTTGATCATTTCATGTGCAATGTCAACGATACGGGATTCATTGTCCTGCAGGTTGTTTGAAAATGTCATAATATCGACACCACCGTTTATCGCAAGCTTGATCGCTTCCTGCAAGCCATAATGCTTAGTGATCGCCTGCATTTGCATGTCATCTGTGAACACAACTCCTTTAAAGTGGAGTTTTGTGCGAAGAATACCGGTGAGTATATCAGACGAAAGCGTCCCCGGATTTCCTTTCTTATCAAGTTTCCGGTTAACAATATGTGAAGTCATGATCGCGTCGGCGTAACCTGAGTCGATCAGAACCTGGTAAGGCTTGAGCTCCCGTTCCTCCCAGGTATTGGTTACATCAGCTATGCCGAGATGTGTATCGGCCTTAGAGCTGCCATGCCCTGGAAAGTGCTTGAGGGAAGTGAGTACCCCATACTTACGATGAGCCTTGATGAACTCCTTGGCCATCAGAACAACGCTGTCTTCATTTGCTGAGAATGCTCTTCCGTACTTTGCAATGATTGGATTATCCGGATTTGATGCGAGATCAACTACCGGACCAAAATTGATATTGATCCCTAACCCAGCCAATGTGGAGGCTGTACTTTCGCCATAGAACCTTACTGAATCGAGCGTGGGTGATTTACCCATAGCCGCTGCGGTAATCGACTTTGGAAATCCATATTTATCCTTCAGGCGATTAACGCGTCCGCCCTCCTGGTCAATTCCAATGAACAACGGAATCGGAGCCACTTGCTGGTATGTCCAAGTGATCTTTTTGAGCGCAACAAATGAGTTTTGCGGCGGGATGTTTTTTTCAAAAAGAATTATTGATCCAACTTTACCTTTCCTTACTTCTTCGAGCACTGCTTCATCAACCGCTGGACCGGGAAAGCCGATTAATATCATCTGTCCGATCTTGATATCAAGGCTATCGATCGTCTGTGCATGCACGCCGATACAAACTGTGCATACCTGCATTGCCAGACTAAATCTGATAAGCGCACGCCTCATGTCAATATTTTTCATAGATAAGGGTCAGAATATCTTGCATGTTTTTTCTTACTTCAGATGAAGCCGTGGCAAAATTACTGTTCATAAAGGAGAAAATTAACGTTTTGCCGCTTCTCGTTACAAGGTATCCGCTCAAACAGTGATTATTGCTGAGGGAACCCGTTTTTCCGAAGATATACGGCTGTGGCGCCTTGTACCAATTTTTGATAGTTCCAGCCTTTCCTCCAATAGCCAGGAGATTAAACAATCTTTCTTGCGGAACCAATCCATAGATCTTCTGCCATAACGCAACAACAGTTCGTGGCGTAAATAGATTGTAACGCGATAACCCTGAACCATCAACCCATATAGGTTCATCCGGAAGATCTTTTAGGAGATTGCGTTTCATGTGCGAGATCGCTATCTCCGGTTTTAATGTATCACTAAGGATGCCAGCACAAATCAGAAGCAGTTGCTCGGCAATAAAATTATCACTTTCCTGCATCATCACTCGGTATAAGCTGTCCGCATGGCCGCTGTACAAAACACGCGCCACAGGAGGAAGACCAATTTTGACCAGTTGTACAGGCTTCTTCAATGTATCAGACAGCAACTGCATGATAACGTCATCATCGATCTTTGCGGGGATCTGTTCTTTAAATGCCTTAGTGGCAGGCTTATGGACACGAAGTATATTGCTCTCTACATTTCTGATAACCCGACGCGAATCGGGGTTGTCGGCGTACGTCAGGAATTTACTGTAGTACGAGGGCATTATCCGGACATTGTAAGGATCTGCTTCAACATAAAGCAAATTTCCGTAAAGAGGGAAAGGCGAACGTTCTGCTGAATAGTCATCATTATAGTCATCCCAAGCCCATCCATTTCCCAAAGCCGTGGTTTGAAAATTTGTTGAAGAGAAATACAATGACTTATTCGTCCGACCGAGAAACTGAATCACCTTGTCTGTACTATAAACATTTTCATAGAGCAACGACGGATCACCAGTGCCCCAAAATATCAACGAGTCACCTTGCTCCATATACTTTAAAGCTGGAACGGAGTCGCCAATGATGGAAAGGGCGGTATAGAATGTGAATATCTTAGTATTTGAGGCAGGGGTGAAGTACTTCGCGCTATTATACTCATATACCGATCTTTTTGCCTGGAGATCGTAAAGCATGAATCCAGTCTGATCCTGGAATCGTTGTTCAGTTTGCTGAAATGCCTTGTTAAGCGATTTCCTGGAGACGGGTGAACATGAGCAAAAGATCCCTGCGCTTACGATAAGGTAGACAATACACTTTGTCATGATGTAAGGAGGTATCGCTCAGTGAGCACCTTGCGGTGATGGGTTTCATGGCCCGGAATGATAAAACCCAGATTCAATACAGAAAGCGTGGCATTGCTTGCTGTACCTGTTCGCGATAACATATCTGCTGAAAAGCTTCGGTAAAGGTCAATAGTTGTATCCCGGAGACGTTTCATCTCGGTGGCTATCTGTGCTACGGTGCGACTATGCGCGTTCGACCGAGGCGCGTAATCATTTTCCTCGAAACCGGGAAGAGGCGTCTGGTCATTCCTTGAGAAACGCAAAGCACGGTACGCGAAAATTCTCTCCGTATCCATCATGTGACAAAGCAATTCTTTGATGGTCCATTTACCTTGACCATAGCGATATTCTCCTTTTTCCTCAGGAACCGTCCTCAGAAGATCTATCATAATAATGTTAGACCTTTCAAGGATATCAAACAGATCATGATCCTTTACGATGTCAACGTAGGTCCGATAAAAAGCAGGCACATTAGGTAAGTCGGGGCGAATCATTTTCAAAAGTAAGGAGAAAAAATATTTTATTCGGGGTGGATTGCTCTAGCTTATTCTGCTCCAGTTTACAACTGATTTGCGCATTGATTCGATTTGTATTTTAATCACACTATTCGACGGGTCCGCCAAGGTAGGGTCTGCCTCCAGGATCTCGATAGCTTTCTCGCGGGCTCGTCGCAATATTTCACCGTCCTTGCCAAGGTCGGCTATGAGCAGGTCTGTTACACCGCTTTGCTGAGTTCCCATAAGGTCACCGGGCCCTCTGATGGAGAGGTCCGTCTCAGCAATTTCAAAACCGTTATTCGTTTTTACCATAGTGGCTATCCTGAGCTTGGAATCGGCACCAAGCTTATAATCTGTCATCAGAATACAATACGATTGATCCGCTCCCCTTCCAACCCTTCCCCGGAGCTGATGCAACTGCGAGAGTCCAAACCGCTCAGCATTCTCGATCACCATAACCGAAGCATTAGGGACATCGACCCCTACTTCAATGACCGTAGTTGCTACCATTATTTTTGTTTCACCTTTTTTAAAACGACCCATTTCAAAGTCCTTGGCTGCCGGTTTCATCTTTCCGTGAAGTATACTTACAGGAAGGTCCGGAAACGCCCTGCTGACGCTTTCATATCCGTCCATTAAATGTTTAAGATCCAGTTTCTCCGACTCGTCGATCAATGGATAAACAATGTAGACCTGCCGGCCCGATGCGACCTGGTCACGCAGAAATTGATTGACCTGCAACCGGTGCGCATCATACTGATGAACTGTTTTGATGGGCTTGCGACCGGCAGGTAGTTCATCGATCACAGAGATGTCAAGATCACCGTACAACGTCATGGCTAGTGTCCGAGGTATCGGCGTAGCAGTCATTACCAGAATATGGGGATACAATGAAACATTTTTCTGCCAAAGTTTTGAACGTTGTGCCACGCCAAACCTATGCTGCTCATCAATAATGGAAAGGCCAAGATTATTAAACTTTACTTCTTCTTCCAGTAACGCATGTGTTCCAATAAGTATCTTCAGTTGTCCTGTTGTCAATGCCTCATGGATTACCTTCCGGTCTGATCTTTTAGTGGAGCCGGTCAGCAATGCTATGGTTATTTTCATCTGCCGTGCATATGCGCTCAGGTTCGCAAAGTGTTGCTGCGCAAGGATCTCCGTTGGTGCCATCAATGCGCATTGAGAATTCCCGCTGATGGCGATCAGCATACAAATAAAGGCAACGATAGTTTTACCGCTTCCCACATCGCCTTGCAATAATCTGTTCATCTGTTTGCCGGACTTGAGGTCGGCATAGATCTCTTTAATAACTTTCTTCTGCGCGTTTGTCAGATTGAACGGCAGGTGATGATTGTAAAACTCTGTTACCAATGAAACGTTCTGGAATATTTGGCCGTCGGCCTTTGACCGTCGGACAAGCTTCATCTTCAACAGCCGCAGTTGTATGTAGAACAACTCCTCAAATTTCAGTCGATGACGTGCGGACTCAAGCAATTCATTGCTCGAAGGAAAATGCATGTTCGATATCGCCTCCCTCCTCGATATAAATTTATTCTCTGTAATGACCCTTGACGGAAGGTTCTCACGTATCCGTTCCAATGACATTTGCAAAAGATTTTGAATAACCTTTGAGAACAGTTTACTGTCAATATGTTTTGTGCGCAATTTCTCAGTCAGCGGATATACCGGCTGAAGCAATGGCTTCTTTTTCTCGTCTGATGTGACTACATCTATTTCAGGATGAGCAATGTTGAGTTTATTGCCGTATCGGTTTGGTTTTCCAAATACGATGTATTCAATGCCCGGCTTGATCTTGTCGATGATCCAGGTGATGCCTTGAAACCACACGAGCTCGATCTCTCCTGTTTCATCTTTAAAGTGCGCAACCAATCGTTTCTTGAAACCTGTGCCGATGATTTCTTTTCTCGTGATCCTCCCTCTCGTCTGGACATATTGCAGACTCTCGTCCAGATCTTTTATTTTGTAATAAGTCGAGCGGTCTTCGTGTCGGAATGGATAGTGTTGAATGAGATCAGCGTACGTAAAAATTCTCAGTTCTTTACTGATAAGCATCGCCCTTTGGGGGCCGATGCCTTTCAAATACTCAATTGGTGTATCAAAAAAACCGGTCATTGAAGGATTTGATCATACAAACAAAATCCCAAATTAATAGGGTTGCGCGATCACACGTAAATATTTCTAGATTACCTTTATAAAATGAGGTTACATTGCATGCCGGTATCCAATTGAGCAGAAGGAATAGCATTATGAAGGTTAATTCATCGATTTATAAGGGCATTCAGTACGTGCAGATCAATGCACTCCCTCCTGATCAAAAAGAAAAACTGCTGGGCACAATCAACCGAGATCTCTTCATCAAGATCCTTGTGGACGGTAAACTGACCGGTCTCTGCCTTCAGTTCAAAGACTACGAATTGTGGTTCGAAAGCGTGTACATGGCTGATGCACCATCGGCAAAAGCAGCCGTTAATGTCTTGGGAGACAAGAGCGGAGCGAAGAGGCCCGTCGGCGTTAAAGATCTGAGCTCCTGATCAATCCCATATGCCGTTGTCGGGAACGATTTCTAATATGTTTCCCGCCGGATCTTCGAAATAAAAGGACCTTTCCCCGCTCTTCCACGTCACTTCGTCGATAATGGGAACTCCGCGCGCCTCCAGCAAGTTGCGGGTTAACTCATAATCAGCCGCAGGAACCTCGAAAGCCACGTGCTGTTTTCCTCCGCCAAAATGAGACGGAGGACTGATCTTCTTTGCTGAGTCATCAGGGTTAAAGAAAAGGAGCACTGATCTCCCTGCTCTCAGAAACAAATGCTTGTCTGGCAAATAGCTTATCAAAGGCAATTCGACCACCTGCTCATAAAATTCCTTGATGCTTTCCAGGTCGCGCACGTACAGGCACGTCTCCTTAACTTGTGTGATGTTCATAGCTGAATGTGTTGCTTCATGACCTGATACTCGCCCCATAACTCCTGAACGATCTCACTCGCTGGTTTGATCTTTCTGATCATTGCTGACACCTGGCCTATTTCCAGTTCTCCATTATCGACATCACCGTCAAAGATTCCGAGCTTTGATCTTCCCCTTCCCAGGATCTGCTGAAGCTCCTCAGCGGTTGCTCCCCTGGCCTCTGCAGCCAGAACTTCCATGTAAAAGTTGTTTTTAATCAATCTTACCGGTGTCAGCTGTTTCAGCGTAAGGATGGTATCTCCCTCAGAGCTCGCCACAACTTTTTCTTTAAAATGCTCGTGTGCCGATGATTCCACGCTTGCTGCAAACCTGCTTCCAATCTGAAAGCCCTCAGCTCCTAATACTTCGGCTGCCAGCATCGCCCGACCGCTTGCTATTCCTCCCGCGGCGATCAGGGGAATGTCGACTGCATCGCGCACCATCGGAACCAGTACGAAAGTAGTCGTCTCTTCCCTTCCATTGTGGCCTCCAGCCTCGAACCCTTCCGCGACAACGGCATCCACCCCACTCTTTGCAGCCTTCAAAGCAAACCTGGCACTTGACACTACGTGAACAACGGTAATACCGGCATCTTTGAAACGCGCAGTCCATGTAGCCGGATTGCCCGCCGAGGTAAAGACTATCTTAACATTCTCTTCCTCCACGACGCGCACCAACTCACTGATTCCTGAATACAGCAATGGAAGGTTGACCCCGAAAGGTTTTGAGGTCGCCGCGTGACATTTCTTTATATGTTCACGCAGGAGGTCGGGGTTCATCGAGCCTGCTCCGAGCAGCCCAAGTCCACCCGCATTGCTGACAGCCGATGCCAACCTCCAGCCAGAGCACCACACCATGCCCGCCTGGATGATCGGAAGTCTTATTTTAAAGAGCTCGGTGATACGGTTGACGCGATCCTTCATGCTAAAATTTTGGATACTGAGCCCTGGATTTTCTACTGTTCTGAATATCTGAAAATTATGCCGATCTGCGGTACATCGGCCGATTTTAGTGGCCCCAATAGTTGTCCACAAAGAATTGATTGAAAAAATTCCATGTAAGCCACTGTGTCTTAGTCTCTTAACGAGTAACAATCGGGTAATGTGGATAACTGCTATTTTTTGTGGAAATCTTTTTGCGACTTTTTTTGATGGAGTTAAGTATTTGAATTTTAATGCTTTTCTGAAAATTAGCGGTTTGAATCCCGGTTCGCTTTTTGATCGCGTATCGTCTGGAAACTTTACTACCCAATGTTAAGATTGACCGCTACCACACTGCTTCTGCTTCTTGTCTTTCATATAGCTTTTGCCCAAAAAGCCAAAATTGTCAAGTTCGATAAGCTAAACTCGATTATATCCACGCAGTCGGATCAGATTCAGGTGATCAACTTCTGGGCAACCTGGTGTGCCCCCTGCGTAAAGGAGCTGCCTCTCTTTGAAACCCTGGAAGCTAAAAACGACGCTACGGTAAAAATAACGCTTATCAATCTTGACTATGCGGATAAGATCTCAAAGGTCAACGCGTTTTTGGCAAAGAAGAAGATAACTTCAGAAGTTTTGCTCCTGGACGAGATTGATTATAACTCATGGATAGACAAGGTTGACGGCGGATGGGGTGGTGCTATTCCTGCCACACTGCTCCTCAACACCCGGACCGGCCAAAGAAAATTTGTGGATAAAGAATTGAAGGAAGGCGAACTTGAATCCTACATACAGTCTTTAAAGTAATAGTTAACAAAATCTTTCAACCCTATGAAAACAACATCGCTGGCTTTACTAATGATCTGTGTTGGCTTTCTCTTTGCTGGGAAATCTCCGTCTTATGAACTTGGTGACGCCGTCTCCGACTTTTCTCTGAAAAATGTGGATGGTAAAATGGTGTCGCTTAATCACTATAAATCATCAAAAGGAGTTATAGTCATTTTTGACTGCAATACATGCCCTTATTCAAAGGCATACAATGACAGGATTATCGCCCTGGACAAAAAGTATGCTGCACAGGGCTTTCCAGTAATTACAATCAATGCGAACAACCCTGAGGTATCTCCGGGCGACTCATTTGAAGAAATGACGTCCCGCGCGCGAAAAAAGAGCTATACCTTTCCCTACCTGATAGACGAAACGCAGGAAGTCGCAAAATCATTTGGCGCAACAAATACACCGCACGTGTTTGTGCTTAAGAATGAAACTCAGGCATTTAAGGTAGCATACATTGGGACCATTGATAACAATTCACGCGATGCATCATCGGCGACAAAAAAATATGTTGAGGATGCGGTGGATGCCCTGTTGGCAGGAAAAGCTGTGGAAACGACTAAGACCAAAGCCATTGGCTGCGGTATCAAATGGAAGGACTAAAAAGATCTTGAAGGGGAGTTAAAGCCACGCAAAAAGCGTGGCTTTTTTATGAGCTAATTTTTCGATTTAACACAAACGATGGCACGGAGGTTGCGTTAGTATAAATACAAACACTCCCACCATGAAAAGGTTGATATTTCTCCTCTTGCTTGCAGGCAGCACAGTTGCGTATGCCTATGACTCAGGGATTGCGGTACAAACTGAGAAGGGAACTACGATGCAGGTCTATGTGAATGGTAAGTTGTTCAATAAGCAACCTGGTAAGTTCGTGCGTGTCAGAAGTACACCAGGCCTTTTTCACCTAGAGGTAAAGGTCCTTAATCCCTGGAATAAACAATGGTATATTGTTAGAAAGGACATCCATGTCGACAAAGGCTTTGAGTTTCAGTACAAGGTTGTGTTTGTCAACAGGACTAGACCCGAGTTGCGCGAGATCAAAAGGTATCCTGTTTACTCAAAATACTTTTTGAATCCGAACCTTTACAACAAGCACCCGGTAGCATAAGGTCAGATCTTCCTTGACCTGCTCACCAGCACAATGATGATGGCTATGGCCAGAATGGTAAAACCATTCCAATGGAATAAGAAAGGCCAGTGCCAATCGAACATCCAGCCAAACAATCCACCAAAGATTGCACCGAAGATCCCGGCAATAGCTCCAAAGACGGCGCCAAATACACCGAAGACAGCGCCGAATACGCCGCCGATAATGCCAAAGACGCCTCCCAGAATGCCTATCCAGATCGGAAAGGTTATCAGAATGAGTATTAAGATCAAAACTGTGGAGGTCGAGCTCTTGGATTGCATTTGTCGTTCTTTATGGGATCCAAACCAAAAAGCATGCAAATTCGACGCGCCCCTTTATCGACGTTAAAAACCGCGTTTATTAATAAAAGACCTATGTAGAGTGTTGAAAACTGAACATAGGTCTTTGCAATTTTGAACATCAGAGATGATCAAAGAATGAGCTATCAGAAAGGATATCCACCTTTTTCGATGGCCCTGTTAGCAACCTTACGTCGTGCTTCCTTTAGATTGTAAGGATCGATCTTAGTGAACCGTTTCACACCCATTAACATCAATCTTAGTTCGTCGCCGGTAGCAAATGAAGTAATAGCCTGACGTGCACATGAGGCGCCCTTTTCCATTGCATGGTGCAAGTAGATCAACGCAATTTCTTTTTCGATCTCGCAGGCTTCGATCCCGCGTTGACCGATCAGCTTTTCAACGCGAAGCAGCGTCGATTCTGCAACATAACATTCAATCAGAATGTCAGCCAAATGCATCAATATCTCCTGCTCATCGGAGAGTTTCATCATAAACTTCTGAACCGCAGCTCCCGCCACCATCAGTCCTGCCTTCTTGAGATTCGACAATGCCTTCTTCTCTTTGACGAATATTCCATCTTCTTCTGTGGCTCCAAAATCGGGGATCGCCAGCAATTCCTTTTGAACAGCCATCGTCGAAGTCATCAGATCAATCCCTCCTTTCATAGCTCGTTTCATGAGCATGTCGATCGTGAGTATCCGGTTGATCTCGTTGGTGCCCTCGAATATTCTGTTGATGCGTGCGTCGCGATAAGCGCGATCCATTGGACTCTCCGCAGAAAATCCCATTCCTCCATAGATTTGGACTCCCTCGTCAACCACAAAGTCAAGAACCTCCGATCCATGTACTTTGAGTATCGCGCATTCTATCGCGAATTCTTCCAATGATTTCAATTTTGCCTTAGCCGGATCAGTTCCGGCAGCGACCAGGGCGTTGTATGCATCATCTATGTTTTGGCCTGCCCGGTAACATCCGGACTCACTCGCAAAAACCTTTGTGATCATCTCCGCAAGTTTGTACTTTATGGCTCCAAAGTTTGAGATCGAAGTACCAAACTGTTTACGCTCCTTCGCATAGTTTGTGGCCAGTGATATCGTGCGTTTTGATCCACCGATAGCAGCTACACCTAGCTTGATACGCCCGACATTGAGAATATTCACCGCTATCTTGAATCCATTCTCGCGCTCCGATAGCATGTTCTCGACCGGCACTTTGCAATCATTGAAGAATATTTGTCGGGTTGAGGATCCCTTGATTCCCATTTTATGTTCCTCTTCATTCATTGTGATGCCACCAAATGATTTCTCAACGATAAACGCCGTTAAGTTCTTATCGGCATCAACCTTAGCAAACACAATGAATATGTCTGCGAACCCTCCATTGGTGATCCACATTTTTTGCCCGTTGATCAGGTAGTGTTTAGCGTCAGGGGTCAGCACAGCTTTTGTCTTACCTGAGTTGGCATCTGACCCGGAATCCGGTTCTGTAAGGCAATACGCCGCTTTGAATTCTCCTGTCGCAAGTTTAGGGAGATACTTCTGCTTCTGTGCGTCATTGCCATAGTAGACGATTGGCAATGTACCGATACCGGTATGTGCCGATAGTGCAACGGCAATAGAATGGCCACCACCAATAACTTCCGCTACTAGCATTGTCGTGTTGAAGTCCATTCCAAAGCCACCATACTCGGTTGGCACTGATGTTCCCAGGAGACCGAGTTCCCCCGCTTTATCAAGCAGCCGGGGCATGAGTGATGGATCTTTCATTGAATCGATCTCATCAAGTTTTCCAATGACTTCTTTATCAAGAAAATCTTTGCACTGCTGCTCGATCATCTTTTGCTCCTCACTAAAATCTTCAGGGATAAATATTTCGTGCGCTTGTGTGTCGCGTATAAGGAATTCGCCGCCTTTTATAGCGCCCTTTTTCTCCGTGGTAGTAGCCATATTCACTTATTTAGATGCTGTCGTTTTTGTTATTAAATCATTTCATAGATGCCTGCGACGCCCTGACCACCGCCAACACATGCTGTGACAAGTCCATATTTCTGTTTCCTTCGGGCGAGTTCATTTAGCAATGTGAGTGATAACCTTGCGCCCGAGCTGCCGAGCGGATGGCCCAATGCTATAGCCCCACCGTTAACATTTACTTTGGAGGGATCGATGTTGAGATCGCGGATCACGGCAAGTGACTGGGCGGCAAAAGCCTCGTTGAGTTCAATGAGATCTATATCTTGTAAAGTGAGACCTGCCCGCTTCAATGCTTTCGGTACTGCAGCGACAGGGCCTATTCCCATAATTCGCGGATCTACACCGGCGACAGCGTAACTTATCATTCGGGCAATGGGTTTCAAATTGAGCTGCTTCACCAATTTTTCAGACATGACAACTGCGAACGCCGCTCCATCATTCGTGGGCGACGAGTTTCCTGCTGTAACGGAGCCACCCATTGCAAATACCGGTTTCAGTTTTGCCAACGCTTCAACAGATGTGTCGGGGCGTGGTCCTTCGTCAGTATCGACAACTCCGTCGCGCGTTTTTCTCTTTCCAGATTCATCGACAAAAACTTCCTGTGTCTTGATGGGATGGATCTCCTGTTTGAATTTCCCTTCCTGCTGTGCTTTCAATGCTTTCTGATGTGACTCATAGGCAAATTGATCCTGATCCTCTCTCGAGATCTTGTATTGTTTGGCAATCTCTTCAGCAGTAAGGCCCATGCTGGTATAATATGTTGGATGTTCTTTGGCGATAGTGTAATTGAGCGCGGTCTTCCATCCCATCACGGGTACGAGTGACATGGATTCGGTACCTCCAGCAATAATGCAATCTGCCATCCCTGCTTGTATTGATGCTGAGGCAATATGAATAGCTTCAACACCGGAACCACAATAGCGATTGATCACCATTCCCGCGTTGTCAATGCCCAAAGCTGCCAAGGCAATCATCCTGCCCATCTGCATGCCCTGTTCAGCTTCCTGTACTGCATTTCCTACGATCAGGTCGTCGACCATCTTATTCTCAAGTCCCGGTACAGACTCAACCAGCGCCTTGATCACCTCGGTGGCAAAGTCGTCGGGTCTTGTAAATCGAAATCCACCTTTCTTTGCCCGTGTATTGGCAGTCCTTTTAGCTGCAACGATATATGCATCCATATTAATTTCTTAAAGGTTTACCACCTGTTAAAATTGATTGAATTCTTTCTAATGTTTTCTTCTCGCCTGTAAGCGAAACGAATGCTTCACGTTCAAGATCGAGAAGATATTGCTCACTCACTTCCTGTGGTGATGTGAGGTCACCGCCGCACATCACGTGGGCGATCTTTAAGCGCTATTTTATGATCATGATCCGAAATGTAATTTCCCATCCGCATTCCATGAACTCCGGCAATAAATAAAGCGAGGCCGGACCTTCCCTGGACTTTAATATTCTTAGCCTGCACTGGGCATCGTGTAGCCCGCCTCATACATTTCCAGTACCGACGCCTTCGCATCCAGCAGCTGCCTCTCCTTGTTAATGGTGATACGATCTAATGTTCTAAGGATACCCATTTCACGAGCCTCCTCACCAGAAAGCGCTACTTTCGCAGTAGCGATATTCATGAATGCATTTTGAAAGGCGTTCAACTCAACATCTCCTTCTTCCAGCGAATCACTTACACGTTTGGTAAATTCTTTAGTTCCTCCGCCAGCGGGTATCAATCCCACGCCAACCTCAACCAGACCTATATATGTTTCAGCGGCAGCCTGGGCAATGTCAGCGTGCATTGTCATTTCGCAACCTCCGCCTAACGTTCTCCCGTGCGGGCATACAGCAACAGGTACTGAAGAATATCGTATTCGCATAACAGTGTTTTGAAACTGCCGTACCATGAAATCGATCTCATCATACTCCTGCTCGATAGCGTACATGAATACGAGCCCAAGGTTGGCACCGAGCGAAAAGTCTGCTCCTTGATGACCGATGACTAACCCTTTATAGTCTTTTTCAGCAAGATCAATTGCTTTGTTCAATCCTTCAATGACAGCGCTTCCCAGTGTATAACTCTTGCTGTACCAGGCAAAGTTTAAAACGCCATCACCAAGATCCGTTACTTTTGATTCAGCATTTTTCCAAACAACATTATCGCTGAGATTCTCGAGAATGATAAATTCTTCTTTGCCTGGAATTGTTTTATATGATTTCGTTGCAATGTCATAATATTTTCGTTGCGCCGTGCTCAACCTTGTAAAAGGAAGTGTTCCCTGCGGCAATCATTTCGTATACCCATGACGCTGGCTTGTACCCGGCAGCTTCCATCTCCTTTAGGGATCTTTCAATTCCAACGGCGTCCCATGTTTCAAACGGACCAAGTTCCCATCCAAAGCCGGCGCAGATGGCATCGTCGACTTTATAAAGTTCATCTGCTATCTCTGGTATTCGATTAGATGCATATTGAAACAATGCATAAAAAGAATCGCGGTAAAATTCACCTGCCTTATCTTTGCCCGCAAGCAAAACTTTAAAACGATCTTTGAAATTGTCGATGGTCTTCGTGGTTTCCAGCGTTGCAAATTTTGCCTTTGCTTTTGCTTTGTATTCGAGTGTCTTAAGATCCAGTGTTAGAATTTCCGTTTCACCTTTGGCATTCTTTGTCTTTTTATAAAACCCCTGTCCGGTCTTATCACCAAGCCACTTGTTCTTGCTCCATTTGAAGTACAACGTCTGGCAGCTTGAAGTACCTTCTTGCCTCATCATTCGGTAGACCCTCATATAAGTTTCCAGAAACTTTAATCAATGTATCCAGTCCAACCAGATCTGAGGTTCTGAATGTTGCTGATTTTGGCCGCCCGATAACAGGACCCGTTAGCTTATCGACTTCATCGATGTTGAGATCCAATTTGTTCATCGCATCGACAACTTTCATGATTGACAAATACACCGACCCGGTTGGCAATAAAAGCAGGAGTATCTTTACAAAGAACGGTGGTCTTACCCAGGAAAAGATCTCCATAGTGCATGACGAAGTTGACCACTTCAGGATCTGTGAACCGAGTTGGAATGATCTCAAGAAGTTTAAGATATCGTGGGGGGTTGAAAAAATGTGTTCCACAAAAATGTTTTTTGAAATCGTCGCTTCTTCCTTCAGCCATTAAATGGATTGGTATTCCTGAAGTATTTGAGGTGATGAGTGTTCCCGGCTTTACGGTATTTTTCAACTTCTTCGTACACTTTCTTTTTTATGTCGAGATTCTCTACAACTACTTCAATGATCCAGTCACGATCTTTGATCCTGGGCATGTCATCGGTAAAATTCCCGAGCGAAATCACGGGATGCAAACTTTTTACTGTACAATGGACCGGGACTTGATTTGATCGATCTTTCAAACGAAGACTTGTACAATTCTATTCTTCACCTTTCTTGAATCGAGGGCAAGGCCCTTCGCTTTTTCTTCATCTGTAAGTTCTTTAGGAGCTATATCCAGAAGCAAGACCTGACATCCGATGTTAGCAAAATGACAGGCTATGGCAGAACCCATTACGCCTGAACCCAGCACTGCAACTTTACGAATAGATCGTTTCATTGATAAGCGATCATTTAGAGGTAACCCGTGTAAAATTTCCGGAGTTATTTATACTTCATTTATTTTTCAGCTTCTGAAATTCCCTGGGCAGCCAGTTGGTTGATCTCATTCATCACTTCAAAGAAAATCTTCAGCTTATGTCTTGAGACCGCCTCTCTCACGCGATTATTAAAAATTAGAACAGTCTCCCGGGAAATTTCCTTTTTTTTTTTTCCAAGATCTGTTAAGAAAATGCGAACTGACCTTTTATCAGTCGGATCAGGTGCCCTATAGATGAGAGATTTTTCCTCCATGGTTTTAAGCATCCTGGTGAGGCTGCGTGCTTCAAGGCCCATTAAGGGGGCAATTTTGGTTGCGGGAGTTCCTTCTTCGCCGTGAATGTTCAGCAATACAAATCCAATAGCGGTTGTAATCCTATGCCTTCCAGCCTGCTGGTTGTACATGCGGGATATGGCGTGCCATACTGCTTTAATATGGTAGTCTACTGTTTCTTCTCTCCGCATACGATTTCGGGATAGCTAAGGTAATAAAAAATGTTATGCATGCATACCAAGATTGGATATTTTTCGCTGGAATACAGCATAGGAATTTGGCGTATTACCGGGTTTTAAAACCAATCGGCAGTGATAAATAGGTGACCAGGATTATTAACAGGAGTTATCTCTTTCAGTTCACAGGCTACTTTACCTTCTTGAATTCGCGTTCGAAAAATGCTGCACCGGCTTTGTAAGTATCCACCCAACTGCTGTGAAGTAAAAAGAAGTGAACTTCATCGGGATAAATGATCTGTTCGAAGTAAACATTCTGCTTCCGCAGCGCTTCAACAAGCGTTACACTTTCGCTGAACGGAACATTCCTGTCATCGTCGCCGTGAATGAGTAACACTGGTGATCTCCAGCCCTTCACAAAATACATTGGAGAAGATTCGAATGCTTTCTTAGATATCTCAGGTAGCCGAAGCGGATCGTAGGCAGGGACAAAGTTTTTAATTACTGGATTCCAATCGTGAACGCCATGGATATCGACACCACACGCAAACATGTCGGAGTTTCTTGCAAGTCCATGCGCGGTGAGATATCCCCCGTAAGATCCGCCCCAAAGCCCAACCCTCTTAGAATCTACATCCTGGCGTTGTTGTAAGTATTTGCCAGCTCCAACAACATCATTATACTCGGTCGCTCCATCAGCGCCGTAATTCAATGCTTCCCGGAAATCTAGACCATATCCGATACCGCTCCGGTAATTCAATGACAAGACAATGTATCCAAGGGATGCGAGGTATTGATTCATGGAATATGCATTGTGGTAATACTGACCATAGTTGAATCCAAGTAGCATTTGTCTTCTTGATCCACCGTGTAAAAAAATAACGGCAGGATGTTTTTCACCAGCTTTAAGGTTCTTCGGAACAAAAAGTTGACCTGGCACTTTCATGCCATCGGAAGCCGTGATCTGAATTGCTTCCGGCGTTACGAGGAGATTCTTTGGATAATTTTTTGGAAATAATTCCGGCGCCAGCATTCGCATTTGTCCATTCGTTGAAAACAGGTACGGCCACGCCACCATCACCGGATCCGATCTAAGGCATGCAATACCCTGGGACGTCTCAGCTTCATTGAACTCTATTCCTCGGCCTTTTGTCAGTTGCTGCGCTTTTCCATCGATCGTGATCCTCCAGATATGTCTTCTGTCTATGTCCGTGATATTTGAAACGGTTAGAAAAGATTTGCCGTCGCGCGACAACGAGACGTGTTCTATTTCTCCATCTCCTGTTGTGAGTTCCGTAGCTTTGCCCCCCTGCTCATCAATGGAGTAAAGATGTATCCATCCGGTCCGTTCCCATGGAAACGCGATCTTATCACCAATCCAAAATAACAAGTTATCAACGTTGGGAACATCCCTGAAAAGAACACTTCCTTTTCCTGGAAGAGCCCTCCAAAGTTCACGGGAAGTTCCCGATGCCAGATCGCTTGCGCGAATGGACCACGGCTGTCCTTCTCTAATCGAGAAAAATGGATATGCATTTTGTAAGTTCGGCGCTCTGATGTAAGCAACACGCTTACCATCAGGAGACCATACAGGATTGGTGTCATGATCAAAACTCGTATCTAGGAATTTAACAGCCGCTGTTTTGAGATCGAAGATCCCTACAAAGGAATGGTCGGCCCTGTTACTGACAAAGACGAGTTGCTTACCGTCGGGAGACCATCTTATCGAGTGCTGGGAGCCTCTGATGTGAAAAGCGTTTTTGCCCTCCGAAGATCCATCGCTGGAGGCCAGATAAACTTGCCCGCCTGAAAGATAGGCGATCTTTGAGCCATCCGGAGACGGCTTAGGATATGACCCCTTTCCTATTTTCTTCGACTCTCCCGTCCAGCGCAATGACCAGATGTTTTGATCAAAATTCTCCTGCAGTGAACGTGGATTTGGCGCTTCACCCTGTCGGTTCGCTGCGCCACCTTTCACGAAGACGAGAAGATCGGAATTGGCAAATGTCAGAGATGTCAAGTCGAGCCCGTCCTCGGTAGTATAATTCGTTAATTTTCGTGTAGAAAAATCCGGCGCCTCAGCGCCGTACACATTCCTTACGCCCTGTTGATTGAATATCCAGGCAATCCTGTTCCCATCGGCACTTACCACCATATTTGTTGGAAATGCCGGAGACATTAAATTGTCTATTGTTACCTGGGCAAAAAGCGAGGATGCATGCGCAAGGAATACGAAAATTGCGCTGCGTAAAATGAATTTCATAGGCGATTTTTCTAATCTACTTAATTCTAAATATATAATTCTTACAAGCGACCACTATACAGAACCAGGATTTCTTTGCTGAGGAAAGATCCTCGGAAAGCATGAATTTTGTCCAACCTCTCATCCTAAACCGAATTGTTTTGAACGACCTTATAGCCAAATTGCCACGATGAGAATTTTTCTGTCGCTCCTGTTTATTCATTCCTTGTTCTCTCTTTATGCACAGAAAATAAACGAGTCTTATCAACTCCATCTCAAGCCTGCACTCGCGCCAATCCAGGTAGATGGTATACTGGATGAAGAGCCGTGGATCCAAGCAGAGGTTGCAACAGAGTTTTATATGGTATTGCCCATGGATACCAGCAAGGCAAGGGTAAGAACAGAAGTCCGGATGACCTACGATCAGCAACACCTCTATTTGATCGCCACCTGTTATCACCTGTTGCCTGGAAGATATTTCGTTGAATCACTTCGCAGGGATTTCGCCTTTGGAAAAAATGACAATTTCCTGCTTTTCATGGATCCGTTTGATGACCAGACCAATGGATTTTCATTTGGTGCTAATGCCGCCGGTGCGCAATGGGACGGGACCATGTACGAGGGGGGTAAAGTGGACCTCAGCTGGGATAACAAATGGACCTCCGTAGTAAAGAAAGACGATGAGAAATGGGTCTTTGAAGCCGCCATTCCTTTCAAGTCCATCAGGTATAAAAAAGGCATTACACGATGGGGGATAAATTTCAGTCGCCTTGACCTGAAGACGACCGAAAAATCAAGCTGGGCTCCGGTTCCCCGGCAGTTTCCCACGGCTTCGCTGGCCTACAGTGGTGTATTGGTATGGGATCAGCCTCCTCCACAGGCAGGCGCTAACGTCTCCATCATACCATATGTGCTAGGTGGTGTCTCCAAAGATTATGAAGCGGAAAAACCTTCTTCTTACAAAAAAGAGATTGGCGTGGACGCCAAAGTCGCGATCAGTTCGTCACTCAACCTTGATCTGACTGTAAACCCCGACTTCTCCCAGGTGGATGTCGACAGACAGGTAACCAATCTTGATCGGTTTGAGCTATTCTTCCCTGAACGAAGACAGTTCTTTCTGGAGAACGGCGATCTGTTCGCAAATTTTGGCTACGCAACGATCCGTCCGTTCTTTTCAAGACGAATCGGTCTTGGTACGCCCATAGAATTCGGAGCGCGCTTTAGCGGCAAGCTCGACAAAAACTGGCGTATTGGTGTGATGGATATGCAAACAAGTGACGTCGAGGAGCAATATCTTCCGAGGCAGAACTTTGCAGTAATGGCATTACAACGTAAAGTGTTTGCCCGTTCAAATGTGGGCATTATTTTCATTAACAAACAGTCATTGAGCTATAGGCCGTCTGACGATCCTGCCATTCCAGTCTACTCGCAATACAACAGAAATATTGGGTTGGAATATAATCTTGCATCATCCAACAATCTATGGACTGGAAAGGCACTCGTTCTTAAGTCATTTAGTCCTGAGAAATCAGGAGGCGATGTTACCCATGCGGCCAATTTACAATATGCCGATCGCAGGTTAATGATCGGATGGCAACACGAATATGTTGGTGAGCACTACAATGCCGAAGTGGGATATGTACCCCGCAAAAAGTTTATCAAGCTCAATCCGCAGGCAGGTTATCTCTTTTTCCCGAAAGGGAAGACCATATTAAGTCACGGACCAAAGATCTCATCTATCTACTATTTCGATGATTCATTCCGGCATACCGACAACACCAGTATATTTTCATATACGATAACCTTTCGAAAACAACATGTTCTTACCGGATGGGTCGCCAATGATTATGTGCAGCTGCTGCAACCTTTTGATCCCACAAATTCCGGATTGGATTCTCTGAAAACCGGAACAGAACACCATTGGAATTCTTTCGGCTTTGACTTTACCTCAAAGCCCCAAAGCCTCTTCACTTATCTGGTGTCGACAAGATACGGAGGGTACTATGCTAACGGCACCAGGTTAAATTTATCGGGTGAGGTCGGGTACAGATTTCAGCCTTATCTCAGTTTGACGGTTGCAGTCAACTACAATGACATCGACCTCCCTGAGCCTTGGGGAAAAAATAAGTTTTGGCTGGTTGGACCACGCCTTGACGTAACAATGACGAATAAGCTATTCTTTACTGCATTTGCTCAGTACAATGAGCAGCAAAACAACGTTAACCTAAACACCCGGTTTCAATGGCGTTACAAACCGGCGTCAGATCTGTTTATAGTTTACACAGATAACTATGTGCCCGATACGTTCGGCGTCAAGAATCGGTCGCTCGTTTTGAAATTCACCTACTGGTGGAATATTTAGGAAGAATTTCTGAGCATTACATGCAACGTCTGTGGGTTTCAACACGTCTAAAGGATACACCATCGTTGATTTTATTTCTCGCAGACACCGTAGTCATGGCTACGGCCTTTTTTGTTTTTATAGAAAGTTTGTTTCTAAGTGGCATAAACCCCTTGACGCATGTTCAAGAACTATTTCGTAATTGCTCTTCGCAACCTGAAGAAGCATCGTTTTTATACTTTCGTTAACGTGGCTGGCCTCGCGGTGGGTATCGCAGCTTGTCTTGTTATCGTGTTGTTTGTTGTGAATGAGCTAAGCTATGATCTGCATCACAAGAAAGCCTCACGAATTTACCGCGTGAACGGCGAGATTAAATTTGGAGGCAATCATTGGCAACTTGCCGTAGCTCCCGCACCTTTGGCTGAAGCGATGATCAACAATTTTCCTGAAGTTGAAACATCTGTAAGATTTCGTGCCAGGGGATCCTTCCTGGTAAAGGCGCGCGAAGAGGCGTCAAACATCAATGAGGAGAACGTAATATACGCCGATAGTACGTTCTTCAAAGTTTTCACTGTTGATGTCATTTCAGGAAATGCAAACAGTGCCCTTGTTATGCCTGACGGCGCGGCTATAAGCAAAAGCATCGCTGATAAATACTTTCCAGATGGAAATGCTTTAGGACAAACACTGATCGTTGACAAATCGTCTGTAAAGATAAATGCGATCTATCATGACATGCCAAACGCAGGACATTTTAAATTCGACATTCTCCTTTCGATGACTGGGCTCGACGAGGCAAAGTCGACAAACTTCCTTAGCAATAATTTCAATACATATCTCCTGTTAAGACCTGGCACGACTGCCGCCGCATTGCAGGCGAAGTTGCCTGCCTTCGTTGAAAAATTTGTCGGCCCGCAAGCAGCCGAGATATTAGGAGGTGACTTCTCGATGGGAAAATTCCGCGCCGATGGCAACCTGCTTGAATATACATTGATGCCAGTAACAGACATCCATCTACATTCCGAACTTACAGCTGAACTGAGGCCCAACAATGACATCGTATATGTGTATCTGTTTTCAGCCATTGCACTTTTTATTCTAATCATTGCGTGCATCAACTTCATGAACCTTTCTACAGCGCGATCTGCAACCCGTGCGAAAGAAGTAGGCGTTAGAAAGGTTATGGGATCTATGCGATCTCACCTGATCCGTCAATTCCTATCCGAATCGGTGCTCTTAAGCCTGCTGTCTTTTATACTCGCTATTGCGTTGGCGTATCTGATCCTTCCGACATTCAATGATCTTTCCCAAAAGCAACTGTCCATACCATTTTCTCAAATGGAATTCTACGTTGTAGTTCTCACAGGCGCTGTTGGCGTTGGTTTACTTTCAGGTATTTATCCCTCCATTTTTCTTTCTGCATTCAAAGCGGCGACCGTTTTGAAAGGAAGTGTAAGCACCGGAATGAAAAGCGGCAGGATTAGAAGTAGCCTTGTTGTATTTCAGTTTGCCATTTCAATCCTTCTAGTCATTTGTACGCTAACAGTTAACAGGCAGCTGGAGTACATACAACAAAAGAAAATTGGATTCGAAAAGGACCAGGTACTTGTCGTTCATGATGCCTACGCGTTGGGTGACAAGGCGAAAGTCTTCAAGGAAGAAGTCAAGAAAAATAGTTTTATCGAGTCTGCTACCATTTCAGGATTTCTCCCTGTCAGCGGCACATGGAGAAACGACAATACATTCTGGCCTGAAGGCAGTCAGCCTACAGAAGCCAACATGGTTGGATTGCAAAACTGGACCGTTGATCATGAATATCTCAAAACGTTAGGAATGAAAATGAAAGAGGGGAGATTTTTTTCTGAAGAATACCCTTCGGATTCTATGGCCATGGTGATGAATGAGGCAGCTGTAAAGCACTTTCATCTTGGCAGTGATGCTATTGGAAAAAAGATCTCAACATTTTCGTACACCAATCCTGATGGTACTGCCGATCTTAAGTCCGTTACTTCATACACTGTGATTGGAGTAGTCGAGGACTTTCATTTCGAATCTCTTAAACAAAACATAAGTCCCCTCGCGTTTTTTCTTGGCTCAACCAACGGAAGTGTTTCATTTAAGTTTCAGGCAAAAAATGCCAAGCAGATGATCTCGTTTGTGGAGGAGACTTGGAAGCGTCTTGCTCCGGGACAACCGTTCGCTTACTCGTTCCTGGACGAAGATTTTACCAGAATGTATTCGAATGAACAAAGGCTTGGAAAGATCTTCGTGATATTCGCAGGGCTTGCTATTATCATTGCCTGTTTGGGTTTATTCGCGTTAACTTCATTCACCGCAGAGCAAAGAACGAAGGAGATCGGTATCCGCAAGGTGCTGGGAGCTTCAGTTAGCAGCATTGTGATGTTGTTGTCAAAGGAGTTCGGAAAACTTATCATTATAGCATTTGTCATTGCCGCCCCGCTCGCATGGTACGGAATTGAGTGGTGGCTTAAAGGCTATGTTTACAAAGTAGATATCGGCATAATCTACTATTTACTTGCAGGGGTACTGTCCTTTGTTATCGCATGGTTGACAATGAGCTTTCAGTCTCTCAAGGCTGCAACTGCAAATCCTGTGAAATCATTGCGTAGTGAATAGTGCTCCGCTTAATGTACCGGTGGTAGCGTATTAAATTTCAAAGTTTCATTTCACAACAGACATTTGGCGATAGCATGTCTTAAGGTGAGTCTCAGACATTAAGGAGAGAACGACGTTTTTCTACTGTGGCTGCGCTTGAGGCTGACCGCTGAAGTCACCTCGCAGCTGGCGGAATCTTTTACGTGCTTCTGCAGCGTAAACGCTTCCGGCATGTTTTGTCAAAAAGTCACGATAGATCTCCATCGCTTTTTCCTTGTTGCCGAGTTGACGTTCGTAGATCTCTCCCTGAAGAAAATATGCGTCGTCTGCAAGAATATCATCACCATAATCGTCAATGATCTTTTGCAGTAGCGAAACAGATTTTTCAAACTCTCCGCGCTTCATGCGAATATTCGCCTCGAGCCAATATACGTCGTCCAGAATTGTGCGGTTCGAAAATGTTCCTCCTGAATCTGAAATTCCTTGCTTTAGTTTTTCAATTTTTTCAAGGGCTACGTCTGTTTTATTTTGATAGAGCAGCAGTTCAATGACAGCATAGTCTTTAAGTGCTGCACCTACTGAATCGAAAGCAATATTCTCTTTGATGCGCATGCTAAGCTCAAGCGCATCGTTGGCGATTTCTCTGGTCGTGGCCTGCTTTAAAATATCAAGATGCTCCTGCGCAAGCTGAAAGTCGCCTTTGTAATATGACAGTTTTGCATTTCTCAGTTTCGCCTCATACCCGACAAGATTTTCCTTTTGGGTTTTCTCAACCTGGCTATAAAGTAAAGTGGATTCCCATGGTTCGCCCTTGATCATGTAAATATCACCAAGATCGAGTTTTGCTTTTGCCTTCAGGTATTGAGAGGCTTTCGGATTGCCGATAAGCTTATTCAATATTTGAACCGCAGAATCTTTTTGATCAAGGTATGTTGCAAAAAGAAGAGCCTCGCTCTTTGAAGCTTCCAGTGCATTGACATTGTCCGGATATTGACGTATGAAATTTTTATAATCAGCTATCAATGTCTTTACAGAATCGGTCTGAACAGGGAAACTCTTTTTTACTCTTTCCTCGCGGGTCCTGATCAGACCCAGTCGTGCCAGCAGATAATTCTGGGAATTAGGATACTCACGTATAAGATATCGGTATATTTTTAATGCGTTGTCATAGTCGTCGTTGTCAAGCGCTACCCGGGCGACCTCCATCGATTTTTCTCCATCGCGCTTATACCGCTTGTCGTATGCACGCGCCTGAATAAAGGACGCATAGAAATTCTTTTGTTGCATGGTGACCCATATCAGGAGGTCGGCGTAGACCTCCACATCCGGGTACTGCTGCACTTTATCGTAGAGAAGCCGTTCGAGGCTCTCCAACTCCTCCGGCTTTGTTAGCAAGGCCTGGAGAACGTTTTTAACATATTGTATATTCGCCGAGCTCTGGGTTACATAGCTTAAATATTCCTGTACCATCTTGTCCTGATTGCCCCTGACCCTGTACAACATCGCCAGGTCAAGACAAAAAAGATAAGGATTGGCCATGGCCTGTCTGCTCTCGGTAAGCGCAAGGATGCCATAGTCAGGCAATGTGTGAGATAAGAAATAATCGGATATAACTTTGATGCGTTGAACATTCGTTTTGTTCTCCCCAATAAGCTCTTTAAAATATTTGTCCGCTTTGCTCATATCGCCTGACTTGATCAGGACCAGACCCATATCCAGTTTGTACTGAATGTTTTGTGGATCATGCTTGGAAACCTTTTTCAAAAAGCTTTGTGCTTCATCCATCATGCTCAAATCAATAAGAAGGGTTATGTAGTTGTTGTAAATGAACGAAACATTACCCTCATGTTTAGCAAGTTCGCGATAAAGTTCGAGTGCTTTCTTTTTATCACCCTTCAGAACATACTCGTTAGCGAGCTGTATTTGTTCGTGGCTTTGTGCATAGATGTTCGTAGTGGAACCTGACAGGAATAGGATTATCCCCAATGCGTAAGCCCTTATTGTTTTAATATTATATATTATATTATAGTTATAGTTAAGCATGTTGAATTGTGGACAGCTTTCCCGTGTTTTTGAATGTGGAATTTATGTAGAAATCTTTAACTTCTATCGCTTTATTGTTCAAAGAGTTAGAGAGATATAAACATGGTAATTGAGTGTGGACAAGTGGAGTGTGGGTAGTGTAGGGAGCGCCATCGTGTTTACAACTCTCATGTTATGAACACGCAAAAGGTGGGGATTCGGTTTCAGATTTTCCAGGGTTGTTTTTTGGCGAAATGACGAATTTGTTAACACTTTGTTAGAACGTTATCAACAAAGGTCCCAGTTCCCAGTTGGCCTTTAAGCTTACGATTTGGGTGGCTTTATCGTTCTTATAATAGACGATCCGTTCGGGCTCAATCCGGGAAAAGAAATTTCCGGGAGTCCATTGGCCATCCTTATTGGTATCTGTAATGACCCTGATTTTGTAATCGCCGGGCTCAAGATCTTCGAACGTTACCTTCAAAATGTTGCTGCGTGAGGCCACGACCTTGTCTTTAAACAGCAACTGCACTATGAAATTGGTCTCTTTGGTTTTTAGCTCAGTGTGGATCATTCCCGTGGATTCGAGCGTCGTTGGCTTGAGCTGGGTCGCAACTGATTTACTCGAGTCCCCTTCGATGCTCAGGAACGCGGCTTTCCCGAAATAGAGCTGATGTTCAATGACAGGTTTGGGTGTTTTTTTAAGCTTCTCCTTAATTGCCGGGGGCGCGGCCTTTACCGCGGTGTCTGAGGCTTTTTTTTGAGGTATGTCAATAGGCTTCTTGACCAGCAAGGTTTTGTCAACCGTCTTTCGGAATGTTATGATGTTTTGAATACTGTCTATTGTGAGGTCGGCCTGGGTGAATTGAATGATATGCGCTGAGTCGATCTTGTAGTAGGTACTGTCGAAGTTGATGTGTGCAAGAGGTTTGTTTGTGCGGATAGACCCCTGTAGAATTCCGGTTGCACCGCTTAAGGTGAATGCGTTATTTGCTACCTCGAACGCTTCGGGCTTTATTTCGCGCTTTGAAAATTTCACGTAAAGCGCAGTGTCCACTTTATTTAAAATACTGTCGGAAGCAGTGAATGCGACCAATAGGCTATCCGTTATCGATTGATCGTTATAGATGCGTACGTTTTCCTGGTCTGTTCCATAAGAGGCATAAATGGTATGATCGGGAGCCTTGATCCGAAAATGCTTGAGGCCTTTTGATGTCTTTATATTATAGAAGGTGCCAGAGGATCGGGCACTTGTAAGTTTGAGTGGCCTCGCGTCCAGACGGACAAGCGGGATCTCGATATTTTTTTGATTCTCTGATAACGATATCTGGTTTGCCCGGTAGCCATATGCTTCCGACTTACTATCAACAATAAGATTTCGATTATTGTCCATCCATGCATAGATGTAGTAGGCTCCAGGTTTAAGGTTGGCTATTTGAAAAATTCCTTTGGCGTCGGTCTTTGTGATATAGGATGGTTTGTGCTGAAAGATGTTAAAGGTATCTGATTGGTAGAGCGCTACTGTTGCGTCTTTGGATTCTTTTGATAGAAGTAGTTCGTAGACAAAGCCGCTAATGCTCAGGGAGTCTATGTAGTCGCCGGTGCTGAAGGCTAGTCGTAGATTTTGTGCCGGATTTTTCTCGGTTATATCCTGGATAGATTCCCTAAAACTGATTGCATAAGTTGTATTATCAAGGAGCGGCTTGTCAAATGTAACGACCACCTGATTTTTTTTCACGGTTGCTTCGAAATCTTTGCCAACATTGGGTGTGATGATGATCTGTTCCTTAGGACTACTCAGTTGGATAGCTTCATCAAAGGTGAGCTCGACCCTTTGTGCTCCGAATTTGACTTGTTCCTGGGTGGGCACTGAACTGATTAGATTCGGAGGTATCGAATCTTTTGGACCACCAGTAGGAGTAGTCTGTCTTGCGCATGAGGCTGCTAACGCAAACGCAGTGATCAATAACCAATGTAATGGCCCTGAGAGTTTCATCGAGTCGCGATGTAAATGAGGCTCGAATATTCCTGACTACTTTGGGCTTGGACATTTGACTTTAGACCAATGCGCATCCCTTGTATGTAATGAGTGAGTGCGGATCTTCCCTGAGTCTTATTCTTTTCACTGAGCAGACTGACGTAATAGGCATCGAGCTTCATTGGCAGGATCTTTATCAGTTTTAAATCATGAGCATTAAGCAATTGAGTCATCGTGGTGCGTGAGAAATGCCAGAGATGCCGGGGTACATCATAGGCAGCCCAATGTTGAAGATAGTAGCTGGCATCAAAACTCTTATGATTCGGTACTGCAATAAACATTGTGCCAGAATCAGTGAGTTTGTCTTTTAGCTGAGCGAGTGTTTCATTCAGATCAGGGATGTGTTCGAGTACATGCCACAGCGTAATGATATCAAATTTTGTCGAGTCAAGGTGCTGTATGTTGCTGGCAATATTGTGGCCGGTTGCTTTGGTCGCGACTTCTCGCGCTATGTTAGAGGGCTCGACACCTGCAATAGTCCAGCCTTTTTGCTGGCAGTAGTGAAGGAAGCTGCCGGTGCCGCAGCCGTAATCCAGTAGTTTCCGAAATTGATTAGCTGTTTGCCGGCGGATGAGACCTTCCTTCCATTGCATGGTAAAGGTCCGGGCTATCTGATAAACGCGGTCAGCAAGTGTTACTGCCTTTTCTGAATGAGAGATGTAGTCCGGTGATAAATAGTAGTCTCCTAGATTTTCCGGGATTGGTGATGTAATGAGAAATTTACATGTGGCGCATTGAAGGATGTTAAATATTTCATGTGAAACAGTGTGGTCCTCGGCTGTAATATATTGTTGAAAGTCAGTACCCCCGCAGATCGGACATTGTCTGGAAACATTCATTTGCCCATATATACTGTTAAGACAGAAACATCAGCAGGAGAAACACCACTGATCCTTGAAGCTTGTCCCACGGTTTCGGGGCGTATTTTTTTTAGTTTTTCTCTTGATTCGGAGGAAAGGGCTTTCACCATGTCATAGTCGAAGTCTGACCTGATGCGATAATTCTCGAGATTTCCGAGTTTCTCTACCAATTGCTGTTCTCTTTCTATGTAGCTATCGTACTTGATATTGATCTCAGCTTGTTGAAGGATCTCGTCCGGATATCGTTGAAGTTGATCTTTTAGTTGCCCATTAAGATTCTTCAGATCTTTCATCTCTATCTGCGGACGTTTTAGAAGTTGGCTTAGCGTTATCTTTTCGGACACGGGACTGGTGCCGAGCGCCTCAAGGCCGCTGTTTATCGATTCCGGACTTACTTTGCTTTTTGATAGTTCCGCTTGAAGCTGATTGATCTGTCCTTTTTTCTGCAACATTTTGTCTAGTCGCGAGTCATCGGCGAGGCCAATGTTGTGTCCCGTTTCCGTTAACCTAAGGTCTGCATTGTCCTGACGAAGCAGAATCCTGTATTCGGCTCTGGAAGTAAACATTCTATAAGGTTCTTGCGTGCCTTTGTTAACCAGGTCGTCGATGAGCACGCCGATATATGCCTCTGATCTTTTAAGTATCAAAGGTTCTTCTTCATTGAACTTTATTGTGTGCGTTAATTCCGGCCATAAGTCCTTGGCAGGCTGCTTCTTCGTAGCCCGTTGTTCCATTGATTTGACCTGCAAAGTACAGATTATCAATTAGTTGCGTCTCAAGGCTTGTCTTTAGCTGGGTTGGCGGGAAGTAATCATATTCAATGGCATATCCTGGTCTGAACATTTTTGCATTTTCAAATCCTGGAATTTTTGTTAAGAGCCTTATATTGAACATCTTCTGGAAGAGAAGTTGAGAATCCATTGACATAGATCTCGATTGTATTCCATCCTTCTGGCTCCACAAAGATTTGATGTCGTTCCCGTTCAGCAAATCGATTTATCTTATCTTCTATCGAAGGGCAGTAGCGTGGGCCCAATCCCTTTATTCTTCCTTGAAACATCGGAGATTTATCGAAACCCTTTTTTAGTTCATTGTGAACTTCATCATTAGTATAAGTTATCCAGCAGCTTACTTGTTTTTTAAGAGGCTCGTGTCGGTGATAGGAGAATTTACCCGGATTTGGATCGCCGGGTTGTTCTTCCATTTTGGAATAGTCCAGGCTTCGACCATCAACTCGAGGTGGTGTTCCGGTTTTCATTCTTCCGGATTCAAAGCCCAGCGTCAACCAATTGTTCCGTGATGTCCAGTGGCGGCTTTTTCAGCTGCTCTCCCGCCACCAAAGTTTTTTTCGCCGATATGAATTTTGCCGTTTAGAAATGTCCCATTGGTCAGAACAACAGATTTTGCTCTGATTTCGATATCCCAAGATTGGTTATAATTCCTCTACAGACTTTCCCATCTTCAATGATCAGCCTTTGACCATCTCCTGCCAGAAATCAACATTTGGATTTCTTTCCAAAGCTAAGCCGCCATTCTTCTGAAAATCGCATTCTGTCATTTTGAGTTCGTGGACTCCACATCGCCGGACCCTTTGGATAAATTCAGCATTCTGAACTGAATCATCGATTTATCGGAGACAATTCCTGATATCCTCCTAAGGCATCAATTTCCCTCACGATTTGCCCCTTAGCAACTCCACCCATGGCTGGATTGCAGGACATTTGCGCAATGGTATTCATATTCATAGTCACCAACAGCACGCTTGAGCCCATTGAAGCCGCTGCCGCTGCAGCTTCGCAACCTGCGTGACCGGCCCCACTACAATGACATCATATTCTTTAAACATATTTCGTTGCATCTATGAGTTCCACGTGGAACCTAAGAACTTACCCACAAATTTCTTCCACACATTTCCACATTTCGTTTCACGTGAAACTGACTAATTTTGACTACGCAAAGATAGATAAGCATCTTCTTTTTTTCGCATGATGCGCTTTTCTGTTGACGTTTTATCAGAATAACCAATAAGATGCAGAACACCATGAATCATTACTCGATGAAGTTCTTCGTCGAAATGGTCGATTTAAAATCATTAGGCATTTTCTTTTACCCGGTCAATGCTAATAAAAATGTCTCCCTCAATAGCATCCTTGGCGTCTCGCACTATCGAATGTGATGATATCAGTATAAGTGTGTGTGATTTAGGTATTGAATATTGATCGTTGCTAAGGTATTCATCAGAACAAAAAATGTAGTTTAACTCGCCTGAGACTTTTCTTTTCGGCATGTATTACTTTCTTAATCCAAGATTCGAGTTTTGCTGGGATGGGAGACTTGAAATTCAATGTCTTCATTAAAGAAGTGAATGGACGGCATTAAACATTCATGTAAAAACTTAGCTCAACGACCCGTCCATTTTCCTTAAAGTCAACTTCGTCTGACAGATGCTTCATCAGAAATATCCCTCTCCCTCCAAGCTTTTCAATATTTTCGGGAGCGGTTGGATCGGGAAGGTTTCGAAAGTCAAAACCTTAGCCCTCATCCTTAATAACAAATCGAATCATGCTCTCATCCAGCGAAAGACTCAGAGAAACATTTTTTGACTTGTCGTTGGCATTTCCATGTTTAATTGCATTATTAACAGCTTCGGTGACAGCAATCATGATGTTGCCATACATATCATCATCCAAATGAAATCGTTCTTTAGCGTTATCAATAAAGCTTTCAATCATTCTAATGTTTTCCGTAATAGACGGAACCTGGATGCTAATCGTATTCATGTATTGGCTACCTCGTTGTTCAAAGTTAATTTTCTCCAACTCTTTTAAAATATTCGCTTACTTCTTTCTTGTAGTAAGGGTAAAGTTTTGGAGGACTGTTTTTAGCAATTCTACTTCTTTTTCTTTTAGTCGCAAATAATCTTCAAAAGCCTTTGGAATTTCTTTGTCATATTCTTTCGCAGTTTCACCTTTGCGTTCTTCATCCATATCCTGTTCTCGCGCTGATTTTTCTGTCATCCAATAGTCGTGTAAGAATTTCCTGCTGACGTTTTATCAATTGATCGGTCAACTGCTTATTTACAAGATCCATTTCCGTTTGTTCCATCTTTGACGGAAGATCTCCTCCAGGCATTTTCCCGTCCTTCATTTTTTCCTCCATCTCCTGAAGAGCCTTTCTTATCCTTTCTTGTTCTGCAGCCATCTCAGCGAGCTCTTCTGATAATTCCCGTCCGGATTTGCCGCTACCTTTCAATTCCTGGATCTTTTGATTCAATTGCTGCTGCATCTGACTCAAGCTGGGCTTTTGTCCTTTTTTCTTTGACTTGCCCATAGACGGTTGAGCATTTGCCATCATCTGCATCATCATATCAAAATGATCATCAAGCATCAAAGCAAGGTTATTGATAGACGTCATAGTCATTTGCATCTCGCTGAAGCCTGTGGCTTCCTCCGTTCTCTATTTGCTTCAATTACTTTATCCAAATGCTCATTGAGTTCACCGATTTCCTTGGTAACAACTGAACCCATAAAAGGATCTCGTTTTCCGAGGGCTAATAGACTGTCTTCCAACACTTTAGCATCATCTTTAAGTTTTAATTGCTGTTGCGCGATAGAATTAAATCCGGGATCGTTCTGACTTAACTCATTGAAACTCTTCATCAGATTCTCCTGATCAAATGAAAGCTTCACAAGCCCATGAATAATCTGGCGCAACGTCTCAATATTTTGCATGTCCATCTCCATCGACATTGAACTTTGGGCGCCTTCCATCATGCTGCTGCATTTTTTGCATTTTTTGAAGTGCATTTTGCTGCGGGCTTTTAGCCTTTGACGGACTATTTTGTTCTAGCATTTCTTTGCTTTCTTCTTGCTGCTCTTGTACATCCTTTGTGTCTTCCTCTGAAGGAAGATCTCGTCATCCTTCTGCAGCTCTTCTCCTAATTCCTTGAGTTCCTCAATTTTTTCAGAAGTTTTCTGAAATCTTCCTGCACCTTTTCCTGCTCCTTTGCTAGCTCCTGACTTTCGCTAAGTTTTTCCTGTTCACTGTTTTCTTTTCCGTCCTGATTTTTACCATCATTCTTTTCATCCTGATTTTTGGAATCTGATTTTTTCGACTTATCAGACTTCTTGCTGTCCTTTTCTTCAGATTTTTCAAGGGCCTTGGTGTTTTCCAGTAGTGACTGCTGTTTCTCGATCTGTTCTTTCAAATCCTCGATACCTGATCCAGCTTGAAATCGTACTGTAGCTGTTTAAATAGCTCCAGCGTCCGCTCAAGCTCTTTTTCTAAGTTATTCGTGTTTTGATTAAGCTTATCAAGGATCTTTTGAATCTGAGATACATCGGCATTTTCCTTCAATAGCTTTTGAAGTTCTTCAAATAGCTTTTTGGTCTCTTCATCCAGAAGTTCATCCATCAGCTTTTGGATCTGCTCCGCTTTTTCACGGATACGTTCATTCTGTTCTGTGAAAGCTTCCTTCTTCTGGTCCAATAATTTGTTTTGCTCCTTGAGGTCCTTAACCATCTTTTCAAGATCCTGTTTTTGCTGAACTATATCTTCCAGCATCTTTTTATCCTGCCAATCAAGATTCTGCTTCCCCTTCAGTTTCTGACTAGCTTGCTCGATCTGATCCTGAAGCTTGTTTGCCTTACCAACACTTTGATCAATTTTCTGTTGGGTCTTTGTCTGTGAGGTGTTGATCTCCGCAACTAAATTATCCTGACTGGGAACAAAGAATGAATACGTAGAGGTTTTGGTGGATTTGCTCCCGTTGACTCCGTCGTTGTCCCAGACCTGCATGTAGTATTCAAGGCTTGTTCCGGGGCTAAGCTTCATGGAATCAAGTTTCCACGGATGAAAAAAACTTTGCTGGGACTGATTTTTAGAGATAGGCACAGAGATGGTCTTGGAACCAATCTCCTTCTGGTTCTCATCCCGGATTTTGTAATGAAGGGCTAGTTTGTTGATGCCATGGTCATCGCTTAAAAGTCCACTCAAGACCACCATCTTATATAGAACTGAATCCTTGAAATTATTTAGCTCAATTTTAGGATACTCATCCTTCACGACGGAAATATTATAAGCGATCTTTTCCTTGTTTCTGCTTTTTTCATTCTGAAGAATGATCTCATAGCCAACGGGATCCTTGAATCCCTTTTCAAATGTAAATGATTGATTATCAGAGTTTTGAAAAGAAACGGGGTCCTTTTCACTGCTAAATTGAATCTGCGCTGCCTGGGCGTTGGCGGTTGCCAGGATCCATTTCACTTTGGTACCTTCAGGAATTTCCAGATTGCCGGCATTCAAAAGAGATTCACGCTTGCGTTGCAGATAGGGAGGAAACTGGAGCTGAACGTTGAACTTGGAAAGCTCCGGCCGGCTTGACACGGTTACATTAAATTCATTCGAGTAAAAACCTGCGGCTTCGATCTGAAACTTGAAAGGTTCCCGTAGATTCTCCTGCGTATAAGTGAACTCACCGTTAGCTCCTTTATCCAACTTGAACCGCTGATCGCCTTTAATAAGGTATGCGTTATCAGGCAGTGCATTACCATCAAGCCTTACCATCAAGTTTAGATTCTCGTTATAAAATCCGTTTAGATCTTCGCCTTCTATTACAAACCTGAACGGCGGCTCTGGGGAATACTGCCTTGTAAAGTGAACGAGGCGGGAAGTGCTTTGGGTAAGAATACTTTTATTAAGGACAAGAATGGCCATGATCACTATGACCGGTATTGATAGGTATTTGAGATATTTTCGGTTCTGATTGAGGTCAATAAAACCGTCGAAGGAAACAGATTCAAATTCAAGTGACTTTTGCTCTATGCTGGCGTAAGCCAGGGCAGAATCTTTTTTCACAGCATTGAGTTGGATGAGATTAAGCAACCGGTCCTTTATGCCAGGAACGTAATCACCTATTACTTTTGCGCTTTGTTCTTCTGAAAGTCCGCGTCTCGCAAGCCACCACTGTATGGGCTCGCGCAGAAATCTGTATAAACAAAAAAGCGCTACGGCAAAGAAACTGAAGAGAATAAGGAATCTAAGCCAGGGTCCCAACCACAAGTTGTATTCAAGAACAGCTGCAAGCAGGAAATAAGAAATAAGAATTGACAATGAAAGCAAAGCGCCTCTAACGAATATGTTGAGGTAGTACTTCTTTTTGAATGATCTGATTTTTTCCTGTATGCGCTCCACTCCTGCTCCCATAACAAGTCGTTTATTTATTCAAAACGAAACAAAATCCATAAAAGTTGAATAGTCTAATATAAGTGCTATTAAACTTCCAACAAAATCGTCAGCAGGCAAACATCTTTGTCACATTGCTGGCTGATCGGGTGATGACCAGTCGTATTCTTTTTCGAAGTACTCAAGGACGTGCATCTTCAGAAGGCGTTCCTGTTCTATCAGATCAACATGTGGCAATTTCTTCACCATTTTCCAATGGGGCCATCCGTCCTGATCCAGGCCTTCAAGCTCATAATAACCGGAAAGGCTTAGGACCTTGCAGATACCGATGTGCATAAGGTCCTGCTTTTCTTCCTTACTAAATACGCGTCGCCCCTTCCCCAATTCCTGTACACCGATAAGGAACAATACGATGTTCAGATCTTTTGGTTTTTTGCCCAATATCGCCTCCAGGCTCGTCATCAGGGACGCCCATGTTCTTTCAAAATCAAGGTCACGTTTAAACATATTATAATGCCTCCCAATATTCGAATGCTCTCCTCAAATGAGGTATAACAATAGTTCCCCCAATTAGCGTTGCTACTCCCATGGCTTCATGCATTTCCTGAGTGGAGAAACCGAGCTCCTTACATTTTCCAAGGTGATATTTAACGCAATCGTCACACCGCAGCACGAGGGAGCAAGTTAATCCGATCAATTCTTTTGACCTATTATCCAGACTTCCTTCCTGGTACGCATTCGTATCAAGGTTAAATATTCGTTTAATGATCAGGCTATCAGATGCCATGATCTTTTCATTCATTCTTGATCTGTATGCATTGAATTCTTCAGGCAAACTCATAGACCGCTTCTTTTAGTTAGTTGACATCCTCGGCCGCAAATATATCTAATTGCCGAGTCCACTTTTTATGGGTGCACTGAACGACTTTGTTTCCCTGTTTTTTCCACGGCCATGCCTCGCCTGTGGAAATTCCCTCATCAGGGGGGAAGACGTTATTTGCACATCCTGTATGCTGGAACTGCCGTATACTGAACACCACCTCGAACGTGACAATCCTCTAATGAGCAGGTTGTCTTACAGGATTCCTTTGAAGTATTGTATGGCATGCTACAAGTTCAGCAAGAGTGGCAGGGTGCAGCACCTGTTGCACGCCTTGAAATACAAAGATCATCCCGAAATAGGAGTTGCCCTCGGCAAGGTATATGGAGACAAAATGGTGAACGCAGGGTTCTCCAAGAATTTTGAGGTGATAATACCTGTTCCGTTGCATCCTTCCCGGAAAAGGAAGCGTGGGTATAATCAAAGTGCGAAATTTGCTGAGGGGCTTTCAGAAAAACTAGGCGTACCGTTTTCCGATGACATCATGATCCGAAAATTTAAGACTGCAACTCAAACCCGGAAGTCAAAACTGAGCCGATGGGAAAATATGGGGGAAGTATTTAAAGTATGCATCCCCGAAAGCGTCGAAGGAAAACACATACTACTTGTTGACGATGTCATAACAACCGGATCAACACTGGAGGCTTGTGCCGGCGCCCTTTTACATGCGGGGTCAGGGGAGTTGAGTATTGCATGTATTGCAGAAGCATAGAAAAAGAAAGAGCTCCAAACGGAGCTCTTTCTTATCACCTTAAAATTGATTTTTAATAGTTCGAGCCGGCCCGGATCATAGCACACCTGAAACCGATAGTAGCGGTGGCGGAATCCTGATCCAGATATCTTCTTGTTCCCGGAGACATCCAGTATGCAACATCCTTCCATGAACCTCCCTTGTATACACGGGCGCGGTCAGTAATAAGAGATGTGAAACCCTCAGGATTCTTTTCAGCACTGTTATATCCAGAGTTAGTGCCTGAAGCAGGATCGAGGAAACCATCACGACGAATAGGGTTAAGATCGTCAAAATCCTGAAAGGACATAGGACGATAAATATCCTGCACCCACTCACTTACATTTCCTGCCATGTTGTAAAGACCATAGTCATTGGGAGGATACTCATATATATAAGATGTGATAAGTGCACCATCATTTAAACGGCCGGCTATACCAGCATAGTCACCACGACCGCGTTTAAAGTTGGCAAGCATAAAGCCCATCTGTTTTCCATAAGGATTACGAACAGCGTGACCATCCCATGGATAAATTCTTTGATGTGTTTGCAATTCTTCAAGCCACTGAGTTCCGATAAGCGCCTGTGCGGCATATTCCCACTCGGCTTCTGTTGGAAGGCGATAAGCTGGAACAACAATGCCTGATTCAAGTGGAATACGTCCATCGCTTTCAGCGTATTCTTCTCCTGCATCTTCTGCGAGTTTGATATTCACAGCACGGGTTCTCCAAACGGCAAATTTGCTGGCCTGATTCCAGGTAATACCCACAACCGGAAAGTAACGGAAGCCCGGATAGCGTAAATAATGCTCAACATAAGGATCATTGAATGCAAGTTTTCCTACCCATACCGTTGTGTCTGGCAGTGCTGCCTGGTAGGCTTCCTGCGAAGAATCTTTGGCAAGATAGTGCATGTATTCGAGCCAGTGTACATTTGCAATTTCAGTTTCATCCATATAGAATGAAGCTACAGAAACGGTTCTTTCTACGTTGTCACGATATGACATTACATCTTCTTCGAAAGACCCCATAACAGCGCGACCACCTTCGATGAATACCATGTTAGGAGCGTCAGGCTGACCTTCATAAGGATTGACCATAAAGCCACCCTGATCCTCGTCATTGTACGCCAAGCCAGTGGCCGTACTCATCTGACCCGGATTTTGTGCATTTGGTTTTCTACCCTTTCCACCAAACAAGGAACAGGCAGATAACGCAACGGATCCGCCGATGACGATACAAAACAACCCTGAAAGAGTACTTCATTTTGGTTTTAAGTTTAAACAAATGCTAATTAAGCGGATAAAGGCATGTTTTCCAAGTTGGTGCAAGTTTATAGGCAAAACTGCAGATAACTGAAAACCTGCTTCCTATCAACGACTGATTAAAGTACTTATTGTTTTGGGAATCACCTATCCATAATTGGGATGACAGACTATTCAAAACAGGGGTTAAATGAACATTTTCAACGATTAGTGGGCATGGCATAGGATTTGTTATAAGGGCTTCCAAACACCAGCCAATGCTAACGCTACAAGATTTCAGAATAATGCCCTTCGAAAGGAAATGTGATGTAATCACTTTCAATGGCAATTATCTCGCCCAACGAAGTTTGGCTGATTGTAAGGTTTTCCTCTATTTCACAGAAGGGTTTTTCATTGAAGTGTTCTATTCTCCCAAATACAAAAAGGTCCTTATGATCAATGCCTTTGAAAAAGCAATGGGCCTTGATCCCTACTTGGACAAAATCTCAATCGCTGATTTAGCGACAATTATCTGACCGGCCATTCGCTGAAGAAGATCAATTGCGCTGTCAACAGTTTTGATCCCCTCCACAGCAAGCATAGCCTTTCCTGCAGTATCCTTTATTTTACATTGCTTCGGATGCTTTTGAACAAAGGATAATATCTGGCCAAAGATGTCAGACTTAAAATAATTCTCATTGCTTGTAATAAAGAATGCACGCATCTTATCGTTCTTGAGACTCAGCTTTTCAAATCCAAGCTTTTCTCCCAGCCACCTCAAACGAACGGTATTAACCAATTCCTCAGTTGGTGAAGGCAAAGGACCGAATCGATCTTTTATTTCATCAGTAAAGATCTTAAGCTCATCCTCATTTCCGATGTTGTCAAGCCGTGAGTAAAGCTGTAGTCGTTCGCTGATGTTATTAACATATCGGTCAGGGATCAAAATTTCCAGATCGGTTTCGATAACACAATCCTGAACGATGAGTTTGGCTTTCTCTTCAAGTTCTGCAGAGAACAATTCCTTAAAATCGGTCTCTTTCAATTCCTGAATTGCATCATCGAGTATCTTATGATAAGTATCAAATCCAAGATCGGTGATAAAACCGCTTTGCTCGCCTCCGAGTAAATTGCCTGCACCGCGAATATCAAGGTCGCGCATCGCTACCTTGAATCCATCACCAAGTTCTGAAAATTCCTCGAGGGCGGCCAGTCTCTTCCTTGAATCAGCCGTGAGAAGCGATGGCGAAGGTGTCAACAAATAACAGAAGGCTTTCTTGTTAGAGCGACCCACACGGCCGCGCATCTGATGGAGATCAGATAATCCAAACATATGCGCCTGATTGATCATGATAGTATTGGCGTTAGGAATATCAAGGCCGGACTCGATGATGTTGGTGGAGACAAGAACATCGTATTCTCCATCGATAAATTTCATCATAGCTTTTTCGAGCCGATCGCCTTCCATTTGTCCATGGGCAATGCCTATACGGGAATCGGGGACAAGCTTATAGATGATATTGGCAATCTCGACGATGTCACTGACCCGGTTGTGAACAAAGAATACCTGACCGTTTCTCCTCAGTTCGTGGCTGATCGCGTCGCGTATGATCACCTCGTTGAATGTGTGCAACTCAGTGGTTACTGGTTGCCGGTTGGGTGGAGCTGTTGAAATAATGCTGAGATCCCTGGCCCCCATAAGTGAAAAGTGCAGCGTTCTCGGAATAGGTGTCGCCGTCAGCGTGAGCACATCAACGTTTACCTTCAATTCTTTCAGGCGGTCTTTCACTTTAACACCAAACTTCTGTTCTTCGTCTATAATGAGCAGCCCCAGATCTTTGAATTTCACATCCTTGCTAACGATCCTGTGCGTTCCGATAAGAATGTTCACCTTTCCTTCTTCAACTTCACCGACGATCTGTTTGATCTCCTTTTCCGTCTTGAAACGCGAAACATAATCGATGCGAACTGGGAAGCCTGATAGTCTTTCGCTGAATGTCCTGAAATGCTGCATAGCGAGGATTGTGGTAGGTACCAGCACAGCTACTTGCTTTCCTTCAGTCGCAGCCTTGAATGCTGCGCGGATTGCGACTTCGGTTTTACCAAAGCCAACATCGCCGCATACCAGCCTGTCCATCGGATGCGGTTGCTGCATATCGCGCTTCACATCTTCTGTGGCTTTAGCCTGGTCAGGGGTATCTTCATACATAAAAGAGGACTCAAGCTCGGCCTGCAGAAAACTATCGGGCTGATACGCAAAACCCGGAGCCGATTTTCTTTTTGCATACAAGGAGATCAGTTCCTTGGCAATATCTTTAACCCGCTTCTTAGCTTTGGATTTTTTGTTTTCCCACTCCTGCGTTCCAAGCTTGCTGATAACGGGAGGTGCACCGTCACTGACCGGAATACTTGGAAATCTTATGGAGAGAATGGATGCTTACGTAAAGCAGATCGTCATCCCTGTACACCAGCCTTATCGCCTCCTGCGCATGACCATTAACCTCTTTCTTTTCAAGACCCGCGAATTTTGCTATTCCATAATCGATGTGTGTAACAAAATCTCCGGGCTGAAGCGTTTGCAGTTCGCGCAACGTAAGCGCTTTTGACTTGGTGAATTTTTCTTTTGCACGATAGCGGTGAAAACGCTCAAAGATCTGATGGTCTGTGTAACAAAGGATATTCTGATTCGAATCGATGAACCCTTGACGCAAGGCAAAGTCAACCGATTGGAAATTAAGTTGTGCGTTGATCTCTTCAAAAATTCCTTTTAACCTTTCAGTTTGCCGCGGTACATCGGCCGTAATGAAATTACTAAAGCCCTGCACTTGATGATCATAAAGATCCTGGGCAAGCAACTCAAAATTCTTATTGAACGAAGGCTGAGGAGATGATTTGAATTCGAATATCTTGGGGCTTTCAAGGGTAAATCGACTTCCAAATTCGATTCGTGTGAATCTTGTCGAATGCGAATCAAACGCTTCGCGGCTGTCAAATAAATGTACAGGGTCAGAAATCACCTGCGCCCGGCTTGCTCTTGTGATCTTGTCGAATGAACCCGCAGCCTTTTCAAAAGTTTTTTGAATGATGTCCGCTGTAAGTTGATAATCCTTGATCCAAAGTCGCGTAGCAGGAGATATGAAGTCAAAGAACGATTGTCTTTCCTCCTGCATCAGCTTCGATTGAATATTGGGGATAATGTTGACCTTTTCCAGCTTGTCAACCGAAAGTTGTGATCCCGGATCGAAAGTCCGGATGCTATCCACTTCATCACCGAAAAGTTCTATGCGATAAGGAAGTTCATAAGCGAACGAAAATATGTCGATTATCCCGCCACGAATTGCAAACTGTCCGGCCTCGTAAACAAAATCGGTTTTTTCAAAATCATAGTTATGGAGAAACTCTTCCAGGAAGGTTGTATCCAGTTTTTCATGAAGTGTTATTGAAAATGTGTTCGAAGCAAGTGATCTTTTGTTGATGACCTTTTCACTCAAAGCTTCGGGATATGTAACAATAACCTCAGGGGAACCTTTGCTTGCAAGCCGGTTTAACACTTCTGCCCGCATCAAAATGTTTGCGTTTTCAGTTTCATCAAATTCGTACGGCCGCTTGTACGACATCGGGAAGATAAGGATCTCCTTTCCCAATAGGTTTTGAAGATCATTTTGAAAATATGCGGCTTCCTCCTTGTCGTGAAGGACTACGAGATAATCCTGGGGATGTATTTTGAATGCCGCAGCAAGGACGAGGGCATCAAGACTTCCTGAAAGACCTTTTATTCTAATATTGGATTGTTTAGACGCTTTGATCCCCGCAGCTACGGTGTTTATAAAACCATCTGCACGATAAATGCTGAGAAAATCATTCGCCCTCAAAATCTCTGAACGCTTACCTGCTTCTTTAACGAACGCAATAAATAAAGCTGCAAAGATAAGTTTGACGGACCTCTGAATCCAGCCCAAGGTCAAAAAATCTATTTATTTTTGGAAATGAACTTTCTGCGTCAATCCCTGTTCGTGATTGCCATAATTTCGTCGGCGATGATGATTGCCGGCTTATTCAAGCCCTGGTTATTGCTCTGGTGGAAAGATGTTCAAAGCCGACGCGAGGTAATCAGGATCTACGGCTCACTAGCAGTATTAAGTTACTTTGTATATTGGTTGCTCATTTTCAACGCATGAAGACAGCGATATTAAGAGTCGTATTTTTCGCCACGATTTTATTTGGGTGTACAAAAAACAATAGCGACCTATCAGAAGCCGCGACAAATGATCAACCCGACATGTCGATCACGCTACTCGACAACTCCACCGTCAACTTGCAAAACCTGACGGGCAAAAATATTCTGATTTTCTTTCAACCAGACTGCGATCACTGTCAGCGCGAGGCTGAAGATTTTCGGAAAAATTTAATGGCATTCGAGAACTGTACGCTTTATTTTATAACATCGGCGCCAAGAGCGGAGATTGAGGAATTTTCTAATCAGTATCAACTGCATGGGATAGAAAATGTAAGGTTTGCATTTACGCCGGCAAAAAACATACTGGATCACTATGGGCCTATTTCTGCGCCATCTGTATACATCTATTCAGAATCACATAAGCTCGTTAAATCATTTAGTGGAGAAGTAGCTGTTGACAAGGTTCTGAACTTCATCTAAATAACTTTCTCTGCGGCAACAAGAAACTTTTTATTCATTCCTGTAAACCCGATAAGAAATCGCTCGCCTCCATCTTTAAGACCAGTGGCTCGTTTCAGGTCCTGAACTGACTGTGGATAATTCCTCACCATTATATTTGCCTTGGCTTCAACAAAGTACTCTTTCAGGTGCGTTGACCTGGGCTTCACATATCCCAGAATTTTGAAAATTCTTCCTGGAAAATCCTTCTTCAATCGGCTGCTCGTATACAAATGCGTATTGGGATGAAGTTTGTAAAGATCATACCGTTGCGCAATTGACTTAAAAGCTCCGGCCTTAAGAATAGAAGCGTTTGGCTCATAAATGAATTCGAGTGGCTCAGAGAAAGGAACAATTACAGCATGCTCTTCTGAAACATAGAAAGTGAAAGTGTCTGTATCTTTTTCGATGTTGATGGCCGATATAGATGGCTCACCCCTAAAAGATCGCTCTGCAAATAGGAGTAGCTCTTTGCAATCGTTTTGCACTGAGATCACAAAGACATTTCTGACAGATTGTAACTCGTTCAATGCACGTTGAATGTCGAGCAATGGGGACGCTTTCAGCAGGAGATGATCGGTTCTTTTAAAAATACTTTCAACCAACTTGACTACAGGTGGCTCACAATCTGCAAGGCTGTATACCTTTCTTCCGGAACTGTTTCTCCTGGACGGGTCAATGTAAATCAATGAACTGGTTTGATGGTGTGTTTCAAGAAACTCCTGCGCTTCTGAATTAATATATGTCACATTTTCAGCACCCAACTTCCTGTGATTATGTTTGCATATTGTGAGGAGATTTGTGTTAGGCTCAACTACGATCATCTCTTTGAAAATTTCGTGAAAGAAAAATGAGTCAATGCCGAATCCTCCTGTCAGATCGACACAAGAATCCTTTGTTACCAGCAGTTTGTTTGAGAGATCGCTTTTGTAGCGGGCGGTAGCCTCTGAAGAGGATTGTTCCAGATTGATCTTAGGAGGATAAACAATACCCTGCTGATTGTAATACAACGGAATTTTATCTTTTGCTTTTTTTCTTCCGCTGATCTGATCAGCGACAATGGACACTGGAACACCGAGAACATTTTTATATTTCAACACAAGACTGTTGATGTCGTCGTCAGCATGTTGCTGGATGAAATCCTGCATTTCCTGAGCACTAAGTATATCTAACATGTCAGAATCTTCTCCAATTGTTATATATTTTAAGATATGATTTTTGATCTCATTATCATAGGTGGCGGAGCTGCTGGTTTCTTTGGCGCCATACAATCGGCGTCCAGTAAACCAGGGCAAAGTATACTTATCCTCGAACGAACTTCAAAATTGTTATCAAAGGTCAGGATATCAGGCGGAGGAAGATGTAATGTGACGCATGAGTGTTTCAATCCTTTTGAGCTTGCGCGGCACTATCCAAGAGGTGAAAAGCCTCTGAAAAAACTCTTTAAACATTTCGATGCCGTCAATGTAATTGAGTGGTTTAAGCATCGGGGTGTAGCGCTGAAAACGGAGCGCGATGGTCGTATGTTCCCGGTAACGGACAACTCGGAAACCATCATTAATTGTTTTATGGAGGAGGCAAGACGATTGAACATAAAGATAGAAACAAACAAAGCCGTTCAAAAAATTGAGCAATCGGCTGACAGCTTCTCTATTCACACAGCCACCCATGAAACGTACAGGACAAAAAAGATATTGGTCGCCACTGGAGGCAATCCGAATGCAACTGCATACTCCTGGATAATGGATCTCGGCCATAAGATCGTCCAGCCAATTCCTTCCCTTTTCACATTTAACGACAGCAATGACGTATTTAAGGATCTTATGGGGATCTCCGTGCCGGCTGCGCTCATCAAGGTACGGGGAACAAAATTTGCAGGACGCGGTCCCTTGCTAATAACACATTGGGGACTGAGTGGCCCTGTCGTCATAAAACTTTCGGCCTGGGCTGCCGAGCATCTCAACAAATGCAACTACTCATTTGATGTACAGGTGAACTGGATAGGTATGAATGAAGACCTATGTCGCGAACAACTTATGGAGAACAAGCCCAATGCGCCAAAGCAGAAGATACATCTCAACACCATGTTTGGTGTGCCCCTACGGTTGTGGCAGAGATTGTGTGAAAGGGCCGAAATATTGCCATCAATGCCATGGCATGAAGCGTCGAATAAGGATATCAATAAACTGGTGGAAAACCTTGTTCATACCATCTTTCATATCCGCGGAAAGACCACCTTCAGAGAAGAGTTCGTGACGTGTGGCGGGATTGATCTGAGTGAAATCCACCTTGACTCTATGCAGAGCAAGCTGATTAAAGGTCTCTATTTTGCAGGTGAAGTTTTGAACATAGACGGTGAGACGGGAGGATTTAACTTTCAGGCAGCCTGGACAACTGCGTACGTGGCAGCACGATCAATCTCGGAAGGTTGAAGGCTCGAGGCGGCTTCCGGTGCTATTCACGGTAAGCGTCATTGTCTCCCCTTGCATCCAAGCCATATTGGGATTATCATGACCTGAAGGAAAATTGAAGGCAACTGGGAAAGAATTGTCCTTTACCTTATGAAGTACGATCTCCTCAACGGACTCGCCGAATCCAGGAACGGTGTCCTTGAGATTGGTCATATGTCCTACAACTAAACCGGCAAGTTTGCTCAGCTTGCCTGCGCGCTTCAGATGCATAAACATTCTATCGATCTTATAAAGATACTCATCTACTTCTTCGACGATGAGGATGCAACCTGCAAGGTCGGGTTCTCCAGCCGTTGCAAGTGAATCGACGATCATCGAAAGATTTCCACCCACAACTCTTCCTAACGATTGACCATATCTGTTGCTTAGTACAGGCGTGGCTTGCAGCGTAGCCGGTCCGTTAAAAAGAGCATTCTTCAAACTTTCCACGGAAGCAGCTATTCCTGTGTGTGAAAAAAATATGGGCATGGTGCTATGAATGCTTTGAATTCCGAGCTTGTATAATCTGAGGTGCAGGGCCGTGACATCACTGAATCCCACGATCCACTTCGGTCGTTCAATCAATGCTGTATAATTAACAGAATCAAGGATACGGGAGGTACCATAGCCCCCGCGCGCGCAAATAATAGCCTTGATTTCAGCATTGTCAATCATGGCTTGCAGGCCGGATTGTCTTGATTCATCCGTTGCGGCCAGATAAGGATGTTCGTTGGTGAAAAGATGCGAACTTTGAACTACCTGAAGGCTCCATGATTCAAGGGTCTCAACAGCGTTCTGAATGTCTTTAGGAAGTAGCTTTTTACCCGTTGCAAGGATCCCTATTTTATCTCCGGGCTGAAGGGGTGATGGTTTGATCATAGATCAAAAATAGTAGTATGTATGGGTGTAAAAAAAACCCTTTCAACTCGGAGTCAAAAGGGTTTTCAGTAAGATCATTTTGAGTTTACTTAGGCTGAGCCGGCGGTGTCGTAGTTGTTGTTGGTGGCTTGGGGGTTATACCAAACTTTTTCAGCACAAGGTCGGAAATATCTGATTTGTCATCCGCGTAAAGAATTACATCAAGTCCACCGATTTGTTGCGTAAGAATGAAGGTGTATCCATTCTCTTTTGCAACATCGTCAATGCCTTTCGATACTTTCTTGTAAACAGGGTCCATCAGTTGGGTTTGTTTGGCCTGAACAGTGGTTTGCGCATCAGCCTGAAGCTTTTCAATGTTCTGCTGCATTTGTTGCAATTCGCGTTCTGTATTTGCCTTGACGGCTTCCAGCATGGT
>CAWJTP010000009.1:0-283883 GCA_963845845.1 uncultured Cytophagales bacterium
TGCCAGATTGCATTAACATAGATCATATGTTTAGCAGTTAAACGTAGATTACCTAGCAATATTTAAAAAATACTTAGTAAGTAATTACAAATAGATAGAAACATTGGGAATGAAAACGGCAGCCGTTATCTCGTCCGGCTTCAGGTCCGATCGAACCGCATCGGCTTGCGTCTCTTCCTTGGCCGTGTCGCGCTTCAATCGCGACCAGCGTGCGACGAAGTTTTCGGGATCGCTCATTGGCCGCCCTCCCGTCCACCTTTGCGGCCGGCAGGCTGCTCGCTACGGTCGCGCTGACGCTTGAAGAACGGCCGTTCCACGTGATGCTCGGCGATGAATGCCCCCAGCGCCTCGGCGATGCTGTCAGGCATCGGCACGGTTTCGACCAGGTTGTTGCCCGCTTCCGTGGAGGCCTCACCCTCCGCCGGGTCCGCCGTCACGGTCATCACATCGTAGGGCGGCTCGGCGCCGGTCGGCTGCAGCACCACCCACAGGAGCGGCGCGCCGAACTCGAGATTGCCGCGATAGTTCGCCGTCTCGGTTCGGTGCAGCTCGATGGTGGCGGCGCCGGCATAGAACGTGGTCATCTCTCCCACCTGGCCGAGCGGCGTCCACGGCGCCGCCGACGGCACACCGGTCAACACGGACACCGGCCGCCAGACGAAATCGAGCCACGGACTGGTCGCCTTGTGCCGTTCGACCACCACGCCCACGGGAATGCTGACGAGTGCTGTCGCGTTCAACTCACCGCCTCCAGGTGACGCACCGGAAGACCGGTCACGAGGTTCTGCGGCTTCAGGCGCAGAACCTTGTCGGCGGCCATCGCCGCCATCAGATACACCGGCTCGCCTTTGACTTTCTCCACCATATCGCCGGGGTCGGCAAAGGTCAGCCGGTAGAGCCCGACCACGCGTCCTCGCGTCGCGTCATCGATTTCGTCGCCCTTCCACAGCGCATCGCCGATGCGCGTGGCGTCGGCATCCAGGCCGACGTACCACGTGAGCGTCACGTCCTGCAGCTCCACCAGCGGCTCGATCTGCACATCGACCGCGAGCAGATGGGCAACCCATCGCCTTGACACCTCACCGAGCGCCGCAACCCCGTGCCGGCCGGCGGTGAGATCGAGCGCCATGTCGAACAGGTCGCTCCGCTCCCAATAAGCATCGGCATTGTCGTCGTTGAGCACATCGATCTCGGCCGCGGCCGGCAATCCGAGCATCGACACCAGCGGCGACAGGGGCTTATTGCCGAGGCCGGAGACGGTTTCCTCGTCGGCCGCCACCAGCGAGCCCTCGTGCAGCGTCATCTTTTGCGGCCGGAAGAACAGCTCGGCGGCCCGCAGCACGAAGGCATCCTCGCAATCGTCCAGCACGTTGCGCAGGATGACGTGCACGATCTGGTTCAGGAAAATATGCGGAAACTTGAGGTTGCGGCGCACGATATCGAGATAGGCCGCCTCCAGCGTGCGGTGGCCCACCAGATGATCGCGGAAGGCGATCATCACCTGCCAGTTTTCCTGTGCATCGGCGTCCGCAATGGCGGCAATCTGCGCTGGGTCGACCGGCTGCCGCGGATCGGCCAGGAGCGCGCTGTGCAGTGTGCGCTCGGCGGCGCAGGCATCCGCCGGCGGCGTAATCTCGGGCCGCGCCAGATAGGCCTTGAGGAAGTCATCCGTGACGAGCAACCCGCCGCCGGCGTCGCGATCCAGCAGATGATGGCCGCAGGACAGCCAGAAGTCGCGCATTTGGTTCACCTGCGCTCTCCCTTGCCCAGCGCCAGCAAGTCGACGTCCTCTGCGGGAGCGTCATCCTCGCCCGCAACTTCGAGGAACGCATAGGCCCGCAACGGCTTCGGCCCGACGCTTGGGGTCAGCGTACGAAACGCCTCGCGGATCGTCCCGTCTTCGTACTTGCGCGACACTGCGGCCAGCATGCCCTTGGGATGATCGCTGAGCGAGGCGGCGAAGGCGATCTCCTCCTCGGCCGCCGGGCGCGCTGTTGCAAGATCGGGTGCGCCGAAGCGCTCGACCAGCCGTTGCGCCAGCACTTCGACAGCCGCGAGCACGATCTTCCTCGCTCGCCTCGACGATCTGCACGAGCGTCGACCAGCCGAGCGTATCGATGCCGAGAAAGCCTGAGCGAAACGCCGCGCGGGCCTTGCCTTCGAGCTTGGCCGCATCGACCTGCGCAAACGCGAACGCACCCGAGACGGCCCATTCGCCTGGCTCGGCGGCCCTTTCGAAAACGAATGTATCCGATGGATCGAGCCTGATCGTGCGCAGGAGCTTCACGAGCGCGGTCCCCCCGTTGCGGGGTCTAGCCACGACGGCACCGCAAGTGCGGCGGCAAGATCGCGCCGGTCGGGTTCCTTCTGGCCGCGCCACCGCACCAACAGGTCGCCGTAGCGGTCTAGCGCTGGAACGGCGCCCTTATCGAGCGTCAGGTGATGCAGGTAGGTTCGCGTGACGGTGGCGAACTCGTTGGCCTGCCAGGCATCGACCGCGACCATCAGATGCCGCGCGAAGCCTTCGGCCAGCCGGCCGGAACCCAGGTCCTCGAAACCTTCCTCGTCGAGCGCGGCCACCAGCGGGCGCAGCCCGGCCTCCACTTCGCCCATCGCCACCGTGCGGATGGAGGCACCGAACACCAGCCACTCCGGCGGCTCGGTCTCCATTGCATCTGCCGGCCACGCCAGACGGCCGCCACCGATCAAACCTCCATCGACATGGATGGCATCGGGCCATGCGAAGCTGATGGTTCGGTCCGGAGGCGCATGCACGAGCAGCGCGTCCCTGAGCGCGACCATGCCGGCGTAGAAGGCGCGCCGCGCGGTCCGCAGCGGTTCTTCCGGCTCGAGCACCACGGCGAACTCGACAAGGTCGAAACGCCCCACGTGCACCAGCGTGCCGGCGCCTTCCTCGGCCGCGATGGCTTTGGCATGCGCAAAGGCGTCTCCCACTTCCCGCAGCGTCACCAGACGGAAGGGCGGCGGCAGATCGAGCGCGGGCGCTGGAGAAGTGCGGGTACGGCTGTGCATCTCGACGGGACAAGTCCTTGCGGATTCGCGATTTTTATTTAGGACCATTATAATCTGAGACAGCCTTGGCAAACAGCCTGCTGCTCGATACCGGGCAGCGATAGCAAGGAAGCCCCTGGAAAATGCCCGATTCCCTCGGGAATATCGTGATCTGCTCGTGCGAAGACACGATGCCGCTCGACGACGGCGCCGTTCGCAGCGGCTGCCGCGGGGCCAAGGTAACGACCGCGCGCCACTTGTGCCGGGCCGAGATCGAGCGGTTCCGGGCCATGGCCGGCACGCCCGGCCCGCTGACCATCGCCTGCACCCAGGAATCCGCCCTGTTCGACGAGGTGGCGGCCGAGGCCGGACGCGCGGCCCCTATCACCTACGTCAACATTCGCGAAACCGCAGGCTGGTCGGCTGACGCAGCCGCAGCGGGCCCGAAGATGGCCGCCCTCCTGGCAGCGGCCGCCGAGCCCATGCCGCTGGTGCCCGTTGTCAATCTGGAGAGCGAGGGCGTCATTCTCATCTACGGGCGCGATGAGCGCGCCATAGAAGCCGGCAATCTGCTCAAGGACCACCTCGACGTCACCGTCCTGATCAAACCGCCGGCGGCCGTCTCGCCGCCGCGCAGCACCGAATTTCCGGTCGCCAAAGGCACGATCCGCACCGCCAAGGGTCATCTCGGCGCCTTCGAGATCACCGTCGACGACTTTGCGCAGCCGGCACCCTCCTCGCGCGGCAAGCTCGTATTCGGACCGTCGCGCAACGGCGCGCAGTCGCAGTGCGATGCCATTCTCGACCTGTCCGGCGGCACCGCGCTATTCCCGGCCGCCGACCTGCGCGACGGCTATCTGCGCGCCGACGTGAACGACCCGGCCGCGATGCTCAAGGCGGTGCTGAAGGCGCGCGACCTGGTCGGCACCTTCGAGAAGCCCCGCTACATCGCCTTCACGGACGACCTGTGCGCCCATTCCCGCTCGCGCATCGTCGGCTGCACACGCTGCCTCGATCTGTGTCCCACCGGCGCCATCGCACCGGCCGGCAATCACGTGGCGATCGACGCCCACATCTGCGCCGGCTGCGGCCAGTGCGCCGCCGTATGCCCCACAGGCGCCGCCTCCTATGCGCTGCCGCCGGCCGATGCCCTGATGCGCAAGCTGGGCACACTGCTGACGGTCTATCGCGGTGCCGGAGGCGAGCGCCCGATTGTGCTGCTGCACGATGATGCGCACGGCGCACCGTTGATCGATGCGCTGGCGCGTTTCGGCGACGGGCTGCCCGCCAACGTACTGCCGCTGGCCGTCAACGAGGTCACGCAAGTGGGCCTCGAGACCATCGCTGCGGCGTTCGCCTACGGCGCGTCGGCGGTGCGCTTCCTTCTGCGCGCGCGGCCGCACCACGACGTGAGCGGATTGACGCGCACGATTGCGCTGGCCGACCCCATCCTGCAGGGGCTCGGCTTCGGCGCTGGTCGCGTCGCCACGATCGAGACGGACGATCCCGACGCGCTGGGCGCGACCTTGCGCGCGGTCGAACCGCTGCCGTCGGCGCCGCGCCCCGCAACCTTTGTGCCCTCCGGCGCCAAGCGCAGCGTGCTCCGCTTCGCGCTGCGCGAGCTGCATCGCGCCGCGCCCGCGCCGGTCGATGTCGTGCCGCTCCCCGAGCGCGCGCCCTTCGGATCGGTGGAGATCGATGTCGCCGGCTGCACGCTGTGCCTGTCCTGCGTGTCGGCCTGCCCGACCGGCGCGCTTACCGACGATCCCGAACGGCCCATGCTGCGCTTCGCCGAGGATGCCTGCGTGCAGTGCGGCCTGTGCAAGGCGACCTGCCCCGAGAAGGTCATCACGCTGAAACCGCAGACTCGACTTCCGCGCCGCCACGGCCAGTCGCGCGCGTCCTCAAGGAGGAGCAGCCGTTCTGCTGCATCCGCTGCGGCAAGCCGTTCGGCGTAAAGAGCACGATCGAGCGCGTGGCGGCAAAGCTCGAAGCCAGCCACTGGATGTACAAGAACACGCCGCAGCGCCTCGAGGTCATCAAGATGTGCGACGACTGCCGCGTCGCCGTGGTCTCCGAGCAGGACTTCGATCCCTACGGCTCGCCGCCCCGCGCGCCGCCGCGCACCACCGAGGACTACCTGCGCGAGCGCGGAAGAGGCCAAGCAGAAGGTCGAGGACGAGAGCTCACACTAGCCGCTCAGCGCTTCGTCACCTTCTCCAGGAACTTGACCAGCGCCGCGCGATCCTCGGCACCGACACGCTGCTCGGGCATCTTGGTGCCGGGCGTGTAGGCCGCGGGGCCGATCTCGAACAGTTTCGATACGGTCTCGGGCGTCCACACGATGTCGAGCTTCTTGAGCGCCGGCGAGAAGTCGTAACCGGGCAGCGTCGCGATCCTGCGCCCGAAGATGCCGGCCAACGTCGGCCCCGCGCGCGGGCCGTCTTCGGCTTTCAGCGTGTGACAGGCAACGCAGGCCCGGAACACCTCCGCGCCGGGATCGCCCTCGTAAGCGGCCAGAGGATCGGCCGGTCCGTTCATCGCCACCTCGCCGAGGTGATCGCCGTTGACCGCGTTCCAGCGGCGGATCAGGCGATCGGTACCGCCGGTGAGGAGGGTATGGTTGTCGGGAAGAAATGCCACCGACCATGCCGGCAGCCCTGGGCCGACCAGCGTACGTTCCAGCTTACGGCTGGCCCGGTCGATAACCGCAACGGCGCCGCGAATGCTGGAGGCGGCGACAAGTTTCCCGTCGCCCGATAACGCAAGCGCGATGATCGGCACGGCGGCCGCATCCACCTCGCCTTTCATCTCTCCCGTCGCCGACAGAAAGTAGACCTTGCCCGTTGCTCCGGCCGTAACGATGTCCCCATCGGGAGCTGTCACCACGGAATTGAGCGGCGTCGGCAATGTCATGATCCTGGGCGAGTTGCCGCCGGCGAGTGGCCAAATCCGCAGCGTCAAATCATAGCCCGCGGTGACCACCGCGCGCCCGTCTGGCGTGAAGGCGATGCCGTTGACGTTCTGCTGGTGGCCTTCCAGGACGCGCGCATCGCCGCCGGCGAGCGGCCAAAGGCGCGCGGTGTTGTCCCAGCTGGCGGACGCAAGCGTCTTTCCGTCAGGGGAAACGGCAAGACCGACGACCGGTGCCGTATGCCCCTGCAGCACCATCGCGGGCTTGTCTTGGCCGGGCTGCCAGATGGCGATGCGCGTGTCTTCTCCACTCGTCGCGACCCGCCCATCGTGCAGCACCGCGACGGCATTCACCGCGCCTTCGTGAAACCGCAGCACCTTCTCGGCCGTGCCGGAGGTCAGTGACCAGGTGATGGCTGTGGTATCGAAGCTCGCGGAAACCAACCGCTTGCCGTCGGGAGACACAGCGAGCGCGCGCACCGGCCCGCCATGACCGCGCATCTGCGCGTGTGCCGGAAGAATTGCCACCAAGGACAGCAGAAGAAGGAGCACAGAGAAACGTCGTCCGGGCATCGGGAACACTTTCGGGCTGCCGGACTAGGCTAGGACGCACGCACCAGACTTTGCAAGCACGCCGCCGATTCCACCACCTCACGGCGGCAGCGCACCAGCCGACGGGCTTCGCTTCACGCGGTTGTCGCTGGCACGGACGGTGCGATCAGGGCGTCAACACCCCAATGACCACTCGGGTTCTGGGGTTTATGAGGACTAGCTTGTCGCCTGATCTCGCAAACATGACAGTTCTCATTTCAGGGATACTGGAGGCGACGCTATCGGGCAGAGGGCGCAATCCAGACAATGCAACTGCTGTGGGAACTGAAGCTCCGATGGTGGCGAAATCGGCACCGCCGGCCGGTGCGTTCTGGGTAGCCTTGTCACTGCGCAGGCTCGACGAAATTGCGCGTCGCTGGTCATCTGTAAGATGCTTCAGGGTGTAACCGGCGATGGGCAAAGCATCATCTGCCGTATTTCGATCCGAGAACTTCGCCGGCGCCGTATCGACGTCTTTTGGTGAGCCAGGTGAAACGAGGGTGCCTTTGTCGAAGCTGGCCTTCTCGTCCTTTGCCGTACCCTGAACCTTGCTGCTAGGCTCCTGCGTGCCAGCGCGACTTGATTCGGACTTATCCGTGGCAGGCGGAACGGAATCCTTGGCTGTCTTGTTAGTATCAGCAGGCTGAGCGGATGCTTTAGGGTCAACGATCGTTTTTGACGACCCATCAGGTGCCGACTGCATGCCCGGCGGAGTTTGTCCCTGCGGACTCTCGGCCGGCGCGCCACCGGTGGTGGTCTCGGTCGGCCCGGTGGGACCCTGCGGCTGCTGCTGGCCCTTGGTTTCCGGAGAAGTCGTGCGGCCGGTGCTATGCGGTGAGCCGGTGCCTTGCGGTGAATCGCCCGTGTTTTTGTCGGCTGGCTGGGCCTGAGCCACGACCACCGCAGTGCTGAATGCCAGATAGGCGGCTGCGAGCGCGATACGCATTGGGATTGCCTCGGTGATGCTGCTTCACCTTAACAATGCAGAACAGCGTTTCGTTCCAAGCATTCGGCAACGGCGCCCGCGCGAACCGGGTGCCCTCTTTGATTAAGCATGGGCGCGACCATCGCGCCCCTGCCGTGCCCTCGAGCCTGCTCCGATGACTCTCGGCTCACTTGCTTTCGAGAGCGTGGATGGGATCCCAGCCGGGGGCGGGCGGGTCCTGTAGGAGCTGCCTGCAGCGCTGCAGAAAGAAGCGAGCCGGCGGATCGCTCTCGGAGAGACGCTCGAAACTTCGGCAGGCACCCGCGAAGTCCTGCGCCCTCCAGCAGCGCAGCCCCGCTGCGTAACCTGTCATCAACCACAAATCCTCTTGCGTCACGTCGCCGGCAAGCCCCATCGGCTCGTAGATCCGTACGGGGCCGGCGCGTCCCATTACCCGCACCGTATCGATCTCGCGCCAGATAACCGCTGGGCCGGCGAGCTGGACGGTCGCCTCCGACGCCAGGATCGTCGTTCCGTAGACCTTGTTGGCCCCTTCGATCCTCGAAGCCATGTTCGCGCTGTCGCCCATGACCGTGTAGTTGAACCGCTGCTTGGAGCCGATGTTGCCGACGATGCCGACGCCAGTGTGTAGGCCGATGCGCTGATGGAGCGTGCGCCCACCCGGGACCGTCAGGCCGGCCGCGTTCATCTCACGCAGTCTCGAGCGGCTCGCCAGCGCCGACTTCACGGCATGCAAAGCGTGCTCCGGGTCATCGGCAGGCGCGCCGAACACGCCGTCGATGGCGTCGCCGATGTACTTATCGATGAAACCCTCGTGGGCCATGACGATGTCGGTCATGGCCGTCAGATACTCGTTCATCAAAGGAACAAGCTCTTGCGGCGCGAGCTCTTCCGACAGCTTGCTGAAACCGGCAAGGTCGGAACGGTAGAGCGTCACCGTACGATTTTCGCCGCCCAGCCGCAGCTTGTCGGGCCGGCGCGCCAGCTCCTCGACGATACTCGGCGCCATGTAGTGGCTGAACGCCCGGCGGACCAGATTGCGCTCGCGCGTGGTGTGGAAATAGAAAAAGCCCGTGCAGAAGATATAGACAGCCGTCAAGGTCAGGGCCGGGTAGGTGGGGTCCAGGAGGGTGCCCAAATGCGCGCGCGCCCACCACGCCGACGCCATCACGGCGGTCATCATCGCAGCGCCCATGATGGCGCCGGAAATTGGGCCAGCCTGGCGAACGAGGAATGCCAGAAGCAGCCCCGCGAGCGTCGTGAACACGACCTCGAGCCCCGTGGACAGATCCGGCCGATGCAGCATGCTTCCGGCAATGATCTGCTCGATGGCCTGCGCGTGAATTTCCACTCCCGCAATTACCGTATTGAGCGGCGTGGCCCGCAAGTCGAACAGGCCAGGCGCGCTCGCCCCGATGAGAGCGATGCGGTCTGCGATCTCGTCGCGCGGTACGCGCCCCTCCAGCAGGTCGACGGCCGAGCGGAAGCGTCCTGCATCGTGCGCCGTGAAGGAAAGCCACGTCTGTCCGGCGCGGTCGGTCGGTACCAGATGCTTGCCGATGCGCACCGAGGTGATGCCTGTCTCCCCACGAACGGCGTCTCCCCGCTCGCCGTCGAAGACCGGACCGTGATGGTCGTTGCCCCGGCTGCAAGCCGGATGGTCTCCGTCACCAGCGAGGGGGCGAGGTCGCCGCCCAGACGCACCAGCATCGGCACCTTGCGGACAACCTGATCGTGCTCGGGGAACCAGTTCAGGACGCCAAGTCCAGGCGCGGCCTCCTGCAACTTGGGCGTATTGCCGGTCACAGCCGGAAGGAAAGGGACATGACGCGCGGGATCGGAGCCGAGCAGCGCGAAGCCTGCGCGAGAGACGATCGAGGGATCCGATACGCCATGCCGGCCGATCAACCCGAGCACCACGGGCTTGCCCGACACGGCCTGTGCCAGCCGTTGGTCACCGGATGGAAGGGCCTCCAGCGTCCGCAGCGAGCGACTGCATGACCGGGGTGTTCCTGATCGCTTGCGGCAGGGCCGACAGGGCGTCGGGTTCGGCGTGCGGAAGCACGAAGTCGAAGGCGACAACCCTGGCCCCGGACGCCAGCAGTTGGTCGACGAGACGGGCCAGGGTTTCGCGGCGCCAGGGCCATGCCCCGATCGCAGCCAGCGAGCGCTCGTCGATATCGATGATGCGCACCGGGTAGGCGGGATCGACCGTGCGCGGCTGCAACTGCTGCAGCGTGTCGAAGGCGACCAGCCGGAGCCTGGCAAGGGGCTGCGGATCGATCCAGCGCAATGCCGCTGCGTCGCCGAGTGCAAGCACAACCGCCAGCCAATACATCACCCGAGTGCGCAAGATGTCCCCCCGGACAAAAGAACCGGCTGTCGAGATCCCCGGTCAGATCGCCTGTGTACGCTCACATGCCTGCATGGTAGCGTCGCCGGCCGTGATTAATCCATGCGCAATCCGGGGGAAAAGCGTGATTGGTGTACGTTCTTTTGGTTTTGGCCGCTGCTTGCGCTCGGTTTGCGCGGCGTGCGTGCTGGCGCTCGTGTATGCGAGCCTGGCTGCCGACGCCGGCGCTGCCGAGCTCGAGGTCGGCACGGCCGTGCTCATCAAGAAGAAGGTCACGGGCAAGCTCGGCACCGACGTGCGGGAGCTGAAAACGGGCTTTCGCGTGCATCGCAACGAGCTTCTGCAGACCGGACCGGAGGCGCAGGCGGAGTTGAAGCTCGACGACAATACGAAGCTCGCGCTGGGACCGGATGCGGAGCTGCTGCTCGACGAGTATGCGGTGGCGGCCGGCAGCGACACGAAATCGATCGCCGTGAAATTGCTCAAGGGCACGTTGCGGTTCCTCACGGGCAAGAATGCCAGCGAGACCTACAAGATCGAGACGCCGTCGGCGACCATCGGCGTCCGGGGCACGGTCTTGGACATCTATACCGCGCCGGACGGCAATACACTCGTTCTCCTGCATAACGGAGAGGTGGAGGTCTGCTCCCGGGCGCGGACTTGCCGTCCGCACCGCGAGGTCGGGCGCGTCGTGCAGGCAACGGTGCCGGGCGTCGTTTCGCAGCCGATCAAGTGGACGGCGAACCTCATTCCAGGGGTCAGGGTCACCCAGGCGTTTCCCTTCGTCGGCAAGCGGCTCGTCATCGATCCCGTGCGGCGGCTGACGCACGATGGCATCACTGGTGGGGTCAGGGTCATCGAGCAAGGCGGCAAGACGATCGAAAAAACGCTGAAAAAACTGTCGCCCTTCTGATTGCCGTTGTGCACATGACAATTTTGCCCACTTGAGCCTGGCACAATTCGCGGAGCGCTCCGCATCGGCGTGCACGCAAGGTTAAAGCAATGCCGAATGTGCAAACGGATAGCCTTGCGCCGCATGAAGTGGGAGTGAACGAATGTTCTGGATGGAGGTCGTCGGCTATATCGGCGCGTTGCTGACGTTTGCCACCTATTCCATGAAGCGGATGATTCCCCTCCGTATCATCGGCATACTTTCGAATATCTTCTTCGCGGCCTATGGATTTCTTGCCCCAGTTTATCCGCAGCTGGTGCTGCACATCATCCTGCTGCCCCTCAACGTCGTCCGGCTGCGCGAAATGCTCCAGCTCATCGACAAGGTGAAAGCCGCCTCGCAGGGCGATCTCAGCATGGACTGGCTGATACCCTTCATGGTGGCGCGTCCCGTCAAGCAGGGCGACGTGCTGTTCCGCAAGGGCGATCTTTCGGAGGCCATGTTCTACACGGTGACGGGGCGCTACCGGCTGAACGAGATCGGACAGGATGTCGGTCCAGGTCAAGTCATCGGCGAGATCGGGCTGATTGCTCCGGACAACAAGCGCACTCTCACTTTCGAATGCGTCGAGGACGGAGAGCTGCTCACCATCAGCTACAGCCAGGTCAAGCAACTCTATTTCCAGAACCCGGTGTTCGGCTTCTACTTCTTGCAGCTGATCAGCCAAAGGCTGTTCAAGGATATTGAGCGCTTGCAATAGCGGGCTGCCCATCCAGCCGGGGGCCTGTGAATTTTGATGGGCGCTGGCCAGCGCTGATGCGAGACGATTGGCGTCGTTGCGTTATTGAATTGGGATTTTCGTGTTCATGATCGGCGTGATTACGCCATTCACATGATATTTGTGGCACAGCAGGCAGTCTTGACGCGCCATGCTGCTGGTGTGACAGGTCTGGCAGAGTTCCTTTTTCACCGCGCCGAAATTGGACACGAAATTTTGCGGATTGCCCTGCTCGTAGCTCTTCAGATAGGGGCGGCCTTTCTCAAGGTTATGGCAGGTCAGACAACCGCGATTTTCCAGGACGCCGAAATGCGGCTCATGGACGAAATTCGTGAAGCGTCCCTGTTTGCGTCTCGACCTATGGCGGAGAGAAATTGACGACCCGCCCTTTGCCCTGGATATCGTCAACGCTGTGGCATTTCGTGCATGACCCCTGAGCGTCCTTGCTCGTGAGAAAATCGAAGACGGCCGCCGCCGGGCTCTTGTCGCCTTTCGGCGCCTTGGGGCCGGTCAGAAAGAGCCAGGAATAGATGAATTTGTCCTTGTGGCCTGTGGGCCGGTAGAAAATCGCGTAGTCCTGCCGGTACCAGCCGCCATATTCGGCCCAGTTCTCCGGATCCACGTCGCTTTCGATGCTGATCGCGGGCGCAGCCCTTGTTTGAGGCTTGGCCAGCCGCGGCATCTGGGGCGCCGGCTGGCGCATCTGCGTCCGCCTTGGGGGCGGCATCCGCAGGTGCGGCGCTATCGGGCTTGGCGTTTGCGGCATCGGTTTTTCGGGCCGCTCCTTCAGGCTGGGCTGCTTTCCGGCGCCCTTGCGGGAGCCGCGATGCCACGAAGCTCGTCCTCCGTGGGGTAGAGCAGATCGTCGGTTTGGTCCGCCGCCTTGGCTCTGAGGCGGCTCGGACCGCTCCTTCAGCCTGGGCTACTTTCTCGCCGTCCTGATACCTGCATTGACCGCGCGAGGCTGTTCGTTGGCGGAGGCCGTTTCCTTGCCGGCGTATGCGGTAAAGCCTCTTACGGCCGCTCCTTCCAGGCCGCGCGGTCGCGCGCAGCTCTTCCTGCGTGGGGTGGAGCAGATCGTCGGTTTGGTCCGCCGCCTTGTTCTGAGGCCGTTCGTCGGCACGGCCGTTTTCTTGCCGCCATCGGGCTTGGCGTTCGCGGCAGCGGCTTTGGGGACCGCTGCTTCAGGCTGGGCCACTGCAGCCTTGGCTACGTCGGGCGCACTCTTGCTCAGTGTCTGCTGATCTGCCTGAGCAGGCCGGCTAGGTTTGGCCGTGCTGGCCGCATCCGGGCGATTGGCCATTTCCGTGCCGAGGTTGGGTAGCCACTGCTGCTGCGCACTGACGACCACATCGCGCGGAATGCTCGCGGTCAGGTCGGCAACGAGATTCGCACTCAGCTTCGCCCTGCCGCCGATATTGAGGTCGGCCAGCACGTCCGACGCTTTTCCCGTGATCAGCGCATAGAACAGCCGCTTGATCTCCCAGACCAGATTCGTCACCGCCTTGATCTGGGCGTCGCTTGCACGGCTCAGATCCTGGAGGTTCAGGCGGTCCACGGTCTTGATCAGGGCACGGCCCCGCTCATTCCGGCTGATCATCACCTTCATGAACGGTGTGAGCTCGGCTTCGGACGCTTCCGGCCATTCGCCGATCGAGGCCTTCTTCTTCTTCAGCGTTTGCAGGTCGAGGCCAGGCAGGGTCAGGAAGGCAATGCCTTTCGGGCCGCTGACCCGCTCCTTGCCGACGATCTGGTCGAGATGGCAGGTGGTGCAGGTCTGCTCGAACGGCGCAACGGCCATGACTCGCTTGTCTTCGCGGCTGTTGTGACAGGTCGAGCAGGTCGCGGGAATGCGCCTTGCCGGATCCTTCTTCGCCACTTCCGGGAAGTGCTTGCCGAAATGGCCGGCGTGGTCGTAGATGATCCGCGTGCGCCTCTTGAACGGATAGTTCTCGAATTCCGGGTGATGGCCGTCGAAGCTGTCGAACTTCACCACGTGGCAGGAGCGGCATTGCTCGTTGGAGATCTTGTTCAGATTGAAATTGACGCCCTGATGCTCCTGGTGGCAGGTCGCGCAATAGAGACCGTGTGCGACCATGTCGTCGGTCGGGAAGGCGATGCTCTGCGCGCGGGCCGATTGCGGCGCAGGCGTTCCCGCGGCGATTTTCGTCAGCCGCTTGGTGCTCTGCTCCAGCACGCTCGGCCGAAGCGCTGTGCGCGTTGAAGGCCGTGTCCGGCATTTTGTGGCAGGTGAGACAGGCCTTGCTGTCGGCGAGCGGATCGCCGGCGACGAGGCCGTGAAGCCAGCTCAATTTGCCGCTGCCGCTCTTGGTGTGGCAGGCGCTGCAATTCTCGATCGCGCCGTGAGCGCTCGCCAGCGGCCCCGGCATCAGGAACTGCGTGTCCTTGGAGAGAAAGAAGGCCAAGCCCAGGCAGACGACGGTCACGAGCGCCAGCAGCATCGCCAGACGGTCGCGCAGGGAGCCGGGGAGCGCCTGCCTCCTGGCCTTCGGCGGCCGAACCGATCTGGTCCGTACCGGTCGCCGCATCACCAGGGCCCCGATGAAAAGGCATAGACGACGAGGACGTGCAGCACCGTCAGCACCATCAGCGCATAGGTGACGGGCACATGCACGAACAGCCAGCCCTTGGTGAGCCCGAGATAGACACGCGCGAAATCGAGCCGGTCCTTCTCGACCACCAGGTTCTTGATGGCGGCAAGCTTCTCCTGGCTCGGCTGGTCGACATAGCGTGACAGGTTGTCGATCTCGTCCGTCAGCCGCTTGAGCGGGCGCTGCGAGCCGATGAGATGGGCGGTGAAATTGCGCTGCCCCTGGAAAAAGTCCCGCAGGTGGGTGGTGTAGAGGTCCATGATCCAGGCGTCATAGGGCGGCGCCGGCAAGGCGATCGCAGCGGCGGCCGGATCGGTCTTGGCGACGGCGGCGTGGACATCCCGCGCCAGCTCGGCGCGGCGGGTGGGGATGCGATCATAGCCGACGCGCTCGTCGATCCCGTGCTTGGCCTGCAGCGACCAGGCGAGATAGGTGCCGAAAATGCCGCTCAGCGTCACCAGCACGAAGCCCGCCCACAGCGCCCATTCGAAGCCGGTGTCCGGCAGAGAGAAATCCGAATGCGAGATGAAGGCGGCGATCAGCAGATAGCCGACAAAAATATGGATCTTCCGCCAGCGCGCGGCGGATTTCGGCGACAGGCTGGCCGTTTTGATGGCGATGTGGAAAGAGAGCTGCAAGCTCATGCCGCCGGCCAGCACCCAGCCGTCGAGATAGCGCGGGTCGCGCAGCCCGTTGCCATAGATCCAGACGAGCCAGAACAGGCCGCCGGAAATCGCCGCGATCAGAAGGCCCTGGACTGTCTGGCTGGTGAGATATCTCGCCGAGCCCGAACCGCGTCCGCCGATCGAGGCGTCAGACGCGCGCCGCCCCGCCGATCTCACGGCGGTCCCCCAAAATCATCCATCGCGGTGGTTCTTTCCCCATCGAAGCCCATTCAGGTTGTTGTCGTTGCCAGCCGGCCGGGATCAATTGGCCGCGCCGGCTTCTCTCGCCGTGCCCTTGAACTTGTCCGGTGCGGGAATCAGGCTGTCGAGCCCAGCCATCGTGCTGCCGTCGTACTTCTCGGTGATGCTCGCGAGCAGCTTGGAGACGCCGTCGGCGGCAGTCGTCAGGAAGCGTTCATTGTTCAGCTTCAGCCCGGCCGAATAGGCATACTCGACCATCTTTGCGATTTCCGGCACGTTCGGCGCCGCTTTCGCTGCGGCGGCGAGCTGCTTGCGCGCCCGGTCGACACGCTTGGCCATTTCGAAGGCGTAAAGCCTTCTCGCCGTCGCACGGCTGACCGCGCGGAGCCCGGTCTCGAGTTCGACGCCGAGGCCGACGAGATAGAGCATGCGCTTGCGCGCCGCGTTGGCCGGCACGTTTTCCTTGCCCTTGGAGTGCCAGGTGTTGTGCCGCACCTCGCCCTGCGACCAGGACACCAGCTCGAAGGCGCTGCCGGCAGGATGACCGCCTTTGTTCACGAGATCCTCTTGCGGCACGACATGGCAGCTGTAGCAGTTCTTCGCCAGCCGATAGAGCGAGGACGGCCTGATCATCCCCTTGGAATCGGCGAGCTTCCAGCGCGCCTCCTCCTCGGCCTTGGTCTCGGTCTTCTCGGTCTTGCCGCTGAACTGGCTGTGGACCTTGATCCAGTCCTCACCGGCGCTGTGGCACGACTCGCAGGAGATGCCGGCAATCGGCTGCTTGTTGTTTTCCTTCTGCTGCACCGTGTAATGGCAGGTCAGGCACAAGCTCTCCGATCTGATGCGCTGAACGCCCATTTTTTCCGCGATTTCGTTCGCTTCCTTCCGGCGCGGCATCTCGCGAAAGGTCTTGAAATGATGCGTGCCCTTCCAGGCCTCGGCCTCCTGCTTGTGACATTCGGCACAGGCATTCGGACCGACGATCTTGGCCGGATCGGACGCAACTGTGCCCTCCGCGGCAACGCCGAAGATCATCAGCAAGCCGCAGAGACAAAGCACGCGAAGACCAGAGAGGAACCCCGCGCCCGAACCCGGTCAGACCGAAAGCTATGCACTCTAAGAACGATAATGACTTCTCACCCTTGCTTCAGCCATCCTGTACGCCTGCATCGGCTGTTGCCGCCGGTTGCGGGGGCGACCGAGAGCGAGGCTGGCCCATCTGCCGGCTGGTGGGCACGCGAGCCATCCCATGGCGCGGGTCAGAACGCTTTCCTCGACCGTGTCGTCGGTGGTCGGCAGGAACGGATCCGCATAGCAGACCGCGCCGATGCGCGCCGCGATCGATTTGATCGAATCGACCATCGCCGGCGCGCCGCAGGCGTAAAGCACATCGGTCGGCAGCAGGTGCGGCAGATAGTCGGTCGGCCGGCCCAGCTTCACCGCATTGCTCAAGGTCTGCGGCGTGCTGCAGACAGGCACGACGAGGACATTGGGGAAGCGGGCCAGCCGCGCGAGAGCCGGGCCCATATAGAGCGACTCGATGGTGCGGCCGCCAGCGATGATCATCATCATGCGCTCCGGGTTCTCGCGCAGCGCAGCGACGGCGATCGACCAGATCGGCGCAAAGCCGGTGTTGGTGGCGACGAGAATCAGCCGGCTGTCCAGATTGGGCCGGAAATGCGCCGAGCCATAGGGCCCGGTCAGCTTCACCCGATGGCCCGGCCTGATGCGCTTGCCGAGCGATGAGGTGACACGCCCATCCTTCATGCGCCGGACATGGAACCAGACCGAGCGGCTGTTCGGATTGCCGCTCAAGGGATGGGTGATGCTGAAGGGACGGCTCGGATAGCCGCTGAAGCGCACCTGCGCATATTGCCCCGCATGATAGGGCAGCGCGCGGTCCGTCCTGATGCCGACTTCCATCACCTCGGGCGACAGGGGGCGCAATGAGCTCAGCACGCCTTCGACGGTGCGAACACCCGACGGCTGGCCCCTCTCGATCACCGCATCGCCGACGATCCGGCACTGACAGGCATGAACGATGCCCGGCTCGGAGCCTTCGCCGCCCCGCACTTCGCCGGATACCAGCCGCACGCAGCAGGTGCCGCAGTGGCCGGCGCGGCAGTCATAGGGCAGGTCGATGCCGTTGCTCAGAGCAGCGTCCAGCAGCAACTCGCCGCGGCGCGCCAGAAAGCTGGTGCCATTGATAGTAACTTGGTGACTTCTTGCCATTGTCTGATCCCGGAAGGCTTCAAGTTCCGCATCTACGGCTGGCGCGGGTGACCCGCCGTCGCTGCGCTTCCTGGGATGCTCAGCAAACCAAGCGATCTGGATCTGAAACACCCACCCTCGTTCGGCAGTAGAACGCGACAATCAGGCGAGAGGGAGCAATCCCAGCGTCGAAGCGCAGTGATCGTCCGATCAGCGTGATGCGATGGTCTAGGCGACACGCGACCTGACTCGATGCGACGGCTGAACGCGGTGGCGCTGAGAGCGGCTCACCGACGGCTGAAAACCACGGTCGAAGTGCGCAATACTGAGCAAAGAACCGAGCCATCCTGGCGCATTCAGACGATACGGGATCGCACCGATTAGGCTCAGAACGAACACTGTCGCTCGAAAGATTCCATTCATTCGCCCAACTTTGATCCCTATCGCATGTTGAGTTGAAGCTTGCGGGGAGGGCATCGAGGGAAAAGCGGTGCTCCGGAGTTAGGTTTTCACCCACGATGGGGGTCCTCGTGTCCGGTCCGCCGACGCCTTCCGTTTGAACAGGCCAATGTCGCCCAACGTGCAGGGAACCGCTGCTCCCGCGCGCTGAGAACTCGTACGCGTCCGAGTGAAAGACAGGCGGCTGAGCTGTGCAGCTCGGCCGAGGGGAGAAGCTATGGCATTTCCGCACAGCGGTCTGGCGCCGCTCTTGCGTGAGCGACACACATCGGAATGTCGCTCTGAATTCTACGGGGGACGAGGGTAATGCGTAATGTGATGCTTTCCGGCGCTTTCGCGGCGCCATACTGAGTCACACGGCATTCCTTAGCCAGGATGCTGTCGCCACAGCGAGACGGCGAATCAGGCCCGTAACACCAGAATGCCCGCATCGGCGGCGAGCAGAAGCTGCCTCCGGACGCGGAAGCGGACGGCCATGGGCAGATGTCTGCGCTCGCCGCCGCAGCAAGAGCCGAGAAGGGCAAAGAAGCTCCCATCCCCGCGGTCGACGAGGAGACCCTCTCCCTCTATCCCACCGCTGCGCAATGTGGCGAATGCCATAAGCAAATCTACGATGAATGGTCGTTCGTCGCAGCATGCCTATGCGTCGATCTCGCCGATGTTCCACGCGTTCGAGCAGAAGTTCCAGGAGCTGACCAAAGGTACGGTCGGCACCTTCTGCGTGCGCTGCCACCAGCAGGTCGGCACCCAGCTCGGCGAGAAGCGCGAAACGCCGCTTTGGGCGATGAGCCAGATCTCGCGCGAGGGCGTGACGCTGCATCACCTGCCACCGGGTCAAGGAGCAGTACGGCAAGGTCAACGGCGAGCGCCGGGTCGAGCCGGGCAAGATCTTCGAGCCGGTCTACGGCAGCGGCGAAAAGAGCGTCCTCAAGGACATCCTCGCCAACAAGGAGACCTACTCCGTCAAAACCAGCAAGGACGGGCGGGGCACGGACATCCACAACGGCATGATGACGAACCCCCAGCTCACCAAGTCGGAGTTCTGCGTCAGCTGCCATCAGGTTGCGGTCAACTTGGGCATCAAGCTGGAGATCGTCTGGGATCAGTATCGCGACAGCCCGGCACGCAACGGCAGGCGTCACCTGCCAGGACTGCCACATGGGCAAGGTCCCCGGAAAGCCCGAGGGCTATGCGACCGCGCCCTCCGCCGTGATCGGCGGCAAGGAGATCAACCCGGGACGCAAGCACGCCAATCACCGCTTCATCGGCCCGGGCTATGCGATCGCCCACCCCGGCATCTTCCCTCACAACACGAAGGCCCAGGCCTTCACCATGAAGGACTGGCTGGAGTTCGACTGGCGCGCCGGCTGGGGCACCAACGAGTTCGAAGACAAGGTCGCACGCGGCAAGGTCAAGGTCGACTTTCCCAAGCGCTGGGCCGATTCGCTCGACCGCGAAGATGCCCGGCAGATCATCGAGGAGAACCTCGCAAAGCTCGACGAGCGGGACGAGCTCAGGCGGCAGGTCATGGAGAACGGCACCAAAGTCGACGGTCCCTACATCGACGGCGACCCGAGGGTCGGCAAGGATCTGGCGTTCTCCTACAGGATCAAGAACCTCAATTCGGGGCACAACCTGCCGTCCGGCTCGCTCGGTGCGCAGCCGCAGCTCTGGGTGAACGTCGCCCTCGTCGATCCCGACGGCAAGAACGTCTGGGAGTCGGGCTACGTCGACAGCAACGGCGACCTGGCCGATCTGCACAGCCTGGAGGTCGCGGCCGGCAGGATCAAGACGGACCAGCAGGTGGTGAATTTCCAGACCAAGTTCCTGACCACCAACCTCAAGGGCACGGACCGCGAGATGTACCTGCCGGTGAACTTCGACATCGACCCGCTGCCGCATCTGCGTCCGCCGCAGATCCCGACCACCGTTCTCAACCATCCGCCGCTGGTGCGCATGGAGAACCACTCGCTGCCGCCACTGGCTGAGAAGCTGGCCAAGTACCGGGTGCCAGGCAACCTGATCACGAAGCCCGGCAACTACCGCCTCGCCTTCCGCCTGCGGAGCCGTGCCGAGCCGATCTACTTCATGCGCTTCGTCCGTGCCACCAAGGAAATGGAGCGGCGCATGAACGAGCGGATGTTGAGCTTCAAAGCCTACACGGTGGAGCTCGAAGTGAAGCGCTAGAACCGAGAAGCCGAGGGTTTGGATTGCGGGTCCCAGCCCTACCCGCAGGTCTGAGCCAAGACGTGGAGCGTACACGTGACTCGTAACGCGAAATGCAATCTTCGGTACCGTGCCAGGACAACGACCGCCACGATCGCGCTGATAGCCGCTGGCTATCTTGTGATGTCCGGCACGACTGCAGAACCTGCGGCAGGCCAAGGCAGCACCGAGGTCAGCAAGGGAGGCTGGGTGACCCAAGTGTGCGCCTGCCGTCGATCGCCGGATCCAGCAGTACGTGCGCCAAGAGCAGTCCGACGCTCCAAGAGAACAAGACTGCCGGCAAGGAAGACCTGTTCCTGCCCGGTCCGCAGTACGACAAGAACTACGATGCCCAGAAGAACGTCGACATCTACGGCGCCAAGAGCGTGGTCGATCCGCCGCGCCCGCCCATCGAGCTGGGTCGCCAGCAATACACCTCCGGCGCCATACGAGGAGAGCAGCACCCTCTTTGGTCAATTGAATCCGCTGCTGCCGGGCCTCGCCGTCTACGGCGACTGGCGGACGGCGGTCGCCTACAACAGCAACAACGGCAAGGATATTGCCCAGATCGCGACCCGGCTGAACATCGACGTCGACTTCAAGACTCACCGGCACCGAACGCATCCACGCCTTCTTCACGCCGCTTCAGAAGAACAACGAATTCACCCGCTACGAGTTCGGCGGCGGCGACGGCAACAGCAGGTTCAACGAAGAGTTCGACCTCAACCCGCAGACGCTGTTCTTCGAGGGTGACTTCGGCTCCATCTATTCCGGCTTCTCCGGTACGGAAGCCAGGTTCGACCTGCCCTTCACTGTCGGTCTCTTCCCGCTGTTCCTGCAGAACGGGATCTGGGCGAACGACGCGATCCTCGGCGGCGCGGTGACGCTTCCCGCGAGGAACTCGCGGAAGCTGGGCCTTCCCAACTACGACATCACCTTCTTCGCCGCGTTCGACAATGTCGACAACGCGGGCATCCTCGGAGCGCAGCAAGAACAGCAACGCCAACATCTATGGCGTAACCACCTTCATCGACGCGTTCGGCGGCTATATCGAAGCGGGCTACGGCCTGCTACAGGGCCGCGACGAACTGGACGGCCAGCAGACGCACTTCCTGACCGCCGCTTACAGCCGGCGCTATTCCAACACCGTGTCGAACTCGACCCGCGTGTTCGCGAACTTCGGCAACGGCAAGGACGACGAAGGCTTTGCCATCATTTCGGAGAACAGCCTGATCACGAGCTTGCCGAGCACGCTGATCCCCTACGCCAACTTCTTCGTCGGCTTCGGCAACCCTCAGCCCCTGGTCGATGGCTTCGGCGCGGGCATCCTGAAGAACGTCGGCATCAACTTCGAGACCGACGCCCTGACCGGCTACCCGAAGCTCAACGACACCGGCGCCGACACCTGGGGCGGCGCGATCGGCTTGACGTATCTGTTCGGCCAGGATCTGGGCCAGCAGCTCACCTTCGAGGTGGCCATGGTGCAGCCCTTCGGCGACAGCGTCCATCCCCACGCAGTACGGCTTCGGTGTTCGCTATCAGATCGCGCTCAGCCGGGCCTGGCTGTTCCGCGCCGACGCGACCTATCAGCTCATCGAGGACGGCGAAGACAACTTCGGCGTCCGCATGGAGCTCCGGAGGAAGTTTTGACCGATCGCGGATGGTGGTTCCGGTTCAGGACGGGGAACGAGCGAGGCAATCTCATGAGCAGTCGGAATTTGTTCGCGTCCATTCTGCTGGCTTGCTTGCTCGCGGTCGGCCTTCCTCGGCATTGCGCCAGTGGCCAATGCCGCATCGGCCGGGCCGTCCCTTCTGAACCCCGGCAAAGGCCTCGCGCAACAATGTGATCGAGATCAAAGATCGTGGCCGCGTCCCACGGACGCACGTGCCGATAGCTCCGAGCTATCGCTACTACGATTATCCCTACTACTACAGCCGCGGCTATTATCCGACCCATATAGGTCCCGGCTTCATCTACTACGGCTATCCCTACGCCTCCTACCGAAGTCTTTATTATCGGAGATACGGCGGCAGATGCTCGAATTGGCACCGCAGATGCGTCGCCCATAGATCGGCCCGCCGCCATTCACATCAGCGTTTGGGAGCTTGCAGATGTCCATGACGCTCCTGGGCTGTGCTGCTTGTGGTCTCCTCGGCCGCGATCTCGGCGCTGCTCATCTTTGCGCTACGATCGGACGTGGCGAGACGTGCTCTCCTCTCGCGGCTGCGGTCATCGAGCTGGCGGTTCGGCCAAGGCACCGCCGCGAGTGTGGATCGTGCCTGCCGCGGCCTTTGTCCTCGTTGCAGGCATTGGCGCAGCTATTTCTTATTTGCGGGATCCTCCCGAGGCGACCGGCTCAGGATGCGATGTCTCGCTGTCGCGTTCCGGGATCGAATGGCGAAATGCTTGCGCGCCTCAAGGACTACACGCGTTCTGCTGGAAACCCAGGAGCCGGCGTCCAAGGCGGCGGCTGGCAAACTGCTGCCTGACGTGAACACGATGATCGAACGGCTGGCGGCCCGGCTCGAGACCGCGCCGGACGACATCAAAGGCTGGCGGATGCTCGGCTGGTCCTATTTCAACACCGGGCGCTATGAACAGGCAGCGGCCGCCTATGCGAAAGCGGTAGAGCTTGATCCGAATTCCGCCGAGCTCAAGCTCTCGTACGAGGAGGCCAAGGCGAAGGCCTCCGAGACAGCCTCGTCTTTGCAAACCGCGGCCGCCGGCAACGGTGGTGACGGACTGCACGTCGCGAAAGCGACCAAGTCCGAAGCGATGCCTCCGCACGAGCAGGACGCTGCAATCCGAGCGATGGTCGATGGCTTGGCAAGTCGCCTGGAGAGTTCTCCGCGAGACGTCGACGGCTGGACTCGCCTGATGCGCTCTCGGGTTGTGCTTGGCGAGAGAGAGGTCGCGGCAACGGCGTTCCGCAAGGCGCTCGAGGTCTTCAAGGACGACCAGGCAGCATCGGGCAGGATTACGGCCGCGGCGATTGAACTCGGCCTGAAGGCCGAATGACTGCTCTGCATTCTTACCGGAAAGACGTGCAGGAGATCGACATGAATTTTGAGGGCGTGTTCCAGCAGCGGCTCGAGACCCTGCATCGAGAAGGCCGATATCGCGTTTTCGCGGATTTGAAGCGCCGCCGCGGGTTCTTTCCAGTGGCGGATCACTTCGCGGCACATGGCTCGCGCGAGGTCACGGTGTGGTGCTCCAACGACTATCTCGGCATGGGCCAGCACCCGGCGGTCCTGGCGGCCATGCACGAGGCGATCGACGCCGTGGGCGCCGGCTCCGGCGGCACGCGCAATATCTCCGGCACGACCCACTATCACGTGGAGCTCGAAAGCGAGCTTGCCGACCTCCATGGCAAGGAAGCCGCGCTTCTCTTCACCTCGGCCTACGTTGCCAACGACGCCACACTCTCGACCCTCGCTCAAGCTCGTTCCCGGCACGGTCGTCCTCTCGGACGAGAAAAACCACGCGTCGATGATCGAGGGCATCCGCCACGGGGGGTGCGAGAAGCACATTTTTCGTCACAACGACGTCGCCGACCTCGAGGAAAAACTAAGAAAAATTCCGAAGGGCACGCCCAAGATCATCGCCTTCGAGAGCGTCTACTCCATGGACGGGCACATCGCGCCGATCGCGGCGATCTGCGATCTCGCCGACAAGTACGGGGCGCTCACCTACCTCGACGAGGTGCACGCGGTCGGCATGTACGGCCCGCGCGGCGGGGGCATTGCCGAGCGCGACGGCGTCATGGACCGGGTCGACATCATCAACGGCACGCTCGCCAAGGGGTTCGGCGTCATGGGCGGCTACATCGCCGGCTCCCGCGACCTCTGCGATGCGATCCGCTCGTTTGCCTCCGGGCTTCATCTTCACGACATCGCTCGCGCCTGCGATCGTGGCCGGGGCGCTTGCGTCCATCCGCCATTTGAAGACGAGCGCGCTCGAGCGCGCCCGCCACCAGGAGCGGGTTCGGACACTCAAGAGGTCGCTCAAGGCCAAGCGTTTGCCCGTCATGGACAATCCAAGCCATATCGTCCCTGTGATGGTCGGTTGCCCCATTCGCTGCAAGGCCGTGACGGACGCGCTGCTCCACCAATACGGGATCTACGTCCAGCCGATCAACTATCCGACCGTGTCGAAGGGCACCGAGCGGATGCGTCTCACGCCAACGCCGGCGCACTCGGACGAGCAGATGGCGCACTTGATCCATGCACTCGACGAACTCTATGGCGCTTTCAACTAGCAAGCCCGGTTCGCACGTTGCCGCTTCAACGCGAAGCCGACGCTGCGGCTCGTGTTGGATGGGAGGCTCGCGGCTCTCCGCAGCGACTTGTCGTGAACGGAATTCTGTTTCGCCAACACGCGTTTGCCATCTTGAAGCGGTTAGCTGGCGACGCAGGTTCGGTGTTGAGGCCACACGCCAAATGAGCGAGTTCGGTCTTTGCGTTCGCTCCGGGCCTGGCGTTGCAATCGCAGCGATCGCGTCGGCGGTGCCGGAGCACTGCATCGATCAGCAGGCAACGCGCGATATCGTTCTCTCCATCGCGCCCGAACTGCGCAGTCACGAATCCCTTTTTCTCAACACCGGCATCAAGACGCGCTACTCATGCGTGCCTCTCGAATGGCACTTCGAGTCGCACGGCTGGGCGGCACGCAACCGCGTGTTCCAGGACGCTGCGGCCGATCTCCTGGAACGCGTGAGCCGGGAATGCATCGACCGGGCCGGCATCGATCTCAGATGACATCGAAGCCATCGTGACGGTGTCCACCACGGGGCTTGCCGTCCCGAGTCTCGATGCGATCCTGGCCAATCGCCTGGGTCTTCCCGCCACTGTCGAGCGGCTGCCCATTTTTGGTCTTGGCTGCGCGGGGGGTGTGAGCGGCTTTGCGCGCGCGGCTCGGATGGCGCAGTCGCTGCCCAAGGGCATCGTGCTGCTCCTCGTTGTCGAGCTGTGCACCATCAATTGCCGCAACACCGACCATACCATCAAGAACTTCATCTCCACGGCGCTGTTTGGCGACGGCGCCGCTGCGCTGCTCCTGTGTCGCCCCTCCGATGGCAAAGCTCTGCCCCGTCTTGTCGCGTCCGGTGAACACATGTGGCGGCGGAGCGAATACATGATGGGCTGGTCCATCGAGGACGACGGCTTCGGAGTCGTCCTCAGCCCGGACATCCCGAAGTGCGCGCGCGAGGAGCTGCGACCTGCGGTGGATCATTTTCTCGCCCGCCATGGCCTGGAGTTGAGCGATCTCGATGGGGTCATCATGCACCCTGGCGGGCGCAAAGTGCTGGAGGCCGCCCAAACGGCCCTCGCATTGCCTGACGAGGCTCTCTGCCACGCCTGGGACGTCCTGGCCGAATACGGCAATATGTCGTCCCCGACGGCTCTGTTCGTGCTCCAGCGCACATTGTCGGCGGGCGCGTCCGGTCTGCATTTGCTGGCCGCGTTCGGGCCGGGCTTCACCGTGTCTTTTGCCTTGTTGGATCTCTGATCGGTGATCAGTGAAATCGGAGCACCGCAAATTGCTGCGTTGCTGATCCTGATCCAGCGTGGCGCCGAAGAGATTCATTCCGCACGCAATACCAGAGCGCTCTTGGCCCGAGGCGCGCGGGAGGAGGGTGCCAGCTATTACCCGGTGGTCGCGGTCGCCCATCTGAGCTGGATCGCCAGCCTCTTTTTTCTCATTCCGCCGGACGCGCACACCTCCTGGCCGCTGATCGGCCTTTTTGTCGTTCTGCAGGCGGCCCGCTACTGGGTGATTGCGACGCTCGGGCCGTACTGGACACACCGCATCATCGCGCTCGACGAGGCCCCGATCGTTTCGTCCGGCGCCTATCGCTTCGTCAAGCACCCCAACTACGTCATCACCGTTGCCGAGACCCTGCTGCTGCCTTTGGCGTTTTCAGCCGTCGCTCTCGCCCTCATCATGACGGCGATCTGGGTCGCGGTGCTGAGCTACAAAATCCGGCTCGAGGATGCAGCGCTGGCCAAGCGCCAAGGGCTCGTCGCGCCATGACGCCGTATGCCGCGAGCCTCGCCGGGCCGAACCCGTCGCTCGCCACCTGGGCCGGCTTCGGCGCGATGTGCCTCGGCATGTTCATGGCGGTTCTCGATATCCAGGTGGTCGCGACCTCGCTGCCGACGATCCAGGCCGCGCTCGACATGCGTCCCGATCAGATGAGCTGGCTGCAGACGAGCTACCTCATCGCCGAGGTCGTCGCCATCCCGCTCACGGGCGTGCTCACGCGCGCGCTCGGCATGCGGTGGCTGGCAGTGGCCTCGCTCGCCATTTTCACGGCGGCCTCGGTCGGCTGCGCCTACAGCCAATCCTTTGCCGCGCTCATCGCGTGGCGCGTGGTCCAGGGTTTCGCCGGCGGCTTGCTGATACCCCAGGTGTTTGCCGGCGGCTTTGTTCTCTTTCCAGGTCGTGGCCAGGCGCTCGCCACGACCATCGCCGGCGTCCTTGCCGTGCTGGCACCCACCGTGGGGCCCTATGTCGGAGGCTGGATCACCCGCACCTACGATTGGCCCTGGCTGTTCCTCATCAACGTCGGGCCTGGCCTGGCTGCGATTGCCGTGTCGGCATGGCTGTTGCCGAAGGAGCCGACAGCGCTCCGCCTGGTGTCACAGCTGGACTATCGGGCGCTCGCTCTCATGGCGGTCGCGCTCTCGGGTCTGGTCATCGGACTGAAGGAAGCGCCGCAACAGGGCTGGGCGGCGTGGCCGGTGGTCGCCTTGTTTGCCGGCAGCCTCGGCTGCGGCACCCTGTTTGTGCGCCGTACGCTGCGATCGCCCTGCCCTGTTGTCGATCTGCGCGCGCTGAAGGATTCGAGCTTCGCACTCGGCACCGCGCTGAGCTTCATTCTGGGGATCGGGCTCTACGGCGCGGTGTATTTGATGCCCGTGTTCCTTGCCTTCGTGCGCGTTCACGACCCGCTCGAGATCGGCGAAACAATGATGGTCACCGGCGCGGCACAGCTCGTCATGGCGCCAATCGCCGTGTTCCTGGAGCGCCGCGTGAGTGCGCGGGTTCTGACCGGCGTCGGCTTTGCCCTGTTCGCCGTCGGTCTTGCGCTCAGTGCCTTCCAAACCCGCGCGACCGATTTCGAGGAGATGGTCCTGCCGCAGATCCTGCGCGGCGTTGCGATCATGCTGTGCCTCCTGCCGCCCATTCGCATCGCCTTGGGCCATCTGTCACCTGAAGCGGTCGCCAATGCCAGCGGGCTGTTCAACCTGATGCGCAATCTTGGCGGCGCCATCGGTCTCGCCCTCATCGACACCGTGCTCTATGGACGCGGACCGGCAATCGGCGAACGGCTGGGACAGGCGATCGCCCGGGGAGATGTCGAGGCCGCAAGGACGGTCGGACTGCCGATGGATCGGTTTCTTGCGCACATACCCGGCACTGAAGTGTCGCCGGAAACCTTGGCGTTTGTCCGGGCGGCGGTCGAGCGTCAGGCAACCGTGGAAGCCGTCAACGAAGCCTGGGCGCTGATCGCAGCCCTCAGCCTCGCCGGCGCTCTGGCCGTGCTCCTCGTTCGGCCGGCAAGCGGCAACCGGCGGTGAGAGCCTCCATAGACGCTCTGCGACGATCAGAAGAGCATCTGAGGACTGCCACCGTTGCGCCGAAAACCCCTGCTTTGGTCGGCTCGCAACGGTCGCCAGGCTCGAACGGGCGAGCACCAGTATCTCGACAAAGACCTTCACCGCACGCTATCGATTGCACCAAAGTAGCCCGGCGGGCTAATAATCAGGGTAGCGTTGTCGCACCCGATTGAGATTATCGAGTCCCGAGCACCGAGCGGTGGCGGCTCAAACATATGATATAGCGGGTCTTTTGGCGATTATAAGCCCGCAGACACTGAGATTATTGCGATGAGCAAGCCGGTTTTGACGCCTTCCCAGCCTCAAACGTTCGAGGAGCCCGATGCTCTTCCCAGCAATGAGTTCGGCTTCCTGGATGTACTGATCATCATTGCTCAGAATTTACGGCTTCTCATTCTAGCGCCCATTGTAGCGGGAGCGCTTGGGTACGGTATAGCTTACGTATGGCCCCCCAAATATGCGAGCCTTGCGTACCTGACATTTCCATTAGAAGCCGAAAAACAGACGGACGCCTTCAAATCTGCCGAGGCGCTGATGCGCAGTCCACCTGTACTCGACGTTACAAACCCAAAGAACACCGTCCTTCGAAACGAATCCATTCCAACTGCTACCATCGGGGTATCCATTACTATTGTTGTAACGTGTTACTTTCTCAGCAACGGGGTCGTATCGCGTTAGACCGGCCCACAATGTTCCAATCCAGATATGGCCATTGTGATCCTCACGAATGAACGTGACGATATCGGTTTCCCTATGCCATTCGTCAGCTAGTAATGGAGGACGACTCAGCTTCGATGGATGCACAGCATCATACTCGTGTCGCTGAAATTTTCCACTCTTGCAATCAAGTGTATACAGTCCATTATCACCATCAGTGCCGACCCAGAATACACCGCGGCTGTCTTCAAAGATCGCAGTAACATGGTTGCTGCCCAGACTGGTTGGATCTTTCGGATCATGAACAAACTGCGTGAAGGTGCCATCGGATTCCATTCTATTGAGTCCCCCGCCGACAGCCTTCGGAGTGACCCATATAAATCCTTCTGTACCTACCCATAGGGTTCCTTTACTGTCTTCAAAGAGGACGTTGACGAAGTTGGCGGTCAATGATTTCTTATTTTCCGACTCATTTCTGTAATGCACAAACCGTGTCGATCCTTTGTTCAATCGATCAAGACCACCACTTGTACCAACCCATAGAGTACCATCATGAGCCATAAGGATGTCCATAACAGGTGAACCATTTAGTGTTCCCGCATCTTTGTCATCATGAAAATAGTGAGTGAAGGTATTTGTCAGAGGGTCGAGTCTGTCCAGGTTTCCACCCACATATCCAATCCAGATCATGCCTTCGCTATCGGCATACACCACACTGAATTCAACGCCTGCGGTAAGTCGGATTCGTGAAGTCGTGGCGATATTCAGTTAAAGTACTGCCGTCGTAGCGATACAGACACCTGGCATCTTCGCCTGAAAACCACATCTGGCCGCTGGGATCCTGGGTGATATTTCGGAGTTTTCCGAGAGGCTTTCCTGCGATTCCCTCAACCTCGACGAAGCGCAGTGTCTGATCCTGCGCCGCCACGTGTGACAACATCAATGATAATATCACCAGCATGGCTAACCCATGGAGTAAAATAGCAAGCAAACGGTGTGTCACTAATGTTATCATGTATCTGCTTATTAGGCGTATTACTGTTTAGTAGCCCGGGTTCTGTTTAAGATAACTATTCTTGTCGAGCTCAGTCTGCGGAATGGGAAACAGTTTCCGGAAGTCTTCTGATACGTCCGTTTTCCGGGATCCGTGCATCCGTAAAATGATCAAAACGAATCAAGTCATTACGCCTATGACCTTCCCACGACAATTCGCGGGCACGCTCCGCAAGTAAACCGTCGAGGTTCATTTCATCTGCGCTGAAATCAGGCATCTGCGCACGGCTTCGAATCGAGACTGCGCCGAATTTCTGATTGATGGTGACAAGCGCAGCAGCAGGATTACCATTCCTGAATTGTGCTTCCGCTTTCATCAGAATCACATCAGCAAGTCGGAACATGGCAAAGTCGTTCGACATATTTTGCGCTCAGCTGGTTGATTTCCCACTTTATACAGCGCGCACCAGCAATCTCCATCTTGGGCGGTCTCAGATGGAATTCAGTGATCGAAGGATCAAATGATAATAAGTTCGGAGGACTGATTGATCGTACTGAAGGTGATCATCGTCCTGGATCTGCCCGATATATTGTTGTCCAACCAGGAACATTTTCTTTCTCAGATCGGCGTCATCAAAATTTGACAGATACTCCGCCGTACTGCAGTAGCCATTAAAACCTCCATCATTCAGACCAAAGGTTGCTATACTGTTTCCATGAAGCGTGAGTGCCTGAATCAAAAAGGTACCCAGCCGGGCACTTGCTTCGAATGGGATAGAGAAAATGTTTTCCCGTGAATCCTCGTTGTAAATGGCGAAGTTCTTAAAGAAATCTTCCTCAAGGACGTACTTTCCCGAATTCAAAACAGCCTCACATGCAGCAATGCAATCCTCCCAACGCGAATCCCCGGTAAATATCTCGGCGTTCGGGTCAACTTTTTGCTAATAAAGTGTAGCCCAGCCATTGCGTAACCCGGCCATAAGTTTCGCTGTTGACATCGGAGCTCAGTAACGGCAGACGTTGGCAACTAGTTCTTTCTCACATAAGCGAATACCTCTTCGCGACTTCGGGTGGCAACGTCTGGTGCACCGACGTCTGATCCGTTCGACGATGGGCACATTGCCGAAAAGATCCAAGGCCTGATAGTAATAGAACGCCCGCAAGGTACGCATCTCGGCGAGTTGCCCGGGGATAACTTTCGTGCTTATCAATGATCCTTGTAAGTGATCAATTATACGATTAATGGAGCCAACACCTGCGAATACAAATGCCCATCCGTAGCGAAAAGATCCATGATAGGGTGTCCACTTGTGTTTCCACAGCTCTTTTCCCACTGTCCGCCATCTGACCAGTTCGCGCCGCGAACCGGCACGATGATACTCATCTGATGACAGTTCATGAAGATTGTAAACATTGGGAATATCCGGATACGTAGGCGCATAGTTGCGCAGCTTGGGCGTATGCCTGGGCAACACCTTGCTCTACCTGGTCTGTGTGAGCCAGAATTTATCGATTTTGTCGTACGCGGGCACATCCAGATCAGGTGCACGCGGAATTTGAAACAGCGCATAGCATCATACCTGCGCTTCTCGCTATGAACCTTTGAATATTGTTCTTTTTCATGATAAACTTTTTTAACTGGTTAAAGAGAAATGAAGCCGAATAGTGAAACTGCGAGTCTTGGGATAATACGACGTATCGATATACCGTTGTGAACCTTCGACGTTCACTTCCGGATCAATTCCCTTGTAACGTGTGATGAGCAGTAGATTTTGACCTGAGACGTATACCCTCAACCCAGTAATATCTTTGATCTTGTTAATGGTGTAGCCTAGCGTTACATTCTCGAGCCGGCAGTAAGAAGCGTTTTGTAGCCAGTACGTAGAAATGTTCAGCGGATTAGGAAGCCGTTGTGCAAGGCATCGCTCACTACATTCGAACCTGGCAAATAACCACGTGATGCAAGATTCAGATAGCTGTTGGCAAAGATCTTCGAGCCTTGAACGCCGCGAAGAAATATCGTGAAGTCAAACCTGTTGAATTGAAAAGTGTTTGTGACTCCCCAATCAAAGTCAGGGGTGGGGTCAAGGTAAACTCTATCCTGTTCCGAGAATGCAGGCGATGTCGCAATAATTTCACCATCATCGTCGAGATTGTAAAACAGCTCCCTGCCGCTTTCGTCAAAGCCCGCATGCCGCGGCAGCCAGAAAACCCCTGCTGGATACCCGGTCTTAAGTTGTGTAACTGGCTTGAAAATTGAACGAACCGCCAAAAGCATACCCATAGTTTGAATTTGCGATCGTCAAATCGAACTCTCTGAATTGGCCCGCAAGTCTGGTGATCTTGTTCTTCACAGAGCCGATGTTTGCCCGGGTATTCCAGTGAAACTTGTCGCGATCGATCAATCTCACATTGACGGTCGCTTCGATCCCCGAGTTAGATGCATTAGCAGCATTAGCAAAAGTCTTGAACGTCACAAAAGGCGGAAGCGGAATATTGTACTCGAATAACATGTCACTGGTCTTATCACTGAATACATCTACTGTACCCGCGATTCGGTCGCGCCATAAACTGAAGTCCAATCCAAAGTTGAACGACTTCCGAACTTCCCATTTAAGATCTGGATTTGCTTCGCGAGTAATGCCATAGCTTTGGCCAACTCGTCCGTTGAAGTAATATGCACCCGCGGGGCTGTACAGGTTTTGATAACTGTTGGGTGCAAGGTTCTCCTGGTTTCCGGTCAGACCATAACTGGCACGCACCTTTAAGTCGAGCCATGGATATTGCTCCATGAAACGCTCATTGCTGATACGCCAGGCTATGGCGGCCGAGGGAAAGTTTCCCCAGCGGTTGTTAGGTCCGAACCGTGACGATCCGTCACGGCGGAAGGTAACGGTTAGGAGGTAACGGTCATTGTAATTATAAGTAAAACGACCAAGGAAAGAAATGATCTTCACTTCATTCTTGAAGGATGAAAAGTCGGTAGCTAAACTCGCGCTACCCAGGTTGTCAGATAATAGAATACCCTCGACAGGCTGCCCCAAAACATTAATGCTGGAGCCGTCATTGACGAAATCATTGTATTCATATACGCCCATGAGTGTAAGGTCGTGTCCTCCAAATCTCTTTTGAAATTTCAGATGGAGGTCGCCGGTATAATTTCGCTTGTTGGCGTTTGATTTTCCCGCCAGGGCTAGTTCAGGTGTATTGATTCGCGGCGGCCAGTATCGGCTATAGACGTCGTTCGCGTTAGATAGGGCAGCCGTTGCCCCAAAAGTAACATTTCTGAATAGTTCATAATCTGCTCTTATCGACGATTGAAAGAAGTTCTGCTTCTGGTTACTATGTAATTCTTGTAACAGGAAAACCGGATTCGGAAAAAATACTGGTGGTTGATAGTAGCTACCAGTGCCGTCCCGAATCGGCCAAGATCCGCAGAAAGCTTTTCGCCCATGTGAATACCGCGGCTCCACCCTGACGAACCTGTGACGTACCTGTTTGATCGGGCAGAAAATCGCGATTAATCACGGACGAATTAAATGCAATGCTTGCACTCAGCTTTTCATTTGAACTGTTCAAGTCAGCGTTCAGCCTGGTGGTGAGAACTTCCCTCCCTGTGTTGAGCACAATACCCTCCTGATCGATGTATCCGATCGAACCGCGTGCGCGTACATGATCACTCCCGCCTGCCACGCTTATCATATGACTCTGCGTATAGGCCGTCTCTGTGATGGCCTTCTGCCAGTCTGTATTGCCGCCTGCGTCATAATGATAAGCTGTTGTGTCAGATGCTGTGGCGGATAGCCACTCATCGCGTGTTAACACGTCAAACTGGTTCGATGCCGACTCGATGGAACCGAATGCATTATACTGAAAAGTTGCTGGTCCGCTTTTTCCCTTCTTCGTCGTTACAATTAATACACCGTTCGCACCTCGTGATCCGTAGATCGCCGCTGCTGATGCATCTTTCAGTACATCGTAAGACTCGATGTCGTTAGGATTGACACTAGCCATGGCGCGGTCGAAGTCATCGATCACTACGCCGTCGATGACAACCAGCGGAGGTTGTCCTTCCAACGAGGTCGCGCCACGTATGCGTACGTTGAAGTCCCCGTTCGGATCACCATCGGGCCGTGTAATCGAAAGTCCGGGAATCTTACCCTGCGCCTGCTGTAAAGCGGCTGATACATTCCCCTTAACAAAATCAGGCGTACTAATCCGTGCGATCGCGCCCGTCACATCACTTCTCGGGATTGTGCCGTAACCCACTACGACGACCTCGTTCAGGATTGCTGAGGATTCCTTTAATCGTATGGAAAGATCCAGCTCTTCGCCAAGGACCAGATTGACCGACTCGTATCCTATAAATGAGATCTGGATGAGTTCGCCGCGACTGGCTGAGATCGTAAACAGGCCTTGCTCATTCGCGATGGCTTGCCGGTCGCTGCCGATCACAACCACCGTCGCACCAGGCAAGGGTACGCCAGTGTCGTCGTTTACGCTCCCCCCAACTGACCGGGCCTGCCCGAAAACCAATGAGTTTGAAAAGATAAGTGTGGCGAGCAATACAGCTGGCCACACTATTACTGATGAACAACGTACCCGTCTAACTCCGGTAGAATTCAGACAACCTTTTAAAGATATGACATCGCTTGTCATAGGGATCGCTTTATTGTTTATGGCAACCGTCATGATATTTGGGGGTATTGGATTTTCTTCTGTTCGGCTCATTCAAATTCGTTGGCCAAAGGTGTGTCAGTAAGGGCCGCAGCTGCCACCTCATTTGATGTATTCAATACAAATTATGTTGCAAAACGTGCTTTTTGGCGCAGCAAAAGCTGTTCGGTCGGCACCAGAGCTCTCTGAACTTTGCCGCTATAAGTTCATATTGAACCCGCAAACGAACTGTTCAACGCTGAAAGAAATACTGAAAGGTGTGTGCTGCCACGAAATGCGCCCGCGACATAACTTCTTCCATGATGTCCTGCGCACCATCGCGTTTACCTGCCTGTGTGTAAGCGCCCATCAATTCGAAAAGCAGCCATTGATGACGGTCCGAGAGTGTAGCAGCTTTCTCCAGGCATTCAATTGCACGCTCATAGTTTTCCACTCCCAGATAGCTGAGACCGAGCGCCCGTTGCGCCATGAACGACCGCGGATCTTTCTTTACCGCATCGGTTGCAGCTTCAAGAGCCTCCTCAAAACGACCCGCGTGAAGCAATGGGTAGGCATTGATAAACAGGGGTAAAGTATCCGAAACTTCATACTCCGATTTCGCGAAGTTGTCCTTCAGCTGCGCTATAATGATCTGATATTTTTCCTCTGCCGCATTACCGACAGGATTAATGGCGAACACCTTTTTGAACAATGGCTCAGCGTCGGGCCAGCTGAATTCCGAGCACATCGCGGCGAATGAAAGTACTTCGAATGACTCAACAAACATTGGGTCAAGTGTCAGGGCCGTAAGGGCGTCATCCTTGGCACGAAGCACAGTCGACGAAAAATCTATTGGAGCCGCGTAACATTGGTAGATGCGGACCTCGGCCATTCGCGCGTATGCCCTGCCGAATTTCGGATCGCGTTGAATGGCTTCTTCGAAGAATTCAATACTCTGCTGAAGCGATTGTGCCGATCTGTTCTTCGCGTGATGAAGTCCCTGCATATAAGCCTTGTAGGCTTCAGGATCACGCGTTATCGATCGTGTCATCCACTTCGACTCTCCATCGCGTAAGGCGAGATTCATAGATGACACCGCATCCTGACAAATCCTGGAGGGTAGTTGTGGAAGGTCGCGGTGTTCAACGATATAGCGCTGCGACCAAACTACACCTGTATCAACGATAGCGTCCACACTTACTGCTGCGCCATTGTTTGCATCCTTCACGCGACCTTTGATTGTAAGGCCATTTGTATTTAAAGCATTACGACTGCCACCAGGAGTCAAGCCAGACACCTTAAGATCTTTCACCCGTGATAATAGCCGGATCACCTCATCAGAAACAGCCTCTCCGTAATAAGTCAATGACGGATCATTACCCTCATACGGAAACGACTCAATAGTGATTGCCTTATTGTTAGGCACACGGTCGCGATCAATAACAATAGGAGATGAATGCCTTGGTTTGTCACTTGCTGGAGACTCGCTGTTGTGCAGCGCGCTCGCCATTAGGATGTCTTTGATCGCGTGCGCTGTCTTGTTAATTTGATCGCGATAGGACATGCGATTGATATTCTTCAACGGATCTTCCTCGTGCGTACGAAGCGGTCGACTAATACCCGGCGCCTGGAAGACAAATTGGATCGACCTGAGTTTAGCTTTCAACTCATCTTCAAACAGCATCAGATCATCAGCCTCCAGATCATGGATCTGAATAGGAAGCACACGATTGGCAAAATTTCCGTTGAGCAGCCTTACCGTAGCACCCAGTGAATCACTTTGTACGGTCCTATTAAAAGCCTGGAATTCATTTCGCCATGCGAAGCTTTCCGGATCGCAATAGGTTCGCGAGAGTATTGGAATAAAGATGACGGACTTGATCTTTGGCGACAGCGAAGCATCTACATCATGGGTGTCCAGCAGACCGTCGCGCGGATGTTTATCGAAGTAGATGGACACACTTCGTTTGACTACAGCATCAAGTTCTATCGCCAGTGCTGCAACAAATTCAGATACCCAACCGAGTTCGCCATATGATGCCAACGTCTTGTTATCCTTGTGCCTGTAGCTGATAAAGACATCGTACTCATAACCGGAGATTTGCGATGGCATACCCTTCAGGATTCATGTGAGAGACTGTACTGTGGCGAGTGTGTAGTAACTATATAAATATAGGACATTTGTCAACAATTCAACTATGTCAATTATTGAAGTATACTTTTCTAGATCATGGCTCCTACTCGCCCGTCGTTTCTCCAGAAGCTTTCACATTCAAAGCGCAGTCTTCGACTTAAACCGAACCTCGCCGCATTTGATCCTTCAAATAGAAGTGTGGCTTAAAAAACTACTTCGCACCATTGACCAAGGGAATCACTTTCTTACCGATAAGTTCGATCGATGTCATCAACTGTGAATGAGAGAGGCCCGCGTTGTCCATTTGAAATGTAAATCTGTCAACCCCACCTAAGGCTTCACTATGATGTATTAATTTTTCTGCAACACGCTCCGCGCCTCCCACTACTAAAACACCGTCAGGACCAACCAATGAATCAAACTGGCTTCGTGTTACAGGTGGCCATCCCCTTTCGCGTCCCAACTTAGTCCACAACTCAGCGTAGCCCGGATAATATTCAGCAACAGCTTGCTCATCAGAGCTTGCTACATAGCCCGGAGAGTGGAGTCCCACTGTTAGTTGATCCAAAGTAAATCCAGCCTTCAGTCCTGCTTCGCGGTACATATCAATTAAAGGGCGAAACCGCGCTGTGTATCCACCAATGATTGCAACCATCAAGGGCAATCCCAATCTGCCGGCGCGAACGAACGATTCAGGTGTGCCCCCTACGCCAAGCCACACGGGGAGTTTGCTTTGCAGCGCCCTGGGATATACCGGAAGATTATTCAACGGCGAACGATACTTTCCCGACCATGAGACAAATTCATCATCTCGAATTTTTAAGAGCAAGTCAAGCTTCTCCTGAAAGAGTGCATCATAATCGTTCAGACTAAATCCAAATAGTGGATATGCTTCTACGGATGAACCGCGCCCTACTACCAGTTCAGCCCTTCCGTTAGACACCAGGTCTAACGTAGCAAAGTTTTGATACACGCGCACAGGATCGGCAGTGCTAAGGACGGTTACAGCACTGGTCAGGCGTATGCTTCTTGTACGACCGGCGGCAGCAGCCAAAATCACAGCGGTTGCCGAATCAAGAAATTCCTTCCGATGATGTTCACCAATACCGAAGACGTCAAGGCCAACTTCATCAGCAAATGCGATTCTCTCAAGTAATTGCTCCATTGCCTCAGCACGGCCTAACGTTTGATTTCCATACATCTGAGACGCGAAGCTATCTATTCCTATTTCCATTATGATTCCGTTTTTAATTTATCATATACAAATTGCCGATCCTCGCTAACATCCTGGATATGTTGAATTTTTCCACTGCGATAGTCGGCATACAGATCTTTGATCTCATCCATTGAGTCCGCTATAAATGGACCATGTGATACAATCTGATGTTTTTGAGGCTCCGCTGCATAGAGTACCAGTTCGGCTCCGTCTTTTAATGCCTCAATCTGAAGTTCTTCGGTGGAATTGACCGAACGCTCGAACCACCCTACCTGATCCTGATTCACAACGACGTTTTCGTCACCTACGCTAACACTACCCTTCAGAACGTATATGAAAGTTGTGTAACTACCAGGTACTGTCTCCCGCAGTGAGGCTCCAGCATCAAGTTCCATATGCGAAAGAATAAGCGGCGCATAATTCTGAACCGGTGAAGTTATCCCACCAAAACTACCGCTGTATACCTTCACCCTTCCGCCTGGTATTTTTGCTACAGGTACATGCGCTGCTTTCATCCTTTGGACTCTCGGTTGAGTCCATCTGTCCTTTTTAGGAAGATTTAGCCAAAGCTGCAGGATGCGCAGTTTCGTTGGATCGGCAATTGTTTCTGTATGAACTACGCCTGAGCCAGCCGTCATCATCTCAAAATCGCCAGCCTTCATCTTGTGTGACCCCTCTCCGAATTCTCCCTCGATTATGAGTGTAACGGTCTCAAATCCTGCATGGGGGTGAGGCCCTCCGGATGGCGCATTATCTTTCTTATCCAAGATATCATCCATAAGGAAGATAAAGGGATCGCTGTTGGAAAAGTCGGTTTCGATGAGCGGGCGGGCAATATGGCCTGGTCCTAAAAAGCCAGGTTGTCCTTGCGGAGTATAAATCCGAGATAGTTTTTTTACGGCATTCATGATTTAATGTTTTTCTGTTTCTGTTCCTATAACAATAACCGTGTTGTAATTTGCTTACAAAAAGTGACCACTTTACAAAAGGTAAGTAGTTACCTTTTTGTAAGTTAACATTTGAAAGTGTACTGGGTGCGTTGAGCGATTGGGAAACTAAACACCTTAAAAAAATCCGACAACGTATCAAAGAAGATGCCGCTGCACAGCAGTATTATGTGGCTTGTCTCATGGAATTATCTTAAGCTGGTCATCATTGGGCTGCCGCTTGGTGTTTGGGCATTGAGCAATTGGTTGAATAGTTATCCGAACCATGTCACCCTTACTGTAGATTTTATTCTTATGCACCGCTTATTATATTTTCGAACCATCAAGCTTAATAGTCCTATCATTTTTGCTGAAAAGACTTCTGCTTTGGCCCAATCAGTACTTAGTTTTATAATATCCATTTGCAACTGCGTTTACGATCCTAAATTGAGTAATTGTCAGTTCAATTTACTTGGTGTACGGTTCAATTACTATTTGGTGGGTGGCTCAAAATCTATAAGCTATCACATAAGGTTAACGTGCAAGAAGAGACCAAAAGAAAAATTAATTTTTGCCTATAAACACTTCAAATCTTTTGTTAACAACGTTTTATAGAAATGGATTTCTATTTTTTAAATTTCTATATTCCGGAAATAAATTCTTTGTGTAACACGATAATGTCCTGCAATGAAATATCCCGAACAAAATGAAAGCTGACTCTTCACGGAGAAAATTTATCAAACAGAGTGTGATTGCCTCCTCAATCTTTATTGTGCCCAGGCATGTACTCGGAGGCGTTGGTTTTACCGCGCCTAGTGATCAACTTGTTCTTGCCGCGATCGGAGCGGGAGGAAAAGGTACCAGCGACATAATGAACTCCTCCGTAAAAGGGCGCGAAAAAGTGCTTGCATTGTGTGACGTTGATTTTTCAGGCTCGGCGAAACGTTCGGTAGAGAACTTTCCGAAAGCAAAGCAGTACAACGACTACCGCGTGATGCTCGACCAGGAAAAGGATATCGATGCGGTGACAATTTCCACACCCGATCACGTGCACGCGCCGGCAGCAGTTTTTGCCATGGAGCGCGGCAAACACGTGTATGTCCAAAAACCTATGACCCACAACATCCGGGAGGCACGCCTCCTCACCCAGATGGCGCGGCAGAAAAAGATCGTTAGCCAGATGGGGAACCAGGGTGGCGTCGAATCCGCTATTGCGAAACGGTACAGGGCTGGGTCGATTCGGGAAAATTGGGTAAAATTTCAAAAGTGCAAATTTGGACTAACCGTCCGGTTTGGCCGCAGGGTTTTGCGATGCCGGCGCCTGACGAAAGTAAAAAGCCCAAGGACTTGTATTGGGATCTTTGGCTCGGTCCCGCTGAGCTCAAACCGTATACCCCTAATCTTCATCCTTTCAACTGGCGTGGTTGGTGGGATTATGGGACCGGCGCTTTGGGTGACGTGGGTTGTCATCTTATTGACATTCCGTTTCGCACGCTTGGACTGAAATATCCTACCGACGCGGAATGCAGCGTGAGCTCTGTATATACAGCAAATGTGGACAGCGGATTATCACCCCGAAGGGTGTCCGCCGTCATCATTCATTACGATCCATTTTGCCGCTACCGATAAAAGTCAAGCTCCTATAGAAATGACATGGAGCGATGGGGGTATCCGGCCGTCACATCCGGAGATTGTTCCCGCCGACCACGACATCGGGGGAAGCAATAGCGCCAACGGAGTTCTCATCATTGGTGAGAAGGGTCTGATATCCACCAACATCAACGACAGCTCGCCGCTGATGCCGAAGCTTTACCTCGAGCGATGGCACGAAAGAATTCGGTCCGGAAACTGATGCCGAACGATGAGCCCGAATACGGACACCAAAGGAAATGGGTCGATGCCTGTAAGGCCGGCTTTGATAGCAAAGAGCATAAGGCATTGACGTCGTCGTTCGACTATGCGGGCCCGATGACCGAAACCGTGCTGATGGGTAACCTGGCCATACGCAGCTACATGCTGAGAAAGGAAAACGGCAAAGATCAGGTGGATTATTATGGTCGCAGGAAGTTGTTGTGGGATGGCGAGAAGATGAAGATCACCAATATGGAAGAGGCCAATCAGTTTGTGGGAAGGACATACCGGAAGGGCTGGGACGTGTAGCCGGATCGTAGTTTTACATCAAAGGAGTAGAAGCAACAACGGCGTTACCCAAAGGAGATTGATCAGGTTTCACCAGCAACGAAAGTAGTTTCACCATATCCTCTACGCTTGCATCAACGCCGCCGGCGCCGACCAATGCTTCCGTGAATGTCCATTGCGGCTGCACTGCACCTGAGGGTGTATGCCCTTGTACCCATCTGTCCGATGCACCGATCACACCGAAGTTTTTTGTTTTTAATGGCTTTGCAATTAACAGGCCCATTGCCCTATGAATAGCGTTGCGTGGTTTTTTCTCCACAACTTACGGCCAACGACGTTAACATCACTCCGGTAAAGGATAAACGAAATGCAGGTTTTATGACATTGCTCATTGCAAGTTGATGACAATCATCATCAAAAATATCCAATAAAATACAGCACATTAAGTGATGATTCAAACTTCAAAATAAATTAAATTAAGGAGCATTACTTTCTGTCATCGCGAGGATACCATATTCGCTTCGACGACATAGAAAACAAACAAAATTGGTTTGGTCGCAGGAGCTCATCAATCAAATTAGATCTCAAACATTATCCATATGATCAATTCTACCCGACGTCTTTTCCTGATTTTTCTGTACGCCATCGCATCGCCATTGGTTACAATGGCTCAGGGCCGCTTTGATGTCATTCTTGACACTCAGGCTAAAGTGGATGCCTTTGACCCCTCCGGACTTGCTGGGCGCGGCCTCATCATCTCTGGCGCGGATATTACCAACCTCGACCACCTGGCAAATACCACTCACCTTAATAGTTTGAACATCCAGAACAACCCGAACCTGACGTCCATCGCTGGTCTTTCCAATCTTTCGACCGTCGGTAACCTCATTTTCGTCAATAACAGTATGCTTGTGTCGATCGATGTAATTGCGGGGGTCACCATCGGGGGAAGTTTTGTGGTCGAGCGAAACGCGAAGTTGACACATCTTCCGCCATTCACTCACACGACGACAATCAACGGCGGCTTCAATATTCTTGATAACCCCGAATTGAGCGCTGCCGGACTCGGCTCAATCGAGAATATCACCGGTGAGCTGAGATTGTTTGGTAATCCCAAACTATTGAGTCTGGCTGGTTTCAATTCTTTGAAACACGTGCAATATCTGCACATAGATAATACGGCCCTCACAACAATAGACGGATTTTCATTGTTGACGGAACTCACTGGGATTACGTTGATAAGTAATCCCAACCTCGTAGATGTCACTGGTTTTCCATTGGTTCAACGCGTCGGGGAATTCGTTGTAAGCGCTAATTCAAAGCTTCAGCGCGTAGATGGCTTTCCCCTGCTGAACGAGTTGAATACCTCTCCTGGTGGAGGATCATCACGGGCAATTCTGGTACATGGAAATCCTATGCTGACCAGTATGGAGGCTTTCTCCAAAATTGAGACCTTGGATAATCTTGCAATAGAAAATAATGCGGCCTTAAAAAACGTGGATGGCTTCCGTGGTCTTCAACGACTTCCTGGCCGCCACACCTTTGTCATAGGTAATAACACTTCTTTGGAGAACCTTGAGGGATTTTCCAATCTCGACGAAGTTGCAACCGATGCTGACGATTTCACTATCATTAGAATATTGGACAACCCTGCCCTCAACGAGCCTTGCGGTATTTTTCCCTATATAAACGCATTGAATAACAATCACCCCGGTACATTTGACTACTTACAGGTATCTGGCAATGGGTTTACAATTGAAGACCTCAAAGCATGCGGACAGGTGCAACCCCCCTATACAACACCGCTTGTACGCCTAAATTTTGATGAGGCTGCTGGCGTAGCTCCGGTGAATTCAGGTATCACGACAGCCGCATTTACAAGGTCGGCAAGTATTCCAACCTCGAGTGTCAACGGACCTTCACAGGATGCTACTGCAAAGTCCTTTGATTTTGGGACAATACCTGGAAATTACTTCGTTCAAAGCACGGCACCCATCGCAGGGCTGCGAAACCTCCCGAACTTTACCATCACAGGCTGGGTCAATGCAAAATCAGCCACCGCAGGAAGTGGTGGTAACAGAATCGTATCCTGGATTAACAACGGTGGCGACGGTGTGGACCTTGTGTTTGAAAGCAATGGGCGCCTTCGACTTGGCATAGACGGGTGGCCAGATAATTCGCCAGCATTCAGTTCAAATGGAAAAATCACCATTAACCCTTCAGGCGCTTCGAACAACTGGGTATTTTTCGCAGTAACCTATTCAGCTAGTAGTGGTGAAGTTCAATACTACTTTGGCTCCAATTCTCAATATCTGGGTCGCGACCTGACATCAACGCTTTCAGCTGGAGCGGTCGGCAACAACATCGGAAAACTCGCGGTAGGTGCCTTCAATGATGCGACCCGGAATTCAGGAACATATGACAGGATGTTCCGGGGCGCGATTGATGATATCCGGATCTTTGGAACGGCATTGAACTACGACAACATTCAGGCTATTCAATTTGAGAACAGAGACCACACAGCACCGTCAAAACCTTCATTGACTGTCTCAACGAAGACTGCAACTTCAGTTACGCTCCAATGGGCAACGCCGTCCGACAACGTAGGGATAGACCGTTATGTCATTATTGCAAAGGATCTTGGAGACCAATCGCAACGGGTCGACAACATCGGTAAGGTCAATACATATACTTTTTCTGATTTAAGAGCGGGATCGACACAACGAATTTACCTGGAGGCATGGGATCAGTCGCAGAACGCGTCGCCCAGAGATAGCATTGATGTTATTCTTCAAAACATACCGTCGACGGATGGATCAGTGGTCCACCTGAATTTTAACGATACGGGTTTCATCTATCAGAACCTTGGATCGGCCTCCGCAACATTCACGCGCTCTGAGGTAGCACCTATGTTAAGCAATAATACACCTGTCCTGGTTGGCGGCGCCAACGCTATTGACTATGGCGTAACTCCGGCTAATTTTTACGTTACAAGCTCAACCCCTGTTGACGCACTTAAGAATCTTAACGCATTTACTGTCACGGGGTGGGTAAACGCCAGATCCAACGTGACGGGTAGCGGCGGCAACCGGATCATCTCATGGATCAACAATGGAGGTGACGGCGTGGATCTTGTATTCCGTAGTAATGGAAGCCTGCAGCTAGGTGTCGACCAATGGCCCGATAACTCGCCTGCATTCAGTTCTGCAAATAAAGTACCTGCAAATAGCAGCGCTCCAGCCAGCAATTGGATTTTCTTTGCAGTCTCCTATCAGGAGACTGGCCAGGTTCAGTTTTATTTCGGAAGCAATTCCCTTGACGCATCGCTTGATGTCACACGGACATATTCAGGTCGGGACGTGACAGGATCCAATATCGGTAACCTGGCCGTGGGTGCTTTCAATGAATCAACACGAAATCCTTCAACTTACGACCGCATGTTCAGAGGACTTATTGATGATGTTCGCATCTATGGCTCGGTGTTGTCGCCAGCAAACATTGTCACTGTCCAGCGAGCCACTTCTCCAGGAGATGTCACACCTCCCTCTGCACCCACGAGCGCATATAATTCGGCCAAAACAGAAACAACGGCCGAAATCGCCTGGACGGCGTCCACAGATAATGTTGGCGTTACTGGATATCAGATTTTCAATGGATCCAGTCTGGTAGAAGAAGTCGGTGCGGTTACCACATATACAGTCGTTGGTTTGACCCCATCAAGTTCCTATCAATTTACTGTGAAGGCAAAGGACGCGCGTGGAAACATTTCTTTGCCTAGCAACACCGTTAACGTTACGACAAATTCTCCAGCTTTGCAGCTTCCGCTCGTACTGCTGAAATTCAATGAACAAAATTCTACTCCACCCAACCCAACCCCATTGCAGGAGGGTTCCGCATCTGCAGCTTTTGTACGAAATGGTACAGCCTTTTCAACAAACGCTCCGACGGCACTGGGTGGCGGCGCGTCGTATGACTTTGGTAATGTAGCAGCAAACAAGTACGTCGAAAGCACGGGGCCCATCAACGAGCTGAAAAATCTGAGCGAGTTCACGTTGACGGGCTGGGTGAACAACAAGTCCAGCGTAGCTGGCTCTGGTGGAAACCGCATCATTTCCTGGATCAACCATGGAGGCGATGGTGTTGACCTTGTTTACAACAGCAACGGAAGTTTGCAGCTTGGTGTCGACCAGTGGCCCGATGGTTCGCCGGCGATAAGCTCAACCAACAAAGTAACAACCAACGCTTCAGCATTGAGCGGCAATTGGGTTTTCTTCGCCGTGACGTATAAGTCGACCGGGCAAGTACAATTCTATTTTGGCACCAACTCGACAGAAGCTGTCCTCGATGTAACGCGAGCTTACTCGGGACGTGGTCTGACGGGATCCAACATAGGAAAATTTGCGGTCGGAGCATTCAACGATGCGACACGGAACGCTTCAACATATGACCGCATGTTCAAAGGACTTATCGACAACATTCAGGTCTTTGGAAAAGTACTCACTGAGGCCGAGATCCGCATTGCGCAACATGGATCTTCCGCGAACAGCGCAGCGCGCAAAGACATGTCTGTCGCTCAGGAAACTTTAATGGAAGATGCGTCTGACGAGCCAACTCAACTCTTCCAGAATTTTCCTAATCCGTTCAACTCAGAAACAACCATCGATATGTACATTCACCGCGATGTGAAGACAGCATGGCTGCGCGTGTATGATGTCAATGGCCGGTCACTGAGGGAAATCGAAGTCAACGAACGCGGAAAGACACGGGTGCAAATACAGCGAGGAGATCTGAATCTCGGGATGTACTTTTATTCTCTAACGATCGATGGAAGTACAAAGGACACGAAACGTATGGCATTAACGCAATAGCGGGGCCGGTTTTCCAGGTATTGCTCCTATGTCGGTAAAAAATATGAATTCATAATTTGCAGACCATGAGTGTGCCGGGATTTCATTCAAAGTTGAAAGACAGCACGCATGACCTTCACGCTATTCCATTCAAAAATGCCACTATCCTCCTTTCTAAGCGCGGCAACAATTCACTTGGCTTCACAATATACTCGTCTTCAAATTTCCAATACTCCACCTTGTGCTCCCAAGCAGGAAAAAGCCTTTCGAGTAAAGGTCTATGCTCGTTTTCGTCCAACGCGATAATTTTGTCCGCCTTTTTAAAATCATTCTCCATTAATTTCTGTGGAGAACCGAAAATACAATCTCGGATATTTAGATATTCAAGATAGGTAATCACATGAGGGGACACCAAACCTATATTGTCCGCATGACCCGGCGTCAGCCCACGGGAAAAGGCTATCACCTTTAGGCCCTTCTCTTTTGAAAGGTGGTTAACCAAAAGTTCTGCAAAACGGCTTCTATAATAGTTACCAGTACAAATAAAAAGGCATCTCATAAAGCATTCATTATCACCATATCCATCTGGGAGTTCTACTTTTATATTCTATGTAGGATTCACCAAACCATTCCTCCATCCATCTTTCTTCTCGAAGTACAAATTGAGTGTGAAGTATCACGAAAACGATTGGGACTACAAATAGAGGTGAAAATGTGCCCAAAAGGATTGAAACTCCTATGAGCATAGTGATAAGGCCCATGTACATCGGATTTCGTGTATATCGAAAGACCCCTTTAGTTACAAGGAGTTTTGCTTGAGCACCAGGGCGAGGGTTTGTGCCTAACTTTCTAAAATAAATCCCGCTTCCAATACTCAGACAAAATCCAAGAACTATAATTATAATTCCGGTATAACGCCAAGAAGAATTTAGCCAACGTCCGATTGGCGCATATGCGTTAAGCAAAAGCATTATAAGAAGACCTGCTAAAAAATATATTGGAGGGGGGATTCGTGGAATTGAACTGTTCATTTTGCCAAGAATTATAATTGTATCTCTCAGAACTCAAGCGGAACAACCATTTCTTTCAGCTACCTTGTCAAGACGTTGCAGGGATAGCCGAAGCTCCTGTTCTTTTTTCTTTTTTTCAAGCCGGTTAAATAAAGCCTGCTTTATGACGCTTGGTTGAAAGTATATCTCGAGCGTAAGCCTGCTGCTATGTTCACCTGTCTTTTCTGCGATAAAGTAAATAGAGCTTTTGTCTTTTTGGTTCGTTTCACTAAAGATGGTTTTTCCTTCCGGGTTGTACAAAAAACTGCTGATATACATCATTTCTATTTTTCCATTCTCCAGCACATGCCTGTGACGACTTCCGATTCCAGGTAAAAAATGCTCCACCTCATCTATCGCTTTTATCCTCCCATACCAAAGATGACGGAATTCAAAATGCACAACAGTGTAACATAAGGTTTTTACATCGATCTCATAATCTCTCGAAACAGATAACATTTTTATCTTATTCGCCGGTTTCCTCGTGGGTCGACGGTCTTGGGATCTTATTTTTCAGCGGACCCAGCTGAGTATAAAGAAAACTTATGTCACCACTCCCGGTTTGTTTGGCACTGCTGTCCCAATGCATCCATTGCGCAAGCTGGGCTGGCTGCTTATCCTGCAACAAATTTTTTGTTACCAACCAGTACTCATGTTGCGCGATATCATTTTTCAGAAGTTGGTGCGCAACGATGACATCTTTTCCAATCAGCTTATTGAATCTTTGTACGTTGAGCGGAGTGAATTCGCCATAGTGTGTGATAATCTTTAGAGAAAGATCGATAGCGGATACACAAGCCTTGCATTGACAGATTTTACGATGATCATAAGCAATTAAATACTCGTGAAATGCCAGGAACATTTTCTCCACCTGCTGGTACAGGGACTCCAGTTTTTGTGGTTCACCAAATTTGTAAAAAAGAATGGCATCCCCTTCAATTTCTGAGATCTCGAGCCCCAGGTCATTGGCTTTGATCAATATTTCCAATAATTGCTGAATAATGAAACGGCTATGCTCAATTTCGACTTCATTTACAAATTGGGTAAATCCGCTTATGTCAGGAATAAAAAGTAATCCCCTGTTTTGCATTTCTTTTTTTGGCAAAGTTAGGAGAGAGATCAAAGTTCAATATGGCCTTCATAACTAATTAAGTAGCGACAGGCGAAGCCAGCCTTCGCACTGAGACAGTGCCTTCAAGTCATAGACTTTTTTCGATCTTTTACAATATGCTACGAATTTCTTGTGGACACTTTAATCACAACATTGATATTGCCGCGGGTAGCTTTTGAATAGGGACAGATTTGATGAGCTGCGTCAACAATTGCCTGAGCTACCTCTTCATCCAAACCTGGCAGACTGACGTTGTGCCGGGCTTGAAGAGAGTAAGATTCACCGTTCACTAAGAGGTCTACTTCCGTATCAACGGCGGCGTCAGCAGGGAACCTGACCTTCATTTTACCCGCTGCAATTTTCATCGCACCGGTGAAACAGGCTGACCAGCCAGCTGCGAACAACTGCTCGGGATTTGTGCCTGTACCCGGTGTGCCTGGTACGGAAAGCTTGATATCAAGCCGGCCATCAGAAGTCCGTGAGGAACCACCATCTCTGCCTCCAGTCGTATGTGTTTTGGCAGTGTACAGTACGTTTTCGTTTTGTGCAATTTTCTTTTGTTCTGCGATTTGAGTTTCCATATGCTTTGTGTTTATAATTAATTTTGTTGTTTCGTTAGTTCAGTTCAAGTCCATTCAGTGCTAATACTGCTTTGTCAGCTTGGCTTAAGAATGCGTTGTAAAGTTGTTCTGCGGATGCCACCCGCACTTCATACCGATCGATAGCCAGGCTCTGGACGAGAGCGACAGCCACTTCTTCGGGAGTTATCTTGTGGACAGATTTAAAATCTCTCGCGAATTCGGTATCCACGAATGGTGGCATCAATTCAAACACCTTCACTTTTGAATCACGCTTTAGACTGAGCCGTAAGGCTTGCGTGTAGGAATGAAGCGCTGCCTTACTCGCACTATAAGTAGGGAGCGATAACCCAGGTGCAAATGCTACCACCGAAGAGACGTTGATGATCGCTGATTCGCTCTGGCTTTTTAGCAGGGGTAATAACTTGTTCGTAAGGCTGAGAGCCGCGAAATAGTTAGTATTCATTTCATCACGGGCGATAATAGCGCCATCCGGCGAATTGCTGACGTCATGAATAGTAGCACGGCCAGCATTATTTATAAGAACATTCAACTGGGGGAAAGTCTTGTAAATAGTGTTCACCAAGTCATTCAGATCCTGCTCGCTGGTCACATCGGCCGCGATGGAATGCACGTTGTTGTGCAGTTTACCGGCTGCGGCCTCCAATTTCTCTTTGTTACGCCCAACGAGGATCACTGTGTTTCCGAGTTGGGATAGCAATTTTGCCGTTTCGAAACCGATCCCCGAGCCACCGCCCGTGATCAGTATGGTGTTTTCTGAAGTTTTCATTTTTATCGTTATTTGTTTTAGACCGATCGGTCTTTTTTAGTTTAAAAAAACTTAAAGTGTGTTAATCTCATTTTTTAAAACCTTCACCACTGTTCCCATCGGCCCATTGTTGCCTGTCACTCTTGAAACAAAAATAGCCCCTTCTATCATTGTGAACATTTTGATAGCGAAAATGCTTGAATCCGTTCGCTTGTCGAATTCACCTGCAGATTTCCCTTCTTCAATCGCCCTGGCTATTCGTTGCTGGCTTTTTTTTATTGCCTTTGCAACTCGTCCCCTGAGATCGGGATTGGTGTCATCGGCTTCCGTACCAAAATTGAGCATTGGGCAGCCACCCATTTCGCTTGTCGCCAGGCTGTCTTCATAGTAGCCCAAAATGGCAAAAAGGCTTTCACGCGCTGTTGCCTTTCCTGCGGTAGCTTTATCCAAGGCGCTCGAAACTTTACTGATGAGGTAGTCAAAAACCTCTGCGCTGATTTCCTCCTTGCTGTTGAAATTGCCGTAAATCCCTCCCTTGGCCAATTTCGTTGACGCCATCAAATCTGATATTGAAGTACCGGCCACCCCCTTTTTATTAAAAATGGCCGCAGACTTTTCAATAATAAAACGCCTGGTTTTTTCCGATTTTGTCATATAATCTCCTTCTTTTAGACCGATCGGTCTAATCTTAAAACGGGGAACTCGACATTTTGGTTGTTAAATTTTAAAAAAAATGAATATTGGGTTGATAGCCTTGCGCCGATGTCCAAACGGATTGGCCAGAAAAAGGTGAACACTATCCGGCCAACGGGAAAAGGTGAAGATCATAACTGCGACTTCGATTACTTTCTGCCTGGATATCAAATTTTTTATAGTACTGGGGCTTCCTGAAATTATATTTACTTCAGAAATTGATTGACATTGTCTTTTGTGACCAACCTGAAGGGAATAAATATTTTGCTGTTAACTAATGGCTTTTTATTTATGATATTCAACGCCATTTCTATAGCACCTCCTCCCTGGCCTTTCGCATCCTGGTATACAGTTCCATCCAATCTTCCATCGCTAACTGCCTGTAAGGCGTCGGCAATGGCATCAATACTTACAAGAACTACTTTGTCCTTTATACCTGCTTGTTCTAAGGCTTGTAGCGCACCCATTCCCATTTCATCATTATGGGCAAAAACCGCATCTATTTTCTCTCCGTATGATTGAATCCAGTTTTCCATTAATGTCATTCCTTTAGCTCTGTCCCATTCAGCTGTCTGGTCGGCAATAACTTTAATATTAGGATACTTTAGCAAGACCTTTTTTGCACCGTCGGCCCTCTTAATCTGGGCAGCCTGCCCCATATAACCTTCCATAATAACTATGTTTCCGGAATGGTTAATCAATTTGGCAATATGTTCCATTGCAATCTCGGCCGACTCTTCATCTCTTGAACCCACGAAAGCATCCGGTTCTAATCTTGTTTCCGAGTTGACATTGATAATAGGAATTTTTGCAGCCTTAGCTTTTGCAATGGCTGGAGAACTTGCCTCCACTTCACATGGATTAAGTATAATTGCATCGACCCCTTGAGATATAAAAGTTTCAACCTGCTGGACCTGTCTGTCAGCGGATCTTTGCGCGTCAGTTACAATCAACTTAATGTTTCTCTTTTTTGCATTTTCGACAAGGGCATCTTTGACATTAACAATAAACTCATTTTGCAGGCTTAGCATGGAAACGCCAACCACTCCTATGGATTGTTCCGTTTCTGTTTTATCAGAATTCTTCTCCTTACATCCCAGGAATATACAGATGAGAAAAAATATGATCGAAAATTTAATACTCATACCCTTAAGAGTTGGTTAATGCTGTGAATTTTTTCTATCAATTAATATGGCACTGATAATAATTATTCCCTTAATAATTTGCTGATAGTAAGAACTTACATTTAACAAGTCCAGCCCATTATTGATAACCCCGATGATCAAGGCTCCAATTACTGTCCCGGTAATTTTTCCAATTCCCCCCGAAAGGCTAGTTCCGCCAATGACAACTGCGGCAATGGCGTCAAGCTCATAAGCAATACCTGCGTTGGGCTGACCCGTTGTTATTCTGGATGCCAGAATAACACCCGCCAACCCGGCTAAGCCACTACAGATAACATAGGTAAAGGTTTTTACGAGATGAATATTAATACCGGAAGCCTTCGCTGCATTTTCATTTCCACCAATCGCATAGATATATCGTCCAATTTTAGTATAGTTTAGTATCAGGATTGATAGGATGACGACGATGGCAAATATCAGAATTGGCAACGGTAAGCCGAACAAATTACCTCCCCCAATAAAATTAAATGACTCGGAAAGATTTGAAATAGGTCGCCCATCGCTTACAACAAGTGCCAAGCCTCTGGCAACGGTCATCATTCCAAGCGTGACGACAAATGGAACTGTATTCCCTTTTGTAATTATTAACCCATTAATAGCGCCTATCCCTAAACCGCTAAGAATACCCATGCTTAAGGCAACCGTCACCGGATAAGATGCGTCCTGTGCAAAGATCGCTGCAACTACACCTGTAAGGGCGACAACGGAACCAAGAGACAGATCAATTCCGCCTGCAAGTATAACAAATGTGACACCGATCGCTAAAATTCCATTAATGGAAATTTGGCGTAACACTATTAAAATATTTTGGACCGTTAGAAAATTGGGTGATAAGATTGTTAATACTATGCATATAATAATAAAGGCAATAAGTACTCCATACTTTTTTAAATACTCCATCAAAAAGATAGTACTCATTACTACTATACGCTCTATTTTTTTACTTTCGCTCATCGCCCGGATTTTGTCATAACATTGCAAGCTTCATTACTAATTCAGGTGATGCTTCAGCATTTGTCAATTCAGCTTTCAAAATACCATTGTGTATGACTAAAATCCTGTCACTCATTCCAATTATTTCAGGAAGCTCAGAAGACACCATAATAATAGCTTTTCCCGCCAATGCAAGTTGAGTTATGAGGCTATAGATCTCTGCTTTAGCACCAATATCAATTCCTCTTGTTGGTTCGTCAAGAATTAAAATATCCGGTTCATTCAATAGAACTTTGGCTAATACTACCTTTTGCTGATTCCCACCGCTTAAGTAATTGACAATTTGATTCCTGGAGGGAGTTTTAATTCTAAAATTTATAATCTGCTCTTCAACGATCCTATTTTCCTTTCTAAAATCTAAAAACAATCCTGCCTTGATTTTTCGTAAACTTGCCAGACTAAGGTTGTGCTTCACGGATAATTTGGGGACCAATCCAAATTTTTTCCTGTCCTCGCTAACTAACCCTAATCCATAATTTATCGCCGTTCGTGGGGAATTGATTTTTACCTTCTTTCCCTCTTATTTTGATTTCACCTTCAGTTATTTTTCCAATGCCAAAGAGCGCATTTACTATTTCCGTCCTTCCTGAGCCCATAAGCCCTGCTAGCCCGATTATCTCACCTTTTTTAACGTGAAAGCTTATATTTTTAAATTTTGAACCTGTCAATCCTTGAACAGATAAAAGTATTTCTCCTAATCTGCCATTTTTCTTTTCAAAAACAGTACTCAATTCTCTACCTACAATTAGCGAAATCAATTTAGCCTGGTCTACTTCATACCTATCATACGTGCCTATGTATTTTCCATCCCTCATTACCGTGATCGTATCCGAAATTTTCAAAATCTCATCCATTTTGTGTGATATGTAGATAATTGAAAGGCCTTGCTCGCTTCAAATCGTTGATTAATTTAAAGAGCGTGCTGACTTCTTTTTCTGAGATCGCTGAAGTCGGCTCGTCCATGATTATGATCTGTGATTTATTTGAAATTGCTTTTGCTATTTCAACCAATTGCATCTCGGCAACACTTAGCTCATTCATCATTCTTGTGACCTTAATATTGGCACCTAATCTTTCCATTAACAACACAGCGTCTCTATACATTTTTCTTTTGTCGATCCAGCCCAGGAACTTTGTTGGTTCATTTCCCATGAAAATATTTTCTGCAACTGAAAGATTGGGAAAGGGCATTAATTCCTGGTGTATCATCGAAATGCCTGCCTTTAACGCATCGTGAGCTGATGAAAAGCTAACAGTGTTGCCTTTAAAGTATATATTACCAGAATCAGGAGAGAGCAATCCCATTAGTATTTTCATCAATGTTGACTTGCCTGCCCCATTCTCACCCATCAAGGCATGAACTTTTCCTTTTTCGATACAAAGATTTACGTCATCCAGCGCCTTGACTCCAGGAAAAGACTTTGAAATATTTTTTGCCTCAAGAACGCAATTAGTCACCGTCATATATCTTCCATAAAAGCAAGTTCGAACCGGTAATTCCAGCCTTCATCGTTCAGGGCTCTAGCTGCTGCTTATAGATTTCAAGGTAGGCCCATATTTTTTTCTTTCAAACAGCGTTCATGGCATATTGTCGGGAGGGAATGACTTCGGATCGAGGGGACTACCTTGTCAACCACTGGGAAATCCATGATCTGAGTATTATTCGTCTGTAACCGTCGAAGGCAGAATCGCCAAAGGTGATTACAAAAGGGTGTCGACCTTCATCAACGGTACTCCGTGTCCCTCCTTTGCATTAATTCCGTGTGGCTCTGCCTTTGCAAATGAATTTTTGCGCTCTATCCAAGATGGCGGAATACTTCTTTCAAAAGATCGATAGTAGACGAGTACAATGAAGTAAAGTGCACCTCGATGATCGGTATTTATTGAAGTAGTTTTCTTTCCTAATGACCATTGTCAGTTTTCAAGGTGGTGGGGTCAAGGATACCCTTTTGGGATAATAAAATAAATGATGACGTGATTCCCGTTGACAACGGCATTTTTTTTATAGATCCTATTTTGCCTGTAATGCATTATGGTAGACATAATTGCCAACCTCATAGCCAGCGTCGACACCAACGTCAACCGCGTTTCTAAAGTCATAACCGACGTAGATCCTGGAAACAGCATTTTCCTGAATGGCTTCCTCAATAGATGAAAATGATCGCGTGCCAGGAACATAGCCACTGGATATACTAAAGGCAATATCGGATGTTCCAAAATGTTCGATCAAAATCCGGCCAGCTGCCGCGCCAACCATGGCATGCTCTGATGGGTATGAAGGTATCGGTGGGGTTATCAGCGTTGATTGCCATGCAGGATTACCCTGCGTATTGGGATTTCCATCAGTCTCACCTTCCTTGATAGCTGTTATTGGCCTCCAATAGTAATGGAACGCCTTTGAATCAAAGACTGAAATGTAGGCATCTGCAATTGCGATATGCAAAATGGCAAATAGCCTCGCCGCTTCAAAGGCATCCAGCACTTTCCCCTTTGTTTTCAATGCTTCCCTCGCTACGTTATTCCACCCTCTTGCAGTATTTTCAGCCCAAAAAATTCCCAAGCTCTTCTGATCCTGGGTTCGTACTGTGCTGTTCAACTCTCCCAAATCCATTACCTCTTTGTAGTCTGCAGCGTACTCAGCACTATTGATATCGTTAGGAGGCTCAACAGGAAATTGTTTACTGCTTGTCATGGCCCACGGTGCGATAAGATGAAAACCTGCAAAGGCATAATTCAGGGGAGGCGATATGTTTGTACTCCCCGGGTTGATCTCCCGATGGAGGCGTAGGGTTATACCCAGCCTGTTGAATAAAAGGTACATCTGCCGATCGTTTGTCCAGCACAGCCTGTGCTACAGTTTTTCCTAAGGCGATTCCTTTTTCTTTTGCGTCACCTTCCGGAATAGACGTCATAGACACGTCAAACAAACTATCGATAGAAACTCTACGGGGGCCTTCCTGGGGACCTATTTCGGTCAGCACATCATATACAGCCTGGACCACTGCCGCATCGGGGTCAGCATCCGGATCCGTGACGCCAGTAGTATAAGTATCGTATTTTGGCTCGATAAAATTAAGAGCGTCATGCATAGCGGTATGATACATTGCAAAAAAGCGTGAGACAACCACTGGAGAAAAACCCTGACCTTGCGGAAAAGTATAAGCTTTCTGAATCTGGCTATTCCATAACATCACCATATCGGATGACGTCGTTCTGATTGGGTCATCAGACTCACAACTCTGTAAGGTTGACAGCATAACTGCAAGCATGAAAATCGATACGGATACGGTCCTCATCATCCTTAAGGTCAACGGTTCGGCTAACATTCTTTTCATAATGTTTGAATTTGACGTTTATTTTTTTCTTTGACTTATAACAAAGCATGAAGGTTCAACTCACTAAGAAGTCTTGCCCGGACAAGGGCCTATTCGAAGGACAGGAAATGGCGCACTGCGGTCTGACCGCACGTATTGTCGTAGGAGTAGGCTCTATGACTGCTATGACCGCATGAGTTCCTGGAACGTTGCGTGAACATTAGAAAATTATGAAACGCATAGTACATACATCTGATGCTCATCTGAAAGAGATCGGTCGATAATCAATAAAAACAGATCCCTCCTACTTTCTGATAAGGCAAAACATTTCTGATCCGCAGATTTTGCAACGTTCAATGCGAAATGCCCAACATATGTCTCACCTCCAAACTTCTCAGCCAACTCTCCAAGATGGCAAATCCAGGGAAGCCAGTAAGAGCCTTTTCCGGTCTCCAAGGAACCCTCACACGCGACTGTCAGGGGTTCCCTGATAGCTGCAAGAATCTTCCTTTTACGACAGGCTATTTTACCCCGCAAACCGTTGAAATGGTCAAAAAAAGCACTTTTGACACCCTGTTTCCTGATTTTCACTGAATCAGGCAGGCACTGATTGATTCGCCCGGCCGACTAAGCACCTTTGTATACACTAAAAGGAATTGTTAACCATGACACAGACAATTGGAAACTCGGTAAAAAAGATCACAGCAACTTCAATGTTGATCGTTCTGGGCTTACTAACCTATTCTGCGGGTAACGCCCAGTCAGCTAACGGCCTTCAATATGCCAGCATTCAGTACGAAGAAAGCAATGCCACAAGCAACAGCGAAGTGAGCATCCAGGCCAAGGCTACCAAGCTTAATATGTCTATTAACAGCGGATTCGAAGACATTAAACCAAGGCTTGCGCCATGTGGCAAGCGTTTGTATTTCAGCCGCATTGCACATCCTAACAATACCACTGGTGTATCTGATCTTGAAGATATCTGGTACTCTAATTTTGATCCTATAGGTCAAAAATGGTCAGAACCTATTCACATGGAAAGTGTGCTTAACAACGATGGCCCTAACTATGTAAACAACATAAGCACAACCGGCGACACGCTCCTCCTTGGCAACCGTTATTTGAAAAATGGAAAGATGCGTGCTGGCCTTTCTTATAGTATCAACGTGCATGGCAGCTGGTCAACTCCTATCAACATTGACATTGAAAGATTCTACAATTTATCAGATCACGGCAATGCCTTTATATGTTTGAAAAAAGGTGTTATCATCACTTCAATCCAAACCGTTGACAATATTGGCGAACGCGATCTGATGGTAAGTTTTTGGGATGGCAAAAAGGCTACTGAACCTGTGAACATGGGTGCGAAGATCAACAGTGAATTAGACGAATCTTCACCTTTCCTGGCGCAGGATAACGAGACACTCTATTTTGCTTCTAAGGGTCACAATGGTTTAGGTGGATTTGATATCTACATGTCAAAACGCCTGGATGATTCTTGGACTAACTGGAGTACTCCCGTTAACCTTGGCCCTGCTGTAAACAGCGACGTGGATGATGAGTTCTTCAGCGTTACCAATTGCGGTAAGTTCGGTATCTTCTCACGCCGTGTAACAGTTCACAATACAGATCTTTACCAAATCGCTCTTGACAACATCTTTAATAAGTCGACTGAAGAAAAGAAAGTAGTGTCCTCTAATCCTTCAATCGCTTCCTTATAAGTTTTTAAAATCATGGTTTTTTTAGTTCGACAGCCACGCCTCAGCCACGCCTCAGCGTGGCTGTTTTTTTTTCAGAATTCATTACGGCCCATTCTTCCCATTGTTGCTTATTACCAACAATCGTTTTACCATTCTTGAGAGAATCTAAATTGACTTTCCAGTGTTGCGTAAAATGGTATTTTTTAATCTTTAAAAATTAGCGCTGCAAACTGATTCAGGGATCTTCGCCACGTTTGCCATTCGTGGGATGTCCCCGGCGATTCATAGTAGATATGTTTGATCCCTGCTTTTTCAAGAGCCAGATGAAAGTTGCTTACGCTATTATACATTCTTTCCGGTTCTACCGTGCCAATACTCAAATACATCACCTTTACTTTCTTGTTAAATGACTCGGCATCGGCCCAAACACCCTCGTAGGCTTTTGTGATATCGCTGCCGGGTTCAAGAAAGGCCGCTCCACTGAATCCACCCACGTAAGAAAATTTATCAAGGTTCGTCATGGTCGTCTGAAACGTTTGGAATCCCCCCATGGAAAGTCCGGCCATTGCTCGATGATCGCGATCAGCTATGGTGCGAAACGTTTTATCAATCATGGGAATAATATCTTTTATCAATACATTGGGAAAATCGTTATTTGCCATCGCCGCCCGGAAATTGCCTGGTTGAACTTGTGTTCTCCGCCTTGATGGATCAGTAGCATAGCCGCGCTCCATTACAATCAACATGGGCTTAGCCTTTCCTTCTGCGATAAGATTGTCTATAATGAAATCAGCTTTACCCTGGACGGGCCAACCGGTTTCATCTTCACCTCCTCCGTGCTGCAGATAAAGCACCGGATAACGGTTATTAATATCATCATCATACCCAGGAGGTGTGTATACAAATGCCCGCCTCCAGGCTCTGGTTGTTTGTGAATAGTAATTAATACTCCTCACCTGACCGTGGGGAACATCCTTCGGAAAGTAATAGTTAACACCAGCTTCCGGAATGTCTATGCCGCTAGCCATCCGACCCATTCCGTAAAACGCCTGGCTTGACGGATCGACAACGGCAACGCCCTCAATTAGCAAAGAATAATAATGAAAGCCGACTACAACAGGATCAGTAGTAACCATCCAATGCCCGCTGGTATCTTTTACCATGTCATACTTTTTGCCAAGGTCAATTTGCACTTTCTGCGCTTCCGGAGCTTTAACCCGAAATACAACACGATTGTCAGGCAATATCTGGGGATATTGTGCATTTGGAACATTGGTGGAAGCTGGTTCGCCAATACCAGTATGATAACTGGCAAATGTAGATGGATCAACTGGTTTGAATAACAATTGGGAGAACATATACAACCCATTCTTCCAGACTTTGAAATCGTGGACGCCAGCCTCGATGTAATAAATATGCGGAACGTTGTTTCTAAATAAATATTCATGCGTGCGTCTGCTGAAGGCGATCAGGCCGTCTTTGTCGCCACAGGAGATCCACAACAGCTTCAATTTCTTTTTAGTCTCTTCCGGCTTTGGGACCAAGTCCTCTGGTGTTTTAGTATTCGGTGCAGAAGAGAACCCGCCTACCCAGGCGAACTTGTCCAAATTCCCTAATCCAAAATTTAGCGATTGTCCGCCTCCCATTGATAAACCTGCGATAGCCCGATGATCAACATCTTTATAAACCGAATATTTTTTTTCAATGAAAGGAACAAGGTCGTTTAGCAAATCTTTTTCAAAGGTGGCAAACGCCTGCACCTTGACGCTATCAAAAACATTCCCAGTGGCACGATCGTCTTTCATAGCCCGACCGTTAGGCATTACAACAATCATGGGCACGATCTTCTTTTCCGCATACAAATTATCCAGTATAATCTGAGGTTGGCCGTTTTTTAACCACTCCTTTTCATCACCGCCGATCCCATGTAGAAGATACAACACGGGATATTTCTTGTTCCTTACGTATCCGGGAGGCGTATAGACCAGCGCCCTGCGACTAATCCCGACTGTTTTAGATGGATAAGAAATGGTATCAATTTTTCCGTGCGCAATATTGGCCTGGAAAGAATCAAAGCCTTGCGGTGCTTGAATCGGCTGCGCCTGACTATTAGCATGACCGTAGGTTACCAGAACGAGAGAAATCAAAAAGAAATGCTTCTTCATATTACCTATTTATTTACTTAACCACATTCTATATTTGACATTAGCCGACAATTCATTACCTATATGTAGTTTATCTTGAGAGGGACAAACTATCCATCAATTTGAAGATTTCGCTGCGTACGTGTTCGACCGCAAACTCCATAACGAGATTTAAAACTTCTTGCGAACCGATATTCAGTAACGAAGTAATGCCTATCATTTGTAACATGACTTTTGCATGATTCCTTAAGGTTTATGAACGCCCCTGAATTCACCCTCGTTTCTAAGACTCAATGAACTTTTCGTGGGGAAATTGTCAGGCACAGGATAGGTCACTTTTCCCGTCGCTAACCATTCAGTAGCTCTTATTACCGTTGTTTGGTACCCGACGCATCGATAGGCCGGTGGGTACGTCTCACCTCGCCAAAGGTGTCCCATACTTGAGTTGTAAACACGACCTTTGCCGTATCTCACGATCCACTCAACAGGCCACATTCTTTGCGTGCCCGTGCTATCGTAAGCATAAGATAACACCGTGAGGTTTTGTGCTGAGCCCCTTGGGAAGTAGTAGACTTCAGTATTGGCCGTTTGCCACTCATCAGGATAATGTTCGTTAATAGGATGTCTGTTGAGAATTTGAATTATGGCATTAAACCTGTCTCCATGCCCGGTGCCCATACCCTCACCTGGAGGAAGACGGACAATATTTTTTTTTGCGTCAATTTCAAGCGCATATCCCACAGTGTCAGGCCTCCATCCTAAACCGATCATCTCATCGTATTCTTTCCAATGCGAAAATGCATTATTGGCTGAATGCAGAATGTATAATCCACCTCCCGCCTTCACATATTTTTCCAAACTACGCTCGGCGTGAACTGACCATCGCAATGCGGCATTTTGAATATTATTGGTATTCTGAATCACCACCGCGTAATCTTTAAAATCTGGCGCCCATTTGGAGCGCTGTATGCTATCGGACGGAACTGTCGAGATGTGCACGGTAAAGAGACCGCTTGTTTCCAATATCCATTTTGTAACTGATGTTGTTTGTCTCCAGTCATGGTTGCTGAAGCCGTCAATGATCAACACCTGAATGGGCTTTCTTTGGGCTACTGCCGGAGCAAAAGCAGCTCCATACACAAATCCAAATACAACCAATCGGATTTTGAATGCCATAGATTCGATATGTTTTTCTGTAGTGAGTTAGTTGTTAGCCAGCGTATATACTTGCCCCTTGCGTGTAGGCATATCGTAATCAATAGTTTTCCGTACCACTGGCTGAGCCAGAGTGGCCTTTTCTGAAATAGCCGGTAAAGGAATCTCCTCGACATAATAAAATGGATTTGTATTTTTCCCGCTGGCTTCCACCAATGGATCACCATTCTTCACAATTACCGGATTAGGGATTCTTAAGCGAAGGTTTCCTCCAAGTGTTGATTTGATGATGACCTTTGCCACTTTTTTGTCCTTCCATTCCATCTCAATGATTTCAAAGCCCCCAGGTGCGCGCAATCCGCTCACGCTTCCCGACGGCCAAACATCCGGGAGGGCCGGGAGCAAATGGATCGATCCGTCACCACTCTGCATCAGCATTTCTGTAATACCGGACGTGCAACCAAAGTTACCGTCAATCTGAAATGGCGGATGAGCATCAAAAAGGTTATTGTATGTACCCCCGCCATCTGAATTTGTTCCAACAGGCGTGAGTTGATTCTGAATTAACTTGTAAGCATGATTACCGTCCAGCATTTTGGCCCACCAATTAACTTTCCATCCCATGCTCCAACCAGTTGAAACATCACCTCGCTGAATCAGCGTATTCCTGGCCGCACTGTACAATTGAGGGGTACGATATGGTGAAATCTGAGAGGACGGAAACAAACCGTACAAATGCGATACGTGACGATGATTGTCACTAGGATCATCAATGTCTTCAAGCCATTCCTGAAGCTGACCGTGCTGACCAATATGCATCGGTGCGAGACGGCTGCGCATACGCTTAAGGGTGTCGACAAAAGATGCGTCCTTGTTTAATGTCTCAGCTGCTCGCATTGCTGTGCTGAAGACATCAAACACAATCTGATTCGTCATTGTTGTACCTGCATCATGTGAGGACCCTTGATGCGCCTTTGGCGCGTTTTCCGGCGACATGTCCGGATTCACGATCAGCCATTTATATTTAGGATGTTCGATCAGGAAGTCAACGTAGAAGGTAGCCGCACCTTTCAATGCCGGATATACCGATTCAAGATAAGCTTTGTCACCGCTGTAAAGATAGTGCTCCCAAAGGTGTTGACTTGTCCAACCACCGCCTCCACTCCAATTGCCCCAAAATGCGCCATCGACGGCGCCTGTAGCCCGCCAGATGTCTGTATTGTGATGTGCCATCCATCCTCTTGCGCCGTACATTACACGCGCTGTTTCCTGTCCAGTCTCCGCCAAGTCCTGTACCATTTGAAGAAATGGTTCATGCAACTCGGCGAGGTTTGTCTTCTCAGCCGGCCAATAGTTCATCTCAGCATTTATGTTAATGGTATATTTACTATCCCAGGGAGGTTTCAATCTATTATTCCAAATTCCCTGCAGGTTAACTGGCTGACCACCAGGCTGTGAAGCTGAAATCAACAAATAACGACCAAACTGAAAGTAGATCGTAACAAAATGAGGATCATTCGTGGTGGCAAAACTCCTCAACCTTTCATCTGTTGGAAGATTAGAGGCATTCGAAGCTCCGAGATCCAACCTGACTCTGTCAAAATATTTCTTGTAGGCTGCCACGTGGGCATTTAATATACTTGCATACGGTTGACGATATGCTTTGTCCAAAGCCGTTTTGGCTCTTTCATTTTCATTCCCTGTGAGGTCTTTATAATTGATAAAATTTGTTGCGATTGAGATAAATATTGTAACGGCATTAGCGTTCTTCACAACGAGTGCGGTGTCGGCTGACAATAGCGTTCCGCCGTCAGTTTTTATCCGGGCAATACCTTTAAATTTAATCTTACCCTCAACACCCTCGTGACTTATTGTCGTTCCATATATCGTTAATTCGTTTTCAGGAGTAATTTGAATCTCAGCTTTAGGCTGTGGGGTAGAAAAAGAAGCGGTAAAAGATATATGCTGAGGCTTACTTGCAGTTAGCTGAATGGCAATCACACGACCGGGAAGAGATGCCACTACTTCTCTTGTGTAGGTCACATCCCCAACGGTATACGAAACTTTTGCTACAGCCCTTTCGATATCAAGTTCTCTGTAGTAGTTTAAATAATTGTCATGTCCAGTGAAATTCAGGTGAAGGCTGCCCACCGGTTCAAACATTTGCCCCTGAGAATTCTTAGAGATAATCCTTTTATTGGCCAGCAACTCTGCTTCTTTCTGTTTACCATCGAATATCAGCTGCCGTATTTCAGGGAGTGATGCAAGTGCCTCAGGATTATCGTTTCGATTCGGGCCTCCGCTCCATACCGTGTGTTCATTGAGTTGGATCGTTTCCCTTGCAACGTTCCCGTATACCATAGCGCCCAATCTCCCGTTTCCAATAGGTAGGGCATTTTCCCATGTCGCACCCGATGGCTTATTGTACCAGAGCTTTAGCGCTGTACTGCTTTGAGAACAGCATACAGTCGTTACAAAAAATAAAACCGGGAAGAATAATTTTTTCATTTTCGAAATAAAGAATTTTGTTCGATCGTTTTCCCGAACAGTGGCTTGATTTCCGGTTTATCGACCTTGTTGTACCTTTTGTGTGACCATTCAGTTCATATTAATCATCGCCTTAATGACTCCTTTCTCTGGCTGGAGTAATGAAGAAAACTCGGCCTCTACCTGCGAAAAGGCCATAGTATGTGTAAGAAATTTCGATTCATCAATTTGCTTTGATCTTAGCGCATTGATCACAAATTCAAAATCCGTTTTCGTGGCATTGCGGCTACTCATGAGGGTACCTTCCCGTTTATGGAATTCAGGATGAGAAAACGTCACATCATTTTTTTGGAGTCCGACCAACACGTATCTGCCTCCATGCGCCACATATTGAAAGCCCTGGTTAATGGCTTTTTGATTTCCAGTAGCATCAACTACAAGCGTAGGCATGCTACCTCCGGTAGCTTCTTTTATGGTTTCTTTTAAATCTTTTTGCAGTGCGTTGAATGCATGTGCAACTTTAAAATTCCTTGAACAAAATTCCAGGCGGGCCTCGTTAACATCGATTGCCAGGACATTCGCTTTTAAAAGGCCAGCTATCGCAATAATTCCTAACCCGATCGGGCCCGCGTCGACAACCAATACGTTCTCGTTAGCCTGCACATTTGCTCTGAAGAGGCTGTGCGTACCTATAGCCAAGGGTTCCACCAGCGCCAGTTGCTCTAACGGAAGGTCATTACCTTTTAGCAGCGACGAGGAAGGCACGACTAAATATTCGGTCATTGCTCCATCACAATGTACGCCGCACACCTCCAGTCTTTCACAACAATTCGGTTTTTCGGCGCGGCATGCAATACAATCCCCACAACTGAAGTACGGGATAACCGTTACATTGTCGCCAGGAGAAAATCCCGCTGCGTCACCTTCGATAAACGTTGCGGCAATTTCGTGTCCCAGTATTCTGGGATAATTAAAATAGGGTTGAGTTCCCTCAAAGGCATGGAGATCTGTGCCACAAATACCTACTTTTTGGATCCGAATTAACGACTCTCCTTTTTGAGGTTTGCGAATCTCCGCAGTTCCGTACTCGAAGCGCCCTGGGGTGACGCAAATCAATGTGCGCATGTGTAAAGTCAGTCAGAGTATTTCACAAAAGAGCACCAATTGCTGATTCTGTTCAAACGTTTGACCAAAAATATTGTAAAATATTTTTGGTCTATTCTTAGTTCTTTAAAGTTCAGACGTAATGTTTATCGTTTCTCCGGCGTGTATCTCATACGTTTTGGTTTTGTCGCCGTATCGCACAATACATGTTTTTCCAAGAAGTGATTTAATGTTACAGGCTTCAAGTTTCCCGCCCTTCCAACTTATATTCACTTCAAATCCGCCCCTGGCCCTCAGTCCACTTACTGAACCATTTTTCCAACTGGGTGGCAATGCCGGAAGTAATGATATTTCTCCGGCATGACTTTGCAGCAGGCATTCGGCAATACCTGCAGTAAATCCATAATTAGCATCTGACTGGTTGGATCTGGTGTTATGCAAATTATTTCCAATACCTCTCTCTCTTGTTTCAAGGAAAAAATTCCTGATAACGGTGTCCAACTTTTCACTATTCTCAAGCCGTGCCCAATCACAAATATCCCAGGCTGTGGGCCATCCCATATTTCCATTGCGTGGCTCCAGCCATTTCTTGAATGGCCGCGGCTATTTCCGGATTTCCGCGTAATGTGATTGAGTTGCCAGGGAAGAAACCAAAATTGGCGGACATATTATGTCCTTCATTGCCCCTTTTCCAATCTTCTATCCATACCTGTAACAACCCATCTTCGCCTATCTGGTAAGGAGGTATCTTTTTCAATGCCTCAGCGAGTTTTTCACCGAACTCCTGATCTGTATTCAATATTTTTTGTGCTTCAATACAATGTGGAAAGAGGTCTCTGATTATGCCAACATCCATTGTTGTTGAAGAAGACAAAAACATTTCTTCTTTCTTATCCTTGATAAAATATCCCTGTTCAGGTGACATGGAAAATGGACCAACCAGCCAGTTGTGTTTAGGCTCAACATCCATAATATCCAGAAGAAACTGTGCTGAGCCCTTCATTATCGGATAGTATTCTCTCAGAAAGTCAACATCCCCGGTATATAGGTAATGTTCCCAGATGTGCTGACATAGCCAGCTCCCTCCCGTTGGCCACATTCCATAGCGGGCAGCATCAACTGGCGCGGTGCCGCGCCATAAATCCGTGTTGTGATGTACCACCCAGCCTCCAGCGTTGTAATAGGTTCGCGCTGTCTTTGCTCCGTTGTTGGACAAATCTTTAAGCATGTCAAACAATGGCATGTGACACTCCGATAGGTTGGTAACCTCGGCAGGCCAGTAGTTCATCTGTGTGTTGATATTCACCGTATACTTGCTTCCCCAGTTCGGCAATAAATCCTCGTTCCATCGTCCCTGAAGATTGGCCGGTTCACTGCCTGCACGACTGCTTGATGCAAGAATGTAACGACCAAATTGAAAAATCTTGGATAATAATTCCGGGTCCGGAAGACCCTTCCTAAGATCGGAAAGCCTTTCATCGGTTGGCCTTTCATTCATCAAAGGGTCTCCTATGTTAAGGTGGACACGACCCATCAGGTTGCTGAAATCTTTCAGATGAGTATCCTTCAGCTCTTTAAACTCTTTCCCTGTAACTCCGGTCATTATTTTTTCACATTTGGCCCGAGGATCTCCGCTTATATCGGAATAATTAACAAAACTTGTTGCTGCCGTGAGCATGAATGTCACCGAATTGGCATCGGTCACAACAAGGCTTGAGTCGGTTGCTTCGAGATTACCATTTTCCGGAATGGCAGACAGAGATGTCTGAAAATTCATTCCAGGTCCTTCGACTTTGGCTATCAGCCAGCTTTCTCTTTTCGGAATATACTTCCACGTTCCGTTTAAAATAAGCTTGTTATCTTTTGCTATTATTTCTTCGGTAAAATGACTCCGGAGTTTTGCTTCAACAGATAGCCTGCCCGGTTTGTCAGCCGAAATTTTCATGACCATAACATGGTCTGGATAAGACATAAATATTTCGCGGGTCATCTTCACGTCACCATCGGTATAACTGATTTTGACCACTCCTGTTTCCATATCCAACTCTCGATGATAGTCTTTGATGGAATCACCGGTTACTTTAAAATTCAGCAGAAGATCACCCAGTGGTTGATAGGCTTGTTGTGCGGTAGGTTTCCCATAGAAATGTTCATTTGCCATTTTCTCTGCTTCTTTGAATTTATCCGCAAAGACAAGTTCTTTTATCTTTTCAAAATAACGGTATGCCTCAGGGTCATTGTAATCGTGAGGCCTGCCCGACCAGAAGGTAGATTCGTTCAAGGCAATTCGTTCATGCTGAACCCTCCCGAAGACCATTGCTCCCATATAGCCATTTCCTATAGGCATCCCCTCATGCCACTGAACTCCAGGCTGCTTATACCAGAGCACCATGTCCTTCTTTGAATCGACTTGAAATTTTTGTTCACCAGATCTGCACGATTGCAGAATAAAAAAGACCAGCAACGCCAAAATCCATCCAGACAGTCGTAACAATTCCTGTTTCATCTGTTTTTCTTGTTTTTTCCTTCACAGGAACCACGCGGATACTTGGCTGAAAACTTACAAGCTGATCCCGGTATAAATTCGTGTAGCCCAACCGTAACTATGTTCAATAGCGTTCACTTACTATTCTGCAGATTGTAGCATTCAAACCATTTGAAAAGCAACCTCCAAGGGCTTGTTACCCTCGGAGGTTTAGCTTGCGAATTGGCTGCCATTTAATCACCCCAGCCAGCGGTTTGAGTCAACTTTGGATTACGTTGAATCTCATCTCTCGATACGGGAAGCAGGTTCATACGTTCTAGAAATTTTCCCGTTCTGTCCAGTAAAACTACCTTTCTCATATCTTTTTACACCGGTTGACATATTACGGTAAATATCTAAAGTCGTGATCGCACGATTTTCGATGTCATCGGCTATTTTCCATCGTCTGACATCAAAGAACCGGTGGTTTTCAAATGCTAATTCAACTCTTCGTTCCTTATATATCCTCCGCCTCAACTCCGGCCCGGTAGCCGAAATATCAGGCAGGTTCACGCTCGCTCTCTTTCTGACTTTATTCACATACTCTCTGGCGGTGGCTTCATCACCGAGCTCGAACTTCGCCTCCGCATAGTTCAGGTATATTTCAGCCAATCGGAAATGCGGCCATTGATTTGTGAACCATGTTGACCAGTTGAAAGAGCCCGATGAAGGCATAAATTTCCTGAGCACGTAATTTGTGCGAGGATTGTCGCCTGTGTTCTTATATGAATCATACCCCCATTTGTGAACCATCTTCCGCTATCCACATCTCATAAGTATCTCCCCGGAACACGGATCCGTCATGAACAATGGTCGCATCAAAGCGGGGATCACGGTTCGCAAAAGGGTTTTGCGGATCATAGCCAGACGCAGGATTAATTGATCCATCCGCGAGAAATGGCGGCTCTCCATTCGTCATGTCGTAATCATCCACCAGGTTCTGCGCAGGTCCGTTGCTGCCCCACCATCCGCCATAGCGCCTCGTATCGGCGGTTAAAATTATGCATGGGTGCCTGGTGACCGTTGGCTGAGGTAGCGGTAAAACCTTTGGAAAAGATCACTTCGTCTTGGGGATCTCCATGTGAAAGTTCAAATAGCTTCCCGTAGTCAGGATACAACGCGTAACCTGTATTTAGTAAGGCTTCGGCAGCGTCGGCTGCTTTCTGCCATTTTTGCAGGTCGTTGGTCGGATTGAACAAAGGAGAAGCTGCATATAGGTATGTTCGGGAAAGCAGGGCCTGAGCCGCATCCGCAGTAGCCCTTCCGTAATTGCCATCAGTCGATGAGTATCGTGCCGGCAGATTCGGAATCGCTTCACTAAGGTCTTGCGCAATGAACGCCACGGATTCATCAATGGTATTGCGCTCAAATTGAACTTGCTCCACTCTCACCAAGTTCATACGGCTCTGTTACAATAGGGACGCCACCAAATCTCTTAAAGAGTTCGAAATAGATGTACGCCCTTAGAAACTTGGCTTCTGCAACCAGCTTGTCTTTATCTTCGAGTACAACTTCAACTTCCTCCATTTTCTCCAGGAAAACATTGACCTTACGAATATATTGATACCCCCTGTCCCAATAATAAAAAAAGTTAGTACACCAATTATCATTTGAGGTTGCACCTCCTATAGAAGCAATGTTATCAGGTGAATAGGTATGCAGTTTAAAATGCTCGGCACAGCAGCACGGCGCGGCATTATAAGCCTCATCCGTATATTTCGAATACATATGGATGTAAAAACCATGTGGTATAGCATTATAAAGCTCGGAATGGTACGCACGTATAAGATCAGGGTTGCCCCACACGGCACTCTCCGCAATTTTATCCTGCGGTTCAATATCCAGTATGTCTTGGCGACAAGAAATACCAAACACTATGAGTAATACTGTTATTATTCTTTTCATAGTTTTAATCATGTTTAAAATTTGATATCAACACCGAAATTAATGATCCGTAAGGGCGGATACTCAGTAAATCCACCCCTTATTTCCGGATCTCTCCATTTAATTTCCTTAGCCCAGGTCAATAAGTTGGTTCCACTTACAAATAGGCGCACGTCATCAAGAATCTTTCCTTTGGATAGCATGTTACGGAAGCTGTACCCTAATTCAAGATTCTTAAGCCTGATAAAGGTAGCATCGTACAAGAAAAAGTCCGTGTGTTCCCGGTTGCCAAGCATCCGCCCGGGGCATGGTAGCACCCTTCCTGGTTATTGACTGTCCAGCGATTAGATGCCCGGTAAACAATATTATTGTCCAAATCCTCTTGACCAAACTCTGTAAGCACATTATCATAGGACATGGCACCAGTCTGGCCCTGGAAAAATAACGTCAAGTCAAATCCTTTGTATTGGAAATCGGCGGTCAACCCAAAGATATATTCAGGAATTGGAGATTTGTTAGTCCGGTACCGGTCATCTCCATTTATCTGACCATCGTCATTCAGATCAAGCACCTTGATGTCTCCCACCTGGGCACCATTACCGTGCGGGTAACTATCGAGCTCTTCTTGTGTGTGGAAAATCCCATCAGACTTGTAATATAAGTCCGACCCAACCGGATGGCCGGTTGCTGCCTGATAAGGTTCTGTTGGCGGCACTTCATCCATATCGATGATCTTGCTTCGCGCGAACATGGAGTTTGCACTCACTGAATACCTCAAATCTCCGATTTGGTTTCGATGACTCAATACCAGTTCAAACCCGTGGTTGTTCACCCTCCCTATATTTTCGTGGGGTAATGCGGGAAAACCGAATACACGGCTTATAGAAAGGTTGCGTGGCCATAGGATATTTGATCGATTTTGGCGAAAATACGTTAGGTCTACACCAAGTAGGCCGTCCCACAATTCGGCAACTAAACCAATATCGAGTTTTTTGCTTACTTCCCAGGTGATATTCGGATTAGGCAACGTGCTGGGAACAATAGCGGGCACTCCGTTGCCGCCTATAACGGCATTGCCAAATTCGAAAGCCTGCAGGAATTGGTATCCAGGTACGCGGTCGTTACCCAACTCGCCATAGGACGCTCTGAGTTTCAGCTCATTTACGAATGGCAAATTGCCACTAATAAAACTTTCTTCGGACAACCTCCATCCCGCTGAAACCGCAGGGAAGAAACCAAATCGGTTCGCCTTCGGAAAAATCGAGGAGCCATCATAACGAAACACGAATTCAAAGAGGTACTTAGACTTGAAATCATAATTCATACGGCCAAGATAGTTGATGTAGGCGTTCTGAGCAGCGGTACCCCCATTGTCCTTATCCTCCGCATTCCTGCTTCCAACGTCAATCTGGGGAACCGCTGAGCTAACATTATTCATCCGGTAGGCCCATAGCGCATTATATGTCCCCTTCTGTTGCTCACCACCTAGCATTACGCCAAGATTATGATTCTGGCCAATCGTTGTTCGGTAGGAGAACCTAAGATTAACCAGTGAGGTGGTCCATTTACGATAATCATCCCTTAACTCGTTTACGCGGCCGGTGTGATATGCGGTCATATTCCCCGGTTTGCACGTTGTACTCATGGTAATAGAATGGCTTTTCTAACAACTTTTCGAATTCGTTTCTCAGATCATAATTGTAGGTGGCATCGACTGTCAGACCCTCAAGGAATGGGGCTTTATAAGTAGCAGTAAATGTCGTGTTCAATGGATAATCCTGGATTTTATTGAATCCGCTCTGGTCTAACAATAGCGGATTATTACGGAATCGGCCGGGAGCCAGTAACCCATTAGGGTACCTCGCTACTAGCGTTGGGTTTGACTGCAATAGATTAACAAAGTCATATGGGGGTTGTGCCCGGGTTAACGTTTGGTTGGCCCGGGTAGTTTCTTTCGTTGATGATAGCATTAATGTTCGCACTAACGGTCAAATGTTCTGTTAAGTCGACATCAACCCTGATCCGTGTGTTATACTGCTGATAGTTGGTGGGGTCGTTTTCAAAACTACCATCCTGATCTGTCATTCCGAAAGAGAGTAGGTAGCTGACTTTTTCTGATCCCCCGCTTGCCTGCAGATTTACCCGTTGTTGATGCGAATAGTCTTTTGTCACCAAGTTCGCCCAGTCGGTGTTCGGATATAAGACAGGATCAGAGCCATCACGATATTTTTGAATGGCATCAGCAGAGAAGAACGGATTGAAAACTGTGGTCCGGCCGGCCCTGACGATAAAACTCGGCTTCATTGTACGCTTCTGCAAATGTAGCGTGCATCCAGCATATCCGGGATCTTCGTAGGCTTAGTAAGAGCGTAACCGTATGAGAAACTAAATATTGGAGCACCCTGAGACCCTTTTTTCGTGGTAACGAGAATTACTCCGTTGGCCCCTCGTGCTCCATAAATAGCAGCCGAACCATCTTTCAGTACCGATATACTTTCAATATCATCCGGGTTAAGCCGGCTCAGATTATCGCGCGGCACACCATCAATAATAATGAGCGGTGCATTGGGATTAATATTGTCATTCGGATTACTGTCCATCGTATTAAGTCCACGGATCATTATGTCAAGATCCTCTCTTCCAGGCACTCCGTTGCGCTGGTTAATGATTAAGCCCGGAAGCCGGCCCGCCAAAGAGGTTGTAACGTTTACAGTGGGGCTTTTTGTCAATTCTTCACCTTTGATATTTGACACTGATCCGGTTAATGTTTCTCTTTTCTGCTCGCCATATCCTACTACTACCACCTCATTTAAGGTTTGCACATCACTGGTAAGGGAGATATTAAAAGACGTTTGGTTGCCAACAGCTACCTCTTGTGTCTTGTATCCGATAAAACTAAATACGATCACAGAGCTTTCGTCTTTTATATTAATGGCAAACTTTCCGTCAGCGTCAGTAGTCGTACCGTTGGTTGTACCTTTTTCTATTACGTTCACTCCCGGTAACGCCTCACTGGATTCATCTGTCACCCGTCCTTCTACAGTCAGTGCGGCGTTGATGTCAATTTTTACAAAGGCATCCACGTCGTCGGGTCCGGGATTGGACGACTTCAATACAATTTCCTCCTCATCATCGATGGCAACCAGTGAAATGCTCGAATCGAAAAGCATTGTAAGTACGTCCCCGAGCGGAGCATTTTTCACCTCAAGGGAAATCTTTTTGGAAAGCGTAATGAGCTTGGACTGGTAGGTAAATACAACGGAAGTTTGTTCCTCGATTTCCGATAAAACGTCCCGCAGTTCCTGGTCCTTGACACTCAATGAAACACTTCTTTTTAATATTTCTTGTGCGTTGGTATTCAAATGCGCTGCCGATGTCAGGGAGGTCAGCGCGACCATAATGAGCATTTGTGTAAAGGTTAGTCTCATAATGGCATAGAATATCTCTTGAATAGGTCTGAGTTTATTCATATTTTGATCTGTTTTTTGTTAGACAATAGCAAAAACAAGTATTTTCCCCGACCTGTCGGGTAAAAACTTTTCAGAGGCTGGTGATGCGGTAACATCACTGGCTTCTTTTTTTCCCGATCAGGTAGAATTGTTCATAGGCATTTTGTTTTATTACGTTGTGTATTTCTTAAGGAAAAACATATAACTGACCCCCAGTAAGATTTGCCACAGCAGTTTTCCTCTTTTATAGTTGGTTTTAGTTACACCCTCTTCCGGTAATCACAATTTTGTCTTCAACCACTGCATACTTTATCCCAATTGCATTGCTTATGATATCCAGCCTTGTATAAATACCTCCACCAGAAATAGATGTTGTGATGACGCATGATGCGAATTTCGCTTCGTCGAAGACGAGATCAACGCCGTATATTTTCTCGATTGCCTCCAATACATCCTTAAGAGGAGCGTCAACAAAACGCATTCGCTTGATTTCTTCCGAAGGAAGAAGGGGTAACGGCGTCTCGACAATTCGCTTCGCAAGTTGTCTGTCGTCCTGATTGTATATCATTTCCTGGTTGGGCATTAATATGATATTGGACGGGACGGAACTGTGATCATCAGAGGGCGTATCAACTGATACCCTACCGGTCTTTACCGCCACGATAACGTCCTTATCTTCTTTGAAGGCCCGAACGGTAAAACTAGTCCCTAGCACTTTGGCAGTTACCTGCTTGGCATAGACTACGAAGGGCTGTCTCTCGTTGTGAGCTACTTCAAAGAACCCCTCTCCATCAAGATATACCTCTCTTTTTGCCGCTTTGAAACGAGACAGGTATCTAATGGTGCTGTTTGGTTCAAGGACTACATTGCTGCCGTCAGGCAATCTCACGGCCCGCGCTATGTTCTCTGAATTTGTTTTAATCTCCCAATTATTAGGAGATGATTTCGCAGTTGTTTGATCAGTGAAACTCAACAGCATGATTGAATATTGACCCACCCAGATAAACAGTAGAAGCGACGCCGCAATAGCAATAAAAAAGGAGATAAATTTTACTTGGCGGGTAATCGTTACGTTATGCGTCACTACTTCTAGCTTGCGTATCCGATCTGTTATAATTTTTAAATAGAACGTTCCTAACTCATCATTAAGATTACGCTCGTGCGCAACCTCATCCTGTTGTGATGCATCATACCAAACATCGATTAATCGTCGTTCTTCGGGAGAAGCCTGGCCTAAACGGTACTTTTTTAAAATTTTCCGGAATTCTCGTTCGTCCATATCCAATTGGTTAAAGTTCATTCGCATTGACAATCTCCCAGGCAACGCACACATGCCCTTTTTGAATAGACAGTGGCCGACAACGTTTGCCTAAACCGATTGAAAAATTTGTTCAATCGTTTTCCCATAATCAGGTATTTAAGACTCCTGTGAGGCCTTTGGAGATTTCTAATGGCTCTGAAGAATATTTCAAAAAAGTGCGTTTTTGTCAAAATTTGCGATGGTTTTCCGTTTCGCCCACATTAGGAGCAGCAAATAATTTAACGTTCAATCGTTTTCACAAACGTTATTGTTTTTTGAATTGTGTTTGGTTATAATTGTATAACAAACACTTAAATCTGGTATTATTGACTTTCTCTACTTATACAGACGGCGATCTACTAGAAGCAATTCGAGAGAATGATCATGAGGCGTTTGCCGAACTTTTCAATCGTCACTGGAGGAAAGTACACGCGATGGTTTGGGTCCGCATACGCTTACAGGATGCTGCACAGGAAATCATGCAGGAGCTTTTCATTTCACTTTGGGAAAAAAGAGCGACGCTATCGATAACCCATTTGCCTTCGTATTTATCCATCGCAGTCAAGAATAGAGTATTAAACTATATTGATTCGCAGACCGTACGTACAAGGCACTGGGATAATTACACCCGGCTTATTTCGGAGCAGGATAACGTCACTCAAAAAGATGTTGAACTAAATGAGTTAATGGAGGCTATTGAAAGTGGTATTGAGCATCTTCCTGAAAAGTCAAAACGAGTATATTTGCTCAATCAGGAAGGTCGGTCAATAAAAGAAATCTCAAATCTTTTACACATCTCGGAGAAAGCGATCGAATATCACCTAACACAGTCCACCAAGAAGCTTCGATTCCACCTCAAAAATTATTTCGTATAAGGTCCTTTCGGAGTCACGCTCAAGGTAGTAGGAGCGTTAGATCGTCACCAATACTTTTCGAAGTGAAGAATTACGAACAATTAGTTTAGGCGTAAGAATATGACGCTGGGGAACGGCGTCCTTTTGATTGTCAGAGCTCAGTTGAACAATAAGCGAACGTGCCGCAGTACTCCCCATAACTTCAGAAAATTGGTCGATTGTCGTGATAGAAGGCGATATACGAGAGGAAAACTCCTCATTGCTGAACCCTACAACCCCAATGTCTTCAGGAATTCTTAAACCTCTGTCGAGGATGGCTTTTATTGCGCCATAAGCCAAATAATCGCTTGAAGCGAAAATTGCATCGGGAGGGTTTTCCATATCAAGCAGCTTGTTTGCAACCTGGGTGCCTTCATCATTGTTAGGTGCACATTGGAAAATAAAATCCTTGCGAAAAGTTAGACCATGTTTTGCAAGCGCGCTTTTGTAACCGGCTATTCTTTTTTTAAAAGGAAGAACGTGATTGTATCCAGCGATATGCGCGATTTTTTTGTAGCCCATCTCAACAAGATGATCTACTGCCTTTACAGCACCACCGAAGTCGTCGATGGTGACCGTACTGATGCTCTCGTCATCGTATGTTCGGTCGAAGAGCACCAAAGGGGTGTCCTCGGCGATCACACGATAGTGCTGATAAGTTTTTGAATTCATAGCAACCGAAGAAATTATTCCCTCCACCTGCGCCCTTAAAAATCCCTCCAGCTGCTTCTTTTCCACTTCGTAACTATCCTTGGACTGGGCTATGATAACACTGTAGCCATGCTGACTAAGAATTTCTTCCGCACCTTTTATTGCGGTCGCAAAAAAACTGTAATGAATACCCGGTACAAGCATTCCGACGAGACCGCTCTTTCCTTTTCGCAATCCTGTCGCCATGTAATTAGGCTTATATCCCAATGTCTCACCCATTTTGATTACCGCCTTCTTCGTTTCAGAACTTATTCGCGGATGGTTACTGAAGGCCTTGGAAACTGCAGAAGGAGTGATTCCAAGTTTGGTAGCAATATCCGTTATCGTCGTTTTCTTTCTCATTTTACATCTTCTCTTCTAGTCATATCCCTAGCTGACTTCGAATCGAATATAACAAAGTTCCCATGATTGCAAGGGATGAATTAAACGGCCTATCCCCCGCGTTTTGCTCTACCAGGAACTGCAATTAGAACCTGAAAATTTTTCTCTGTAAAACAGGCCGTCTCAAAAGTTTGAGCGGCCGTTCACTGTACTTGCTCTATTCTCAATGATGACTATGCCCAATCCGTTCAAAATTCAACACACGCAGGTCTAAGGTTTCCGTATCATTGACTCCCTGGAGGATTCGTAGACAGCGATCAACAGGCACCTTTCGAAATGTCTGCCTATCTTCACCCGGGTGCCAATGGATTGATAATTCATCGATGACAGTCGCACTGCCCAATCCAATCTGTTTACGCAAAGGTGATGCACCAAAGCTGCCGCCCGAATTGACGTCCATGTATATCATTCGTTGTTGTCCCTTGTCTTTAAAAACGAGGCTGATAGAAGTACCTATAATTGAATTATTGTCCTTTGCTATAAGATCAAGCGCGATCCAGTGGTTGCTCTTAGTGCCAGGGTTCAGATAAAAAGCACTATGAAAAGAATCACCTTTGTACGCACCTCCCAGGTCGCAATAAATGTCCTGATCGCCATCGTTATCGATATCGCCAAACGCAATCGCATGACCCTTCTGCAAATGGCCAACCCGGGCAGTCGTGGTTACGTCCAAAAATTTTTGGCCCTCATTGTTCTTAAACATTTTATTGGGAACAATGGATTCAAGTTCAGGATTTCCAGTACCCAGATAAAAATCCAAAAAGCCATCATTATCTATGTCGCCGAAATTTCCCGACATGGCAAAAGCCGGACGATCTAATCCTACTTCTTCTGATACATTTTTAAAGGTTCCGTCATTGTTATTTCTATACAATATCATAGTACCAGAGGTACCGTTGAAATTACCATTTGATTGTTCCGCGTAGAACGTTGCAATAGGCTTATCAAAGGTAAAATCTCCAACTAATATATCGAACCCTCCATCGTTGTTGTAGTCCCAAAACCATGTCGGGAATGTTCGGCCCGCTACGTCATCCAGTCCCGCTGCATGCGTTACGTCCTCAAATGATGGAACATCGTGATCATTTAACCCCTTGTTTTTTAAGAGATAGCGCTCCCCAGATAGGCTAGATATAAAAATATCTTTCCAGCCGTCTCTGTTATAATCAGCAGAAGTTACACCCTTGATAAAACCAACGATCCCAACGTTTGCCTTACGTGCTACTTCGACAAATGTACCATCCTGCTTGTTCAGATACAGTTCACATGGGTGCTCTCCTGAAACCCTGTTCCCTTCCCAGCTTTCGTTGCCGATAAAAACATCCACCCATCCGTCATTGTTAAAATCATTCCATGTCGCCGTTTGCGTAGGATGGAAAGAAAGCATTCCGGAAGTTGTCGTCACATCTGTAAAGGTTCCGTTACCGTTGTTCCTGATAAGGGAATTCGGTTGCAAGCCGTAAATGCCGCGAAGCCACGCGCCGCGGAGAACAAAAATATCCTTCCACCCGTCATTGTTGAAGTCCATCTGCATAAGATTCAAACCACCTCGCAAGTCTTTCAAATTAGACTCCTCTGATTTATCCACAAACGTCCCATCGGCGTTGTTCTTGAAAAAATGCATTTCGACGTCTAAGTCCCAACTCGAGGTAACAATATCCAGGTATCCATCGTTGTCGAAGTCGTCGACAATTACACCACCAGCCATATCGTTAATATCCAACTTTGTCCCCGACGCGACATCTTTAAAGGGAAGGATGTTTGCCGTTGTATCAACCTCAGCTGCCAAATTCGGCAGCCGGAACCGGGCAGGTACTTTTTCAGGATACTCACCCAGCGTCATGTAGGCTATGTTGAGAAGCCACCGATATTCCATATTGTCAGGGTAAGCGTCAAGCAACTCTTTGTATAAACCAGCTGCCTTCCGAGATCCCTCCTGGTTTTTGTGGACTCCTGTACCCTGGATAGGCATAATACACGTTTCGCCGGTATGATTTGCAATACAATTCGTTCGCTCACCAGATCTCAGGTACGCAAGCGCCAATTGCACTTTTAACCGGTTCATCCCCTGGATCCCCTCCCGGTTAATGATATCAACTTGTTCTTTTAGAAGGGGAATCGCTTCGTCCTCACGACCCGATGCGATCAGCGCATAACATTTGTTATAGGTAAGAAACATTTTGTCCTGTGCGCTATTAGTCGCGTTGATCAACGAATCATAGTATGCTGCCTGCACACCCGAAGCATAATAATTATCGCGGTGGTTGTACTTCTTCCGTTGCTCCTCCAGCAATTTTTTCATCTCATTATGTGAACTTGAGTCGCACGCAATCACCACAGACATGGAGGCCAGGATCACTGCCGCACCAAAAAGTCGGTTTCTCAGCATGAGCTATAGATAAAAGGATATTTAGCGTTCTACCGATACGACTTTGATGCTCTTCCCCTTTAACATTGTTCTGCTTGAAGAAGAAAGATAACCATTGCCGTGATAAAATTCGTGTTTCCGTCTTTTCCCATTCACCAGCGTAATAACAGCCGAATTGGCTGCTGCGTCCGGTTGAATTAAATCTTCCTTACTATTCCTCTGGAAGGGTCTAGTGAATACCTTCAGACTGTCTTTGTTTTGAGTCGCTAACACCAATTCCGTCCCATCCGATAAAAATAAAGTAGCCAGCGCTTTCGCATCTCCATCAACAAAAAAACCCGATTGCTGAACAGGGACAACGGAGAAGGTACCCGTCCCGTCACCTAGCAAAAAAGAACCAATAGAAGCATCATAAAAACCTGAAAGTGGCTCAGATGCATACGAATTTCCAATGCCAAGGATATCCAGGTTACCGTCATCGTTGATGTCAAGAACCGCGGTACCATACATTGGGGAAAACTGAGCCTCAATTGGAAGTTGTTTGACGTTGAATACGTTGTCTCCCACATTTTCGATGTATATGGATGCCATCAGTGAAGCTTTCAAAGTAAGTGCATCCTTCAACGCGTCATTGGGAATCAGATCTTTTATACCTTTCTGGCCATACTCAGCATAACGTTGTGTAGCACCACGCAGTCTTGGGATCTGTCCCGTCAATGTTTCCCGAGGATGAACAGGATATTCTTTTCCCTGAATATACCTGCATAAAATCGGATCCATCGATCCATTGTTATCAAAATCTTTTGCATAAACACAAACCGGCTGCTCCTGAGAAGCTTTATACACACTATTCAGCCCCAGGTTACCAGCCACATAATCTATATCTCCGTCATTGTCAAAATCACCACCATTGATACTATTCCACCATCCGGATGTACTTTCAATTTTTAGTTGTTTAAACGAATCTCCCTTATTATTAATAAAAAAAGTTATCGGCATCCATTCCCCAACCATGGCGAGATCAAACCAGCCATCGTTGTTAACATCTGTCCATATTGCTGAAGATACCATACCTGCCTTGCTTATTTCAGGAGCAATTGGGTTGTTCTGTTTTGAAATTTTCCAGTCCCATCATTTATCAAAATAAGACTCTCTGGCGTTTCAGGATATCGCATAGGAACAACTCTGCCGCCGACAAACAAATCGAGGTCACCATCTTTATCAAAATCATTCGCCACCACACAACTGCCACTGCTTTTAATTTCTGGCAGCGCTGCTGAATCAGTACTGAAATTTGCCATTGCCCAAATTTCTGTAAAATCTGTCCTGATACATCTCGTCCCGATCCTTGAACTCCGAACTTCCGCTCACGCAATAGAGATCAAGATCTGAATCGCCATCAGCATCAAAGAGCAGCAGGCCCATATCTTCGGAATCTTTAACAGGGAGCTGGTCCATCTTAAAAGAATTGTCTTTTTGTTGAATAAAAACTGTACCAGACTGGCCCGCGGATCCGCCAACAATAAAATCCTCACGTTCGTCACCATTCACATCACCCACCGTTATTCCTGGCCCCGACTGCGAATGCTTGTGGGGTAAGGAAAGCTGGCCTTCCATAAAATCTGTAAAATTCTTTTCTGTATGCTTATAATGAATGTTGAATCGATTGCCAGCATCCACTAACAGTTTTTCCTCTTTGGCTTTTTTAGGCTTGTATGTTTTGGCATCTTTTTCCGCTACAGTAATGACTTGGTTGATGGAAATATTTTTAAGCAGTTGAGATTTGCCCTGAGGCCATAGAATCCTCACCGAGTCGACATGTTTCGTGTCTGAATGTTTAAGTCCAAAATGCTCAACATCTTCCACAGTAGATTTATAGCCACGTTGTGTCTGATGCTCCGCATAGTAAATCTGATCACCGCGATAAACCCAGACTTTCACACCTAACCCTGACAAATTGTTCAGGCCCTTGAACTTCACACGAAGAAAACTACCTTCAGCTGTCGATGCGTCGATTAATTTATTTTGATAGATGAAAGCTTCATCATTAATATTGTTTGTCACCAGATCAAGATCTCCGTCATTGTCGAAATCTGCATATGCCGCACCGTTGGAATAGGAAGGCTGATCAAGACCCCAAGCCTTTGCCTGATCTGAAAAAGTAAGATCGCCATTGTTCTTAAAAAGGAAATTGGGTTTCTTCACGCCGCTGAGTTTTTCAACTTCTTTTCGTATAGTATTAAACCTGTTTCTGTCTGTGGAAAACAAGCCCAGCTCTTTACTATATGCAACAAAATCCTGATCGGTGATGTCTTTTCGGTAGCCATTGCCAACAAACAGATCGCGAAATCCGTCATTATCAAAATCCGCAAGAAGGCTACTCCAACTCCAGTCTGTTGCATAAATGCCAGCGAGATAACCGATGTCACTGAACGTTTGATTGCCGTTATTGAGTTGAAGAACATTCCGGATATATTGATCCTGATATCCTTTTTCCTGGAACAGCATAAAACGGTCAAATCCGATCGTCGAAAACATAGTCTTCTGGCGAAGATTATCATCGGGCATCATGTCGAGGGCGACGATATCATTTAATCCGTCATTGTTGATATCGGCAACATCAACTCCCATTCCATTTTGCTCCTGGTGCTTTAGCATCGACCTGATCTCATTTGAAAAAGTTCCGTTTTTTTTGTTGATAAACAGATTGTCATTGGAAACGAAATCATTTGCCACATAAATGTCAGGATAACTATCATGATTAAAATCATTGACAACGACACCAAGGCCCCATCCCTCCTGCACGATGCCTGCTTCTTTCGAAACATCCTTAAAAATGGGTAGGGTTCCGTTCGTACCATCATTCCGATATAATTTGTCTGCACTCCTGGCTGTCCCGTTGTCCCTAGGGCCGAGGGCCTGGTTGCGATTGTAATACTCCAGCGCGTTGTTGAGGAGGTAGACATCTAAATCGCCATCAAGATCATAGTCCAAAAAAGCAGCCTGTGTCGAGTAGCTGGAATCAGCCAAACCTACTCGTGCTGCAACCTCTTCGAAACGCGGCACACCTTCTTCATCGTTTCCCTTATTCAAAAACAACAAATTGGGAATCGATGCTTTTTGCATGATGGGTTGTATAGTGGAAACATATACATCAGGAAGGCCGTCCTGGTTGATGTCAGCAACGGATACACCAGTGCACCATAACGCCGTAGCTACGCCTGATTTGTCTGTAACATCCTCGAACTTAAAATCACCGCGGTTGAGATACAATTTGCATGATACCATGTTGCCGGCAAAGAAAATATCTGTCAGACCATCCTGGTTCATATCGCCAACGCCAACACCGGCCCCATTGTAAATATATTCAAACGTCAAAATGTTAAAGCTGTCGGTTTCGGTAAGTCTGTTGTTAAAAGTGACGTTCGTTGTCGAAGATGGCAATATTCGAAACAACTTATCCTGCGATTGCTTATGACATTGAATCAGCAAGGCACTGACTGACACAAATCCAAATACTTTGCACAGATATGAAAACATGAAGCGTGGTTAGAAATTAAGCACATATTTCGGAAGAAAAAATTCAGACAGCATAAAAATCAGGAAAGGAGTGGTGTTATACCACTCCTTTCCTTTAGTAAGAAATAATTTTTTTAGTATCCAGAATTCTGATCTGCTTGCGTGAGTACTGCGTTGTTATCAATTTCCTGTTGTGGGATAGGGAGGAGCGCATGTTTTGCAATGAAATATGATATGGGTTCGTTCTGCAGCTTATTCAAGCCTCTCCATCTCAAAAGGTCTCTGTTTCTGATTTGCTCACCTGCCAGTTCGACTCTGCGCTCGTGAACGATTGCTCTGAATACTTCAGATGGACTGTTCGCAGGATAGTTGGTCGTTGGATACGATGGCATTTCCACACCAGCTCGCGAGCGCACTTCATTCAGCAAGTCAATTGCTTCGCCATCATTTCCCAAAGCGTTCTCACACTCTGCGAGATTCAGCAATACTTCTGCAAAACGAATTACTCTAAAATTGATACCCGATCTTGATTCTTCGTCGGCTGCTTTGTAAATACGCTGATACTTCTTCCAGCTGATCTTAGGGTCATTACCCTGCATATCTGTCAGCGTTCGTGTGTTATTGAAGTACTTATCACCGATAAGATAAAATGAATCCGTAAATCGCGGATCATCCTTTGCGTCGCCCTTGCTTACGCTTTCATACTCACCGAGTAATGAAACAGATGGAATTACGTTTCTCCAGGCATTAGGCCCATATTCCTGACCCCGGAACGTTATCTCAGTGGATGTTCCCTGACCAGAGCCGTCCCAGCTTGCTCCCCCAAAATCGTACGAAAACGCTATCTCAAATAATGACTCCGCGTTAAACTCATTCTCCTCTCTGAAGTTCTCTATATAGGGAATGGTCTTCCATGCATTAAATTCTCCAGAATTAATAACTGCCTCCAATAAAGGTTTAGCAAGATTATATTCACCACGTTGCATATGTGCGCGCGCCAATAACGCTTGTGCAGCTTGTTGACAAGCCCTTCCGACATTCGCATTATCGTAACCTGATTTAAGTGGCAGTGATCCAATCGCACTGGTCAGATCCGAAATAATTAAGGCATATACCTCGTCAACCGATGCTCTTGCTTTGTCCTCTCCCAATCCTTTAGCATAGTGGTCCATCAGCGGCACGCCACCGAATAACACAGCCAGATCCATATATGCCAATGCTCTTAGAAATTTTGCTTCACCCACTACACGGGTTTTCATCGCTTCTGTAACTGGCGTGGTCGCCTCAGGTACATTGTCGATAACCTGGTTAGCCTGGTGAATCAGTCTGTACCAGCCTCTCCAGACGCTAGTCAGTAGTGAATTGGATGGATCATGTGTTCCCATCAAAAGCTGAGCTCGTGGGGTCTCTAACTGGCCTCCGCCAGATCCCATGTCATCGGACCGCAGATCATGCACAAAGAAATATTCGCGGCATGCCAGATCAATACTTTGCAAGCTGCTGTATACCGCATTGACGGCGCCTACGATCTGTGTATCGTTTTTATAAAAGGTGTCCGGCGTAAATTCATTCGGATTTTTCTTATTGAGGATGTCGTCGTTACAAGAAATACAGAACGCGAACAAACCTGCTATTGTAAATGTTAATTTTCTTTTCATCGTCATTGTATATTTAGATGCTCAATCAAAAATCGTTACATCAGAATCCCAACTGCACTCCCGCCACAAAACTTCTTGCCTGAGGGAATTGGCCGTAATCGATGCCCTGGACGAGAGTATTTGTTAAGGGTCCTCCTGCTTCGTTGTTTCTGTTCCCGATTTCCGGATCATATCCGCTGTCATATTTCGTAAGCGTCAACAGATTTTGTGTCATCACATAAATGCGCAATTTCGTAAGTGTATTATTGCTGATGCCTGAAAAAATGCTGGAGGGGAAAGTATAGCCGATCGTCAGATTTTTAATCCGCATATAAGAACCATCTTCTACAAACCGGTCAGACGCCCTGCCATTTCTGTTTGGATCGCCTGAAATTGCGCGGGGAACATTAGTATTGGTGTTTTCCGGTGTCCAACGATTGAGGACAGCTGTTCCGGAATTAAACAAGCGACTCATACCTTCCAGTTCGTATTTTACCACACTGTAGATCTCGTTGCCCGACACGCCTTGCAAGAAGAGTGTTGCATCAAAATTTTTCCATGTGCCCGAAAAATTGATACCATAAGAGAAATCGGGAAGGAAATGTCCTATGTTCTGTTTATCATCATTGTTTAACTGACCGTCACCGTTCACATCTCTGAACTTGATATCACCTGCTCTCGCTGTTGGTTGCAGCGGGTGTAATTCTCCCTCTTGAAAGAGTCCATCCGTAATAAAGCCATTAAAAAATCCGATGGGTTGACCAACTTTTGTTTGCGTCAGGTTATCACCATACCAGTCACCCGCAGAGATTGTGGTTCCCTCGTCGCCAAGGTCGAGTACCTTATTTCTTACAACGGATAAGTTACCCGAAATATTGAAATTAAAATCACCTTCAGATTTATTATAACCTAGTTGCAATTCAAAACCTTTGTTCTCAACCTCTCCCACGTTAGCGGTTGGTGGTGTATCATATCCATACGATATCGGAATTGGTCTTGGAAGAATCATGTCGGTCGTTCTGGTATTAAAAAACTCCGCTGTCAAAGTGATTTTGTTGGCAAGCAAACCAACATCCAGACCGATGTTTGTCATGCGACTGGTTTCCCATTTAATGTCTGGGTTAGCCAGCGCACGAATAGTATAGCCCGCAGAAGAGGTCGTGCTACCAAGATTGAATTCATAGATCTGATTTCCGGAGATCGTAGACTGATAGTCGTACACGCCCGGGGTTAAGAAATTCCCGGTCAGTCCATAGCTTCCGCGAAGCTTCAGCTCACTAAGAAATTCAGCACCTTGAAGAAACTGCTCTTCACTCAATCTCCATCCAACCGAAGCTGCCGGGAAAGTACCCCATCTATTATCTGGACTGAATCTTGAAGATCCATCGCGACGGATTGATGCGCCCAGAAAATATTTATCCTTATAATCGTAGTTAACGCGTGCGACATACGAAATCAGTGCGCTTTCACTGCGGTCGCCATTAAATGTAACATTGGCCAACGCTACTGGTTCCCTGATATCATTCGATTGTGTGTTATTTCCCGACCCGGTGATCTGGGTGAAAGTGAAAGTTTGTTGTTCTGCAACCACCGTCGCATTTACATTATGGACACCAAAGCTTCTATTGAATGTAAGTTGATTTGTGAGAATAGCAGAAACAAAGTTCTGACGGTTTTGGTTGATGTTGGCGTTTGCCCTTGTGGAGTACCCTCCATTTCCAGAATTGTACGCTGGAAGGTGAGTCCGCTGTGTATAGTCCACATAATCAACTCCACCTTGAAACCTATAGCTTAAGAAATCAAATATCTTAACATCGACATAGGCGTTCCCCAAAAACTTCAGTCGCTGTTGGTTTTGTTGATCTATTGCGGAAACGCGTACGGGGTTTTCAGGATCAGATCCATCTACGCCTTGTGCACCGAAGAATCCGCCATAGTTATCCGGATTATAGATGGGAAAATAAGGTGAATTCCTGATGATGTGCTGAAGCTGCGTTCTTCCACCTGCATTTTGTTCGACTTTTCTTTCATCGTAAGCCACATAAAAATTTTGTCCAAAAGTAATTCTCTCGCTGATTTTATGGTCAGAATTGAAACGCACATCGCCCCGACGATACCCGGTACCCAACATGATGCCTTCCTGGTCAAAATAGCCAACAGATCCGAACATCTTAGACTTGTCAGATCCGCCCGCAAGCTCCGCCTTGTATTGCTGGATAGGTGCTGTTCTGAACATTTCATCCTGCCAATCCGTATGTGTTTGTCTGTAAGTCTGTGATGTTTGAGAATTTATCGGCTGATCCAAACCAGACTTGATTCTGGTAGGGATAGATGAACCGATCACAACATCCGGATCCGCAGGAGCTTTGGTCTGCTGCTTATAGATATCTGAGTTCGTCATCAAATCGGTGGCATAGTCAATATATTGCTCTGTGTTTAACAGATCTAATTTTCTCCAAGACTCTTCAACACCGTAGTAAGCCTCTAGTGTTACCGATAATTTCTTATTCGTTCCTTTCTTAGTCGTAATAAGGATTACACCGTTCGCTGCACGGGAACCATAGATCGCGGCTGCACTTGCATCTTTAAGTACTTCGAGCGATTCTATATCTTTAGGATTTATGCTGTTCAAATCACCCGTCGGAAATCCATCAATGACATAAAGGGGGTTGGCATTATTAACCGTACCCACACCCCGGATTCTGACAATTGGCGCCGCTCCCGGGGCTCCATTGTTTACCACCGTCACACCAGCTACTCTCCCCTGCAGTGCCTGACCTACATTAATTACGGGTTGTGCACTCAACTCTTTGGAAGTAACAGAGGAAATAGCTCCTGTAACGGAAGTTTTCTTTTGCGTACCATAACCAACAACAACCACTTCCGTCAATTGTGTCACATCAGGTGCCATTTTAATATTGATAGTTGTCTGCGTACCCACCGATACTTCCTTTGATACATAGCCAATAAAACTGATTACTAATACCGCATTCGCGTCGGGAACATTGATTGTATACTTGCCCTCAGCATCACTCGTCGTACCTACCGAAGTGCCTTTCAGAAGCACGTTTACGCCAGGCAGCGGTGAGTCTGACTCATCGGTGATGGTACCACTGACTGTCATCTCTACGGGTGTTTGCTGTTTGCTGGATGCATCCTCCTGTCTTTGAACGTCGAAATCTTCCACTGAAGAATTTGATCCGATAGGTACCTCTTCAGCCAAAGCGGATTTTTTTATTTCCTGCGGAAGAATTGTATAAGTCCTTTCGTTGATTTTCTTATACATCAAGCCTTCCGGTTCCAAAATCCTTGACAAGGTAGTTTCTACTTTGTTTTTGAATTGAAGCGGCATACGTACTTTTCGATCCTCAAGTGTAGCAGGCTCGTAAAGAAATGACACTTGATAATGTTCCTTAATTTCGTTTAATACCTCCAGGAGCGGCTTGTACTGGTCCTCGACTGACCGCGCCTGAACGCCTTGCGCATTCGCATAAACCTTATCTTGGGCAAATGCCAACTGTGAGGTAGCAAAGACCGCCACCCACAATATATGCCACCGAGGGTCAGGTTTCGTTTTGTAGTTTTTCAGCATAGATAGTTGGGTTAATGTTAATTTGATTTCGATGAAAATATTACACTGTGGTCATCCTGCCTGGTAACTTTAACATCAAATGTCTCGGCTATGGCAAGGAAAATATCATCAATGGAGGCGGACGATATTTCGCCAGACAACTGTCTGGATTTCAGATCTTCATTCTGAAAAATTACCTGAACGCCATAGGTGTCCTTTAACATCTGGGCAAGCTCTGATAGCGGCGTTTTGTCGAAATACAATTTGCGGCTTACCCATAGCGTATACTTCTTGCCTTCAACAGCCCTTTTCAATAATTTCTTTTCTTCCATCGTGGCCATTTCCCCAGGCTGTAAAATGAAATCATCTTTGGATTCGTCGCCAAGATTGAGTTTTACACTACCCTCGGTCAAAAGCACCTCAGATCCCCTGCCACGGCTCTTTACATTGAACTTAGTTCCCAACACTTCAACATTGAGACCCTCTTGAGTGTGAACTATAAACTTCTGATTATTCTTTGTGTGCTGAACCGCAAAAAAACCTTCTCCTGAAATCCAAACTTCCCGGTTGCTGGTCGATGACCAATTTTTTAAATACCTCAGCGTTGTATTCCCATTCAAAACAACCGAGGACTGGTCCGGTAATTTTATTGTAAGATGCTCTCCAAATTGCGTATGCACATCGGTGAACTGATTTTCGGCAATTGCTTTTGATTCAACCTTTGCGTATCGCGTGTACAAGAAAAATGTTGCAACAAACAACAGGGCGATGCAAGCAGCAACTTTATAAAATACAGGCGCAGGACTTATTCGCGATGTAGATTTTTTAAATCCTAATCTTTCAGAAATTGTTCGATACATCTCTGTCTTTAGTTCTTCTTGATCGGGAGACGAAATGGACTTCAAACCAGAATCATCTGAAAGGGCCTTGTTCCAATGACGCTCAAGCAATTCGAGCTCTTGCGGAGTTGCGGTTCCGTCTTTTTTTCGTTTGATCAATCTGCTTAATTCGTGAGCATTCATACTTCCCATTGGATTAGATAGAAGACAGATCTCGAATAGGCACCCCCTAAATCGTTTGCGAAATTTTTTTTTTAAGATGCGTTTGTTTAATTTTAAAATGTTCTTTTGACACTTATCGCTAAACCTCAATGACTGAAAAGGACTTCGAGCGGATCTATAACTCCCTGTGGAATAAGCTATACAACGTTGCGTATAGCTATTTTCGGGACAGGACAATCGCTCAGGAAGTCACGCAAGAGGTCTTTGTGAATTTATGGTTAAAGCGAGATACACTCTTCCCAATAGCAGACATTGAAGCGTACCTTCTCAGGTCGGTGAAAAATCGAATTTATAATCAGTTTGATAAAATACAATCGAGGGAAAAACTCGAGCGAAGCATAAGTCATACCATGGCCGTGCAGACCGAAAACACGGAAGAGGCAATTGCCTATACTGATACCTGGAATGTTGTCAATCATGAAATTGATCAATTACCCATGATGACAAAAACCGTTTTCCGTTTGAGCAGGTTTGAGAGATGTACCAATAATGAGATCGCACATCGTGTTCACTTATCAGGCAAGGCTGTTGAATATCACATTACCAGAGCCCTCAAAAAGCTTCGCCTTCGTTTAAATATTTTTTAGTAACCACTTATCATTTGAGCTGCCGGCGTGGTGCAAAGCGTGAGATTATGCTATCACCCTTAAGAGCATTCGGTAAGAGTGGGATTTTAGATGAGGTCCCTGTCCTAGTTCTATCGATATATATCCAGTATTTGCCATCAGAATATTCCTACAATGTTTATTCCTATATTGAATAAGGCCGCGACCAACCAAAAATTATTGAAGTATCGGACGAAATGGCGACCGATCTTGAGACCATGGACAGGTTGGACAAAGCGATAGACCGAGAATACTGCGATGTCAAATTTCGTCAGCAACGTGGGAAGAAGATGTAGATATTTAAGCGCACGTTTTATAGCCAAACGTTGTGGCTCATTTTTAGGACACTTATGACAAAGAAGTTAATTATTATACTTGGACTTATTTCAATGATAAGTTGCACAAACAAAACCGGAAAAGAAGACATGGGATTTTTTCAAAAACTATTTGGTAAAAAAGAAGCACCAAAAGAATTTACAGAAGAAGAATGGAACAAGGCCTATGAGGACAAGCAAGCCGGACTGGAACGACTCCTTGGAAAAATGCACGACTTGGTCGGGCACGCTATAATTCCCTTTGATGTTGGTGGTACTGTTGACATGTACTATTTCCCTAATGGAATAAGCGGGACGGGATTTGCGACAATGGAATTGATAAAACCAGACGGGACTGGCTCAATACCAAACAGACTTGGGACTTATGAATTAGTTTCCTTCACAAAAGAGGTGTACAATCCTAGTGAGGAAGAAATGCTCCCTTTCAATACAATTGAGAGAAGGTTATGCGGAATAATGACGACTGTTGGAGCTTACTCTTTTCAAGCCAAGTTAGAGCCTAAGGAGACGGTTGAAGTGCCGGGAAAAGAAGGACAACCAAATTTCTGTATCCTATTGGACCAATACAAGCCAAACGGAACTGAATTCACAATTGGAAATAGAAAACACGGGCTTCTATTGGTTGTTGAAATTTTTAGAGACGAAATGGAGTATGCAATGGAGAATGGAAGCGATAAATTAATTGAGAAACTAAAATCAAAAGGACACTACCCATATAGTGATTTGACCAGAGAATCAGTCCTGAGATAAAAAAAAACGAGCCACAATTGTCTGCGAGACGTTCGCTTATATCTCCAGACAGCTCGTCCTGAAACGGGCTTAACCCGTTTCAAAACAAAACTGTGATCTTTACAAATTGAGATGCTGCTATGAAACCGCGCGTTTCGCGCTGGAAACCAGTTATTTCACCAATTCCATATCCATTATTCTATCAAACGACGGTTGAATGACCCAATTACCTTGCTTATCGATCATACCCCATTTGTCATTTTGCTTAGCTGCAGCGTAACCATTTTTGAAAGCACGGCTGCCTTCAAACTGAGGCTTGATAACCCATTCACCTTTGCTGTTGTAGAAGCCCACCTTACCTCCCTTTTTTCCCTCCGCAAGGCCGTCGGAAAAATCACCCCATAACTCGGTGTCAACCTTGATAACTTCTCCGCTCTTATTAACATATCCCCAGACATCGCCAGTCTTAACTCTTGCCAGTCCAGTTGAAGAATCAAATTCTTTCCCAACGGAAAATTGTGGTTTGATAACCCATTCACCAGTTTTGTTGACGTATCCGACTTTATCATCGCTAGTCTTTGCCCACGCGAGTCCATCAACAAAATAGCCCACGCTTTCAAACTGAGGCTTCACTACAATTTTTCCGCTGGCATCGACGTATCCGAATTTCTTGTCGGAGGCTTTTATGGGCGCCAGGCCTTCGGAAAATTCTTTTACATCCAAAACCCCTGAACCCTCAACGGGGGATTCTTCGCCGCTGGTGTTAAGGATGATGAAATTTTTATTTAAGGTAGCGACCGCATGATTATCGCTAAACCCGGTTACGTGATCGTACTTGGCAGGAATTGCTAATTTACCCTCTGCATTCAAGTAACCCCACTTCTCTCCCTGGCGAATAGGTATTAAGCCGTTGTTAAATCCCTCAAGGTCGAAGCCAAAGCGATCGATTAATTTGAAGTCCTTTACTTCGGTGTTTATTTTCTCGCCTTTTGTGTTAATGAAGTAGTATTGTCTTGTCTTTGTATCATAAATCGGTGCAAGTCCCTCGGACGAGAATTTGTGACATTTCTCAAATTGTGGTTTGATTACCATTTCGCCTTTTTCATTTGCATATCCCCAGGTTTTACTATCAACAGGTTTTACTTGTGTCAGGTACTCCTGGGAAAATACGGCGGTCGTTAGAAAAAAAGCTGAGGCAAGACTTGCTATGATTTTCATTTTCATTTGTAATTGGGTTTATGGGGATATAGTTTGTTCAAGCGCCGGGCCAGTCAATAACCAGAATTCCGACCTAGAGATATTTTAAGATACCACTTTTAAGTGATTCATAAGACAGTAGTCATTGTGACCGGGTTTCCTGCTTTTACTTTCATAGAATGCTAACGAGAGATCGGTACAATGGTTGAATCTTTTTCAATTTTGTTGCGTTCCCCGAACCAATCGAAATTCCTAGTTTTGAAGCTGGTTGGGCGAATTAATGTCAAATTTCCCTGGATCATCATCCCTTTTTCGGTCCTTCTATGCTTGCCACAATATTTGTTGAATTTCCTGGCACATGTGCGGGGTGATGTCGTTCTTTTTTAAATTCGTAAGGACAATTTCGAGCATCGCTCTAATTTTCTTAATGTTATCTGGTTTGGTTACGAAGCAAGCTGCCCCCAAGTCAAAGGCAATCCTTTTTTCTTTTTCACCCGATGAGGTCGAATACACGATGACGGGAATATTCGCATGCTGGCTATTGCTTTTGATTTTCGTCAACACCTCCCAGCCGCTCATGACCGGCATATTGATATCCAGGAAAATAATGTCGGGCCTGGTAGTGTTTTCACCTTCAACAGTTTCCATGGCCTTCTTGCCGTCCTCAACGGCTTGATATAAAACGTTAGCGTTGAGCGACTCCAATGCTTCTGAGAAAAGTTCGCGATCATCGGCATCATCGTCCGCAAGAAGGATTCTTGTAGTTGTTGGCATGTTATAAGGTATTCGCTTTTTGGTTGACTGGCAAGGTTACGGTAAAGGTGCTGCCTTTATTTTCCTGACTCGTCGCCCGAATCGATCCATTGTGACGTTCTGCAATTTTCTTACACAACGCCAGACCAAGACCCGTTCCTTCGAACTTGTCTTTCGAATTCAGTCTGGTAAATGCGTTAAAGATCCGTTGGGCAAGGCCAGGGTCGAAGCCAATGCCGTTATCCTCTACATCGATTTCCACCATTGAGTTGTTAGCGTCACCGGCAATGCGGCACGTAATGGAGATTTGCGGGTTATCATTCGAGAACTTTAATGCGTTATTGATGAGGTTGTAGAAAAGCTGGTAGATCAATATAGGCGCCCCTTGAATGGTCGTCAGGCCTGTCTTCGTAATGGTTGCATTCTTCTGTTGAATGACTAATTCAAGGTCGGATTCAATGCTGCCAATAATTTGACTTAAATCAACAGGTGCAATAACCTGTTCGCCCTCATTGAATGAGGAGTAATTCAGTACACCTTCGATCATGTCACCCATTCTAGTGGATGCATTTCGCATTTTTTCGAGATAGCTTTTTCCCTTTTCAGGTAGTGAATCGCTGAACTCATCTTCGAGCCGATTAATGAAAGTCTTCAGCTTCCGCACCGGCTCCTTCAGGTCATGACTGGCAACATGAGCAAATTGTTGGAGATCGTCATTCGAGCGACGCAGTTCAATAGTTCTTTCCTGTACAATCGCCTCCAGGTGTTCGGTGAGTTCGCGATAATTGCGTTCGCTCTCTTCGATTTTCTTGCGAGCAACAACTTGTTCTGTGATGTCGGTAGCCATAATAGTTACCCCTGTGACGGGGCCGTCGGCTTCTCTGATGGCTTGATATACATAATTGTAGTATACATCCTGCCGGATGCCATCCTTAATGATGACTGCCTTTTCCTCACTGCCGTAGTAAGGTTTGCCCGTTATAAATACGTCATCGAGGAACTTGGGGAACGGCTGGTCTATCAACTCAGGCAGCACCTCCAGCAGCGTCTTGCCTACAATGTCAAGGGTTTTGCCCCAGGAGACAAGGAGCGGTTCGTTGCAAAAGGTGATCCTCATCTCACGACCTTGTAAGATCACAAATATGCTGGGGGAGCCCAACAAAACATTCCGGAATTGCTTTTCACTGTCTTCTATTTTCTTGCGGGCCGATACTTGTTTCGTCACGTCGATCGCAAAATTCAGCACACCCTGGATGTTGCCTTTCAAGTCGTACCACGGCTGGTATATATAGTTAAAGTATAGCGCCAGCGGAGCCCCACTTTGATCGCGGAATTGAACATATCGCTCGCTTTCGTAAATAGTCTTCCCTGTATTATATACCTGCCGCAGTTGCTCCATTATCGGTTGATGTTCCAATTCCGGCAGTGCTTCCAGAAGCGCCATGCCGGTGAAGTCGACATTGCCGAAGATCTCCCGGTTCTTGGGATGAAACAACTCGTATCGGAACTCGGGTCCTTTGAACACGTTAATTATCGCCGGCGCTTCCATGAACAGCTGGTAAAATTGAAGTTCAGTTTCCCGGCGGACTTGGTTGATGCGAATGTGATTGCTCACGCGTACTAACAACTCGCGCGCCGAGAACGGCTTGACTATATAATCGTCCGCGCCGGCATCCAGACCTTCAACCTTTGCTTCGTCGCCCGCGCGCGCAGACAAGAAAATTACAGGAATGTTTTTGATCTCAGGATGGCTGCGAACCCTCTTCAATAATGCAAACCCATCCCACTTCGGCATCATAACATCTGACAATAACAGGTCGGGCTTACATTCGATCGCTTTATGGTATGCTTCTTCCCCGTCAGCAGCCGTCACTACGTCGAATTGTTCAGAGAGCAGGCGCTCAACGTATCCGCGCATATCGGCATTATCATCAGCTAGCAGTACTTTACTTCGTTCCTCGCGCTGAGCTTCTGATCCATAATCATTTTGTTCGGGGTCTGTTCCCTGCTTATGTGGCAGCCACTTTAACGCTTCTTCAACAAATGCCGTCGAATGGCTGAAGGATGGCGACGTTGCCAGCTCTTCCTCCTGCGCATAATCGGCGAGGTGACTTTTTCCCACAGGAATAAATATCTTAAAAACAGATCCCTTGCCGAGCGTGCTCTGGACTTCAATTGTGCCATGATGGAATTTAATGAGCTCCTTGACCATTGCCAACCCAATCCCCGTGCCTTCCTGGCTCCGTCCACCTGGATTGTCTACCCGGTAAAATCGGTTGAATATTTTCTCTAACTGATCGGCAGGTATTCCGATGCCTGTATCGGCTACTATTATTTGGATCCGTTCACCTTCCTGGCAAACCTTGACGCGGATAACGCCCTGACTACTGTATTTGAAAGCGTTTGATACCAGATTTAATATTATACGCTCCCACATATCAGGATCCACAAAAACGTCGTCGGAGACTTTTTCAGTGACAATCTCAAGTGTCATGCCCGCGCGCTCAATCGCCGAGCGAAACACGCTGGCCAAATCCTCCGTCAATGTCGCAATGTCCACGCGTCTGAATTTACCTTCGATACGCCCGGCCTCAATGCGCGAAAACTCCAGGAGTGTATTAACGAGCTTTTGCATTCGAAGTGCGTTCCGATAGGCAACCTCGAGTCTCGCCTTATTGTCAGGATCTACTTTTGGATCGTTGATCGCGTCTTCTACGGGTGCCAGTAACAGCGTTAGAGGCGTACGGAACTCGTGGCTGATATTAGAGAAAAATGTTGTTTTAGCTTTATCAAGCTCTGCCAGGGCTTCAGCGCGTTTGCGTTCCTGCGTCAATGCATATACGTTGGCAAAGCTGTTGGAAATTTGGTCGGTTACCAGCGAAAAAAAGCTGCGGTACTTCTCGTCAAGCAGCCGGTAGGGATTCATTCCCACGATCAGCAAGGCATAAGTTTCCTTAGTTGGTTGCTGCGCAATAGGCAGCACAATGACTTTCTCTGGCCCCACCGCCCACGCTCCTTTTGGCAGTGAGCCGACTTTGCTCGTAAGGTTTTCAAAAACCTGTAGTTGCCGGGTTGTAAATGCACTACGGATGGTTTGGGCGATTTCGTCGTTGGCTTCCAGGTCGATGTCTTTCGACACAACCGATGCAGAAATACCTAAATCAGTAGATAGCGCCAAGCTCGCCTTTCCGTCTGCTATTGTGCGAAAAAGTGCAAACGGAAAATCATACGGATTTTGCTTGAGTGTTTCAATCGTCCTTGCAATCACCTCTTCATTGGATTTGGAATCCGTGAGATTTTTACCCAACTCTGTTAACGTGTTGAGCTGGCGCTCGCTGATGATCCGGTCCGTGTCATCGGTATTGGCGCAGATCATTCCCGCAGTACCACCATGATCGCCGGTTATGGGCGTATAAGAAAAAGTGTAGTAGGTTTCTTCTGGGTATCCGTTTCGCTCCATGATGAGCAACTGGGATTCTACGTAAGTTCCTTCGTCTTGTTCCATCACTTGTCGCAACATCGGGCCAATATCCTTCCAGATGTCATTCCATACCACTGACGCCGGGCTGCCAAGCGCCCCGGGATGTTTACCCCGGACAATATCTTTATATGGATCGTTGTAAAGCTTGGTCAGTTCCTTTCCCCAACCAATCCAGATGGGCTGACGCGAGGTCAACATAATCCGCACGCAGGTTCGCAAGCTTTGCGGCCATCCGTCAACGGGTCCAAGAGGAGTTTTCGACCAGTCAAACTCCCGTATTAGTTGACCCATTTCTCCGCCGCCGGAGAGGAATTCGGGACTTATCGAAGCTCTGATCGGTGAGATGTGTTCCATTTATTCCTGAAGGTAGAGACGGTGGAAGATGGTAATTAATTAATATAAAGTCAATAATAAATGCCCTGTTTGCTGAAGTGCAATCTCGTTTACAGTGCCCTTAATATTGACTCGGGTTATTTGTAAAAACGTCATCGTGAAGATGATCTTGAAGAAATAAAAAAACAGCACAATGCATAAAAATTAGTGTTTGAATAAAAACAAGTTTTATCAAGTAAAAAGGATGTCGCCACGGGAAACAAGAGTCTTGGCTGCGCCACTATATTTTACATTACCATTGCTATAGTTCAGGACAACTTTTTGGGTAAACTGAATTGCGAACTGTACCTTGTCCCAATAGCCGATGAAAAAGATCGCGACATCTCTTCTGATTTTGAATTTCCTGGTTACTAACGTTTCATTTGGCCAGTCTGTTCCCGAAGTTACTACAGCTAAATCAGGGCAGATAAAAAATCACTTAGGGAAACCTACATTGTTTATCAATGACAAACCCGTGTATCCAATCATATATGCCGTGACGGACATGCCGGGTGGTCGATGGAGTTGGGAAGAAGTACCACAATGGAATCTTCGTCAATTTCATCTGGCGGGCTTTAATCTTTACCAGGTTGATATCTGGCTTGAAAATCTTTGGTCACCGGATGGTACGCTGGATGTTTCGTTGGCTCAACGTCAGGTAAGAGGCGTCCTTAGCATCGATCCAAACGCTTCTATAACAATCAGGCTCCATGTGAACGCCCCGCGTTGGTGGCAGAATCAACATCCGGAAGAATGCACGCAGTTCGCAGACACGGTGGCTGTTCCACAAAATGCCTGGGGTATGTACAGAGGAGTACAAGGCGATCTCAACGCCTATTTGAGACACAGCTTTGCTTCCTCTAAATATCTGAAAGAGTGTGGAGAGAAACTGAAAGAGTTCTGTCAGAAGTTCGCAGCCACCGATGAAGGAAATTCTTTGGTCGGACTTCATATTGCCGATGGCGTTTTTCATGAGTGGCACTATTGGGCATTCTTTGAACACTATCCCGATACCGGGCCAGCGATGACAAAATATTTTGGCGAGTGGCTCCAGAAAAAGTATGGAACGGATAAGGCACTGCAAACTGCCTGGAAGGATGAACGCGTTACGCTGACTACAGCAACCGTTCCTAAGGAGGAAAGGCTTAAAACGTCGGCGGGTGTTTTCCGAAACCCTGTCACCGAACGCAGAATAATTGACTATGTCGAGGCACAGCATGAGTCAATCTCAAATGCGATCGTGCATTTTTGTGAAATCGCCAAGAAAAACTGGCCGCGTCCGCTTATTACCGGCGTGTTTTACGGCTATTTTTTTACCATGTTTGGAAGACAAGCAGCTGGCGGACATTTGAAAGTGTCGGATGTTCTACGGTCGCCCTATGTTGACTACATCAGTGCACCCCTTTCCTATCAAACCTATTGCCGGGATTTGGGTGGAAGCGGCCAGTCCCGCGGTATTGTTGAGTCTTGCAGACTGAATGGAAAATTATGGCTGGATGAAATTGACCAAGCCACCACCATTGGGCAAGACGGCGAAAATCTATTTATAAAAGACCTTCCGGGTGACATTGCAAAGATCAGACGAAACAGCACGCAGTCATTTATAAGAGGCATGGGCGGGTGGTACTACGATTTCGGTATCAAAACTGTCCGCGGGTGGTGGGGACATCCGGAGCTGATGTCAGAGATCAAAAAATTGAACGGAATTTTCAATCAATATCATCTGCAATACTATACCTCGCCGGCAGATGTGCTTTTTTGTCTATGATACTGATTCCTTTTATTATCTGGGATATGATTTCAATACAGATCCTGTTTCGCCTGCTGCAATAGATAAGCCCTCCGCCGATGCCTACCACAGTGGCGCTACATTTCACACGATCTATTTACATGACCTTGAAAAAGCCGACCTGACAAATTATAAGGTGGTAATCTTTTCCAACACATTCTATCTGACGGCGAACCAGAAGAAATACATTAAAAAAAACGTTGCCAGTAATGGCCGACACATTATATGGAACTACTTACCTGGTTACACTGACGGCAAGACACTGAATGTTGACTTTGTTTCAGACATCACAGGTATTTCTCTTAAGCTTGAAATAAAGAGCGTCAAGCCCGTCGTTAGAATAAAGGCCGGGGAATTCCCAGAAACAGAACTGAAGATTAATACTCAGACCAGCCCGCTACCTGTAATTGTTGACGAAAAGGCGGTTCCACTGGGTTACTTCGACCATGAACCTAATTCAGTAGCATTTGCAATGAAAGAGGGGAAGAACAGTACAAGCTGGTTATGCAGCGTGCCATTGAGTAACCCAGATGTTTTTCGCATCATTTTCAGGAAAGCCGGTGCACATATTTACAATGACCAGGGTGATGTCATCTATGACGGAGCGGGTATTTTTAGTGTTCATACTTTAGAAGGAGGACAACGGACCTTCTCGCTTCGAAACGGGAAGAAGATCGAAATTATACTTCCGCCTTCATCAACAACTTTGTTCGATAGCTCCACAGGCGAAATCCTTCTTAAGTAAAAACATTTTATTTGAATTCCTCTTCTTACCTAAAAGAACTATGAAACAACCGTACAGATTGCCTTTTAATTTTGCAGGCTCATTCATCCTCCTTGTATTGCTTCATAATATAGTGTTAGGGCAGAGCACATACGAGTTTTTCTAAATCCGTTTAAACACGGAAATCACGGAGGTTGGGAGAGCACGGACGTATTCAAACTCTGTGTTCTCATTTCACTCCCGTGTGACTCCGTGTTCCAATGAATTTAATTTCACTTTAAACAATTCAGAAATCCTTCAACATTGAGGTTGCAAAATACCAGTCAGAATTTAAAGTTATATCCCATTCTGATCACCTGAGTTTCGTAGTAGTCATTGCTGAGGAGCCGAAAATTGGTTCCCTTAGTTTCTCTCTTGACACGCAAGGTATTAGCAAGATCGGAGGCGTTCAGAAAAATCTCACCCTTGCCCTGTTGTACAGATTTCTTGATACCCAGGTCAATATAAAACCGTGAATAAGTTTTTCCCTGAGGGACTACATCGGGCGCCTGGTACACACTTGTAAGCTGAAGATCAGTACCCTGGGCGAGATGTACCATTGCATTGAATTTTATGCTACCTGAAAACAGCTCCTGTTCGTCGGCCGAAAACACGTTCTCTTCCGGATATTTGTTTACGACTGTGAATGCTTCAATCGTATTTTGATAACCGTTCAGGTTCAGATTCAACGTTGCCCATTTTTCGATATCCTTTGATAGGATGATCTCAAATCCGGAACTGTGACTATTTCCTGCGTTCTGAAAAATATTATAGATCAGGTTACTTCCAGGTACTGTGCTCGCGATCCGGGTTATCGTCGCCTCAGATCTTTTGTGGTACAGCGCAGTATATAGGTATCCTGTACTCCAGCTTGTCTTATAACCGACCTCAAAAGAGTGGGAGAACATCGGGCGTAATTCGGGATTACCAACTTTGATGATTTCAGCATCATCGTATTTTGGAAAGATACGGATATCCACTTCATTCGGCCTGTCTACGCGCCTGTTATAAAACAGGGAAAACGTATTGTTAGCATTTACTTTGTATGCCAATCGTAAATTGGGAAATGGCTTTGTATAATGATACCCGCTGCTTTTGTAGGTGCTGTGAGCAGGGTTGACCTTATAGTTGATGTTCACATATTCGACTCGAATTCCGGCTTCGACCTCAAAATGATCGTTTTCAAATATGTAATTTCCGTATACAGCAGGTATGGCCTCTTCATAGGTTGCCCAACCTCCGGCCGTTGTATCCAATGGTGAGTTTAATCCCGGGATGAATAACATGTTCGTCGGAATGTACCGGTTTCTGAATTTTATACCAGTTTCAAATTTGCCGTATCGGAGTGGCTGTACGTAGTCAATATTGAAGTCGCCAACGTGCTCATCGGAGATCAGCTTGAATGAGTCAAGACCCACGTATGTCGGCAGGGTATTGGTGAAGAAGTACTTTTCATCCTCACGGTGGAATGTATAGTTCACACCAACCGTTAGCTGACGTCCAGGCTGCTCGAATTTGTGTTGCCAGGTTGCCACCTCAGTAACAGTTGTTTTGATTTCATCTTCCAGAAATTGCCAAAGTCGTCGCCTTTCGGAGAGGTCGGCATTGAAAAATGGTTCGTCTCCTCTGTCGAGGATCTTTTCGCTGCTGAACAATCCGGAAACTGTGATCGTATTTCTGTCATTCAGGTAATAATCAAAGCCACCTTTGGTAGTGACGATATTGGTGGTCCTGTTTCTCTTCAGCTGCTGTCTGATCGTGTCGCCATTGTCGTAGTAGCGATCAGTAAACTCGTTTTTATTCAAGGTCCTTGTGTAAAGGTCGTCGGCCTGCAGAAAGATATTCAACTTCTTTTTACGATAGTTGAGAGACAACGAGGGATTTAGCTTTGGTGTACTCTGATATTGTGGGCGTATGGTTGGATAGTTAGGATGCTTGATCCATAGTGCTCCGAGGCCAGCCATCATCCCGACTTTCCCATTGAAGCCTTCTTTGACTTCTTTCTTGTAGATGATGTTGATGATCCCTGCGTTTCCATTAGCGTCAAATTTTGACGAGGGGTTGTTTATCACTTCGATCCTTTCAATAGCCGACGCTGGAATATTGTCAAGCCCGGTTTGGCTACCGAAACCTGTCAGCGCGGTCTGTTTTCCATCGACAAGGATCATGACCTTGTCGCTTCCCCTCAGCAGCACCTTACCTTCCTGGTTCATAGTCACGCCAGGAAGATTTTGCATGACTTGTAACAACGAACCTCCGCTTTGGTTTATGCTTTCAGATACGTTGAATGTCTTTTTTTCCATCGTTTCAGCCACAGCGTCCTGCGTACCGCTGATGACCACTTCCTCCAGAGAAGTGGTTGATTCCTCAAGATCGATTGTGCCGAGATCTATGTATTCACTAAGCTTACCTATAAGAAGTTCTTGTTTGATGTTTTTATATCCTACATAGGATGTTTCCACTTTATATTTTCCGGGGGCAATGTTGTTTAGCGTGTAGCGGCCTTCTTCATTGGTCACCGTTCCGGAAACAAATGATGAGTCGCTAACTGTCTTTAGCATCACATTCACATACGGCAGGCCAGTTTGTGTTTTCTTATCCTTGATGACCCCGGATACCGTAACCTTAACCTGCCCAGACGCTGAGATGGCCGATATCAAAATAATAATCACGATCCCCACACTTTTCATGGGCCAGCTTTGAACCGTCAAGATAGAGACTTGGTATTGTTTACTTTCTTTTTTAACGATCGGACTTATTAACAGCCTCATTCTCGCAAATTTTGCATTATTCTTAAATTCCTTTTTTTTTGATCGTCCCACAGCGCCTGTGCATGGATCGTAAAATAATGGTGGTTCCTGAAGAAATCGATATTTTGATTGGCCCACCGACCGTCGGCCATATGAATATTGTCTGCCAACTCCAACTCCTGCCTGAGCTTGAGTTCCCATCGCCAATATCCCGACGAACCGAGATGGCCAAGGTCGGCATCGCAGATTATCTCTTCCAGAAGGTCTACAGGCTTTGGCGGCAACATCGTCGACAGAATTAAACGTTGCACGCTTCCGACAAACATTTGAGACACGCCAAGCAGCTGTAAGAACTGACTGGCTATCTTTACGCTTTCCTTTTCGTGGCCTTTACCGCCCCTGATGTACCCAGTGTCATGAAACCATGCAGCTGAGAGAAGTATTTCGACATCGCTGTCCGGGCATGCCTCAAGTCTCGCAAGTTTATAGGCATTTCCGACCACCTCCTCAGTATGTTCCAATCCATGAAAATACCGCCTTTTGTCAAGTTTCAGCGTCAATAACTTTTTTACATATTGCTCGATCTCGGCAAGTAGTACGGTACTATACTCAGACATTCGATGCTAAAATTTGAGCGGCTGAGTGATAGCATTTCATGCACATGGTTTTCCACGACCAAGACAAAACTAAAAATGAATTCTGTAGACTTTCTGTTCGAAGACACAACCCAGGTGGCGCGATTTATCGGCACTTATTTCCATATGAGGACAATCATTCCCGACAGAATGAGTACCGCGCCAAAAATAATTTTCGGCGTCATTGGTTCCTTTAACAATATGAAAGAAAAAAGCAAGGTGATCAGGATACTGGCTTTATCAATTGCCGCAACATAAGAAACCAGACCATCTTTCATCGCACGGTAGTAAAATATCCAGCTCACTGTGGTTGTTATTGCCGACGCAATCAAAAGCAACAGTTGTTGAACGGAAATCGCTGACAAATCTTTGTATTTATTTCCAAAAATATTGAACACTGCGATAATAATAAAAAGCGCAGTAGTTCTGATTCCAAGGCCGAGATCGGCATTGATATTTTGTAGGCCATATTTTGCAAGGACGGCAGTCAACCCAGCGAACACCATTGATATTATAGCGTACAGGATCCATGTCTGCATAGCATCTTTTTATTTAGGGACGGAAGATCGTCAAAACTTGACTGTGAAAATATGTGCCTGGTTGTACTCATACGCAAGCTGATAGGCGTTAGTATCACATATTTTCTTAACTATTGCCAGCCCTAATCCCGAACTGACCGAGTTCGAGCTTTCCTTGCTGAAACGGGCAAATATTTTATCCGCTTTCATCTGTAGTGGCGGGCCGCTATTCGTAACCTTTAGAATGCCCTGCTTAAGCTCAACGTTGATCTTGCCCGCTTTTATGTTGTGACGCACTGCGTTGGTGAACAGATTGTTCAGCAGCACCTCAATCAGGGTTTTGTTCGCTTGTAGCCGCAACGCGCTTATATTGTTAGTGATCGTAATGTCATCAACGTCGGCCATTGGTTTGATTTCCGGGAGCAGGGATTGTGCAATTTTCGCCACATCTATTTCTTCCTTTGCATTAAATTGTTCATTGTCAATCTTGCTAAGCAACAATAAGTTTTTGTTCAATCGTGCCATCCGTTGCGCGGTGGTCTCGAGCTCCGCGATCATTGCTGCCTCCGATTCTGACATGGCGGGATTCTGCATCATAACGTCCAGCTTCGACTGGAAGACTGCCAAAGGACTTTGCAATTCATGAGAGGCGTTCTCGATAAATTCCTTCTGATCCTGAAAAACTCTTCGATTCCTGTCAGTGAGCATACTAACAGTTGTATTGAGATCATCAAATTCTATAATATTTGTTTTGTCGGTTTGTATCGATTCGTTTTTGTCAAGCTGATATGCCTTTAGCTGATTAAGCGTATTATAAAATGGTTTCCACAACCTTCTCGACAACGACCGGTTAAGCAGTAGCAATCCTGCGGCGAGGAGTATGATCAGAAAGGATTGCACTAGCCCGATAGTCAGGATAAGTTCCTTGTTATCAACTAAAGCCATGCGGACAGTAAGGATGTAGTGTTTCTCTTTGATATCTACGCTGGTCGACAATTCACGGTATGGACGTAATTCGTGTTCGGCACTATCATAGACGGAAATCGTTTTGTATTCATTGAATACGACATTGTTGCTCCTTGATGGTTTAATATCAATATCATACGAAAGTTGATCCAACACCTCAAGGTCAGTTTCGAGGTCGTCGAGATAGTCATAGCTTTTAATGTGCTTAAGGAATTGATCGGTATGGAGGGCCATGGCCTCATCAACTTCCTCGTTGAAAAGCGCTCTTATCGAAAACAATGAGACAGGAATGCTGATGACTACAACAACCAATGAAAACAAAAGCGAACTTCGTAAACTTACCTGCAGAAGCCTCATGTAGAAAACCTGTATCCAAGTCCGTAGACTGTTTTAATATAGTCATTACCACCCGCCTCCGATAGTTTCTTCTTCAGATTTTTTATATGGGAGTACAAGAAGTCGAATTTGTCCAACAATTCGGCATTGTCGCCGGACACGTGCTCGGCGATTGCATTTTTTGAGACCACACGATTCTTATTTGCAACAAGGAATATCAACAGATCATATTCACGTCTTGTGAGGTCCACGATTGTGTCATCTACCTTGACGACTTTTCCAAGCAGATCGATGGAAATCTCGTTAAATACCAGGGTATTGTTGCCGTCAAACCGTTTCCTTCTGATAATGGCAGAAACCCGTGCGCTGAGCTCAGGCATAAAGAAGGGTTTTGCGAGATAGTCGTCAGCCCCCATATTCAGCCCTTTCACCCGATCATCTAAGGAGTTGCGAGCAGTGATAATGATAACACCATCGGTCTTATTGTTCTTTTTAAGTTTCTCGAGGATTTTCAATCCATTTCCATCGGGTAGGTTTATATCCAACAGAATGCAATCGTAATCAAACAGAATAATTTTTTCCTCGGCATCCTTTTCAGAATATGCAATTTCGCAAACATAGCTTTCCTGTCTGAGAAATTGCGCCATGCTTTTCACCAGTTCCCTCTCATCCTCAATTATCAGTATTTTCACAGTGGATCGTATTTCATCAAGTGTTAAGACTGGCAAATAGCTGATCATGTAAACTGATCCTGTGCGTAAAGTCTGCTATTGGCTGCCGATACAGTGGCACAAAGATACCAGTTTTTCGAACCATGTGTTTTAAGCACTTCGTGCATATAGTCTTCAAATCAAGAGGTTAATTCTGTACAAATTCTGTAGCTCCTGTTATCTCAACTTCAATGTAGTTTGTTTTCGGGCGACCTGGTGACAATCTTTTGGGAAGGCACCCGATCTAAGATTTGGAAGATCGATGCAACACCTCACGATGGCCGTATGATGATATTCCGCACGTAAGGAACAAGCATAACGTGCTTCGCTGGTTTCAAGGACGCCCCACAAATTCCCCGTCAGCAGCATCGCGCAACAGACAACTGTGATCAGCAGTGGCAGTTGCCACGTCATTGGGTTTTCGGGACGATTCAGCACTGGCTTTTATTTTTAATGGTATACTCAATTTTATTCAGTTGCATCGACCGGAAGACAATCGAGTCAATAAATGGCCCGGTTAGTCTATTTACAAGATTATATTTTCTGTATAGTAAAAATGCAATCGTTTATCACTGCATCACTTGGCGTGAACAGAATGTCTACAGAATGGGCCGGTTGTTTTGACGTATGAAATGTACCATGAAAAGGGTACTGGCATCCAGGAAGGGCATGCTGATCCTTTTAGCGGTTATCGTTATTTCGATTTCCTTCGTTACCCGGATAGCCTTGCTTATCAAGTCCTGGCCGCAGGCCGATACATCCGTTCTGGATCTAATGGCGATATTTTCCTTAGGATTGCTATTCGATATCGTCAACGCGTTTTATTTCAGCATCCCTTTAATTTTGTATCTATGGCTGACGTCCCAAAATCAATATAACAAGCCATGGCAAGGCTATTTCCGCATTGGCCTTTTCTTTATTCTAACTTTTATCCTCGTGTTCAACGCCGTTGGTGAATGGGTGTTCTGGGACGAATTCAATGTAAGATTCAACTTCATCGCCGTTGATTATCTAGTATACACGAACCTGGTGGTAGACAATATAATGCAGTCTTATCCGGTTGCCTGGATCATTACAGGCGTAATGATGGTCGCCATGGCGATTGTCTTCAGCCTTCGGTTGACCATCTCTCAACCAACGGCCGAATACTGGTCGTTTAAAAAGCGATCTCTTTATGTTTTGTGTTACGCCTGCCTTTTTACAGTGTTTTTCTTCGTCATTTCAAACAAATATCATCGCTTTAGTAAGAATGCATTCAACAATGAACTTGCCGGCAACGGCATGTACGAGTTGTTTGCAGCATATCTTAACAACGAGCTCGACTATGAACAATTCTATGCTTGCCTGCCGGATAACAGCGCTTTCGGGCTGGTCCATCAGCTGATCCAAACAACGGATTCAAAATTCACCTCAAACGACATTCATAGTATCGACCGACAAATCACAAATGCTGGTCCTGAAAACAGAATGAATGTCGTATTGATCAGCGTGGAGAGCTTCAGTGCTGACTTTATGAAAATATTTGGAAATACTGAAAACATCACTCCTTTTCTTGACTCGTTAAGTACTCAAAGTCTGGTATTCACGAATCTCTACGCCACTGGTACGAGAACAGTGAGAGGGCTTGAAGCGCTATCGTTATGCGTTCCACCAACGCCAGGTCAGTCTATTGTGCGCCGTCCCGACAACGAAGATCTTTTTTCTCTGGGAAAAGTATTCAAACAAAAAGGTTATAAAACCAGTTATATCTATGGAGGATACAGCTACTTTGATAACATGGGATATTTTTTCAGTAACAATAGCTACGAAGTAGTGGATCGTTCGGGGTTGACTGATGACGAAATTGACTATGAAAACGTATGGGGAGTAGCCGATGAAAATCTCTTTGATCTTGCCATTAAACAACTCGATAAACAAACCAAAGCGTCGCCGGTCTTTGCGCATGTAATGACTACTTCCAATCACCGACCTTTCACCTACCCTGAAGGCCGAATCGATATACCATCACATACAAACAGACAGGGTGCCGTCAAGTACACTGACTATGCCATCGGCAGATTTTTCAAACAGGTTGCTCTCAAACCCTGGTTTGAAAATACGATCTTTGTAATTGTCGCCGACCATTGTGCCTCGAGTGCAGGAAAGACCGAACTACCTCCGGATAAATATCATATCCCAATGCTCATCTACGCGCCGGGTTTTATTCAGAGCGGAGTAATGAGTAGGTTAATGAGCCAAATCGACATCGGACCAACACTTTTGGGAATGTTGCACTTCTCGTACAAGAGTAAGTTTTACGGCTATGACATGTTTCAGCTTGAGAAAGGTCGTGAGCGTGCATTCATCAGTACCTATCAAAACCTCGGGTATCTGAAGGATGACAAAATCGTCATACTTTCCCCACAGCTCAAAGTTCAATCGATATCGCTTTTGGGTGATGGAAAGGGAACGGGTGCCGCTAAAGATCCCACGATGATCAATGAGGCCATTGCATGGTATCAGTCGGCTAGCTATTCCTTCAAGCACAAGTTGATGAAAGCAGATCCGCAGTTTTGATATAAGTCATCTGCCGGAAACTTTTTTTAGGTTCCAATAACTCAGATTACAAAAAAAAGCTACTCAGCGACCAGCTCCTTCATCACCTCATAAACCAAAAATGTCACAAAGGCTAAATATTGGAAATCCACAGTATTAGAAGTGTCGGACGGCAGATGATGATGCGGAGACTCATCCCCGTTTTTATGTTCACCACCGATTCCAACAGCATTGAAGCCAGCGTTTCTGAATTCTCTATGATCGGTAGCCGTTGTTTCGGTTTTGTAGGCCAATATGCCGAAGGTTGCGTTGTCCATAGCTCCTGGGCTTTCACTTACAGTGTCGTAGTGGGCACCGAGAATCAAATATTCCGCAGTCTCTATTGAAGCGGGAATATTTGCAAACAGATTAGTGCCGGTGAAGGGGTTCAGCGATGCTTTTTTGTGTGCCAGGCTGACTTCATAATGGTGCTCTTGCGCATCAATGCCGAGATTTGAGAGTCTTGATGATAGAAAACTCCTTGCCAGTACCTTTTCCTTATCGGTCCATCTCCGTTTTAAATATTTTTTCTCATCGATTTTTGATCCACCCGACAGACCTGAAACAATCAACTTTTGTTCGATAACAAGTTTAATCCGGATCTTTTCTGGTATGGTCCTTTGAGCTTTTGCATTGCAAATAGTCAGAAGCGAAACCAAAGTAAATGCAAGGTTCCTTAAGCTCATCATTACTTACTATCACCGCTGGTTATAACAATATTCTTAAACCAGCCGTCCGAACTATCAATCCACAACCCTAAGAGACCATCTTTTCTTTTACTTAATTGAGCAACCTCCAATGTAGGTTTACTTGAACCGTTAACATAAACTTTTACGCTTGGATGCAGCACTATTATTTTAACATGAAACCAATCGTTCGGGTCCGTGTCTGGAAAAATTGCATGTTCATATTTTCCTGGGTGCTTTTCCCTTAGCAAATCCCAATCATAGTCTGGCTTTGAAATATATTGTACTGCGCGATCTTTCATTTCTGCATCTCTAAAGTTAAAGGGACGAAAATAAAGGGCATCGTATTTTTCGTGGTCCAAAGCATGGAAAGCAATTCCAACAAAGCTTTCCGCTCTTTTGTCATTTCCCTTGATGTCCAGTTCTATAACTCCATTGTTGAAAGTTATTTTCTTTGCCCACAAGAAAGCACTCTTGTCTGAGGTGTTCCGCAAGTGGATCGTGTCACCGGAAAATTCAGCTTTACCATTATAGCCAGTCCATTTTTCTGGATTAGCGTTCAACGCTGTCTGAGCAATCAAGTTGCTGTGGCTCAGAGCGCCAAGAATCAATGCGAGTCTCAATATTGCCTTCATTGTATTTTTTTGATCAAAACTCGTTTGGCTGCTGCGAAAGATGGGGTCATTAATCGGTCAAAATCCGGTCAGAATGCCAGCAAAGTGGATTTTATATTAAATTTCGACATGTCCATGCCGGAGCAACAGTTCATCCAACTCTGCAAAAGTCAAATCGAAAAAAAGTTTTCGTTTGGCAATGGGCATGACTACACACAGAGAGATCTAGAGCTTTTATGCAACGACATCGAGCAGAAAACGGGAGTGGTTATCAGCTTATCAACCTTAAAGCGACTCTGGAAGGAAGATTACAAGCAACGCCCGCAACTTGCCACACTCAATGCGTTGGCAATACTATTAGATTATAAAGATTGGCAGGAATTTAAGTTGGCTAACGCAGGAAAATCAGTCCCTGTCAGCCAGATTCCGAAATTAGCGATTGTAATAACTATTGCCCTTGGCTTCATTGCGATATTGACTTTCGGGATTGTCACAAGCACGAGAAATGCCAAAACGGTAGGAGGCCGTGTCGCGCTTCCTGTCATAAATGGTTCCATATATTTTGAAGCTACAAAAACCATCACTTCTGGCGTGCCCAATACTGTGATTTTTAAATATGATGTATCGAATGTTGTCGCAGACACTTTTTACATTCAACAATCCTGGAACACCGATCACAAGGTCAGAATTAGTCCCAGGGATAGTGTGCTGACCAGCATTTATTACGAATCCGGATTTCACAGAGCAAAGTTAATAGCCAACGATTCTGTCATCGCGCTGCGACCGGTACACATCCTCAGTAATGGTTGGGAACCGCATATTTACCGTCATGACTCGGACCCTGAAATTGTCGATCTGAAAAATGAGACCTTTATAAGCAATGGGGAATTGCATCTCGATAGCACCCTGCTGCTGAAACGAGGCATCGATTTTTCAAACAGGTTTCACACGAGGATAACAAATAGCAAAGAATTCAATATTCACTCTGATAACTTTACGTTCGTCACCAGGATGAAGGCTGACCGTGGTTTTCATCAAGTCTGCCCTTGGATGGATTTGGTCATAGTAACTGAAGTGAACACTTTTACTGTGTCATGGACAGGCAAAGGTTGTGAAAAATATGCCGCCTACAAGTTGGGGGAAATTTCCAAATCCGGTGCCAACAACGACCTTTCTGCATTGGGGTGCAATGTATATGAGTGGCAGGAGTTGGAACTTCGTGTTAACGACAAGCACGCTGCAATCTATCTCAATGGTGAAGTTGCCTACCAGGAAACCTATAAAGAGGATTTTGGAAAAATTGTGGCGCTCATTTACATTTTTGATGGAAGCGGTTCCATCGACTATTCAAGACTTCGTGATGCAAATGGACAGATTGCATTTGAGGATGATTTTATCAGATAAAGGTAATTCGCTATTAGCGCAATGTTATTTAGCGTTTGATCTCCTCTAAATACAGTAACAAGACCATTCCGTTGTGTATGATTAGACTTGTGGTAATTTTAGGTCTGCCGGCTCTCCATATTAGGGCTGGAATAAAAATGAAATGGCCGCGATTCGAGTTATCCATATTTATACTCACATTCTGTGTTTTGTCATTTGCAGGATTCCTTTCCGCTTATATCGCCTTTGGATTAACTGAAATAGAATCTATTGGCCTGGTCGCCAAACAGGTTGCTTATCAAACTTTTCTAGTGTTGAGATATCCCTCGCATCAAATCGCACCGCCTGAATCTGCTCTATCAGGACTTCATCTGGAACTGCTTGTCAGCAGCTTCATTTACTCGTCGTTGATCACCTTGGTGATAAGCAATATTCGTTTGCATAAATGATCTTGCGGTTTTTGAGACGCTTTGTGCCACCGCTACGCGACACGCGGTCAGCGGCTTCGCCAAAGCACTTCGAATGCAGGCAAAAGAAATGCTAGCGTCTACTTATCAATAGGCATCACAAACCTGATCGGTTCACTTCTCCGCGATCATCTGTCAATTTGTTTTGATTGACCTTCGGATTAACAAAGCAGTTGCTCTTGCATTCATTCTGCCTTTGGCTTTATACTTTACACCTCTTAGTTTGTTATAAGTTTCGAGAAAGACTTCGATTTCACTAATTGAGTGTATGTCTTCAAGTCGTTTGATGTTACTATAGTGGTCAATATCGGCGGGCAAGGTAACAATACGATCATTTGTGAAAGTCTTCCCGTCTCTAGTCTCCCTTCCTTTTAAAGTTCCCAGAATCCTGCACAAAATAATGGATCCACTCACCAGCGAATGGTTCGCCAACACAAGCGCGTCCAGTGGATCCCCGTCTTCGGCAAGCGTCCCTGGAATAAAACCGAAATTAAAAGGAAAATATAAACCCTCTGGTAGTTCGTGTCTAACCTGCATGAGCCCTGAAAGTGGATCAAATGCGTATTTGAACCCACTCCCCTTTGGCGTTTCAACAACTACGTGAATGTTTTTACGGTCAAAAGTTTCAGGTAGGTTTACCATTGCTGCGTTTATCTTGCATTCGCAAATGTCGGGCTAGAAAGGCCAGCGCCTTGTGGCACCCGCTGGCCATTTCAAAACTTGCTTTTTGAGACGTGGGACTGGAGCTGGCTGTATTATTTTTGATCCCGATTTGTGATGCATTTCATTCCAGTAATGTGGAATTTTTTTGCCTAAATAGTAATAGGCTCGCTTAACGGCATGGACTAACCTTCCGTAAGACTTGTTCACTTGCGTCTGTTAAAGAGAATACGGCATAGTCCACCTAAGCCCTCATCTTCGACGGCCGATCACTATAGTTTACAATGGATAGGAAGGGGCAAAAACAAACAGTCAAACACTTTAACGATACGGTGTCATAACCAAAACTTTCATGGTATGCTGTTTGACAATCAGACATAAAGACATCGAATGAATTCACGAATTTTGCCCGTGGCATTGGTTCTCGTTGGCTATATGCTTGGCGGCTGTCGGAAACCAGCAGAGCAGTCAGCAGACATGCAGATCCCCCGAGACTCCACCGAGTTGCTTTGGTATAAAAACAGCATCATCTACGCGCTCGACGTAGAAGTATTTAAAGATAGTGATAATGATGGCGTTGGCGATTTCAAAGGCCTTATCAATAAACTAGGTTATATTGATTCGCTCGGAGTAGATGTAATCTGGCTTTCACCGTTCCAGCCCACACCAAACAAGGATGATGGATATGATATTTCAGACTATTACCATATAGATGACCGGCTTGGTACCATGGCCGACTTCCAAACCTTTGTCCACGCTGCTAAACAGCGCGGCATAAAAGTAATTATTGACCTGGTCTTAAACCACACATCGGATCAACATCCGTGGTTTGTCGCGGCGAGAAAAGACCGGAGCTCACATTACAGAGACTGGTATGTTTGGAGCAAGAACCGGCCAAAGAACGCCGATCAGGGCATGGTATTCCCGGGCGTTCAGGAATCCATCTGGGCTTTAGATAGCGTCTCAGGAGAGTACTATTATCATCGCTTTTACGATTTTCAGCCTGATCTCAACACACAACACCCTGCGGTTCGTGCTGAGATGAGAAAGATTGTGAATTTTTGGATGAAGACTGGCATCAAAGGATTCAGGGTTGACGCAGTGCCATTTGTGATCGAAGTCCCCGATACCATTAAAGAAAATTTTGATCATCAATTTGAGATCATCACAGCGCTTAGGGCGCAGGTTGATTCGCTTGACAAAGAAGCCGTGATATTGGGTGAAGCCAACGTGATGCCGGATGAGAACGCGGACTATTTTGGCAAGCATGCGGAAGGTATCCAGATGATGTTCAACTTTTTTGTGAACCAATATTTGTTCTATGCCTTGGCAACGTCGGATGCAAAGCCGTTGCAAGACGCTCTCATCAAAACAAATGAAATGCCCAAGACGGCAGAATGGGGTCAGTTCCTGCGTAATCATGACGAGGTAGATCTCGGACGCCTGAGCGACAAACAACGTGAAAAAGTCTACAAAGCATTTGGTCCATCCAGCAATATGCAATTGTATGATCGTGGTATTCGGCGAAGGCTTGCTCCAATGCTCGGCAACAATCGAAAGATGGTCGAGCTTGCCTACAGTGTTCTCCTCTCTTTGCCCAGCACGCCGGTAATGCGGTACGGCGATGAAATAGGCATGGGCGATGATTTACGCCTGAAGGAACGTCTCGCGGTCCGGACACCAATGCAATGGGACAACTCAAAGCATGCAGGATTTACAGAGGGAAGAAAGGCGGTGTTGCCAGTGATCGATTTTGGTGCCTTTGATCATGCCCTGATAAACGTAAAGACAGAATCAGGCGATCCCTCATCCCTGCTCACCTGGACACGCAACATGTTGGCGCTGCGGAAACAATCGCCCGAAATTGCTTATGGGGACTGGACAATTATCGACTCTGGTTTTGAAAATGTTTTGGCCTTGATCTACAAGTGGCGTGGCAAGACGTTAATCACGATCCATAATTTTGGCAAAGAAGATCGGAAACTCAAATTGAAACTGAATGAGACTCATGGTTCTGTCCTTGTGGAGCAACGCGACAACCAAAGGATATCTTTAACAAATGGTGTGGCCGAAATTTCCCTGAAGGGCTATGACTATCGCTGGTTAAGAATGGAATAGAGTAAACAATGATGCAAATCTGATTTATCAAAAAAGAGCACCTGATATTCTATTCTGACTGGCTTAATGGCGAATCGACTTAGTATCGTGCCCAAAGACCACCTCACTTTTAACATTCGCCCGTTGCCGAATTTGTGTTTCATAATACCATGGAAGCATTGCGAAGTCTGGTATGGTTTTTCGATTAGGAAAATAGCAACACATTTAACTTAAATTTGAAAATCATGAAGACTGTCAAATTATTAATATTAGCTATGTCCATTTGTTTGTGTGGAGGGTGCACAGCAAGAAACGATGGCAAATCCGATTCCCAGACCGATTCAGTAGCCGCTCCAGGTGTGGGCGCCGCGCCAGATAATTCAAGAACGGTAGAGGATTCGACAACACAGCAGACAGATACGACATCAGTACAAAGACCTTGATCATCTGAGATTTGCCAATGTAAAGGTCGTAGCTGGGCGATTTACGTATTGCTAAGAACGTATTGTAAGAACGTATTGCATGACTCGGACGCTTTCATTCAAAGATCCCCGAACCCGATCTCCTGTTTAATCAGGCCGGGCGTCCTGTTGATCATGCCCTTCAAGCTTCACGATCTTATTATAAACGCCGAACAGTAACAACGGTGCGGCCCACTGCCCTACGAACAATGCAACACTGTTCTTTTTTAAGAGCTTCAAAGTAAGTGACGCAATCATCGCACCCCCAGCTGCCCATAAAAAGAAATCAGAAGGAAGCCTTGAGGTTTCGGTTTCAATCGCCTTTGCGATTGGTCCTTCGCGGCGTTCAGGGTTTACATCAGTTGTCTTCTCTTTTATTTCGTTTTTTATTTTCTCGGTATTCATATAATTGTTTTTTCTATCGTATGGAAAATTCATGCCACGAACGCGCACTCATTTGGACTTATCTTAGTGGATTCTCTTTGTAAGGTGGCGTCAGGATCGAAACACTCCGTTGCTTTCCCGCCCCAAAGAATAGCAGGCGTCACGAATAAATACTTGCTGCCTTTTTCATTGACATCTTGTTGGAGGGCACTTTAAGCAAAAGGTGGGAATAAAGTTGACGTGCCGGAGAAATAACTACCTTCTTTTCAAACAAAAAAGTTGCTCACTCGTCGGCTTAAGGTCAGATCCATTAACAGCATCTCCAAATTTTTACCTTAGGGGATATGTGATAATAACTATCCCGGGAAATACGTAGGAGAACTTTATTAAATACTGATCATGTGCAATACTTTCTCACGAAGACAACCATTCGCGGCAAAATTCCTCAATACGTTATAAAAAATGAGTCCCGGGGTGCGATGCTTTTTGGCATCCGTTTAGACGACAGTATATAGAACCACAAGTATGCATAGATTGTTTATCTATACCAAGACATCGCCTGTTCAGGCGGTGTCTACCTATTGTTTCATGTTATTAAATTCAAATTAAGCGAAAAATGAAAAACGTCATTGTAAAGTTTTCTGAAACAAACGAGGTCCAGAAAGTAGCACCTGCCTCGGTTTCGAATACATCGATAAAAAAACGGATTGATGAGGAGGGTTTGTTCAACCTATTTACTGCTAACATTATTAAATTGAAGAAAGTATTTACGAGATGAACTTACCAATGGTGGAAGACCAGCCCATAGCTCTCCTCGCCTATGATATCCTTCCATTGTTTAATTAGTTCACGGTATGACTCTCCCACGGGCATGATCTTTCTGTCAAGATCATAAAGGCCGAGCTCATTCACGGTGCCTGCATTATTTCTCAGCGCCGAGTCCCAGTCAACCTGGTGGAGCAGGCTATACCAGGTGAAGCCGACAATTGGGACCCCATCATGCTTTAAACGATGGACATTTGCCCATTGTTTGAACAACCATTCACTACACGCCGGCATCCTGATGTTTGTTTCTGTGTGCATAATGGGTAATTTATATCGATTGTAGTATTGCCTTGTGATCACATAATATCCGAAAATTTCGCCAGCCGCCTGAGTCATCCCGTCTGGATGGACAAGGTGCTCGTTGGTTACATAGTAGTCATTACCCATAATACACCTTGCTTTAACTTGATTTTCCCGGAACCATTGAAATTCTGGTTTTGTCATGCCATGTTGCAGCAAGTACTCATACATGGTCACGCTTAAAGGATAACCGTATGTGAGGTCGAGAGACAGAAAACGTTTTTGGTTAAGAAATCTTGCCAGTTGCGCTGCATCTGGTGATACTGGATGGAAGTATTCAGAAGACTCGCTTTGGATAAAGCTGGCGTTGGGTTGTATTTTCAGAATCTCATGCATGGCCATTACGTTCGCCTTAGCCAGATTCTTTAGCGCATTGACAAAAGCATGGTCAGACTTAAGACACTCATTCCACCAACCATACTGCGCCGAGAACATTGCAGCAATGAAAATTTCATTAATTGGCGTATACAGATGCAGGTATGGAAAGCGCTCAGCAAACGCTTTAGCATATGCAGCGAACAACCTCGGAAAATCTGAATTTTGAAAGTTACCTATCCAATCCGGAACACCGAAATGACAAAGATCAACAATAGGTGTGATCTTCATTTCTCTGAGTTTGTTAAAGGTCATGTCGGTAAACGCCCAGTCGTAAACATCAATACCGAGGTGTGTTAGGTGATAAGGCGGACCATACCGTAAGAATTCAATACCAAGATCATGTAGTAAACTGAAATCTTCTTCCCACCTTCGGTAGTGGTCGGTCTTCTCCATTTCATCGACTCGTAATGTTTTTCCGTCGGGCAACGGAATGGTGGGATAGCTGTTTTCAATCCCCGTCGTAAACATGAACGTAGTACCCGCCATATTAATTGAGAATTTTTAGATGGGATAAGTATTCATGGATCGCCTGATCGAGAGTAGGTAAGATCACAGCTTTGGAGCTATCGAGCGCACTGTTCAAAGGCCTCCTCGCTTGCCATTGCATGTCATTTTCACTGGTGCTAATGAGCGAGTGGCCTTCATATCCACTTTGTCGCGCTAGCCGTAACGCGAATTCAGACCAGCTTAAAATGCCATTGCAATTAGACAGGTGCCAGATTCCCTTTTCACCGTCGATAAACAAGTCCAGCGCTCCGTGTACGAGATGAGGAAGGTAAGTAGGTGATATAATGACGTCACTTGCTACTAACAGCTCTTGGTCATGTTCCAGCGCATGAATGATCTTGTGCGCAAAATTATGCCTGTCCCATGGACCGAACGATGCCGACGTCCTTACAACCAACGCTGTTGGGCATGCGTCTAATACCAGCGATTCGGCTTCTGCCTTAGATGCGCCGTAATGATTAATAGGCGAAACTGGATCGAGCTCATTGTAAGGCGATTTTTTTTTGCCATCGAACACCTGGTCAGACGAAAAAGTTAGGAACGGTATTGCCGTCATCGAACAGGCACGGGCCAAATTTTCGGCGCCAATAGTGTTTAAAGAATAACACGCGGTCGGCTGAGACTCCGCGTCGTCGACGTGCGCAAATCCGGAAGAATTAACAACCCCCCAGGGTTTAAATTGGGAAATTACAGACAATATTTCCGTCGGCCGGGTAATGTCGACTTCCTGACGGGACAAACAGATGTGATAAATCCCGCGCTCTTCGCATACCTTTGAAAACGCCCGTGCCAGTACACCATGCTTACCAACAATTAACAATGGTTTTCCGCGGTTGTTCTGGCTCTGCGATGCTCTATTATGCCACCAACCTTTAGTATTTAACAGTGGATGATTATACTCGCCGTCTCGTCCGAGTGACGATACCATTTCAGCCAAGGCCGTGGGTCGCAATGAACCCCGAATATCAAACACCCCAGGCTCATAATATCTGGCATCGCGAGTGAGAAGGCTATTCCAGTCGAATGCGCCGAAAATGGACCATACAGTTACGGCTTTGAGTGGAATCCCTTCCGTTACCAGTTTGCAACTGACATCCCAAATTTCTTTTACCCATCTCATTTGTTCTTCTCTGGAACAGCCCATATGTGTTTCTGTAACAGCCATAGGGATGCCATACCTATTCCATACTTCTTTGAGCAGAACTTCCGGGCCATCAGCAACGTCCGCACGGTATGCTTCTATGTCCACATATTCGTGGATTCCGTTACTTCCTGGCGTCAAATCCGGATGGTTCTCAATTTGTTCGTCGAGAAAGCGTTCTGACGTAACGTAATAGTTCAATCCAAGCACATCCGGCGGACAAGGGTTCTGTAAGAAAAATACTAACTCACTTTCTTGTACGCCAATCGAGATGAAATAATGCCACATGGCGTGCGACGAATCAACTTTTCCACACAGAAGATCGAAAGTCAGAAAGCGCCGATGGTTTTCAAAATCTGCCTGGTATGCTAACTTTCCCGTGCTGTGAACTTTTGCAAGATCCTCCGTTTGAATCAGTTTGGCGTCAGGGTTAATTTCTCGAATTGCCTGCATTGCAAGAACAGTCCCTTTAAGTTCATTGATCAACATTGTGGCGAAGCTCAAAGGATCTTTCAAATGAGGATACCAAAAACCATATAGGCCACTGAATCTTGCTGTTGTTAACGGCTCATTAACCGGCGTGTAGTAAGTCACCCAAGGAAATCTTACTGCAACTTTCTGAGCATAGTTCTGAAATTTTGTGGCAAAAGCAGGATCCATCAAATTGGTGTAACGCGGGCCGCTGCCGTGATGAAGCAGACCAACTATTGGCGTCACCCCGGCTTCCTGCAGCTCTGCCAGCTCTCGCTCGGGATAGTCCCACGCAATGGGTTGAATTTCATCCGGACAATATTTTTCCCATAGAACCGGATAACGCAATGCTTTGATGTTTAATGCCGCAATGCGTTTCAAATCGTCCGGACGACTATAATGGCCGGTATCTAAGAGCTGGTCCCTGTAAAGATCACCAACACGATTGATCGTGCACTCCATGCCACCCCAAAGTTCTGGGTTACGTCCGGCTGACAAGTTCATTTTCAACATACAAGCGAGCAGGTGAACCAACAGCTATTTTCTTAAACAATGATAAGGATTGCGCAACCACCTGGTCCATATTGTAATATTTATAGGTCGCCAATCTACCGGTAAAGTATGTATTGCGTTCCTTTTTTGTCAATGCATTGTATTGATTGTACAATTCGGCATTCTCCGGCCTTGGTATTGGATAGTATGGGTCGCCGTGGGCAGTGGGGTATTCATAGACTACTGATGTCTTATGATGTCGTTGTCCCGTAAGGTACTTGAATTCAGTTATCCTTGTATATAAGTGCTCGTTCGGATAATTGATTGTACCGGTGGACTGAAAACGTTCAGTGTCGAATGTCTCAAATTGAAAATCTATAGATCGATAAGGAAGTTTACCGTAGCAGTAGTCAAAGTAGTAATCAATTGGTCCGGTGTATATCATTTTTTTGTACGGAACTATGCTTTGGATATCTTTATAGTCGGCATTGAGCATCACTTTAATATTTGGGTGATCGAGCATCTTCTCGAACATTCTTGTGTAACCGAATGCTGGCATTGCCTGATATGTGTCCGAAAAATATCTGTCGTCTTTATTATTCCTGGTGGGTATTCTGGCCGCCACTGAAGCGTCCAATTCCGACGGATCCAATCCCCATTGCTTCCGTGTGTAACCCTTAAAGAACTTTTCATAAAGTTCTTTACCAACTTTACTTATTACAGCGTCTTCCGATGTTACTACCCGCGTTTTGCATATAGATCTGTCCTTAAGAAAACTGTCTACCTGGTCTGAATTAAGCTGTAATCCATAGAGCGAATTTATTGTGTTTAGATTTATCGGAATGGGCACCAGCATCCCGTCTACGCTCGCGAGCACCCGATGTTCGTAAGGGCGCCAAGACGTAAATTGCCCTAGATATTCGAAAACCTCCCGGGAATTCGTGTGAAAGATATGCGGCCCATACTGATGGACCAAAATTCCGTCCTTATTGTAATAGTCATATGTATTTCCTCCAATATGCTTTCGCTTATCGATGATCAATATTTTTTTATCAAGTTCAGATGCCAATCTCTCCGCGACCACGGACCCGGCAAAGCCTGCGCCCACTATAAGGTAATCGAACATGTCTGTAGAAAGTTTTCGTTTTGTGATCTCTTATTATTAATAGCCTCTTCGATCAATGCAGCCATTTTTGACCATGTGGCGTCCCATGAATTTTTGGATAGGTGCTGATCAACCATTGATATCCATGAGTCCGTTTTTCTACTTATCAGAATGTTGTCTGCTTGTTCGACAAATTCATTCGCAGTCTGACAAATTGTAACCAGACCAGAATTACCGTAATCATTTACAACATCAGCGATTGGGGTGGAAATGACGGGTTTGCCGCCGGCGAGATATTCGGGTGTTTTAGTAGGACTAATGTATTTAGTTGATTCATTGAGTGCAAAAGGCATTATAGCGATGTCCCAACCTGATAAATATGCTGGCAGTTCGGAATATGTTTTCGCGCCTAGATAATGAATGTTCTCCGCACGCGGGAGTGAAACAGGATCAATTTTTACGACCGGCCCGACCAACACGATCTGCCAATCCGGTCGGAGTTCCGCAATCTCTCCAATTAATGAAATATCCAAACGCTCATCCAATACCCCATAAAAACCTAAACGTGGATGAGGGATATTTTCTTGATCGTTAGGTTCAATGAGCTGTTTTCTTGCCGCAGCAAAATGATCCTTGTCTATACTACTTGGAAAAGCATGAATGTTTTTATGCAGATGCTTTTTCATCTGAAAAAGGTTGTTTCCCCCCGTGAAAACTAGATCTGCTTGGGTCAGAAGCATTGACTCGCGTTCCTTTAACGTCGGCGGCGCGAACTTAAACGCGGACAACTCATCCATACAATCATAAACCGTAATCAGTGGTGCGAGGGAACTTGTATAGTTGATCGCCATGGGGGAATAATACCACGCCACGAATTCGCGAATATCCATAGCTTGAAGGAATTCCCGAAGCATGAGGCTGAGTTGACAATCCCTATCAACTTGGGATAACTCTCCACTGATGTGCGGCACCAAGACAGTTACCTTGCAGTCGTCAGTCGGTCTACTTGCATGAAAGCCTCGCCATGCCGTATCAAATACCGGTTCCTCGATGAAGAACACTTGTGTGCATCCAGCAAATCTCCGCATTAAATGCTGAGGGCGTTGATACACAAAATTCCATCGTAGATGGGAGAAGCAAAGAATGGTAGGTATCATAATAATATCAGAAATCTGATAACCTAACATCGTAAAATCATGCCATCACTAATTCGCGTGAACGCCATTGCAAAAATAATTTGTCTTTGAACCATTTTCGCTTGAAGGCCTGTCTATAGGCTCTATGATCTAAGTTGTATTGTGGTAACCATTCCACGTTGATCGTGAAAAGAGTGGAGTTCATTCCAGATTATAACTATTACATAGCAAACCAATACCGGAAAGTACGGATGGGACCGCCCTTGCGTTAATCGTAGTTTAATTTAATCTCCTCTTACAGCGATGATTTTTTTTCGATATACACTTTGCAGATAAAACGCAACAGCCGAATGTTCCCGTGTCTACGGGTTTTCCGGTATTTGTATATGACAATTAGGCAACATCAGGTTAGGTTCGTTTCCTGTAAGAAAGAACTATATAAGTCAAATAAAAGTCTTTCATGTTGAAGATTATAAAATCATGCGCGACAGCATCAAGTACCTTCTTAGTCGGGATAATAAACTAAAGTTGATAGGCGAAGCACATAGCGGCGAGCAAATGTTGACTCGAATAAAAGCGCTGGATGTTGACGTCATGATATTGGACATTTATCTTGATGGCATGGAGAGCTTAAAACAAATGAATGGATTTGATGTCTGCCCATTTGTAAAAAAAGAGTGTCCTCATATTCAGATAGTAGCTCATTCCGCATTTCAGGATTCCGATTCGTCTAAATTCTTGGCACACTTTTTACCAATGGCATAACAAAGAACATGACAACTATGAGCAGTAATAATGGAAAGTTTGCCGTGGTGACTGGAGGTACCAGCGGCATTGGATACGAGCTAGCTAAATTGCTTGCGAAAGATGGATACAACCTCGTAATTGTAGCACGCGATGAAGCTGACCTCACCAGCGTGTCCGCAACGATAACACGGGAGTATGGCGTAAAAGTCATAGGGCTGTCGAAGGACCTATTCGAAGTAGAAAACGCTTTTGCGGTCTATAATAAAGTTACAGAAGAAGGGATCGAGCCGGAAATTCTTGTTAATGATGCGGGTCAAGGACATTATGGCGAATTCATAACCACGGATCTGCGTAAGGAACTCGACCTTATCCAACTTAATATTTCCAGCCTGGTCGTCCTGACAAAGTTATTTCTCAAGGATATGGTTTCGCGTGGACAGGGAAGGATCTTGAACCTCTCGTCTATCGCAAGTAAAATTCCCGGACCATGGCAATCAGTATATCACGGAACAAAGGCGTTCGTCCAGTCTTTTACTGAGGCCGTACGGAGCGAAGTCAAGGATACTGGCGTAACGGTTACGGCGTTGCTCCCTGGGCCTACGGAGACTGATTTTTTCAATAAAGCGAACATGCAAGATGCAAAAATCGTGAAAGAGGGTAATCTGGATGATGCTGCAAAGGTTGCGCAGGATGGTTATGACGCATTGATGACTGGCGATGATATGGTTGTTTCAGGAATAAAAAATAAGATCCAGGTTGCCATGGGCGCGATAACTTCTGATAAAGCTCTTGCGGATAAGATGAAGAAAAAACAGGCGCCGGCAAAAACGAAATAGTATGAAGCAGTGAACGCAGGGTCGGTGCCAATATCAATCCTCACTAAGCGTCGTCAGCGATGTAGGCAGGCTACCGAAGTATCAAGCATGTGTATTGGTGAAGCTAAGCACTTAATAAACTATATATGGAAATCGCATTTATCATTTTCATCGCAATCGGCTTAGGATTATTCTTATTGATGGGCTACAAGGGCAGCAAAGCGAGCAAGAACAAGCCTCCTGAAATCAAATAGCCTTGAATTTAGGTTTAGCATGTCTTAACAGAAGGAATAGTAGACTCTCGTAGATTGCTTCAGGCGGTGCAAGAGTTTGATCGAACCTGGCAAATTTGCCAGGTTAAACTTCTACGGAAGGAAGCTACGATACATTGATCTGTTATTGACGCCGCCTTCGAACTGAAGATCTGTGAACAACCCCTTCCGTTAAGATGTGCTCGATTTCATGCTTTAATACCGAGATGCTGTCCGGCTTCGTCAAAAAATACGCAGCTCCCATCATCAAAGTCTCTGACTTATCTGTTTCCCTTGACGAGGTTGTATAAATGACTATGGTGATATTGCAGTAGCGTTCGTTGCTTTTCAGGACTTTTAGAAACTGCTTGCCGGTCATTTTCGGCATATTCAAATCCAGAAAAATGTAGTCGGGCAAATTGTCCCCAGCTTTGTCCAAAAGTGTCAGCGCTTCTTGTCCATTTTTTGCGGTGAGGCATTCTATTTCCGCATCTACATCCAGTAAGACATTACGCAAAATGTCCTGATCATCCGCATCATCATCGATTATCAAAAATTTCACAATTTCCTTCACATTATGCTCTTAAGGGAGAAAATTTCAAACGATAAAGTATAATTTAATGGTTTTCTACCAATTCCTTTAGAAAATATTATAACTGGTACGGTATTTACGATCTAATTTTAAGCTCTATGATAGCTATCGTTAATCGATGACCATGAGATTATGACCTCTTCCGCAAAGGATTCCTCTCCTATTCAATTTCCTGTCGTCGGCATCGGCGCTTCGGCAGGCGGTCTTGAAGCCGCTAAGTTATTCATAAACGCCATTCCACCAAATTCAGGAATGGCCTACGTTTTCGTTCAGCATTTAAGTCCCACACATGAAAGTGCTTTGGCGGAAATTCTTGCCAAGGATGCCAAAATTAGGGTGTTTGAGGTTACACACGATATTAAACTGGAACCTGACATCTTTTACACAATACCGTCCAATAAGATACTTACCCTCGTCGATGGGAAGCTTCAACTTGCACCGCGGAACACTAAGAACAAAAAAATAAAAATAATTGATCTATTTTTTTCGTCGCTGGGTGTGGTTCATCAAAGTTTTGCCGTTGGCATTATCCTGTCAGGGACTTTGGATGATGGAACTTTGGGATTGAAGGTAATAAAAGCAAACGGGGGAATAACGTTTGCCCAGGACGATTCTGCCGCATACGACGGAATGCCTCATAACGCTATAAAATCAGGCGTCGCAGATTTTATTATGAGCCCCGAACAAATGGCAAGAAAACTCCTTGAAATAAACAAGCCGTTTCAAGACGCCGTTACTACCGGAGAATCCACACCTGCCGAGGAAACATCATCACCGCCTTCGAACGACGTAGAGATCTATAAGCAAATCATTACAACGCTTCGGTTAACAAAGAAAGTTGATTTCTCAAACTATAAGCCTACAACGCTCGTTCGCCGAATTCAGCGACGCATGGCGTTAACCCATAGTCAACTGCCAAGTCAGTACCTGACACTTCTCCGCGAAAGAAGAGAGGAACAAACAGCACTCTTCAACGATATGCTAATTTCGGTTACAGAATTCTTTCGCGATCCAAAATCCTTTTCAGTTCTATGCGAAAAACATCTACCCGAATTATTTATCGGCAAGAATTCGTCAAACCCTCTTCGAATCTGGGTTGCCGGCTGCGCCACTGGAGAAGAAGCTTATTCTATGGGCATTTGTATTGAGGAATTTCTCAGTCAAAACGCTGAACAATTTTCTGAGGCTAAGATCCAGATATTTGCCACCGACCTCTCGGAACCTTCAATCGCGAAGGCTAGAACTGGTCTTTATGCCGAAAGTGATCTGAGAGGCGTATCGGAAGAAAGGCTCGCCCGATTTTTTACCAAGACTGACGGTATGTATAGAATTAATAAATCGATTAGGGAAAATTGCGTGTTTGCTATTCATAACTTATTGAAGGACGCCCCATTTACGAAAATAGATCTTATTTCATGCCGCAATGTGCTGATATATCTGGAACCAAACGTTCAAAAAAGGATTGTCACCATGTTCCATCACGCGCTGAATGCAAAAGGAATTTTGATGCTTGGTAAATCAGAAGCAATTGGGAAAATGACTGAATTATTTACGCAGGTTAACACGCAGGAAAAGGTGTTTTTAAAGAAAGAGGTGGCAAATCGGTATTATATGAAAGTGACGTCACCCAGGGCAGAGCAAAGAATGCGCGACGACGATACTCCCGTTATCATTCCTAAACCAAAAACAATTGATGTTTTGAAAAAGGCAGAAGAATTGGTTCTGTCAAAGTATACGCCGGCTGGGGTCATTGTCAATGAGAATTATGACATTATCCAGTTCCGCGGAATTACTGAGAATTGGCTGACATCCCCCGCGGGCACGCCAAGTGCGAACTTAATGAAAATGGCGCGCGAGGGTCTGTCATTTGAGATTCGCAACATTCTGCATCAGGCGAAAGTCACAAATTCTGCCATTGTTAAAGAAGGTATCTCCCTTTCGGTTAATGGCAAACAACAATATGTTAAGATTGAAGCCGTTCCAATAGCCGATATTGAGGAAGCTCACTTTCTGGTCCTATTTCAAAACACATCGGTTGCGGAACTTAATACGTCAACTAAAAGTGAGAAAAGCGACTTAACCGAGCATTTGCAGTCACGAATAAATGACCTAGAAAAAGAACTTGCCCTCAATAGAGAAGGTATGCGCGCTATCACCGAAGACCAGGAAGCTACGAACGAAGAACTTCAAAGCGCGAATGAAGAACTGCTTTCTGGTAGTGAGGAGCTACAAGCCGTAAACGAAGAGTTAGAAACTGCAAAAGAAGAATTACAAAGTACTAATGAAGAGCTGCTCAGTCTTAACCAGGAACTTGTCGATCGATATGAACTATTGAACAAATCTCAAAAGTACACTGAAGGTATTGTTGCTACGATGCGAGATGCTTTTATCGTACTAAATAATGAATATAGAATAGTTAAGGCGACATCCGGGTTCTATAAAAAGTTTGATCTATCAAAAAAGCAGACGGAAGGGAAAATACTTTTTGAACTGTTAGATAATCAATGGAAGATTCCATCCTTGAAGAAATTTTTGGATAGTATTTCCGACGAAAATAACAACATATTTGATTTCGAGCTATCGTATGAATTTCCCACTATAGGCCTGCGAAGTTTAATTCTCAACGGTCGTCAGTTGGAAAGTCTCGATGGGAACAAAATGATCTTACTGGCAATTGAGGACTCCACCGTCCAGAGACAACTAGCAGAGAATATGGGCCAATTGAAAAGGGCAAATGAAGAACTTGAACGTTCTAATCTTGAGCTTGAGCAATTTGCAGGAATAGCCTCGCATGATCTTCAGGAACCATTACGAAAGATTATTACTTTTCTAAACATTATAGGAGAAACCAAACTTGGCGTGTCGGAAGAAGCCAGGCCCTATATGCAGAAGATATTATTTTCCGCTAAGCGTATGCAGAATATGATCAAAGACCTTTTAAGCTTCTCAAAATTGACAAATATTGAACATTCATTTGTTCCTGTCGACTTAAACGAAATAATCAAAAGTATTCTTGATGACTTTGAACTAGCACTCCATGAAAAACAAGTGACCGTAGTTTCGACAAATCTCCCTACTGTAACGGGCGTCCCATTGTATATGAATCAATTATTTTACAATCTAATTCACAACGCTATAAAGTTTACCAAAAAAGGCAAGCTATCAAAACTTGAAATTTATTCGTCTGAACTGCCTAAAGCAGAGACAACGCGTTATAAGCTTGCGCAAACTAATAGATATGTTGACATCATTGTAAAAGACAACGGTATTGGATTCGATCAGCAGCATGCCGAATCGATTTTCCAGTTGTTTAATCGACTTCACGATCGTGATGAGTACCCTGGAAGCGGAATTGGGCTTGCTGTGTGTCGTAAAATAGTGTTACAGCATCGGGGAAAAATATTTGTTGAATCAAAAGAAAATGAAGGCACAACTTTTCATGTGATCCTGCCTCTCTAACCCCCGAATCACCTCCTCGCGGGAACTATTAATCCCCCGCCTCGTCAACTCTTGAATAAAATAGTGAGTTGCTACCAAAGATGTATTGAACTCTGGTAGCAACCGCTAATTGCATGACCATGCCTCAAACATGCCCATGCGAAGGACACTATTTTTTTACAGTGGTCACAAGTTTTTCCGCCATCGTTAAGTGATGTTCAAGAACAGGGATCTTCGCGGCTGCCCACTTTTTTAGATCGGCATCTTTACCACTATTGGCCTCCGTCTTGAACTTGCTTATTGTTTCCTTATGATCAGCGACCATGGCCTCGGCGTATGCCATATCAAACTCTTTACCTTTTTTTGCTGACAAATCTTTGTACTTCTGTTGGCTTTTTGCACTGAGCTCTGCTGGAATCGTAATGTTCTTCTTCGCAGCGACCTCTTTAAGTTCGGTGTTCGCTTTACCATGGTCTTTTGTCATAGATTCAGCAAACGCTTTGACGTCTGGCGTGCTTGAAGTATTCTTAGCTAATTCAGCAAGTTTTACTTCCAGCATACCGCCGTCTGCGACAGCAAGGACGAATTCATTGTCTTCAACGGGCTCCGACTTTACCAGTTTAACTGCTCCTTCATCTTGAGCCTCGGGCGCTTCGGTTAGACCTCCTTTGGAATTGCAGGAATTCAGGAACAACGCCGATCCGGCAAAAAGGATAATAGAGAAAACATTAATGTATTTCATAGGTATTGGATTTAAGATTTCAACTGCGTTATTGATGACTAACTCCATGCCGTTTTTCGACTCCCAAATGATGGCAGAATCGGCGCAAGATTAACCAACTGTGGAGTAGCTTACTGGACTATGTAGATTTGTCTCTGCATTGCACTAGCCTCGGTCTGCATCAGAAAAATTGCCTTCTACCATATCCGAATGCGTGACACTAAGATTTTTTAGAAGGAAATTTAGTTTGTTACTCGCCTGACGCTCTTCTTCCCACGTTAACAAGAGTCTTTTTTGAATCCCTTCCAGGTTTAATTGACCTGCAAGATCAATTGCCGGCTGATAGGCCGATATTTCATACTGTTCAATTTTCTGGGCACCCTCAATTATCGATTCATTAATACCGTGGGTATCCTTATTTCCTGCAAGGGTTCTTTCATTCTGTGAGAGAATATTCTCAAGAATTTCGATCACTTTTTTTTGTGGACTGACCTCAAGCTGCTTGCAGATGGCTTCAATTGCTGTTTTGTGTTGAACAGTTTCCGCAAGATGATGGCTCAATGATTTGATAAGGCCGAGATCAGTTGCCTTTTTAAGCATGCCAGGCAAAATCTGAACTAGCTTGTTTTCAATATTCCAAAGAACCTGAAGCTCTAAGCCAAACATTTTCATTGTATTTATCCCATTTGTTTCCATAGTAATTACGGTCATCAGTTAGTATTAATCCAATCCTGGTTTAAGCACCACCTTTACGCAGTCGTCTTTTTTATTCTTGAACATATCGTAAGCCTCTGAGGCGCGACTGAGCGGCCATGTATGCGTAATAATATCATCAAGAACGACCTTGCCAGCGCGGACCATTTCAAAGCATTCGTCAATGAATAGTTGTACCTGTGCTTGTCCAAATTGCATCGTAAGGCCTTTGTCAAATATTCGATGAATTGGAAAATTGTCATATGGGCTACCATAAACACCGACGATAGAGATCATACCATTTCTCCTTACCGCCTCCGTACACAGCTCAATGACTTTCGATGTTCCTTTTTCTATATTGATCACCGCCTTAGCCTTTTCCAAAAAAGTCCGGTTCGCCTCCATTCCAACTGCATCGATGGCTACATCGGCGCCTTTCCCATCGGTCATCGCGTAAATTTTGTCCATTAGATCCTCGTCATTTGAATCCAGGGTATCAACTTTATTTACATTTCGCGCTTTTTCCAACCTGTATCCAAGGGGATCAACTGCAATGACGCGTTCCGCACCCTGAAGCCAGGCGGCTTTCTGCGCCATTAGTCCAACGGGACCGCTACCAAAAATTACAACAGAGTCACCCGGCTTGACCTTACCCCACTTTACAGCAGACCAACCCGTGGGAAAAATGTCCGTCAGGAAAAGAACCTGTTCGTCGGTTAGGTCTTCAGGAATTAATTTCGGACCCACATTAGCTTTTGGTACTCTCACATATTGAGCCTGGCCGCCATTGTATCCACCATACAAATCCGTGTAACCAAACATGCCACCACCTTTACTATCCAATAGGTCACCGCGTGGCCCATACTTTTCCGGATTGGTGTGCATGCAGCTTGAGTGAAATCCTTGCGCGCAGAAAAAGCATTGTCCACAGGCTATCGTAAAGGGAACAACTACCCGGTCGCCTTTTTTAATGTGCGTCACATCACGGCCTACATCTTCAACTACGCCCATGAATTCGTGTCCCAGAACCATGTCTCTTAGTTGCGGAACGAATCCGTCATAGATGTGAAGATCAGATCCGCATATTGCTGTACTCGTTATCCGCACGACGATGTCGTCGGTTTGTTCAATGACGGGGTCATTCACTGTGTCAACACTGATGTCTCCCATTTTATGAAATACTGCTGCCTTCATAGTTTTTTTGTGTTAGTATTTTAAATTATGAACATCTCCCACAAGGTTAGCGTGATTTGTCCAGGAGTTTTGCAAGAATCAAAGTCAATGCTTTCTCTTTTATTCTATTGTGCTTCCTTGACGATCGCTTCCTGAGTCATGGATATGATAATGTCATCAATAGTTGACGGGTCACCTCGGCCATCCTCATTGCTCACCGCGATATACAATTTTCCCTCCGCCCCCTCGATGACATTCCTAAGGCGGCCAAACTTTTTATACAAATATCTTTCAACAGACTGAACGCTCTGGTTGTTCGACGAATCAATGACCGCGCGGTAAAGGGCCTGTCCTCTAAGACCTGTAAACACAAAAGAACCTGCCCATGCTCCTTCTTTTATAAATATTCCGCCGGTAGGTGCCCACGTAGTAGTGTCGCCGCTGTGATAAACAGGCGTTTCAAGTCCGGCCTGCTGTTGACTGCCGCGAATGATCGGCCAGCCATAATTTTTGCCAGGTTTGATGACATTTATTTCGTCCATACAGCAGCCTTGTTCCTGGGAAGGTCCATGCTCTGTGCTCCATAGTGCGCCGGTTGATGGCTGAAATGCAAGCCCTTGCGGATTTCGATGCCCGAGTGAGAAAATATAAGATCCTGGGAATGGGTTGTCAGATGGAGCATCGCCGTCTTTTGTCATGCGGAGGATCTTTCCATTCAAGACATCCATCTGTTGGGCTAGTGCAGGGATGTACCGATCACCCACGGTCCAGTATAACATTCCGTCAGGGCCGAATTCCAACGCACCGCTATTGTGAACATAATTGCCCTCGATACCGTCCATCAGGACCTTATCAAACACGGGTACGCCATTGCCATCCTCGCGATAGCGAACAAGCTTATTAACCAATTTTAGCGGGCCTTTACTTTCTGTGTATGTGTACCCAAAGTATATTAATCTATTGTTGGCAAAATCTGGATCAAGAGCCAGCCCTAGTAAACCTGACTCGCCTATTTCGGCAACAACAGAATCCAATGCCAGCCATGGTTTTGCTTCCTTACCTGGCTCAATTACAGCAATACCACCTGATCGCTGCGTCACGAACAATCGTCCATCCGGTGCGAATGCCATTTCCCAGGGCGTATCTAATCGTCGCGCAATAATGTCGCCCTCGAACCGAATTCCATTATCGTTGCTCGATTCGTCATCCTCGTCAAACCATTCTTCACAACCGGTGAATGCCCATGCAGCGAGTGAAAAAAATAAAGAAAAGGTAAGTCTTACTACCGTTCTTCCAGATGTTAACAAATTGCTCATAAGTATTCGATTTGTTTTTTGTATCTATCAAATCCCCTGCCTTGACTATTGCTGGAATAGCAATCCATAAAATAGGTCGGCTGGCTTAATTTCCTTGACTGTGGAAATTATCCTGTGGAAGATTTGAAACCAGGTGTTGTCTATTTTGCACTCACAGCAACTCGTAGCTGAACGACGTCTAACCGCTATATGGAGGAAGCCATGCAGCCACTACGGTACGCCCATAGAATCTAATATTGGTAGAGCGTATTTCCAGTTAGAATGTTTGAAAAACTTAATGTTGCTTCGTTTACGTTTGAAGAATGGAGTTTGGGAGGTGTGAAGAGGATCAAAAAATTTTGGTATAGATTTAGTCCAGGCATGTGAAAAACAAACACCATGAATAACAAAGATCAAAAGAAACCTGGTCCTAAGGATAGGGACTACGTTAATAAGTCCGAAGCGCATGAGGTCAAATATGAACCTAAACGAAAGAAGCCTGCAAAAAAATTTGGCGGCGACTCCGAATCAAATAGTGATCCGGGACAAAGGAAATAGCTCATAAGTATTGGCCAGAACATCTGTTTGAATTAATGATGAAGTAAAATAAAGCAATGTACCGCTTGGCTTTATAAATCTCGCCGCCCATCCATCATAACGCGAACAGGAGAAAGAAATATCTGCCTACATAAGCAGTTGAGAGGGTTGAGTTATTAAACCCTTCTAATCGAGATCCATGGTCGGTCATTCGGTTGAATCCCGCTTGACATACACAATCCCGCTTGACATACACCAAGAGTAGCGGCGCTCACAACCCCAGCCTAGTCATTTTGGTTGCGGACAAACCACGACCACCTGGCTAACCGAATATGCGTACAAAATGGAAATGTAATAAATAGCAATTTCGAAATGCGAAAAATTACTACTGTCTTGTTAGCGGACGACGATGAAGATGATGGAAGCCTTTTTGCCGAAGCGTTGCGAGATATTGATTTGTCTATGCACTTTGAATGGGTCCGCAACGGAATTCAAATACTTGAAAAACTGAAAATTCTTAATCCTGAAGGCGTGCTGATAATTCTTGACATCAACATGCCAGAAATGAACGGATGGGATGCTCTTAAAAATTTGAAGAGGTCACAGGTCTGGCAAGATATTCCAGTTCTAATGTATTCCACCTCTTATTCTGTCAGGGATGGAAAAAAAGCAATAGCGCTGGGAGCTTTGGGCTTATATGAAAAACCATCAAGCTTTTCCAAACTTAGAAGTTTTCTTCAGTCGATTGCGTCTGTTCCAATTGATGACCTGCCATTAACACTACAAAATATAACCAGCGACCATAGGATCTATTTGGGATAAGGGCAACTTGAATAGTCTCCACTTCTCCCCGAGTGAGCATAGTGTTGGGCGCATCCGAAAGCTGATTGACTAGTTGTTTGTGACATTTTTGCTCACTCAAAATGACATTTTGTTGTGGCGCAAAACGTGACGCAGTCCTTTATACCATTAGAAACTGTCAGAATTTCAGTTTCCAGCTCGTAACAGGGCAATAGCATACAAGTTGTTAGCGAACAAATGTACTTCAAACTCTTTAAGACCATGGAAACACTTGACAAAAGTGATGGTTTTTCAGCCAGGCGAAGAACCATCAAAAATCAAATCAATCCACGTTTTTGTACGAGACCTTTAGCCGTTTTGACCGTACTGGGTTTGTTAATCTGTTCCTGCAAACAAAATACAAAGGGTCAGAGCAAAATAGCGAAGTCGCCAACCCACTTGGAGGCTTATGACAGTATTAAGCCAAAGGTCAGCATCAATGTGAATCGACATTTTGATAAGGAAGGTAATGTCATTGGATTCGATTCGACTTACTCGTCGTACTATTCTAACATAACTGGTGACACCAGCAGCATGGATAGCATCATGCACAACTTCGATACTTTCTTCAACCTAAATCATCCATCCTTCTTCAACAAACACTTCAGTCCGCTATTTTTTAACGATACATCCCGTTATCCAGATTTCTTTCACGACGATTTCTTTAGAAAGAGGTATGAACTCAACGACAAGTATATGAGAAGCATGATGGATAGAATGGACTCTATTAAGAATCAATTCTATAAAAATGAAAATACAAATAAAAAACGTTCAAAAACTTTATAATAATGTTCAACATAAACACGAAGGAGGTACAATTATGAAAACTTTAGTAAAATCGAATGGAAATCTTTTTCCTGCCTTTCCGTCATTATTAAGTGAACTACTCACTGATGATTGGTTCGATTCCAGCCAATCAAATTGGAAATCGTCGGGTTCATCATTGCCCGCAGTGAATGTAAAGGAGACCAATGATGAGTTCATTATCGAAGTAGCAGCGCCGGGAATGAACCGAAACGATTTTCAGGTTGAGCTAGACAACAATGTCCTCACTGTGTCCTCTCAAAAACAAGATGAGCGCGGACAAAAGGATCAGGGCGGAAATTACACTCGTAAAGAATTTCACTATCAATCTTTTCAAAGGAGTTTCACGCTACCTCAGCATAAGATTCAGGGCGAGAAGGTTGCTGCAAAATATGCAGATGGAATTCTGTACGTCAACGTGCCGAAGGCGGATGCTGCCAAAGTGAAACCAAGCAGGCAAATCACGGTTGGTTAGCGTGCGTCAAACATGCGGCTCTCCAACTCGGTTAGAATAGCGGGGTTCCAAGTTTATTTTGTCAACTTTAACCCCGCTTTTTCTGCTACGGGTTATCGTCTGTAGTTGCTTGTGGGTCTAAGTGCGCGTTGGTGTGCATTGCCAGGTGTTTCAAAACAAAGCAGCTCTTCGTTTGTTTCAATATGTTGTGAACATATCACCAAATAAACGCTTCAAATGAATATGACTAACACAGTAATTTTAATAGATGATGATCAGGATGACTTAGAGATTCTCCAAGAAAGCATCCTGGCTGCAAACCCACAAATGAAGTGTTTAGCGTTCACGGATGCCGAAGAAGCGCTTTCATTCATCTGTGACGACCTAATTATCGTCCCAGGTTATGTGTTTACTGACATCAACATGCCCACCATGACCGGTGAACAAGTCGTCGCGCAGTTACGTGGATCCGTGGTGTTGGAAGCCGCCGTGATTTGTGTGGTATCGACGTCAATTCAGGACGGAGTAAAAAAGAAATTGACAGGATTGGGCGCCAATCATGTGTTTCAAAAGCCTGCCAACTTTAAAGGTTACGTCAGCATGCTAGAGCACATATTTTCAGAACCTGCCGTCTTATGAATTTGTTCTTTAAGACTTTTGACGGTGTCCAAATACGAACTATACTCCGTATTTTCCCGGATACTATACACGGATTCATTATAAATTCTTGATCAGAAAATTACATGCGTCATTTATAACATTATCCTTTCGAAGCCATTTCTATTTATCAGCCGATATTACTCTTTGATTTGTAAACTTCACGAATCAGACTTTCCTGAATCTGCAGCATTGAGGAATAATCTCCACAGAAATGACAAGATTGGACTTCAAACTAGTTGAACTTAATAATGCGAGGAGCGCTTTGTGCCTCCTACTACTTGTTTCTGTAGGGGCCTTCGCCCAGGGTAACAAATCAGTTGTAATCGGAACGATGGTTGATCGGCCGCATGCTATTGTTGTCATAAATCCGCCCAATGGCAACCAAGGGTTTCTCGTCCCACAAATAACAACGACACAACGCTTGTCAATACTTCCGTCGTCACCCGAGGAGGATGGACTTCTGATCTATGATACCACGGACAAGTGTTTCTATTTCTGGAAAGACAACAAATGGGTGAAAGGCCTTGGTGACGATGCCGCACCGGTATTGGCTTATGATCCGGTCACCTATAAGTTGAAATTCGGGACTTCCAACGAAGTTGACCTGAACAATCTTAAAGAGGTACCAACGATAGCAGGAAATGCCGGCAAATTCCTAACTACTGATGGGACATCGATCTCCTGGTCGACACCAACAGTATCGCCGGGCAGCATTGACCTAACCTTAACGGGCCAGGTCTTAAACCTTACAAGCGATCTGACATCCGTCGACCTGTCATCTCTTTTATGGGGAGGGCCAAACATCACTGACGGTTCCATCACAGGAGTAGACTTAGCCAACGGCACGATCGCTACATCAAAATTGGCCGCCGGTGCCTTGAATACGGTCCTCACGACGACCGGCACTGGCACAGTGACCTGGACAACCCCAGCCGTCTCGCCGGATGCACAAGACCTTAGCATGGCGGGCAACGTTCTCAGTCTAAGTAATGATGCAACACCGGTGAATCTCAGTTCCCTTTCGCTTAATGGGGGAAATATTGTCGATGGCTCTATCAACGGTCTGGACTTGGCAAATAATGCTGTTGGAGCGGCCAAACTTACACCGGGAAGTAACAACACGGTACTCACGACTAACGGCGCCGGCATTGTAACCTGGGCCGCCCCACCGGTCTCTCCGGATGCACAGGACCTTACAATCGCGGGGAACGTGTTAAATCTTACAAACGACGCAACTCCTATTAATTTGAATACGCTCACGGCCAACGGTCAGGTCACCGGGCCATTGAACACCCTCACCATCGCGCCAAACAGCATCACCAACGGTCAAATCCAAAATGCCTCGATAACTCCAAATAAACTTGTCAGCGCTGGTGTACCCGACGCAAATAAAATCTATGCTACAGATGCTGCTGGTACGCCGCAACTGGAGCTTAAAAGCGCGCTCTTTTCAGGCGTATCGGCTAGTGGCGATCTAAGTGGAACATTTCCGGCGCCAAATGTTGCCAAGATACAAGGCAATGCAGTAAGCTCTGCCCCCCTTACTATTGTTGACGCTGGAAAATTGCTTGTTTGGAACGGGACACAATGGGTCGCACAATCAGTAGCCGGCGCTAGTCCGCTATCTCAGTATGTAATGATCGATCCTTCTGATTTTACTAACCTTCGACGCAGTGACAAAAAAGACAAAGACAACATCATCGTGTTTGACGACAACTCCGCTTATGTCACTACGATCAAGAAAGATGAAGGCCCGCAAATCATCGCGCCCCTTCATTTGCCCCAAGGCGCAACAATCGAACAAGTGACTTTATATTATATGGATAGGGAGCCAAACAATATCGTCTTCAATGTTTTTAGAAAAATTCCAACCGGCGGCAACCAAAATATTATTAACACCTGGACATCTACTGGCAATTCTGGGGCGATTCAGACATCGGTCCACAACCCTATCGTAGGCAATGAAGTCATTGATAACAATACCTATTCTTATCGCATAGTGATCAACCTTGATCAAACAACTGACGTGAATGATTCAAATGATGCTAACCTGAGGGTGTATGCTGTAAAGATCAAATACCTTCCTTAGTTAAAGGTGCCTTCCAACAAATGACGTAACGAATAACCCCAAAATTTCACATGGTGTTTTATTCCTCCACTGGGTTATTGCTATTCGCTGCCGCCATGGCAATTCTATCGGACTTTTGATAATAAGCGACGTCAAATTTCTTGATTGTGAGTAACAGGAGCGTTCCGCTGGTGGCTAAGGGTATCTTACACCACACACGGTTTCGATTGTTCTACAGCGATGAATGTTCACTTTCATAAAACACGATTTTTGCAAGGAAGAATGACGGCTACTAGCAGGATTTTGATAGCTCTTATCATGGCATGGTTTCAGCATTGGGCGTTGAACACTTAAACATCAACATATATGTTCTACCACGTGCAAAACTTAATAAATCCGATCATCAGTGACGAACCAGATCCAAGCGCAGCCAATGCCTTGCAGGAAGGACTTGGCGGTCAGTTTGGCGAAATGCGGACGATGATGCAATATCTTTTTCAAAGTTTCAATTTCCGAGGTGATGGAAAGCCCTATCTGGATTTGATTCAGGGAATTGCTATCGAGGAGATAAGTCACGTCGAATTGATCTCGAAGACCATTTCAACGCTTTTGGATGGGGCACCGGAATACAAGGGAAAAAAATTTGACGTTCCCGGCAAAGGTGGCGATCCTGTAATGGATATGGCGAAGGAACAAATGAACCCTCATCACTTCATCGTCGGTGCTCAGGGATCAATGCCAGTAGATGCCGCAGGAAATCCCTGGAGCGGGTCTTATGTTCATTGTAATGGAAATCTGGTACTCGATCTGTTGGATAATCTTGTGCTGGAATCTACAGGAAGGTTACAAAAATGCAGGATCTATCAAATGTCAGAGAACAAAACACTTCGAGCTACCGTGGCATTCCTTATTGCCCGTGATGAAGCACATGAGATGGCGTTTGCCAAAGCGCTTGAATCCCTCGGAGTTGATTGGGGAAAATTACTGCCGATACCTAAATTCGATTCCACAAAATACCCGGAAGTAAAAAAATTAATTGACGCAGGGATTAACAGGGAACAATATCATTTCCGATTGGATGGTTCGTTGATGGAAAAACTTTACACTGGAAGCGCTCCAGCTAACGACGGAACCGAACTGACTACCCTTAAAGAACCAAAACAGTCATATCCAATTCCGACTGCTCCGGAACGCCCGGAAGAATTCTCACCCGGACTCGACCCAGAATTGCAAGAATTGGCTGACGCGTTGAATGATGTGAAAGAAAAAATATCCAACAAACGAACTAACGGGCACGGCAAACGCTCAAGCTGATCGACGGTTGCTATCGAATCCGTGTTTTACTGTGAGAGGTAAAAGCGTCAGCAAGCGCGAAATAAAATTGGTAACTACAAGGAAAGGCGAATAAAAACGGTTCATCCGCGCCGTGTACAAAACGACAAACGCCCTAAGCTAATTGGGAAAGCGTCGTGCTTGTCACATTGCGACTGAATATTCGGCGATTGCTGTCAGGAGGTGAAAAGAGCGCAGCAATATGCATGCTCTCTGCCGGAGAACTTTTCCCGAAGGAAGAATATTTTGTCACGATATGGACCATCTGACCGATTCAAGCCGCCGTCGGCTAAACAATAGAATAAACGATTATCTAACTGAGAGGCTTAGAAATGTATTTGGCAACGACTATGCATTAATAGCTGACCGAGTTGATCAATTCTTAAATGAATTTGACAATTGGAAAGATTTGCGACTGGCTGTTCGGCAAGAAATAAACTTTATAAAAATAGTTCGCCGGAAGTCTGGAGGTATCCAGCTCGGTCAAAATAAGTCTGGCATCATAACTAATGCGTTAAAGTGTTCCAAGTTTAATTCGAACTGCGTGCAGTCAAGGAATGCCATTACCAGATTCACTTATGACTGGCAGCCGGCGGAAATTGCCCCTTGCTATGTCTTTCTTGCCTCGAAAGAATCGTCGTTTATTACCGGCCAGGTGTTGCATCCGAACGGAGGCGTAACTGTGAACACATAGTTAGCCTGTCGAGCGTTTGACGAGGCAGCAAACATTTTACGCGACCTAATCAGTTAAAGCTAATATTATGATTCAACAATACACCTTGGATTTACTAGCAGTCATCTGCACCGTTTTCCTTCCAACTCAACCGAATGCTTCTATCAGTGTGTGTAGCAACAATGTAGATCCTGCGCTCTATGCCAGTGTAGTACAAGTAACAGATGACGCTGAATTTGTTTTTAAAGCCTTTGAGGGGGGAATGACGGAAATGAAGGCGGCGGAGGTTGCTGTGAAAAATGCAGCTAACCCGGACATAAAAGCCTTTGCTGAAAAAATGATGACCGACCATAGTAAGGCAAATTCCGAATTGAGTCGGATTGCCAAACAAAAAAGATTTACTATTCCAGAGAAGCTATCGTCCGAAAGCGAGTCTAAAATGGCTGACCTGCAGAAGAAAACTAGTGCTGAGTTTGACAAGGCCTATGTTATGTTAATGGTAGCTGATCATGAAAAAACCGTAGCGCTTTTTGAGACACAGGCAGATAAGGGAAAGGACAATGAACTAAAAAACTGGGCAACGCAAAAATTAACAGTGCTTAGGCATCATTTGTCGATGGCAGAGGATCTATCGCGCAAAGCACAAAAATAAAAGTAGATTGGCCACATTGGAAATAGCGGCATTGAAGTTTCCTTCTTAAAGGTCCGGTCAAATGGTACCTTACCTGATTGACAACGAAATCCAGCACCCGAGGGCAAGGATACGTTTATGCCTTTGGCGTCTCAAATTCGTCAAGAGCCTTTCGAACTGCATCGTAAAGGTCGCCTAAAGTTTCGGAACGATCGATCAAAGGCTTCAGTTCTATGGCTGCTACACGTTCGCCTTCGAACATCTGTCTTACTGAGCTCAGAATCTCAGTTTCAGTTAAATCGCGTATAAGTTTTGTCGCCTCCATTAGATTTAAATAACTGTTAAAGTCAATCCTCAAAAATATCAATTAATATGATGCCAACAATGACCGTACTAGGATCATCTACTAGGCTGCCACTCTACCTGATGATCGTTAAACAATCCTTCTTGGACCAACAGACGCTAGGATACAGTTAATATGATATCTAATACTTCACCAATTCATACTAAATTGAAGGTGAAACAAGGCAAAGAATATGGAAGAGAATAAAACAATTCAACTATTCGATTGGTATCGAATATTCATTTCTGATGATCTTCCGTTTAGTTATTTGGGCGAGATCGCATTTAGAACATTTGTCATGTTCTTGATGCTAATAATTGGCCTCAAATTTCTAAGTAAACGCGGAGTTAAGCAACTTTCAGTTTTTGAGCTTGCCATTCTGATTGCCCTGGGATCTGCAATTGGTGACCCTATGTTTTATGATCACATACCTGCTACATACGGAGTCGTTGTTTTGACCGTAGTAATTTTTCTTTACAAAGTTATCACGCGATTAACTAGTAAGTATAAATTACTAGAAGTAATTCTGGAAGGTAAACCCATTCTTCTTTTAAAACATGGAAGGATCGAATATGACAGATATAAAAAAATCGGCTTACCATACGATAAATTCTTCGCGGAATTGCGCGCGAAAAGTGTCGACCATCTCGGCCAGGTAAGCAAAGCTTACCTTGAAACGTCTGGTGAAATTAGTATCTATCTATTGGAGGATGAAAAGGTGATCGAAGGCCTGCCTATTTATCCTGAGCTACTTGAAGATACTCTATTAGAAATAGCCAAACCCGGCCGCTACGCCTGCATTTTATGCGGTAACATCCAACATATTAATAGTCCAAAAAACATTTGCTCGATTTGCAAAAACAACAAATGGATCATAGCCGATTCAAGAACAAGAATTCAATAACGTCCTTTGTTCCTGAATAGGTATGATAAACGAAAGTGACCCCCAGGTATTCGACGCCGAGCGATGGAAGTCCATGGGTGTTGTATACCTTGTCCGTAATGAGTTAAAATCATAATTATTGCTGCCCATCTAGTCGACAGGTAAAAGTTAGCCCGATCCGGTTTCGTCATTTGAAGCGTCAACAGGCTTTGATTCAGGCGAACCCTGTTGTCTCAAAAATATTGAAAGAACCACGATCGAAATGACAGCAACGAACTCACTTTGCCAGTTCTGAAATGACTCAAACCAAAATCTTGGTTCCTTCATGAAGTCGACCATCGAGACTACCGCTTTGCCTTTGAATATTTGCTCCTCGTTGTAGTTTTTTAGACTTCCCCACGCGTGCAAGGCATAGCTAAGTATAAACAATAGAATGAACGCTAACGACAGCGAGTTCTTATAGACTTTCATAGCAATTCCACCCCTTTTCACCGGCCAGGGTGCATCCACTTTCCTGGCATCGGGAGTCCTGTCAACCTCCTCCTTTTTGTAAAGATCTTTTGACTCACTCGATCCTTTTTGCCGAAGCCAGATCGTTAGTAGAACATACATCCCCATCTGCAAAAATTCACTTTCCCAGTTCTCAAATGTAGTTTGAACAAAATGTCCAGTTGTTAGGTATTGGGCGACTTTCACCGGAGATCGACCAAAATCCTCTCGATCATCATTATATTCTTTCCACCCTGTAACTATTTGACCCGTTATAGATAATACGAACAGAATCACCAACGCAATTGTCAGTCCGTTCCGATAAAAAAATGAGTGGTTTTTGGTCATGACAAAGATTGATTTAACAACTACAATCGCGCTTTGCACGCGCATTTTTTAACGGTGAGTATTTTTCGCCCGAAGGGCTTCATACTGCCTCGCGTCTCCAAAGCAGTGCCAATAAATTGAAAGTAATCGTGAGCCCCTTTCTCAAGCATGGGACCCAGAGGCAGATTAGTGTTTCAAGAGCCGATGCTTCAGTTCTATCGGAAAAATGCGTAGGTGACGACTTTGAGACGACCATGTGGCCAATAGATTCCTCATTGGGAAATTTCGTCGCGACAAATTTCCTCATAAAATCAATAAAACACACTTCGGCCTGAAGTTGTGGATTTGGCATCCATTTTAGGAAGGTTTATAAAAAACCACGATCATGAAAAATACAAAGTCAACGAGTACGCCAAGTAGTGAAGGGTTAGCATCAAAATTAGGCAAACTCTTCGAAGATGAGTTGAAAGATATTTACTGGGCTGAAAAGGCGCTAACAAAGGCAATTCCGAAGATGGTCAAGAATGCAACATCTCAAGAATTGATAGAGGCGCTTGAAAATCACCTCGAAGAAACCGAAGAACATGTAACACGCGCCGAAAAGATCTTCGAACTCATCGGAAAAAAACCAGCAGCTAAAAAGTGCGAGGCCATGGAGGGTTTGATCAAGGAGGCTGAAGAACTCATGGATGAGGCCGACGAAGGCGTGATGATGGACGCAACGATTATCTCAGCGGCTCAAAAAGTTGAGCACTATGAAATCGCCTCCTACGGAACATTGCGTTCATTTGCCGAAACCTTAGGCCTGGAAGAAGTTGTAGGTATTCTCGAATCGACGCTTACCGAAGAAAAAAACGCCGACGCAGTATTAACTGAGGTGGCTGTGACCGCAGTAAATTTAGAAGCGGCGTCAGAATCTGAAGAATAGTTTTTCTTCATTTGTTTACCTGGACATCGCCTGTGCGCAGGCGATGTCTAACAATTATTATTACTTAAGAAATCGTCAGGATTTTCATCCAGAATGGATTATGTTTATCTCGGTGACAAGATGACAAGCAATCGTTATTCAAATGAATATTGCAAAGCGGTTCGACGGGTGGATGGAAAATGTATCCGTAGTAGAATGGGTACTATGCTTGTTGAATTTGAGAATGGCAAACTCGCTGTGGTGCTTGCCCGGCGGCTCCGTAAGATTCATCGACCTTAATCTATTTCAATAACGACGGTTTTGGTAACGCCGTGAGAAACGCAGAAACGTTGCTACAACTAATTCGGGATAGTTGTAAGGGACTTTAAGCCCGACTTGCGTCATAAAGGGTTCTGTGTCAAACCAAATGGTCCAACCGACGTTAACTTCAGTCACTATCACAAGACAAAAGGTTAAAGTAGATCGTAACGCACAGATCCATCTTCAACATCGTGCTGGTTTAAGCTTTCTGGTACATAACAGTTCGAACCTGTCGATGTAACCCCCGAGGGGAATTGCTATTCCGAAATAGGTTTTGAGTAACAACTTTAGTCCTGACGCTTTATAGTAACTGCACTTCCATTCTGCCTTCTCTTTCGTGATTTGTCATCATTCCCAGAAACTCTGTCCTTACCTACGTCTCCATCAGAACCGAAATCTCCTGCAGAACCTTGCCCCTGGTCCGGGGTACTCGTGCGTTGGTCTTTTTTCTTTTTTGCTTTGTTCATATCCTTGGAGTTTCTCAAGAGATTTCAAATGGTATGCCGATTCTGGAAATCAATATTTGGTTGTATCATCCTATATCTTAAAATCTTCGCGAACCGAGCTTCCGAACTGCGCCCGTGTCGTTTATTAAAGAAAGCCCGCTTGATTCAACGAAAGCCGATTCAAAACATCGGCCTGTCACCCCATTCGATCTCACGTCCGAACCGGAAAAACGAACAGTTTCGCTGCACAGAAAAACATTCCCAGAAATGTGGATACAAATGCCCGTCATAATGTCGCAACGTTTGCGAATGATCGGGTGAGCAATAGCTTTTCAGAATAGCCGAGGGCTCAAGATTTGGCGTAAACTTTGGCAATGTACGGTAAGAGCGTAAATCCTATCTATGTAGGGGGTCGTCTATGCACAGGATATTAAATAGCTGGTTCAATCTTTTAATCATAGTCGCATCCATTAGCTGCGACGACAAAAAGATCGATTCCCGTTCATATCTGAATAATATTGACCAGCACCATTATTATAACAATGAAGTTATTCCACCGGCCTATGAAAAAATTTACGGTACATGGAGGCTGGATCGCATTGAGGGCGGAATTGCTGGGCAGGGGCGCCCGGTCGATTTTAACTATCTGGAAGTGAAAAGGTATGGCATTTACGCCGTGATAAAGGATAATAAAATCCTGGAATTGGGAAGAATCAAGGTGGATACATTTGATATGAGTCGAGCGGACATTTTTCAAGTTTTGTTCGAGCCGGAACAACTCGAAAGGCAATACGCAACATTCCCACCCAATACCGGCTATATTCACTTTGTAGATGATAAAATGTACATAGGCCCACCATGCTGTGATACCTTTCAACGGTTGTTTGTCAAAGACGACTGGAGACCGAACTAACATCTTATCGTCGCTAAAACATCGGTAGATATCGCTCGATTTCACTGTTCCAATCAATTACCCTTCTAATGTCTGCGTCATGAGATTAAATATCATCCACCCAAAACGTTGTCTTTCGCGAATTCGTTGTGCAAGATTTGCAACAAATGGCTCATAAATTTCTACGGGTATCTTTTTCATACTGTTTACCTGGTTGCTATTAGAATATAAAAAAGCGAAGAATATTCCTGCGCTTGAGACTGGCATATCTTTGGTTGGAGCAATTGAGGCCGAAATTTGAGTTCGCACGCGGCATAAGTCCATCGGACAATTAAACCAACAGTTAGTCTTGTCTATTAGACGCAATACATACTTACCTAATTATTATTAAACAGATGATTGCATTAGTTCTTTTGGCGCTGGGGTGTCTTGTAGTATTTTCCTTTCTCACAGAGGATATTCGGAGATCAGCTGCTCCATCATTTCTCAAAGTGGACTTAATGGGATTGGTAATTGCCGGAATAGTTGTTATGATGGCGATGCTTTTGAGGATAGTTGGGTGAAGTTCTTTATAAAATTATTGTTAGTGTGAGGGGAATGAAACCTAATGAGAGGCCAGGTGATCCTCCGATGGATGAACGATGAAGAATTTCAGCATGCATTAAAAATCATAAAATGAAATTATTGATAGAATCAGTAGCCCTGTTGAATAGCAGCAATTATTGAATAACTTAGACGGGCAAAAGAAATTCTTCCAGTTCTGCTATCATTTCATCAAGTTTCTCATTGGTACTTATATCCGTGGGCCAATTGGATTTCAAATAAATCAACACGCACGGCATCGATTTTTCATTTCATCATCCTATTGCTACTTAACCAAAACAGTTCCTGCCATCTACTATCGGTTAGGACTTTTTCTTTTTGATTGGACCCTTTATAATTTTCGCAACGCTAGGCGGCAACAATGAAAAATTATCACCATTTTTCATATACCAGGAAATGACGGCCTGATAGACATTGCTATAGCCTTTGGCGAGTTTCTTCCAGGCTGCTTTCTTAACCGGATCGTCATTGACATGACGTGCAAAAAAGACGGCAGCTTTCATCTTTTCCTGTCGTTGCTTTTGCAGGGCTGTCGTCTTCTTCTTGTGTCTCTTTCCCGGAGGCATCGAAAGGACGACCTTATCTTTGTATTGCTTTATCACAAATCCACCAAGCCAGCCGCTGAACTGAGTCACCAGAAGGTTAGAACTTGATTTTCCCTTTTTTCGTGCAAGAACAGCCATGAGGGTAACGTGTTTGAGTGGTCAGGTTATCAGTCGGTATTTCTGGTAGATGACTTGGAGATAAATCGGAGACAGTAAAATTTTTCGCAAATATCTCGCACGTTTTTCGCTTGTTCTTCGCTTGAATCGTTGAATTTTGGGCTTTTCGGAAAATGGAGTATTGAAGATAGATACATTGTTAGGATCATGAAATGAAGTTAAAAAAGCTTTCACAAAAATGAAATATAAATTTACTGAAACACAGCAGCCCTGAGGCCGGGCGATCACGGGAAACTCGTGATCTTGTAAAACGTGATCAGTCGCCTGTATACTTATTTCCCTCATTACATTTCAGAACGTATACAACCCAGGTCTGCACTAAATTCATGCTAAAATTGTAAATTGATATTTAATGGATTAGCTATCATTGTTTTTTCAACGCACCGAACCAGGAATTTCTATAGTGACTATTATTGCAGTATCAATTTTTGAAAAGACGCTAGCGTATTGTTGTGGGGAAAAGGAAGAATCTGATACATTTTCTGCCCGAGTTCGGAAGTATGGCTACCGGAACTCTCTACCTAAGCATCGGTGTCGTTGCCCTTTTATCTTTCTTTAAGGTCCGCAATGGAGGAGCTGATGAGAGCAGCATCATGGCTGTCCTCAATAATTTTTTCTTGGGAAAAATCCTCGTCTTATTGATACTCTTTGGCACGGCGTGTTACGTTGCGTGGCGTGTATATGAAGTCGTTACCGATCCTTATCACTACGGCCGATCATGGAATGGTGTTTTCAAGCGAGCTGGAATTGCCTTAAGCACGATTACAGACGCCTTGGTGTTGATCGCCGGTGTGCGTGTACTTTTAGGTGTTGGAGAAATCCAAAGTAATGGTCAACCTGTGGAAGAGCGTGCCATGGCTCATTCGCTCCTCGACGCTGGATATGAGTGGGTCGTAATCCTAATTGGTGTTGCTACTTTTGCAACAGCTGTTATTCAACTTATATACGGTTTTACGAGAGGTTACCGCGAAAGAGTAGACGAGTACCGTTTCAATGGTATACTTCAGGTGGTCTTTCGCGTGTTGGGGCTGTACGGATACGGTGCACGCAGTTTCATCTTGGGTATTATTGGCTTTTTCTTTCTGAAAGCCGGTGTCCTCCGTGACGGCGAGATAATTGTCAATACTGATAAGGCTTTTGACTTTATTGGTGATAACATGGGGCATGCGTTCTTTATTATCACCGCGGGGGGTACAATTGCTTACGGCTGCTTTATGTTTGCTCTCGGGGTTACTTATAAGCCGTTGAAGTAACCATCCGTTACTCAGTCGGGTTAGTCGACCGGAGGATAGGCCTATCGAACTACAACGAGCGTGGCCGAAACTTTTGGCCGACCAGATCGCTGGCGTGCATTAGGATGACGCCGCAATCATGTGCTTAGCTTGACCTCTTCGTTCTTTTTCAAGTTAGTTAATAAAACACCTAATAAGATAATCACAATAGCCGCCACTTGAATGGTATTGACTGGCTCATTCAATATCCACCATCCCATAAATACAGCTACAACCGGATTAACGTAGGTGTGCGTACTCACTTGTGCAGGTGACTTGACAGAAAGAAGCCACATAAATGCAACAAAGGCTATTATTGATCCCATAAATGTCAGATATGCAAGCCCGCCCAATGCACCTGGTGTGATCGAATAGAACGAAAATTGTTGATGCTCCTTCATGATAACAGCAAAGACGGCGCTTACCAGAGCAGCTCCAAGCAATTGGATCGAAGCCGCCATAACATTGGAAGCTTTCTTGCCCGAATTAGAATTACTTGCATACAGAGAACCTATAACCCATAACATGCAACTGACAAAAAGCATGACGTAACCAGTTACCCTTAGCGTCTTGGGTACTTGCAGAGTTTCGTTTTGGGGAGCGTATAAAATAAAAGCCAGTACGCCTATGAAACCTATTATTAATCCGAAAACGATGAGTCTTTGGCTGAAGTAAAATCGCCAGCGACCTTTGTCAAGCAATAAAAATATGAATGGCTCTGTCGCCGTTACGACTGCCGCGTGGCCGGATAAAACGTATTGTTCCGACCAGGTTACTAGTCCTGAGCCGCCCACCAGCATCAATACGCCGCTAACTGAAAGCACCTTTAGACTCCTAACATCTGGCAAACGCTCTCTTCGGATAAGGCAATAGATGAAGAGCAGTATTCCAGAGACACCAAACCTAAAGGCTGATAACAAGAACGGAGGAAAACTCTTCAAGGCGAAAATGATCGCCATGTATGTCGTTCCCCAAATAAAGTAGATCGCAAGAAAGGCGAGTAAAATTAAGACTGAACGTTTATAGTGTGATTCGTTAGGCATCACCGATAATTTATCGGGAATATGATAAAATCAATTTTTCCTTCAATACAATTTTCAGACCTCAATGGATTGCACTTTTTTGGAGAGTTGAACATGATCAAACACAAAAGTTGATCCTATTGCACCTCACTTCCTCTCGACTGCAAACCAGGTGCTATCTTGAATACAACAAGCACCCATGGGTCATACTGCTTACTGCCAGACGTCGTGGCAAGTTAACACAAATAAGATTTGGCCAAGCCATTTTGAAACAAAACCCACTGAATGGAAACGCTGAACAAACTGCTACAGATTAATGGCAACTATATTACGCTGATTGTCATCTTTTTCGTTTCTGAGTACCATAACTTCTGAAGTCCCTTCGTCCGATACCGAACGCATCTATCCATTATCGATCTGTCAATTTATTGGCAACCCTTCAAATTACTTTCAATACGAGTCACGTATTTTGGACTAATTGTTGAATAGCTCATTCCAAACCTGACTTTATGTTTCGGAATTTCTTTGTCATCGCTGGCCGCAAAATCTGGAGAGGTAAACTCTTCGCTTCTCTTAATGTAGCGGGACTTTCATTAGGCATCGTGTCGTTCATATTGATCGACTTGTATGTGCGCTATGAAAAAAGTTTTGATGACTTTCGTTCACCACTGGTCTATCGCGTGGCTCAATATGGGTATCAGGACAATTCAGAGATCGGAAAATCTGCACAATGGGTTCCGGCCCTTGCACCGGCTGTCAAAAATGATCTGCCTGAGATTGCTGACGCTGCACGTCTGGCACACACCGGACCATTCATGGCCGACCCTGTTATGCAGGCCGGTGAAAAGATCTTTCGTGAAAGCAAAATCTATTATGCCGACTCTTCTTTTCTTGAGTTGTTCTCCTATAAAATGATTGCGGGTTTTGCTGCCACCGCATTGGCATTGCCCAACCAGGTGACACTTTCTCAGTCAGCAGCAAAACGATACTTTGGCAATGAAGACCCAATGGGCCAGACGATGTTGTTTCATCGGGGCGAAAATGGTATCAGCACATTGAAAGTAACGGGAGTGTTTAAAGATATTCCTGCCAACTCTCATCTTCATACCGAGTTCCTTGTTTCATTCAAGTCATTGGAATTTTATGAAAGCCTTACCACCGACTGGGGCTGGGGCAACTTCTATACCTACATAAAGCTTGCACCGCATACTGAAGCGGCAGCCGTGGAAGCAAAGTTTCCCGCGTTCCTCAAAAAGTACCTGACGTATTTAGCAGATGATACTCCGGATGGATATACAGTGAAATTAACACTTCAACCGGTTCAGAATATTCATCTTGATTCCAAACTATGGGGAGAGAGCGAACCCAACGGTGACCGCAGAACAATTAACTTCTTAGCCATCATTGCCTTCTTCATTATGATGATTGCATGGGTGAACTACATCAACTTTGCCATTGCCAAATCCGCAGAGAGCATTAAAGAAATCAGCATTCGAAAAATTTCCGGTTCGAACCTATGGCAACTGATCGGTCAACTGATGGCAGAATCAGCTATGGTGAACTTGTTTGCGGTTCTTATTTCGGTTGTTATTCTTGAAATTACATTGCCTTTATTGAAAAACATACTCTCGCTTCCTGAAGTATTGGCGCTCGGACAGAAAGAAGCGTGGATCATTTTGTTGTTGTTCGTCATCGGTACGCTTGCGTCGGGATTGTATCCGGCTTACGCCATTTCTTCACTTAAGCCATTGGCAGTATTGAAAACCAAAGGCTCACGATTGTTCAACATCTCATTGAACCGATCACTCATCATTTTTCAATTCACGGCATCCATGATTTTGATGATCAGTACCGTGACTATCTATCGTCAGCTTGATTACATGCTCAATCAGCATACCGGTTTCAACCTGGAACAAACACTCATTGTGAAAGGACCAGCTATAAAAGACAGTACCTACCGCACTCACCAGGATGTCTTCCGTCATGTCATTGATCAACTGCCGGGAGTATCGGATATGGCAATGGCCTCATCAATCCCCGGTGAACAAGTACACTGGGGAAGGGGTTACACCAGAGCAAGCGATCCGCAAAAAAGCATCGGCGCAAACATTGTAGCCGTAGATGAAAATTACTTCCCGTTATTCAAAGCCACGTTTGTTGCAGGTACTAATTTTAGTGACGCCAGCATGACCAATCAGCATACCATTATATTCAATGAAACAGCGGTGCGAGAACTCGGCTATACCAATCCATCAGACATCATCAATGAAACTATCATCTGGCACGAGTCGGGCACTGTGCAGGTGCCGAAGAAAGTAATTGGTGTGGTGAAGGATTTTAATCAGACTTCTTTCCACAATGCCGTGGGGCCGATGGTATTTGCATTAAAGAAATATTTATCTGCTCCCTGGGCGGGAGAATATTACGTATTCAAGATCCCTTCCAACAACATTGACGCTTCCATTACCGACATCAATCAGGCTTGGAAAAAGGTGTTTGCCGATAACCCGTTTGATTATTTCTTCCTTGATGACTATTTTTTCAACCAGTATAAAAGTGATCAGCGCTTCGGGCGAGTGTTTGCCGTGTTCTCCGTGCTGGCGATGATCATTGCTTCGCTGGGATTGTTTGGCGTGTCTTCTTACCTGATCCTGCTACGCACCAAAGAAATTGGTGTGCGCAAAGTACTGGGCTCGTCATCAGCCAGCGTAGTGCAGTTGCTTATGCGCGACTTTATGTGGTGGGTGTTCATTGCCTTTGTACTTGCTTGCCCTATTGCAGCCTATTTGATGAATCAATGGCTCGAGGAGTTTGCATTTAAGATTGCTTTAAACCCATGGATCTTTATTGTCGCAGGCGCCTCGTGCATGGCGCTCGCTTTAATGACCGTTACCTGGAAAAGCTGGCGCATAGCGAATATCAATCCTGCGGACGCGTTGAAGAATGAATGACACAAAGTAACTACATTCTTTATTGGCCAGTCGCTACCTCACATGCACCTTCCTAGGATGCTTGCTTCTATTGTGGTCGAAAATACTAACATCACTTAAACAGAAACCGAGACAGCAAAACTTAATGAAAATGAAAAGTGTAAACGATTTGTTGGAATTGAGGCTATCGGGCAAAAAAACAACTCAGAAATGAATTCTGAGTTGTTTTAGTGTTAGCGGTCTCGAGCGGACTCGAATGGTTGCTCATCGTACATATCAATACTCAAATTTACCCTGAAAACGTACATTTCTCACGTAATTGGTAGCCATTTCGAGGGCTAATCCGTAACGAAGTTCATGCGAAAGACAGCTGCGACCATACAATATGCTTGGGGTTCCTACTAAAACTTCAATGAAGAGAACAGGGCATAAAAACTTTGCAGCTTATAGTAGATATGTGGACGGCAACAAGGATAGCTTGGAGCTAGCTAACAAACAATGGGATGATTTAGCAAAAAAGCGTGTCAAAGACTCGCTGTCTGACTTGGCAATAGCGAGTTGAGCTATCTACGCGGCTATTTTCATTCCAAGATTCCTAGGCAGCGGATTTTTTCGGATATGATTTTCCAACTCGCGGATTGACACAAATGTCTTCCCTTCAGAACTGTGTAGCATTATATATTTCTTGTTATGGTAATTGTACAACGTCTTCCTGCAAATATTGTATCGTCTTGTCGCCTCTTCCAGGGAAACGAAATCCTGACCAATAAGCAGATCGCTGCTCTTCAGTGCCTCATTAAGGAGGTCCGGTAATATCTGGGAAAAAGTTGATGATAGGTAACTACCAAGCATCTCCCTCATGAGTTGTTTAGTCAAATCCATAAGTCTTACTCTTTTCTACTTTAAGTAAGAAACCAGATTTGAAAATGTCTACACAGTTGGTACCCAACCGGGAAAGAAAACATTGATACAGCCTTATCTACTCGCGAATTGGAATGGTTTTAGTTCAACGCAAAAGGTTGAGTTCCCCACCGGAAAGCTTCTTGAGCTACTGATGGAATTTGATCAAGATGTCTATGGAATTACTACAGCAGAGTTTCTTGAAAAGTCGACAAAGTCAAAAAAGGCCTACAAAACTCTTGGATCAAACTTTCACTTTGTTAAAGCTGAACCCTAAACTGGTAGTTGAGGACGAGATGAACTCGTATCTCAAGAAACGCAATCTACTTGTGCACAGTTTTTGGTCGTCCTGCCTCATAGGAAAGTCACTTGAAACGGAAAAGGCCGGAGTTGATTTTTGCTATGCCTTTGGAAGGGATTCAGAATCGCCAGCTTCTTTAAAGGATTCATATACTTTCTAGTGCTTCGGCACGTGAAGGGGCGTGACGATCCTGAAGCAGAAATAAAAAAATGGGCGGATGACTTTGAGTATTTTATGAGAAGTCTTAACGAAAAGCAAATGATTGAGAGTTAAGATGTATCCCTTATTTTGAATGATAGTAGGAAGGTGCTCAGTCAATTCAAATTTCTGAATTCGTACGTTCAGTGGCTACCTGACTGATTGACTTGTTGCCGTCGAACATTTTATCCTTGACGACGCATATTCTCCGTAGTCAGCTCATATCTCAGCCGCCCCATGCCACCCACAAGTCGAAACAAACATTTTAAGTCGATTTAATCTCATTTTAATTCGATTTTCACGCACCGCCTCCGCGTAAATTGTATTCTTGTCCAAATGGGCAACGAATTCCATATAGCAAAATTCTGATGGAATGGATTTACCGAAAAGATGAGCAAAACTGACTGATTTTATGAAACTTGGCCTTACCGTATTCATAACCTTTTGTGTTATCCTTATCCTTTTTTCTTTTAATACATACTTAATTGGTCGACAGAATAAACTCTTTGAAAGTACGGAGTCCAGTCTTGAAACATCTGCAATTGTTGTGAAAATGAGTAATCGGTTCCAAAGGAACTTCCTATCAATGGTGAGCGGCCTACGTGGGTACCTGTTGACAAACGAGACTTCGTTTATACAAACGTACGACTCCGCCCTGGCAGACAATAAGGAAATCAGAAGTGAGCTGTCGAGACTCATTTCTATTAATTCGGAACAACGAATTCTCCTTGACGATATCAACGAACTTCAAAAGTATTGGGTAAACGAGTTTGCCACGCCACTTATTCTTTCAAAGAGATCCTCAATAGTGTCTGATAATGCTTTAATGTCCTTTAATAAACTATATGGATTAAAACTTGAGACTGACCTCGATCGGGATGTGCAGAGGAGCCTCCAAAGTAAATTCCAGGAATTCATTCAATATGAGTACGACATCAGAAAAAGACAAGCACAAATGATGTCGGGAGTTATGAGTTTTACCCACAAAGTGGCTTTGTATTCAAGTGTTGTCACCATATTGGCAGGTATCGGTATCTCCTCATTTCTTGCCTGGTATGTTTCGTCACGTGCCAGGCGTATAGTCTCCATGGCAAAAGCGATCTCTGATGGAAATTACAAAGTAACAACACACGCCGAGGGGAGAAATGAATTTAGTCAGATTGGCAAAGCGCTAAACAACATGGCGCTTGTATTGAAGAGTAATTTTGCAATGGTGAGTAAACAAAGGGACGAGCTCGATGAGTATGCACATATTATATCGCAGACTCTAAAAGGTCCGCTCAAGGGCGTTCAAAACTCCGTTACTTCCATAAAAACTTGCAAAAGCGTTAAAATCAATTCCGATCTTATTAAATATTTAGCGGACATTGAAGACAAAATTCATAAGGCGGAAAGTCTGATCAATGGATTGCTCTCTAATGCAGGCGCTGGACGCACGGAACACTATAAGGAAGTCGTCGAAGTAGACGATATACTTAAAGACATCAAGTCATACTTGCCCAGGGACACTCAAATTGCCCTCATTACGCAACAGACAATGCCGGTCCTGTACACCGAAAAACTTCTTCTGCACCAGATATTTACCAACCTTATTATGAACGCTGTAACGTACGCATCAGACTGTAAAATTGAGGTATGCGTGTACTATAAAGAAGACGGTGATATGTATCACTTCTTTGTACAGCATACACTATCGCCATTGGAAAATCCGAGCCGACAAAGAATGTTTTTGAATTTCGATGGGATGAAGACTCTTTCCGACTTTAGCGAAGCAGCTATCGGTTTGTCAATTGTAAATAAAATCATAAACGAACGCGGCCTTGATATCAGGATGAATATTGAGCCCGGTAAAAGATTCGTTTTTTGCTTTGTATGGCCAAAAAATGAAACCAATGAGGCGTATCATCAGTATTCTTCTAATAGAGGATGACATAATCGACCAGATGGAAATAAGAAGAACCCTGGACAGCCGCGGAGTTCTTTGTCATTTGCGAGTAGCAAGCAACGGCGAAGATGCCTTGGCTATCCTAACGGCAGCCAACTACAAACCTGACATAATCCTTGTCGAGACAGAACTGCCACGCATGAGCGGATTTGAATTGGCGGCCAGGATAAAGTCCGATCCGGCGTGTGCTGCAAGTCGAATTTTTATACTATCGTCGGTTGAACTGGAGGAAGAAAAAGCATTGGCATCGAAGATTGGAGTCTCAGGTGTAATTCAAAAACCATTACGCCTTGAAAGCTCGGCATCAAAAGGAGTATTTAATCTTATGATTGACCTGATGAACGCTTAGCCTTGAGTGATAGTACTATTTCCATTTAGGATAATATGTTCAATCGTTCAATTACAACGCCTGCGAAACCAGCAGAAACATATTCTCATTCGCGTTGTCATGCCAGTCCTAAGCTAAAATCATAGTTCCATTTCCGTCTTTTGCTCTTGTTTGCTTGACGTTCGAATCTCGATTACCTTGTTCCGTCCAAAATCAAGTTCTACATGCTTTGCCAGCGCAGCGACAATTCAATCATTCTTGATCGCAAGAATCTGAATTTGACCCCGCATCCCATTGCCCAGACAATTGCTTGGCCTATAAAAGAACCCCTGGGATTTTTCGCGGAAAAGCTGCGTTGGGCATGATCAGCTGTTTAAAATGGCATCCGAAGCTTCCTGAGTATCCATAGGATTTAAAAAAATTGCTAAAAAAATTGAAGCCCAATGGGATAACGTGGTTTTTGCGTTCGATAGTCATATCGTAATGCAAATAATTGCAACACTATTAATCATCGAGTTTGAACAGTGCCGCCTGTATTCGAGTAGGTATAAACAATTAAAATCGCATTAAAATGCTGTTAAAATGCTTGATATCACCCCGTCCAAAGGCTCCTTGGCGACAGCTTCAATGAAAGAGATGCGATTTTTGCTATATTAATTACCATGAAGATTCTAGTTGTAGAAGATGAGTTGCAGGTTTCATCATTCATCAGGCAAGGCTTGGAGGAACTGGGATTTGAGGTTGATGTTGCCTTTGACGGCCAAATCGGACGCCGCTTGGCATTAAGCCGCGAATACGATGTAATTCTAATGGACATCGTTATTCCGGGCATCAACGGGTTCGAACTATGCAAGCAGATCAAGACTGAGAGGTCTAATGTTCCCATCCTAATGTTAACAACATTATCGACAAGCGCTGACAAGCTTACTGGCTTTGAAGCTGGTGCAGATGACTACCTACCAAAGCCCTTCGAATTTGAAGAATTGACTGCCCGAATCAGAGCGCTGACAAGAAGAAAATCTAGTGTTATGGGCAATTATGGAAATTTATTAAAGTTTGAAGGCCTCATACTCGATCTAGACAAAAAAGTCGCTAAACGCGCTTCAAAAATCATTAAACTCTCGGCAAAGGAATTTTCGCTACTCGAATTCTTTATGCGAAATCCTGAAAGGGTTATTTCACGAGCGGAGTTAGCTGAGAAAATTTGGGACTTGAAGTTTGAGACCGGTACTAACGTCGTTGAAGTTTACATCAATATGCTGAGGAACAAGGTTGATCGCAATTTTGAGCCTAAGTATCTTCAAACGCGCATCGGACTGGGCTACGCATTAAGTGTTGATCAATGAACATTCGAACCAGATTAACTTTAATATTTCTTAGCATAGTAACTGTAGTATTGACAGTTATGTCCATTTCTACCTATTATTTTTCAAGCCAGTTCAGGAAGCAGGACTTCAACCAGAGGCTGAAAAACAGGGCCATAAATATAGCAAGAGTATTGGCCGAGGTTAAGGAGGTGAATGCAGAACTGCTTAAGCGTATGGAGCGTAACAACCCAGCCAACCTTCCCAATCAATATATTGTTGTATTCGATCACCTCAACGAAGAATTATACAGATCGGAAGGAGACCGGGCCATTCCGGTGGACGCCGTGATGCTGAGCAGAATCAAGCGTGACTCAGAGGTGAGATTTGAGACTGATGAATATGAAGGCATTGGATTCCTTTATACCGACGACGCCAGTGGCTTTATCGTTGTCGCAACTGCCACCGACGTCTATGGTTCGGAAGCACTGATCAATCTAAGAAACATTCTGTTAATGACCCTCGGCGTTTGCATCGTCATCGTGTCCTTTCTCGGATGGTTCTACGCCGGTCGGGTGTTGAAGCCCATTTCAATCATTGTCCGCGACGTTAGTAATATTTCAGAAAGTTATCTCAGCTTGAGGCTTGACGAGGGAAATCAAAATGATGAGCTTGGCAACCTATCGAGAACCTTCAACAAAATGTTAGGCCGGCTTGAGGGAGCTTTTCTTTCCCAAAAAACATTCATCGCGAATGCTTCTCATGAAATCAAAACGCCTATCACCGTAATGTCCGGACAGGTAGAAGTCGCTTTGCTGCAAGAACGAGACAAGCAATACTATCTTGATCTTCTTCGAAAGATCATGGCTGGGCTCAAAAGCCTAGGTAATTTGTCAACCAGACTATTGTTGCTGGCTCAAAGTACGAGTGACCAATCGAAACGAAATTTTGGACCAACAAGAGTGGATGATATCATATGGAGCGCAAAGGAAGAGCAACTTAAAGCTCATCCAGCCTATATTGTAAACGTTCATTTTGACCTTGATCTGCAATACGACTCGTTGTTAATTCAAGGCGACGAGCAATTACTCAGAGTAGCAATTCTCAATCTCATTGAGAATGGATGTAAATACTCAACAGATCATACTGTAAAAGTCGAGCTTACAGGCAAAAACAAAGGATTTATAACAATGAGCTTTTCAAATAGCGGTAATCCTATCCGAAACGAGGATCTTACAAGAATTTTTGATCCCTTTTACAGATCCAGAGTTGATGCAACGTTGCAAAAAGGATTTGGAATTGGATTGTCTCTGGTTAGAAGCGTGGTCGCATTACACGCAGGTAATATTACCGTTACATCAAATCAAAATAAAACAGTATTTATTGTCAATCTGCCTGTCTGACTTCCAAATGATTTTAATTCTATTTTAATCCGGATTTAATTCCTTGTAGGCGGTTTTATCGTTTTTACTGGCGTTAATTGCTATTGAAAGTCAAAAATTGTGTTTGTTATGTATGAAAGTTCACAAACCTAATTTATCGCGTGAAGTCATGTGTATTCATAAATTCTAATCCCGCGGATCGAGCAATTTTTGTGACGGCGCTTTTCGATATGTCGCCTAAGACAATATGTTTCATAGTCGATGATGACAGAGAGGCGTTTGAGATTATCGAAGAGGAATCAATTGTGCCTGATTATATATTTATAGAACTGAGTATGCCAGGCATAGATGGTATTAAGTTTCTGAGGAAAATAAGAAAGGTCAATACATTACGTAAGATACCTGTGATCGTACATTGCGCAACGTCAGAACCGATTAACATAAGCGCTCTTAAGGAGCGTGGCGCTTTTGCAATTTATCAGCGTCCTTATAATTATCTTGGAATGTGCAATGTTCTAAGTATGTGTCTTAATCAAGAATCGATAAACCTAAGCCTAAACTAGCAGCCTATTGCTGATAGTTTTTTGAAAAAACCCACTTAGACGCGGGTTTTTTCTTTACTTAAGGAAGCAATCAACTCTTTTTCTTTCCTCGACAAGGCTATTTTATGGATACCAATTGACCATGGTGTGATCGGTGACCTACAAACTATTGGGCTTGTCAGTGTAGATGGATCAACTAATTAACATGATGCATCCGAGATTCACAACGGTCCGTAGTATCCCTTTGACGAATTCAAGCGAACTGTCGGGAGTTTTAATCTTTGGAAGGGTGTTTGTGGTTATGGTTACTAACAAGACACATTTTTATGAAAGAAAATACCGTCATTCTGATTGACAATAAAGTCGAAAACCTAGAATTGATGGAGGAGATCATTCGCCGGGTTGATCCTGGCGCTCGCCATGTAAGCTTTATCTACGCCGATGAGGCGCCGGTTATGATTAACCATGAAATGATCACTCCACCATCACATATCTTCATCGACGCTGCCCTGAAGCGAGTTTCTATATCGCATTTTCTTGAGACTATTAGAAGTAATAAAAAGCTTAACTCCTGCTGCATCACTGTCTTTTCTGATACTATGCCGGTCGCGGTTGCAGAAATCTATTGCAGCATTGAAGCAGATTTTGCCTTTTCCAGACCATTGACAATAACAAATGGCGTAGATCTGCTACAATGCATTTTACCAGCGACAAGGCGTTTTGCCGTAGAAAGTGAGCCTACGCGTAGTTACTCTAAGCACCACGTAGAACCCTGAGTAACTTTACATGCAAAGCCAATTGAAGGTCTCCCTTATAGTTGAAAGGATCCAAGATCGTCCGCACGGAAATCAACAAACTGTGTTGTGAAAATGCCGCACTTCTTGTGTTACGCTTCAAAAATCTATGTGAACCATGATTTTGACAGTCAAAATTAAATTGAGATTAAATCGCGTATAAATCGATTCACATCATCCTTTTACGATTAAAATAACTAGTATTTTTGATCGCTATGCATGCAATGAAAGTGATGTACAGCTTGCTATGGTGCCTGTTTGTCCTCTGCTGTTGCAACTCACAATCAGACAATCGGAGAACAAAAACTCAAGACGCCGAATATGTTCACAGGACGATCAAGCAATTGACCGATGTTATCGTTCAAGACATTTTTTCACCGCCTGCAGCTTCCAGAATTTATGTCTATGTAAGCATCGCCGGCTATGAAACCGCGTTGCACTTAGATAATAATTTCAACTCTTTGGCAGGTCAGCTAAACGGCCTGGAAAAGCTTCCCAAGCCTATTCCCGAAAAGATATACTCTTATCCCTTAGCGACAGTTGTCGCCATGATTCAAACCGGAAGGAGCTAGTATTTTCTGAAGAAAAGATCGATGCTTTTTACAAGACCATATTAAAGGAATTTAGGAAATCCGGAATGAGCAAAGAAATTTACGAGCGTTCCATTGCGTATGGCGATTCTGTTGCAAATTCCATTCTCGGTTGGTCTGTCCTGGCAACTATAAGCAGTCCCGTTCGTTTCCAAAGTTCCCTATACTAGATAGTCCGGGGCCTGGAAGCCAACCCCTCCAGCGTACATGGATGCTGTAGAACCACATTGGAACACAATACGGCCAATGACCCTAGACTCCTCGTTACAATGTATACCTGATCCACCAACGTCTTTTTCATATTAGTGAGAACAGCAAATTTTACCAGGAGGCATATAAAGTATACGGAATTGGTCAAACTTTCACTCAAGAACAAAGATCTATTGCTTCCTTTTGGGATTGTAATCCATTTATGATGAATGTAAAAGGACATATAATGTATGCAACCAAGAAGATCTCCCCCAGGAGGACATTGGATGAACATTACTAGCGTAGCGTGCAGAATCAGGAAGTGAATTTTGTGGACGAGACTGAGGCTTATGCCCGCGTATCAATCGGCATCTTCGATGGTTTCATCAGTTCCTGGGACGAGAAGTGTCGGTCAAAACTTGTCCGTCCGGAAACGTATATTAATCAGTACATAGACGAAGACTGGACTCCGCTTTTGCAAACCCCACCATTCCCTGAATACACCAGTGCACACAGCGTAATTTCGGCCGCCGCATCAGTCGCGTTGACAAATATGTTTGGTGAAGGATTTACATTCATGGACTCGACTGAAATTGAATTTGGTCTGAAGGCGAGACGCTTCAGCTCCTTTGAGGAAGCCGCGCAGGAGGCAGCCATTAGCCGCATATACTGAGGTATCCACTATAGACCGGCCTTTGAAAATGGAATTAAGGAGGGTATAGCAGTAGGGCAGCATGTAGTACAAAGGATTAAAACAAGGAAAAAGGAAATACCAAGGTTTGAGTGAGTACCAGCTCACGATGAAGGCACAATTCATTTTAAGGAAATGCTAATTGCCCCGTCCAAGACACCAAACTGCCTTATGCCAATACATCTCAAATAATGTTTTAAGGTCGCAATCTTGCCATCCTTCTTCGTAACCCCATCGCCAGTTTCCACGTAAAGCCTTAGGTTTGAATTATATCTTGTCTTGCTTCAAAAAAAGAAAGACCCACCATGAATGGGCCTTTCTGGGCTGCCTCGACTAATTAACCTCGTTGTTCGCTATTGCAAAATGCAAAGTTACCGTCGATTATTGTTTCCTCTGCAGCTTCTTGATTAAACCTCCATTAAAATGCAGTTAAAATAAAATAAATGCCTCTGAAAGTAGCAAACATCGAATCCGTTAGACGAACAATTATGAATTGTACGTTTCTCCAGCTTAGACATTCGAGCATAGAAATAGCAATTCCAAAACCGTTAAGGTCGTCGGTAGAAATGAGGTCCAAACGATAGATTCTTAGTCCCAATTCATGTATGTTCCAAGTCGATAAATCGCCGTCAGTTACTCATTTAACTTTATTATTTTACCGGTCACAAAAATAAATCTCTTCCTCCCTCGTACAACAACTATTGTATCACTATCCTCTATTTTTTTTCAAGACATCATCAACTAAAATCATCTTCTGCAGTGCTAAGTCATGCCCATAGTTCTCGTTAAGGGCGAATGGCACAGCGTAATTTCCCTGGTGTTTTAGAATAATCCGCGTTGCTCGATCCTCCCTGGCAATCGCTGCGATCGTATCAAGCAATTCAACTTGCATGTCTATCGGAGTAAACTGAGAGTTTATAAAATTACTTTTGATCTTTATTGTAGCGATCACACTAGCTGTCCCGACAATCAAAAAACCAATTAGACGCAATTTGTCGCCGAGACTTCTTTTTGTATTATTTTGAGCGGTCATAATGTATATCCAATTCCTTATTTGAACTAAAGCCAAGAAAGTCGGAAATCGATTTCTTTTACTGGAACCAAGATTTGACATGTGTCGACTGGGTCCCTTAATTGAAAAAAGACTTTAAACACCTCACTTCTCGTGAATAAATGTAAATCATGGCAACCTCTTAGACAAGATGTATCTACCACATCGCTGCCCAATAAGTGTGCTGTATACGATTAGAATTACCGCTTTTTTCTATAAAAATATCCCAGAAGAAGAAAGCAAGCAGATAAAAATAGGATATACAGCAAGAAAAGCCATCCCTGTGACGTCATAGGACACAAGGAAGTAAATTCGAAAGAGCTTTCAAATCAACAAGTTCAAAAACGTTCACTTCAATGGTATTCATATCTCGTCCAAACGCCGTCTAACATAGTATCAAATAGGCAATCGCGAAACACTAGTCAAGGTGCGTGCAAACGGTTTAAAAATCACTTGTCCGACGCCATTTTCCTGACAACTGTCGTCAACAACTCAGATCTTCGACTTTTATATTATCAATTGAGTCGTAGCTTCGCGGTATGCGCTACCGGCAAAACATTGCGCATTGGAATTAATAGACACTTTCAAATATAATGGAGGCAACAAAACTCTTTAATGAGTTCTTTCATAGTGAGAAGTCCGGCGGCATAATACTAATTGTATGCACCGTCGCATCACTCCTGTTGGCAAATTCAGGGATGCAATCGGCTTACCTTGGCATTTGGGATTACCCCGTTGCGGATCACAACGTAGCTCATTGGATTGACGACGGTCTCATGGTGATCTTCTTCTTATTAGTTGGGCTGGAGCTCGAGAGGGAGGTCTATATCGGAGAGCTTTCTACCCTTAAAAAAGCCATGCTGCCTGTTATTGCTGCGTTGGGTGGTATGGTGATTCCTGCGCTGTTACACTTTTTATTTAACAAAGGAGCAATTACTCAGGCCGGCGCAGGAATACCAATGGCCACTGACATTGCTTTTGCGTTGGCCGTACTTTCCCTACTTGGTGACAGAATCCCAAACTCGCTAAAGATCTTTTTGACGGCGCTGGCCGTTATTGATGACTTGGGAGCAATTTTGGTTATTGCCATATTCTATACGGGTTCACTTGACTGGTTTAATCTCTCAATCTCCTTAGGAACTTTTGTCGCGCTACTCGTATTGAACAGGCTAAAGGTTATGAACCTTATACCGTACCTTGTCGGGGGCGTAATAATGTGGTATTTTATGTTACACTCCGGCGTTCATGCCACAATCTCCGGCGTACTGCTTGCTTTTGCAATTCCGTTTGGCAATGGAGCGCAGGACTCAATATCTTATAGACTTCAACAGTTTCTCCACGCTCCAGTTGCGTTCTTTATACTACCGCTATTTGCACTTTCCAATACCGCTGTCGTGATACCAAAAGATTGGATCCATGCCTTATTTGAAATTAATAGCATTGGAATATTCGCTGGTCTGGTCATTGGCAAGCCAGTGGGTATTTTCTTATTTTCATTTATTTCATCAAAATTTAAAATTACGAGGCTTCCCCACGACGTGCGATGGATGGACATTTTTGGGGTTGGAGTTTTGGGGGGAATAGGTTTTACTATGTCAATCTTCGTAACCTTACTCGCCTTTGATGATGCCCGTCTCATAGACCAATCAAAAATCGCGATTATGATTTCATCGCTGGTTGCAGGTACGACAGGCTATCTGTTGCTAAGGGTCCTTAGTAGAAAACATCGAACCCGTTAGGCCAATAATTATGAATCTCAATTATCGAATGACTTTATTATTTTGTCGGTCACGAAGAGAAATTTCTTCCCTCCACGTATAACAACTATTGTCTCATTACCCCTATTTTTTCTCAAACCATCAGCAACTAAATTTCATCTTCCGCGATTCGAAGTGATGTCTGTAGTTCTCGTCAAGGGCGAATGGCACAGCTAATTTCCCTGTGTTTCAGAATAATCCTCTTCTATGTCACAAGGTTCAAACGCAATATTTTAAAAAAAAGAGAATGGAGATTGATTTTTTCCGGGAGGAATAAGGGAATATGATCTGAGCCATACTCAAAGGATTAAATGAAACTAAACAAATATAAACAATTGTGCTAAGTTTACTTGTCTTCCTAGCCAGAAGGCACTTCAAGACTTTCGTGCAGCCTATGATGATCGAGCCACTTAAAGCACTCAATCTACTTTCCCGTGACTCGGACTCCGTTTTATTTCATGTTAAATCACTTGCCGACTATTTTGCAGATCAGTTTCCCAACAAAATGATCCACGCCAATGATAAGTATCAGCGTACGGACCAAAAGGAGGATCGAACGGCTTTGTTGAAGGTCGGGCCAGGCGCCCCGGGAACGATTTGTGAGCGCTGGGCATTGAATTAACATAGCCAGACACTTCCCTAGAAACCAAAGATTTCACACCATTATTTGATTTTTTCACGACTTGGCTGGAACGGTCTCCCTGACAGACAAACGCCTTGTATCCCAATCGCCATCTTTCGCCAGTGTGGACGTTACACTGTTGTGTTCGCTCGCGCAGAATTGAAATAGCTTGAAGACACGAATTGTTTTATTGCTATCGATCCTGACCTGGCGAATTTCTGTCGCTCAGGATCGTTTTGTTCCGGTGACCAACCATTCAACGGTCTCTTTTTTGGTAAGAGAATCTTGGTGTAACCATACAAGGGAAGTTCACCGATTTCAATGGTTCATTTGTATTCGACGAACACCATCCAGAGAAAAGCCACTTTGAATCCACAGTGAAGACAGCATCGCTCGAAACCGGAATTGCTCTTCGCGACAAGCATTTGAAAAAGGAAGAGTATTTCGCCATTGACAAATTTCCCGAGATGACGTTTACATCAAAACTGGTGTCGAAGACCAGGGACAATACGTACCTGATGGTTGGTACCCTGGTGATCAAAGGCAAGCAACAGAAAATCTCGTTTCCCTTTAAAGCGACAAGTGCTAAAGGCGGGTATCACTTTGAAGGTGAATTTCAAATTGACAGAAGAGATTTTGGCGTCGGTGGAAACAGCCTGACCATCGGTGATGATGTTACGGTTAAGCTTGATTTCCGACTGTGAACCGAGGTAATCCGGTACATTGTTATGAACCTTAGTCTATAAAAAAGGGCAGATCAATTCTGCCCTTTTTGCATTGTTGCCTGCACTTCACTTCTTCGCGCTTGTCACTGTCGTTGGAAATGTGCCGGCGCCGCTCGTTTTAAGCCTTATCTTGTAAACGCTAGTGCTGGCCGTGACGAATAGCGTTTTGCCATCTTCACCCCACGCCATATTCGCTGCGTGTTCGGGTGTCCTGATCCTGCCGAGATACGTACCTTGGGAGGAGATGATCCATATGCCATCGGGGCCGGCGCAAAAAACGTTTCCATTCATATCAACTTTCAAGCCGTCGAGGGCGTCATCACCATCGGTCTGATTCATACTAAAGAAAACTTTTCCATTGCTTAAAGAACCGTCTATGCCGACATCATATCGACGGATCACTTTCGTATTGTGGATGTCATTAATATCCCAATTACTCACGTACAAGTATTTTTCGTCGGGAGAAAACGCAATGCCATTGGGTCCTTGGAAATCTTTTGCGATCAAATTTACCTGTCCGTTAACGACGGCATAAACACCTGAAAATGGCAGTTCCTTTGCTGCATCTCCGAATGCTTTGGGCAGTCCGTAAGGTGGATCGGTAAAGAAAAGTGAACCATCAGATCGGTATACCAGGTCGTTGGGACTGTTCAGTCGCTTGCCCTTCAGTTTGTCAGCCATCACTGTAACGTGGACCTTTTGGTTCAATTCGGATCACGCGACGTTCGCCGTGTTGACAGACCGTCAACCTGCCCTGAAGATCGAACGCAAGTCCGTTCGATCCAGACTGATGATAATCCCCGGCATCAAATCCGCTGTAACCACTTTTTGTCCTGAAGATTTCTACGTCGTCGGTGTCCGGTTTGTAGGCATAGATCACATTCGTATTTGGATCACTGAAAAGCAGGAATCCATCCGGGTGCCAGACAGGACCTTCGGTGAATTGAAAACCAGTTGCAACTCGCTTGAGCCTGCTGTCTTCATCCACGATGTCGCGAAGGGCAGGATCGATCGTCACGATCTCGCCCAGATTTTCCCAAGCCTTGTTCTTGACTGGAAACTCCCGGTAAAAATCGACAGTAGCTGAACGTATCCAGATGTAATTCTCTGGTAAATCGGAAATCGGAGCGTTGATGCCTAAGATCGCGAGTTGAATTTCCTGACCGGGCTTCAGGTCATTACCGATCACGATCCGGTTTCGCGCATTCCAGCCCTTTACCACTTGCCGGCCAGCCTGACCGTTGGTTTTGGACAGACCCCCATTTACAATGATCTCTGCATAATCGTCCATTACGATCTCGAACACAGCACTAGAGCCTTTCACGTCGAATTTACCTATTGTCTCTGGAACCGTTATGCGTATGCGATACCAAACGAAGGAAAGCAATCCGTTTCCTCTTCGCGTTTCCAGGCTGTTAGGTGCGAGCTTTTCCCAATTTGCGTCGTCAAAGTCTTTCGGTCCCGCCTTGGGCGATATAGCATACGTCCCGATTGCTCTTCCCGTTGGATAGATCTGATGGGGATCGTCCGCCGATGGTCCAGGCGATTTGAATTCCTGGGTGACGATATCCGCATTCATGAATCGCCACTCGGCTTTGAGTGCAGCGGTACCCGCTGATGTTCTCAGGTCAACGATCGCGTCGGGTTTGCCAATAGCCAATTCAACTGACTCCTGCGCCTTAACAAGTTGACTGAAAAAAAGAAAGCCTGTCAGAGCACAGGCTTTCACGATGGAACTATTGTTTCTCATAGTCCGTCGATTTTTACTTTAACCCCCGCTTCCGCGATCTCAACATCCTGTTGAGAAGTCGCGCCTCCGCTAACCCCAATTGCTCCGATGACTTCATTGTTGAAGAGGATTGGTACTCCACCTTCCAACATCACATACCCAACCGTGATCAGTGGAGTACGCCCCTCTTTTATTTTTCCTTCAAAACCCTTTGTCGGCTGTTCGAACATGGCAGCGGTGTGTGCTTTCTCATAAGCGATCATGGCAGATCCTGCGAATGTTGTTTCAGGTCGATCGACGAAAAGCAGGTTGCCGCCTTTGTCGACAATGGCAATGGATGGCCCGCCGTGTGGCGCGTTAACGCCCGTTGCATATTTACGTGCTTCGGCAGCAATTCTCTTTGCTGCTTCGAGTGTCAATGTTTTTGACGTTGTAACTTGCGCGGATGCGTGGAGCGCAACCGCAATGAAAAGTAATGTAAGTAATGATTTCATAGTATAGAGATTTTATTTTGCTGGTTTATCAAACTTCACTTTTTTGCCTGCGTGTTTTTGTTCGACAACAGGCCATTGCTCGTCGGCTTTCTGGATGTTTTTGCTTACGTCCTTGTAGAACAAGTCATAAGCTTCACGCGTATGCTGCAGCATAAGCCTGCCGTTCTCTATTGAGAAGATCTCAGGATTAACGGGGCGGACCTTACCAACACTCATTGCATAGGCACAAAATCCTCCGTACTGTGGAAGGTATTTTTTTGGCTGATCACGAAATGCTTCCTGATGCTCCTTTGAGGAAAACAGATACCTGGCACCGTGATACCATTCCGTGAACCTGGCGTCACCTTTTATCGCTTTGTTATCGGTGTGATACGCGACGACGTCGTATCCGCTATTGGCCAACCCTGAGTTGTCAATATTGATGAAGAAATGCTCGACACCTTTCAGTGGGATTTGTTTCCCTTGATTTTTTACAACTGCCGGCCAGTATTTGTCAGCATCGACCAATAGCTTGTCTGGTTCCTTGTTCCATAAGTCAGCCGCCTTTTGATTGTGCTGGCAGACAAGCCTGTCGCGACCATGCTCGTCTCTTTGAACCACACAAAATTGAGGATTGATCGGCGACACATGTCCCTGCGAAACAGCATAAGCACAAAAGCCTCCGAATTGTACCTGATATTTAGCAGGATCTGCATCGAACAATTTCTTGTTTTCCGCATTGGCAAAGTGATAAGTTGATCGATCATAAGTCGAGGCGAATTGGTCGTCACCTTTGACGGCTCTCTTGTCACTGAAGTAGGCGACAGGGTCATAACCATCGATGATGACACCTTTGTCGTCGAGGTTCAACAGATCTTGCGCAGACAGTGCGAAAGATGTTATGAACAGCATTGCAATTGTTGAATAAATAAAATGCATAATTGTTATCTATTTTTTATTGAAAGAAACGATGGACCGGTCAGCCGGTTTGTCGTGTAGATTGCAGCGATGATATTCGAACTGGAAAATTAGTCATGGACCTGACCAACGTCGCGATATTCTTCTTCAGATGATTTCAGTCGAGACCGTTACGTGTTCCTTTTGAGAAAGGATATTATCAACTTAAATAAGTCTATCACTTTTCAAAGACACCGATGACGTGACCATCGGGGTCGCGAACATAAAAGCCGCGTCTGAAGATGTAGTTACTCTCAGGTATGTCAACGATTCCTTTGGAAATGAATGTCACATCGGCGCGCCTCATGCTCTGGTAAAGTTCGTCGATGGCCGAAGTCGTCACGATGGTTTCCCAATGGATGAGATCGTCTGGTCGTTCATCTGAAGGGTATTTGCGACCGGTCTTTGGTTCAAGGTATTCCAGAAACTCTACTCCAGGTCCATATGAAGCACGATTGCCTGAGATATGCAGGCGCGCGCCGTCAACATTGTTAAGATGTTCCTGCTCTTCACCGAAATTGAAACTTTCACCCTGATACTTTATGCCAAGTAAATCAGAATAGAATTTCTTGCTCTGATAGGTTTGCGATACACTGATCGCTGTATGATCTATTCCAAGAAAGATAGGAAGTGCTTTGTCGCCATTTCGTATCGCCTTTACCAGGAGGAAAGTATATCAGTTCGAGATTATGACCATCGGGATCGTGAAAGTAAAATGCCTTGACGCCGGCGGCCGCTGGAATTGTCTCAGGAAGAGTTTGTGGCCCAGTTGATACATGTGTAACATGATACGCTCTCAATCGGGCGTATGCCGAGTCCATGTTGCTTACGACGATAGCAATATGCTGAAACCACAGATCATTGCTTCTCGAATCTTGTGGAATCGCGCGACCACCGGTCGTCAGAAAATCGGTTAGCTCGATCTCCTCATCACCCAGGCGCAATCTCACTCGTTTATACCGGATCCCAAAAAGACCTTTGAGCGATTCATAGGGCTTCCCGAAAACCTCAACCTCGGAGATCTTTTTAAAAGTAAGTATCGTTGTATAGAAATCGACAGCCCGGTCCAGATCACTTACTGTAATGCCGATTGCATCTACCTTTTGAACAGTCTGTGACAATGTCCAGGTACAGAGGAGAAATCATCGGCAATATGAAAGCATACTTCATTTTCTTCATGATTAAACGTCAGTTTGTTTGATCTCGCGCTCAAGGAAATAGTTCAGCATGGTCCGTAGCACCGCGATAGCCCCGAGTTTCCCGATATCTTCCCAACTTGGCGCAACAGCCGTTCGCAGGATGTCTGCCGCCAGTAGAAATTCTAATGCTATGGCTAGCGTTTTACCGAGTGTTAATCGCACCGCGATCTTATCACTTCCCCCTTTGATTAAATCGTTGACGTATGACCATGAGGCCCGTGCAATTGCGCCGGCGATAATGAGAACAGCCAGACCCTCTATTGCCGTGCCTACAGTCGTTGTCAGGGATTCAATATGCTCTTCGATTAAAGTCATAGTGGTTTCAGGATTCCAATCGTCAGATCGAACTTTGATAGTGTGGACACATACTTCAATTCACCAAAGTATCGGATCGATTTTTTTTTGACCTCCAGACCAGCACCAATATTGAGCGCCTTGACCCAATTCTTATCCGGTCCGACACCCTCAGGGTGCACAGTAATTTTTGAAACATTCAATCCCACAAGCGGATAGACGTCTACTATTGCCGCGACCGGAAACAGATACGTGGCATTGAGATTATATTCCAGCTCCTTCCGCTTTACTTGCAGGCCACGGTCATCGTCCCGTCGCGTTAACAACACGGAGAAGTCGGGCCCAACGTGGAGCTGGCGGATCACTCTGCACGTCGCATTGAGATTTATACCGGGGGTTCGCTGATAAGAACAGTAAGTCAGTCCGCCACCAATAACGAACCGCTCCTGGGCGGCAGACTGATTTGCAATGGCCAGTGCCAGGATCACCAATGCGATAGTTTTCACAGCGTTTGCAGAAGGTGTTTTCCCACACGCAACGCGTTGGCCATGATAGTCAATGATGGATTGAATGCACCTGATGACACAAAAAAACTTGCGTCGACTGACGTAGAGATTATCAAGGTCATGAGCTTTGCAGTTCACGTCAAGCACAGACGTTTTTGGATCGTGGCCGAATTTCAGAGTTCCCATTTGATGTGAGACACCAGAAATACCGAGATCGTATCCGAGGCGTACCGAATTACGCAACTGTGGATCACGATCGCCGAGTTTATCGAGTATCTGATAGAGCTTCGCCTTCAGACGATTGTAGGCTTCGCGGTTGTTGACAGCATAGGCTGTCTTAATAGTACCGTCTTTTCTAATCGTTACGCGGTTATCACGATTCTGGAAGGTCTTCAGATGTGATCCAAAAGTCTATGGAGTGCGTTGAAAGTTCCTCAAAACTTTTTCCCGGAAATTTGTCCCGGGTCAGGTCAAGAACGGTATCTGGATCGTTCTTGCCCATCAGTTGAATTGTTCCTAGTGGGAATTCCGAGTCGTCTGCATTATGATAAAAATCAGAAAGCGAAAACGACTTTTGAAACTGTGCCCTGTTTTCCTTCGTTGAAAAGTTGATCACGCACCCATTTTGATGGAGCATGTAATTCCTTCCTACTTGATCCGAGCTGTTGGCCAATCCGTTTTGAAACTGAGTGCTTGCGGACCGAAGCAATATGGCTGCGGAGTTAACAGCACCTGCGGCAAGCACAACGGTATTACCTTCGAAAATCATTTTTTCTTCGTCCCGTGTTACTTCGACGGTCGAGATTCGTCTTCCTGATTTGTCTGTGACCAGTCGATCAACACGTGCACCGGTAACTAATGTAACATTGGGAAGGTTCAATGCCTGACGCAAGGTGACAACCTGCACATCCGCTTTTGCCTCCGTCAGGTCAGGGAAACCATCAAAGTTGCTTAACCTGATTGGTGAAGCGCCAGTCTTTCCGTTTTCCACCAACCGTACGCCTAGTGGTAGCGGAAATGGTTTGTAGCCAAGCGCCGAAATGCTATTGTAAAGTTCCTGCATGCTGGGCTCATGTTGTAATGGTGGATGGGGGTATCCATTTTTTGCACTGGGTTCGGTTGGATCAGTACCACGTTGGCCGTGCACGCTATAGACTTTCTCAGCTTCCGTGTAGAATGGCTCTAGGTCGTCGTAAGAAATCGGCCATGCTGGCGATATCCCTCCGTAGTGCTTGGTGGCTTTGAAGTCACTCTCCCTTAACCTGAACAGTGCGGCGCCAAACATTTTCGTGTTGCCACCCACAGCGTAATGGGTAAATGGACTGAACGGCTTGTCGTTGCCGTCGTACCAGACTTCCGTGGTGCGATACCGGCCTTTGGTGAATACCTCGCGGGCGTCCCAGTTTTCTTTTTCTTTAGGAATGTAATTTCCGCGCTCGAGGATAAGAATCTTCTTTCCGGATGGCGCCAACTTATAGGCTAGGGTGCCACCGCCGGCACCTGAGCCAATAATAATAATGTCGTACTTCGTTTCCATTTTATTTTATCTGTTGACCGTTTCGTTACCTTTGTGATCGCAGTAGTCGCAATTGAATATGCATGTGTGACCAAAGACATGATAAAGTTTTGCACAACGCGTTTTCATGTTGCTTTTGTCATAGATCTCCGCCGCAGTGAGCATTCCAATCAAAGGAGCGGTAATGTAGATCCATATCGATAGGAAATCCTTCGCCGGTATAGCCGAGCCAAGTGTTCTCGCAGGGTTCAGGCTGAATCCTGATATCGGCGCTGACAGGACGAGAAAGAGTGCGACAAGTATTCCGGCGAAAACGCCGGTGAACTTTGAAAATCTTTTGTGATTTGACGACATCAGAACGACAAGCATCATAGCAAACGACATAACAACTTCAATACTGAACGCGAGCCATTCGGCATACTTCGCCGGAGTTGTCGTGATATAGTGAATTGGTGCTGATCGAAAAGCATCTCCAAATACGAGCGCTATTGACTGAATGGCGATGACCGCCCCAAAGAGTTGCGCGACGATGTAAAACAGAGCATCAGTTATTGATGCCTTGCCCAGTCGGAAAAATGCTAAGGACACTGCGGGATTCATGTGAGCCCCTGAAATTTTTCCTAACCTGGAGTAGATAATAAGCGACGCCGTGAGTGCCCATTGCTAATCCCATCAGACACAATCGTATTAAATCATTCCGGATCAGCAGATGCACCGTAGATCGAGGATGTTCCAGGAGCAACGTGAACAAAGACGCTGATAACATGAAGAGTGCCAGGCAGGTCCCTTCGGCCACATACACGCTCCAGTTCTTTTGGATTTGGTTGATCGTTGCCTTGAATATCATAAGCAATCATACGGGTAATGCATGAACAGGATTGTCGTGACTAGTTACATTGACACTGTATTGATCATTAAACTTTGACCAATACATGGCGCTTCAGTTTTCCCAGGTCAGTCTGGAGCAGATTGTAGTCTACGATGACACGCAATACTTCAGCGACTCCCCATGCCTGCGCAGTACAACCACGTGGGCTATGGGGGTAGTCGCCGTCGAATATCTCTGATACCGAGCCGACACATCCCTCATCAAGATGCTCGAGAAATTGCTTCATCAATTGCGTCGCCTCAGCCTTTCCGACGTTGCCCCTGAGATCGACGAGTGCATCTACATAGGCACCGATGAGAAAACTCCAGACAGTACCTTGATGATAAGTGCTGTCTCTGTGCCATGGGTCTCCGCCGTAATGACCATTAAAATCTTTGTGATCCGGTGACAAACTGCGCAGACCTTTTGTGACCAGTAGCTTCTCGGTAACGACCTCCAGAATTTTCAAAGACCGATCAAGGGGCAACAGTTTGAACGGCAAGCTGAGCACGTAGATCTGGTTAGGTCTGAGCTCAGTACTGATGTTGTCGCCGTCCACACAATCATTGAGGTATCCGGTCGATTCGTTCCAGAAAAGTTGGGTGAAAGTCTTCCTGATCGTAGCGGCCAGTGCCGCATACTTTGAGTCCTCCAACCCCATGATCTCCGACCTCAGCTCACGGTATATGGAAATGGCATTGAACCAAAGTGCATTGATTTCAACAGCTTTACCCGTCCGCGGCGTAACAACCCAATCACCTACCTTGGCGTCCATCCAGGTGAGTTGAACACCTGGCTCACCACCATACAGTAGTCCATCTGTATCAACATGTATATTGTAGCGGGTGCCGTTGAGGTGCCATGAAAGGATATCGTCAAGGACGGGCAATAAACCCCTTACAAAGCCTCCATCTTTCGTTGTCTTATAGTATTTGTAAATAGCCACGAAGAACCAAAGTGTAGCATCGATCGTATTGTATTCCGGCTTCTCTCCATAGTCTGAGAATCTGTTGGGAAGCATTCCCTCACTAATACTTTCTGAAAATGCTTTGATGATCTTTCTCGCATCGGCATATCGTTCGGTACTGAGGCAAAGTCCAGGTAGCGATATCATGGTATCCCTTCCCCAATCACTGAACCAATGATAGCCTGCGATGATAGATTTGAGTTTCTCCCCGCGTTTCACGATAAATTGGTCTGCGGCCAGCGCCAGCATTTGCGCCCGGTCGTGAAAACGAAATCTGCTAGTTACCTTGATCCTTCGCATTAATTCTTTCCTGTATAAACCAATGGCATCACGGCCGGTGGGATCGTCTGTCGAAATGATAATTCCAAGTCGACTACCTTTTCCCATTTCTACCGAGAACGTTCCGTGACTGAATAAGTCTTCGGAGTGGTCTAGCCCCCGGTATTTTTCAATGCTGTATTCGAAGTTGTAATACCAGTGATGCGATGGTTTGAAATGCGATCCCTGGTACGGCAATAAAAAGATCATGACACGCGTCATAATTTCTTGTTTTAAAAATGTAATCTTCGAATCGATAGTCCCAGGCCATAGCATTATTGGCGTGGCTAAGGCCGTGAAAATCCCGGTAAGCACCTAGGGGAAGCAACTCAAGTGTGAAGACATGATCGGTATCCAGCACTTCATAAATGACGATTGTTGTATTCTCTCCGTTGATGGCGGCAATTGTCTTTTGTATGGCAACGCCTTCTGCTTCGTAGGTGAACTCGTGGAAAGAAATCCCTTTTGAAATGGGTAAGATTGTTGAAACCCGCTCGGATGGATGACGCCACCATAGGTGTTTGTTGCCAACTCCACGCGCCTGTCGCCGATCACCAACGTTTCGTCCAGTTTGGACAGGACGACATTTCGCTCCACGGGAGGTCGCATCGATGCAACCAATAGTCCGTGATAACGACGCGTATGCGCGCCGGTTACAGTTGAACTGGCATAACCGCCTATTCCATTGGCTTCAAGCCACTCCAGACTGCTCGCGCGACTGTAATCCTGCAAGTCCTCTTTTGGAAACTCGATTGGTTTCATGATTGTATAACAGATGCTTTTGATCTCGCCCTAATAGTTTGCCTCGATGTTGTACTTGCGGAGGATTGGATCAGTTTTGGCCACCAACCCGGTCCAGCCGGTCTGATGGCTTGCGCCAATACCTCTCCCATTGTCCCCATGAAAATATTCGTGGAACAGAATGTAGTCTGAAAAATGCTTATCGCGATTGAATAGTGGGTGCTTTCGCGTTGACCGGTCTTTCGTTGCTTTCATCCACCCTGAAGATGCTAATGAGGCGCTCAGACAGATCATCCGCGATTTCTTTGAGCGTCCTCATACGACCAGAGCCAGTCGGATGTTCAACTCTGAAATCATCTCCATAGTAGTGATGAAATTTCTGAAGTGATTCAATCAGCAAAAAGTTCACAGGAAACCAAATCGGCCCACGCCAGTTTGAGTTCCCCCCAAACAGCGATGTATCACCCTCACCAGGTGCATAGTTAACACGTGAATTCACTCCCACCAGCATAGAACTTGTAAGGATTTGCTTCATATTCTTTTGATAATGCCCGGATACCATAGGTTGAAAGGAATTCCGTTTCATCCAGCATACGTTTTAATAAACACTTTATTCTATGCCCCCGAAGCAAGGAAAGCAGGTGACGCTCATTTTTTCCTTTTTCGCCCCAGCGTGAAATGAGGCCAGCCAAGTTCGGTCTGTTTACCAGAAACCATTCCAAACGCGCAGCAAACTCCGGGCATGCATTGAACAGCTCTTCATCCAACACCTCAACGGCAAAGAGTGGGATCAAGCCCGACCATAGAACGCACCTTCATCGTTCACCCGTCTGGTTATCCGTTGTATGAAGCACATCGTAAAAGAATTGATCTTCATCGTCCCAAAGATTGATGCCCTGATTGCCAACATTAGCCATGGCCCCGGCGATGTATAGAAAATGCTCAAAGAATTTTGTGGCAAGGTTTTGATAAGTCGGATTTTCTTTGGCGAGTTCAAGGGCCATCCGCAACATATTCAAGGTGAACATGGCCATCCAGCTGGTACCATCAGATTGTTCGATGAAGCCTCCGGTCGGAAGCTGAGCGCTTCTGTCAAACACGCCGATGTTATCCATACCCAGAAAGCCGCCCTGAAAAATATTGTTGCCGCTGTGATCTTTCTTGTTCACCCACCAGGTAAAATTGAGCAGCAGCTTTTGGAAAACTTCTTCCAGAAATGCACGGTCGCCTTTACCACCATTTTGTTTTTGGTCGATCTTGTATACACGCCAGGTAGCCCAACCGTGAACGGGAGGATTAACATCACCAAGTGCCCATTCATAAGCTGGTAACTGTCCGTTGGGGTGCATATACCATTCTTTGGTCAGCAACTTCAGTTGATGTTTCGCAAAATCGGCATCAACCATTGCGAGAGGAATACAATGAAATGCAAGATCCCACGCAGCAAACCAGGGATATTCCCATTTATCAGGCATCGATATGATGTCTGCATTGTTGAGATGAAGCCATTCGTTGTTGCGTCCGCCATGTCGTTCTGCTGGTGGTGCTGGCTGCCCGGGATCTCCGTTGAGCCATTGCGAGACATCATAGTAGAAGAATTGTTTGCTCCACAGCATACCGGCCAAAGCCTGCCGCTGAATGTTCTTTGAGTCATCGTCCTTAATATCGTTTTGGAGTTCAGCATAGAATTGATCGGCCTCGTTAAGACGACTTGCGAATATTTCGTCGAAACTTTCAAAAGGATTGCCCTCATGATCCGGATGACAATCGCAGTTTGATGGTCCTGCTTTTTCCGGCTGGCACTGTTATATCATAATTAAGTGCAGCCTTGGTGCCCTTAGCGATTGGGTTGACAGCTTCTGCGTGTTACCTGACGTCAAAAAGTCGTTAATGCCATCTTTGAATGTTCCTGGCTGATAGTAGTTGTAAAGCCGGATCGTGTTAGTATCGTTCTCACAGAAAAGCGCTTCCGGATCTCCTTCCATGAAGAGATTATACATCCCAAGTTTGTCGATGTGAAAGTCTCAGCGCGTTTTCGTGACGCTGAGATTGTCGGCTTTAGTGAGTAATCTATCATCATGACCATGTGTTCCTGAACCAGACGTGGGGCAATACATTCAGTGCAGCATCTTCCGGGCCGCGGTTGTAAACTGTAATCTTGATGAGTATATCGTCAGTCATCTGCCTTGGCATACTCAATGAATACATCGAAATATCTATTCATCGGCAAATATCCCTGTGTCGACCAATTCAAATTCAGGATCCATCTTGCTGCGATCCTTGTTTTCCTCCACCAGCTGCGAATAGGGATAAGCTTGCTGAGGATACTTATAGAGCATCTTCATATAAGAATGCGTCGGTGTGCTATCCAGATAATAGTAAAGTTCCTTGCAGTCTTCGGCGTGATTGCCTTCGTTTCCCGTTAATCCGAACAGGCGCTCTTTTAAGATTGGATCTTTTTTATTCCAAAGCGCAATAGAAAAGCATAGCAGTTGTTGATCGTCACTGATACCGCCAATCCCTTCTTCACCCCAACGGTAAGCTTTGCTTCGCGCCGCATCATGAGAAACATATTCCCATGCATTACCATACGCGCTATAGTCTTCGCGTACAGTTCCCCATTGACGTTCGGTCAGATAAGGTCCAAATTTTTTCCAATGTACTTTCTGGTCGCGCTCCTGCAGGAGGCGTGCTTTTTCTCTGTTCATAAGGGGATGTTTGACGTTGTGAAGATGGTTCAGTAGTCCGGCATGTTCAATGCGGAAGAAGGTCAGCCGTTGTCTTCGAATCCGGGATACAACAGCATGCCGCCGTCGACAAATATTGTTGTGCCATTTACATAGTCGGAATCATCAGATGACAAGCCACACAGCTGCAGCACCAATATCATCTGATTCGCCAATCCGTTTAGATGGGATCAATTTTAGCAACTGATTGTACGCTTCAGGGGTCTGCCACGCGGCGTGATTGATCGGTGTTCTGATGGCACCTGGTCCGATGCTGTTCACTCTGATCTTATTGGGTGCATATTCCTGCGCGATGGTTTTCATGAGCATCATAACGCCACCCTTCGATGCGGAATAATTGGCGTGCCCCGCCCAGGGAATAACTTCATGAACTGAACTCATGCATATGATCTTGCCGGCTGCCTTTGATCTTTCAGGTACGACACCACGCTTCAGAAATTCCCGTATCGCCTCTCTCGCGCAAAGAAATTGACCGGTCAGGTTAATGGATAAAACATAGTTCCATTGGTCAAGACTCATGTCGTGGAACCTGGAATCCTTTTGCAGCCCGGCATTGTTGACGAGGATATCAACGGTGCCATACTTCTTGATTGTCGTATTGAACATGGAAGCAACTTCATTCTCCTTGCTCACGTCCGCTTTGATTGCGTAACCTTCGACTCCTTTTTGCTTGACCTCTTCCAGAACCTTTTCAGCTTTTTCGGGACTGCTTGAATAGTTTATTACCACGGTTGCACCTTCGGCAGCCAGCGCTTTTGCAACACCGGCTCCGATCCCGGAGCTCGCGCCGGTAACTATCGCTACTTGTCCCTGAAGTTTTTTATTCTTAAGTATCATCGACTCATTATTTATTCAAAAGTGTAGGATTTAGAATTTGCAAATTGTCATACAGATTGCCTCCTGAATCAACTCGCGAGCATGATCGGTTGAAAATTGCATTTCCCGTCGGTTGTAGTTTAGAGCACCTGCTTCTTTCAGTTCGTTGAGTATGACTGTTACGGTTTGACGCGATGTTGAGATCAGGCTTGCCAGATCACTATGCGTTAGCGGATTCTTGACAACAATTTTATCTCCCAGTTTCTTTCCTTCTTTGGTTGCCCACTCCCTGAAGCAATAGATAAGCCTTGACTTTACGTCCTGAGTGATCATATTTAAATAGCGGTCCTCGAGGTTCTTGAACTTCTCACTTACTTTCGACATGTAATTCGTCGTGAGCGCGTAGTTGGTTCTCATCATGGAAGCAAGCTGGTCCTGTCCAATCGCGAAGTAGATGGCTGTTTCGGAGATGATCTCGGCGTACTCATAAGCGGTACCTTCATAATGAAGCATTACATCGCCGAATAGATCGCCAGGTAATATGATTTCTTTGATCATCTCGTTGCCGCCCATCTTGATCTCAGAAAGTTTGATCTTGCCACTGACGAGCATGAAGACTTTCTTCTCACCACCCTTGGCATAAACGATCTGACCACGTCTTGCTTCCTTAAGGGACATGTTGTTGCAGAGGTCTTGCAGTTGAGTTTCTGACAGATTGTTCGCCATCTTAAAGGTTTTCAGATAAAATGCTTTAGGTTCCATCGTTGTCGGGGTTTATGTTTTGACAACAGGTCATTCCAACACGCATGCCAGGCTTGAAAGTTATTGATACAGAGTGTGTTAGCCTTAAAATGCGATACCTCCAAAAAACAAAAAGCTCCAACATATTGGAGCCTTTCGTTTGATAATCTATGATATATTGGAGGGTCTACCTGCGGTCGTTCGATGCCCAGCTTTTTCATGCGGGCTTCCAACGTTGTCGGATTAATGTTCAGGATCCTGGCGGCGCCCTGTTCCCCGCGAACTTTCCAGTTGACCTGGTTCATCACATCAATAATGTGCTGGCGCTCGATGTCGCTTAGTGATTTCGACGTTGTGGTGGTTTCGTCTTTGGATTCTGTCTGGCGTGGGAGCTAACGGCAACCATTCGCCTGGTTCAAGCACATTCGTTTTAGTTACGATCAATCCTCGTTCTATGACATTTTCCAGCTCACGTACATTGCCTGGCCAATCATAGGCGGCCAGCGTATCCAATACTTGTCTTGATACAGAGTCAACTTTCTTGCCGAGCTTCATCCCATATTTCTTGCAGAAATGATTGACAAGAAGGATGATATCGTCTTTGCGCTGCCCGCAACGGCGGAGAATAAATGGGAAAGACGTTGAGCCGATAGTAAAGATCCGCTCTGAATTCTTTGTTGTTCACAGAAGTCTCAAGATCGCGGTTAGTAGCGGCGATCACGCGCACGTCAACCTGGAGCGTTTTCGTTCCGCCAACTCTTTCGAATTCGCCTTCCTGCAATACGCGCAATAACTTCGCCTGCAATTCCAACGGCATCTCGCCAAGTTCATCCAGAAAGATAGTGCCGCCATCGGCGAGCTCGAACCTGCCGATCTTCTGCGTGATCGCCCCTGTAAACGAGCCCTTTTCGTGTCCAAACAATTCACTTTCGATAAGGTTGGAAGGTAGCGCTGCGCAGTTGATCTTTACGAGCGGACGCTTCCCCCTTTTGCTGTTGCTGTGAACGGCGCGCGCAATCAGTTCTTTCCCTGTACCGGATTCGCCGAGTATCAACACCGTTGCATCTGTTTGAGCAACCTGGCGGATCTTGTCCAACACCTTCCTGAATATCGGAGCCTGACTCACGATCTCATCAAAATTGTGCTCATGCTTAATCTCCTGCTGCAAATAGATATTTTCAGCCTCAAGCTTCTCTTTGAGTTCCTTTTACTTCGAAGAGTGCCGACTTCAAACTATCCTGTGCGACCTTTTGTTCGGTTATGTCAACACACGTGAGGATAGTTTTGATCCAGTCCTTTTCTGAACCGGGAAGAATCTTTCGCTTCGCTTTCAGATGCCGCTTGTTTCCTGCTGCTGTCCTGATCTCAATTTCACGCTCAAAAGTAGTTTCACCGGAGTCAAACGTTAAGATCACATCCTTGAACTGTACAGGTTGAAATCGTTTCAGTAGATAGTCGAAGTATTGGTCCGCCGTCTGCAATTCAAACAGCGCCAGTTGAGCCCTGTTTGCGTTAAGTCTTTTCAGACGCTGATAGCAATTGTTGATCTCTTCGGGAAACAGTTCGAAAATTTCAGCGAGTGTTCGATTGTGTTTCTGCTTGAGATCTGTCCGTGTATTTTTTTATTTCAGAAAGGTCTTCCTCACCGAGTCCTATCGGGGAATCTTCAAAAAGTGTCTTATATCGAAGCATATTTTCTCCGATAACTTCATCTTTTCTTTTTCGTTCAATCTCAGCCCCAGCTCTCGATGCAAAGATTTTCAGAACATTAAGCTTTTGCTCACTGACTACCATGGGCTTGGTATCAAATATGGCGATGTGACCGATAACCTCTCCATTGCTCAAAAAAATGGGAACACCGAAATAAGCTTTTACTCCTTGTTCTTTTGGAAACAAAGCGTCGAGGTCTGCCGTGCAATAGTAGTTCTCGCCCTTCATAACGATCTCGCAAGGTGTACCTGAGAGATCGTATTCAAAGTTGTCGAGGAAATGATCATGCTCTATATAAACAAGCGTCCTTAGCCGGGTCTTTGAGATGTTGGCGCATTCTGTGACGATGGCATACCGGATTCCTGTCGAGAGTATGAGGTGATAAGCTAGCGACCTGAAAAAATCTCCACCGATAACCGACGCCGTGCCTTCTGAAATAATGCGAAGCATTTCATTGGGATCGCTACCTCCGGTCCCTTCTTCCTTAATGAGAAAACAATTGTACTTTCCCTTCCCGATAGCCACTCGGACAACTGCATACATTGCAAAATGAAAATTCTCTTTGACAAAAGTCAATGGAGAGTTTTCATTCTGATTCAACTCCAGCCTATCGATCCAATGCTTCAGGTCAGTATTTGGAATCAGGTTATAAATAGACAAACCAGGGAGCTGAGCTTTGGAATGACTGCCAAGCCACCTTGCGCTTGGCTCATTGCTGTAAACGATAGTGCCTTGGCTGTCAGTCCACAATATCCCTTCTGTCAGACCGTTGAAGGCCAACTCATAGAAGTCCAATTGTCTCAGATCATCAGAAACGGACACGTTCATAATGGGGAAGGTTGTGCTGGTTAAAGTTACAAATTTGACCTGGTATTTGGCGACTCGAAATTATGATTCCTTTTCAAAAGGAATTGTCACTTGAAGTACCAATTGTTAGTGGCCCTCTATATTCCTTTGCCCTAAAAGAACATTAGGATGAAGATGAAATCAAATTTTAGTGTGTAACGATTATTATTATTGCGTTACTTGTTACCTGCGGCGCAAAACCAGCGAAGTTTATTTGCTTGATGGGAAAGCCGCTAATGGATACGATGTTGTGGCTTACTTCGAAGAATCCATGCCAGTGAAGGGTTCTGATGAATTTTCAACGAGTTGGAATGGCGCCACCTGGTTGTTTTCAAGTGAACAAAATCTGGAACGTTTTAAGACTGAACTCGAGAAATTCGCACCACAATATGGCGGATATTGTCCATTCGGGACTGCAGACGGTCACAAGGTACCAACACACCATGATGCCTGGCAATTGTTGCCAAATAAACTTTATTTGAGTTACAACAATGATCTCAAAGCCATTGAACTAAAGAATACTACAGGCAAACGTTAAGTTCCTTGCTGTAAGCATGAACTCAACAAACGCGGTTTTACAATAAAACACTGGGATGATGGAGAATTAGAACCACAGTTGAGAGAGCTCGTAGAGCAATCGTCTAACATCTTTATACTCTTATTCAGTTCTACCTTGATAGGTCGATATGAAAGATGCGACCCCCTGCTTTTCCTTTTTGGAATAATAACCGAAATTTTCTCAGAAGCGAGAGTGCCGTTTATTGTGTCGGCGGATCTATTCCGGCCTATTCGCTTTCGATCACCTGATCGAAGACAACGACCGAATTAACTTCCATCTGGAAAATTCTGTTTTCAAGCGGGCCTTTCAAAAACTTCATGTATCGGATTCTGGCACGCTTCGACTTCAGAGTATCCAATGCCGATTGATCAAGAGAAGTATATGATTTTAACCAGTAATATTTTTGAGATGCCTTGTCATAGACGGCTGTTGCCGGTCCCAACGACCAAATGCTGTCAATAGAGATATCAGCTGACATGAGTTCAGCACGATCACTGTAAGGGGTGGAACGTCTGATAAATAAGAATATTCCAGTGCCTATAACTACCAATAAGATTAATAGAATCAGTCGCTTCATAACCAACCTTCATTCAGGGTCTGGATTCAGTACTTAAAAACGTCAATATGTAAAAGTAAAGTTGTCTTTTGAGAAAAAAGATTTTTTTGCCAAAAATTGAGTCATTTCACAAACCCGATGGTTTCGGCATCCTCACGCTCTTTGTGTTGGCGAACACAAACACTGCTATAAGTTCTCATTAGTGTCAGACATTGCTGACTTCAAACAGCCTGGGCATCGCAGCATACTATTTGAAGGTAGGCCAGTAGGAATAATGAGGTTCAGCTACTTTCCACTAAAAACTAAAATTACTCAAGCTTCTCTTGGAATAGCTTTTAAACACATCGCGTGCGTAGGAATTCTCAGTGGCATTGGATCTACAATGTCTATATTTACAATGTTTCTAGCGTTTGATCAAAGCTCGGTCACCACCGAATCAAAAATAGCCACCATGGAGTCTTCCATTTTGCACGGTAATTAAAATGCAATTTTTTTTATGATGTAGAAAGCGCCGTGGAATACTTAGGGACGAGAAAGGACATACAAAAAGACAAAATAGGCCTTGTTGGTCACGGCGATGGCGCGATGATCGCTCCAATAGTGGCCGTCAGATCCCAGGACGTGAGCTTTATTGTACTATTGGCAGGGCCAGGCGTTCAAGATGGTTAAGTACGATGGTTCATTCACCGCCTTTAAAATTTCCCCAAGTATTAATCGGGTTTTGTCATCTAGCTGTCAAACCTGGAAGCAAATGAAGTGTATAATAACATAAAAAAAATGGAAATATCACGTCACAGTCCCGCTGTTATTGTGTCAAAAAAGGAAAACAATATTATTCATGGAAACACAAACAATGGAAAAGAATTTTTCGGTGCAAAGTGTGCTGATTGATTCACCTGCAGAAAAGGTATTCAATTTTATTGCTGAGCCTTCGAATTTGCCAAAGTGGACGAATGCGTTCAAAAATGCCGACCACAAGTCTGCGCTGTTAGTTACGCCCGAAGGGGAAATGAAGATCGGCCTGGAAACAAAGACTTTAAAAGAGGCTGGTATCATAGATTGGTACATGAGAATGCCCGATGGTTCTATTGGAAAAGCATATTCACGCGTAGTTGAAAATTCCGATGGTAAAAGTATCTATTCTTTTATTCTGCTGGCTCCACCGGTTCCCATTGAAAAACTGGAAGGTACTTTAAAAGAACAGGAAGGAATTTTGAGCAAGGAACCTTAGAAACCAGCGCGCCAACTTAGTCTTGATATTGAAAGGCCGCTGTCCCGCAAGGCAGCTGCTGGTCACTCACACATTATGAAAAGAGCATTATGAGAACTTTGCCACTATCAGTGGCGATAAGAAGGTGTTGGAGGACTGAAATTTCTGGTCAAGGATAAGATCTATAACTTATCCCTTAGACAGGCTCTCGCCATTACCTAAATGTGGAGATGTGATGCAGGAAATTATTACAAGAGGTTATCACATTTTTTAGCACACTTTGAAGGCAAAGAGCTCATTCAGTATATGGGGACTTGAACATATTGCCGATGCTTAACTTATCTTCTTAATCTTAAAAGGAGCACAGGGCTGATCAAATTGAGCCTCTCTGATTTTTCAAATTAATTAAGCAATAATACTCAATAGACCCGCCCACACAGGAGCCGACACAAGCATATTTAATCCCCATGCTAAAACCCGGATGTACTTTGGGTATGTTGTTATGTCTATCGCCAGAATTTTGCATTGCGTTTATACTTGGTACTGTTTTCGATTTAAATAGTAAAGAGGCTTCATTTATTTTGGACGTCACTCAGGAAACATATCGGAAGCGTTTAAGCCGCGCAAGAGAAAGCTATAAATAGAGATTTATGCATTCCATACGGCGGATTAGTCAGATCCATCAAGTTCATGTCGCTGTAAACATCTCACTCTTATGCAATCTGAACTGAGAGGGTCGATCGTGCTCAACTCTGTTTGCCGGTAAGAAAATGAATACAACGCGCAAATGGAAGAAATTCATGATGCCGCCGGGATTTTCAGGAACCACCCCTATTAAAAGACGTTGCCAAAAACGTTGAAGCAGCATTTTCAGTCTATTGACGTCAAATCGGTATACCATTCTCAAGGTATAAAATTTAACCTTCAGCCGTACAGTGAAGTCCAGACTGAATTGCCCTTCTTTGAGCAAGTTGCACAATTTTTCAGGTATTTTCTTACTGGAAAACGAAGGTCTATGCGGCAGGTATTAATAATAGAGGATGATAAGGATATAGCGGAACTTACCTCCATACATATTTAGGATCTGGTTTGCGAGAGAAAGCACATCGTGTCTATGGCGAATCCGGGTTCGCTATGGCTAAAGAGAGACCTTTTGATCTGATCATTCTGGATATCATGCTTCCTGGATCATGGCGGGCTTGGTAGTTTGCAGGAAACTCAGGGCCAGGGAAATAAGTACTCCGAATTCAAATGCTCATGGCCAAATCTGAAGAGATTGAAAAACTTTTGGGGCTTAAAACGGTGTGTAGATGATTACCTGACAAAGCCTTTCAACATTTTGTGAGTTTGTTGCCAGGGGTACAGAGATCTTCGGAAGACAAACAATTCACGAAAAGGCTGCTGATCACTTGGCCAAGAATCTTCTTGAGACAGATAAATCTTGTCATAGAGCAAGAGAAACGTAAAGTAATCTTGAACGGTATCCGCATCGAATGACTTCCTGAGAGTATTACCTGCTGGTGCTGTTTGCCCACGATCCGGGAAAGCCCTATAGTCGCGAGGGATCTGCTCAACCTGGATCTGGGGGTACGAGTTTTCCGGTTACAGACGAGCAGACGGCCACGGGATATCAACAGGCTGCGTTCAAAAATTGAATCGGACTTCTCAAAACCGCGTGCTTCATCCCCCCCACATGGAGAGTAGGCTACAGGTTCAGATGAATGAGTTGACAACGGACAGAATATATAGATTAGAATGATGCCGGGTAAAAAATTTTACACGCGCGTCAAATATAGATTTTTTTGGAGAATTTCCAGTCTGTTCTTTCTCATTCTCCTGTTCTTGGGCGTGAGCTATACTATGATCACCATATCAATGGCAAAGCGCTATTCCGATGACATGCATCCTAGTAGTTCCATGCTCACGTAGCCTCACACATGCTTCAGGAAGTGGATTGATTTGTGACTTGAAAAGTGAATGAAGAGGCGCTGGGGAAGATCATGAACTCCACTTGACGGTAGTCTATCTAAGCCTTCCTTAGTGTATTCGTTAGATCCCCCTCTAGGTGTAGTATTTTATCTTTTGTTGTGCTCAACACAAGAGTAAAGTTGCAAGACCTTTCTATTGAGCCGATCCAAACATTTCCTTATCCGCTAGTGTAGATCCTCTAATTGACCTATGGAGAGGACCCTAGGTATCTGGTAAATTAAACCTCTTTTCCTTGCACACAAAATTTAGTTTAGGAAGTATAGACGCTTTTCGGAGATGGAGGCATGATCCTGCTAAGTGAAGAACAACTGAGGAGACTGAACGCTGCTGCACTAGAGGAAAGTTATCTTCTTAAAATAGGAGTTCAATTGTTCATACTTACCCTTGCTGCAGCCTTTATTGTCAGCATGGTGATACTTTGGCTGCTGATCAAATCCCTTAGAGGAATTATTAAGACCGTTCTAATTCTCGGAGATGGAGATCTGGTGTTAGGGATACCGATCCAGTCAAAAGGTGAATTAAGAGTTATCATTATTATTAACTAGATTCGTCGGGCTCAATCCCTGCAAAATATGGACGAATTGAAAGAGGTTGATAAGCTCAGAAGAGATCTAATTACCAATATTTCACATGACATACGCACGCCTATCTCGATTATACATGGCTACATTGAAACTTTTTTGCTGCTGATGGTACACAATCCGCCGGACGTTCGAAGCAACAGCTTAACATTTGCAAACAACAATGAAGAGCACTGAACGGTTGAAGCGTTGATGATGATCTTGTTCGAGCTTTCGAAACTTTGAATCCCTACAGATCCAACCGAAGATAGAACGATTTTTTATGTTTGATCTTTTGCAAGACCTAAATGGAAAATACAAACTCATGGCACAGGAAAGAAACAGCATCCAGCTGAAAACCCCGCCATCCAAATCTACCAGTGAGGTTGTCTGACATTGCATCATTAAAGAGTGCTGCAAAAAATCAAATGATCAATGCTCTCCATAACAACCAGGGAGAGGCTGAGTCAGGATAAAAATGGAAGCGCAGAAACAAGTAGGTGAGCATGGATGTCTTAGAACACATGTTTTGGAATAGCCTCCCAGGCAGTGTCCGAAACTTTTGAGAGAATACTATAAGGTTGAGAAACCGCAAAATTGTGGTAGTGACTTGGGCTTAGCTATGGTTTAGCACACCCTGGAGACACAACGACTCTAACATTGTGGTAATCAAAGGAAAACAGGGAAACACAACCTTCTCGTTCCACCTTCCCATAGCTGCTAAATAAATAAAGGTTATTCTTTTGTGACATTTTTTGTGACATCTGGAATGGATTTTTCACTCATGCAGTAAACGTCTAAATCCTATGAAAATATCAAATCCTTATCTTTTTGCACTGCTGGTAGTTTGTCTTATGGCTGGTTTCGGGTCATGCGACGAAGACGATGATGCCGTTAAAACTCATGATATTAATACAGCCGAAAACGTTTCTGTCGATCGGTTCAGTGCAACCGCTGGACATCTCATGGTCCGTGATGCCGTTAACGGACTTCCTGCTGTGAACATCGTCGTCAATTCGTACCAGGATAATTTCATTACCAAGGGTTTAGGCCATCTGGGCAAGGTCGGCGAGTATTACAACTTTGACGTTCAGCCTGTCAATACGGCTCCCACCGACGTGCTCTTTAGGGCAGGGGTATCATTTCCCGTATATTGTTAGCTTAATATTATTTATGTATCGCCTGGAGAGGCTGGATACAATGACTTCTGGCAAGTCTTCAAGAGTGACTGTTCCTTCCAGTTACCCCGTTAATCAGGTTGCAAGCTTTGCCGAGATACTCATTGCAGGTTATGATGTTGAAGCAACAGGAACCTGTTCACACTGCGCTGGATAATCTGTAGGATTAACGGCTACAAAAAGATTAGGCGGCGGATCTGCTGGTTTGAGAGCAGTCGAGGCAAGAAAAAATTGTTTCCGACTTCACCTTTCTAGTAAAGTCAATTGTCACCCCTTCCTTGGCTGTGATGTTCCCACATCCCCCATTCTTACGTTTGTTTCAATATCAATGCTTATGAAGATGGCGGAGGCCTCACATCAGGCTTCAAAGTGGAGACTGGCATCAGGAAACTACAGACCAATAATGCTATTGCAGCGTCACCATACCCACGATGTGGAACTGATTGACTACTATGGTGGCTGGTGACTCCTAACCTAATAAGCGTTGAATTGATTTGATGTCAGTGACTTAAGCACTGCCCAATCAGCACCCGGGACTAATCCTTGGAGTTACAGTGAACTGCCCGTGGTGGTTATTATTTCTTAAGGAATGAGGAGATGTCAACTTAATAAAAAGGGCAAGAGGCTTATAGTATAGGGTTTTTTCTTAAAAATTACAAGATGTAATTATAAACATTGCTATAATCGCGCACTCATCCTGAATAACCATTGTAACTTTACTACATGATTAAACGAAGATTGGGGCCAGATCAGCTGCACCTTATAGCTCTTGTGTGTTCAGTAATGCAGATTGCTATAGCACAAACATTGCCATACCGACTTTACTCTTAAAAGATATTGACTTTAGCGTTGGTGAACTACAAGGAAGCCCTGCCCTTTCATTTAAATGATTAGAAGGGAACTTGGCCGGCCAGAAGAAAAAAATAATAGTTCCTTGAGCTTTTTGGCGGGCGGTTTACAGCGTACCTGGGAAAGAACCAATATTACTGATACTGGCACCTGCCAAGTTAACCTCTGGGAATATGGGATACCTAGTCATTCTTCAGGGAAAATAACTGGCTAAAAAGGATGCAGTAGTGATCAATTATGTTACTGGGATAGTTTCTGAATCTTTTCGTAACACTTGGTTATAATTTGTCTGAAAAACTAATGCTTCGGTTCAATATCGACTCGACGCGATTTTCTTTTGGCTCGCAACGTACATAAGTGGCAATTACATCAATGGAATGCAAGGATCCATTGAATCAGCAAGTCCAACACCGTTCATATTTATTGTTAACCAGTGACAACGATAGAGGAAGCTTGAATTCCGAATTCTTTGTCCGATACTTGCTGACTGACAAATGGGCAATTAAGGTAGGGATTCAATTTCATTTTACAGAATACACAACGGATTCCAAGTGAGGATTTCCGGAACTAAATTATCGCTTCAGAATAAATCACTCATGTTTAGCGCAGGTCTTCTTATAAACTTTAAACTTAACATTATGAAAATATACTTTCAATACTCGTAATTCATATTCTGGTTTAAGTGAATGATGAATAGAATGCAACTCCTATCGTACCGATTGATGACCCATTTATCTGATGGAAATGCAGGTTACCCTTCTAAAGCAAGTGTGCTTATGGGTGTAGGGCATACGGTCAGTGGTACCGTAAAAATCTATGATGATGCAGGCAAAAAAGCGGAAGTGCTTGACCCGTTTTCTTCACAGATTGGCCCGACTGAAAATCTACTTGAGTAAGATCAAAAAATGCATCTCAATAGATTAACCTGGGAGCGATGAAGTCAACGATAGGTAAACAGTCTTATGAAGTCACTGGATGCTGGATCTGGATGATAGAAGTTGCCCTGGTTTGGTGCGAAAGTTTTCAGTGCTCTTTGGAAAGGCTGAACTGGAATGACTAGATGAAACTTGATCAAATCTTTTTAGCCTTCCGTGGTTATCCACTTGTTCCGGTTTATTCAATCCAGATCATTTGGGTGGATCAGATTACTTGCCATAGAGTTTGACGAGAGCATTTGATTTTCAAGTATTTACTTGAATTCTACAAGATGCATTATTTCGCGCCCATAACTCAAGAAAATGTGTCGATTCGAAATTCCAACTATGTACGCCTTCAAAATATTTAGCACTTCCGCATGGCTTCAGGCCCTCTTATTAAAAAACTTACATTGGACTAAGATCGACATTCAATAATTCTCAGATGCGTGGTTTTGACAACTGCCCTAATTTTAAGTAATAAATAGTTGAATGTCTAATCAGGGATAATTTCTGCACGGCGAATTCCCTCGATGATGCGAATAGCTCCATTTACGCCATTTTCCTTGGTCAGTTTTGCACTAATTGCACGCGCATGAAGACGGAAATTTTCATTATTCGCTAGCTGTGTTAAAGTTTTCAGCATGACGGGGACGATCCTTTCCGAAGAGGAATTGGTCTTACGGCAAGGCCTTTTTCTATGACGACTTACCCAAAAAAATTAATCACCGAGGGGGAAAAGTACAGGACAAGAAAGGAAAGGCTTGCCCGCTCTAAGGCAAGCCGAAATTGATCCGATACCTCCGTGATGCACCACCGCCTTAAAAAACGGAAAAGAGATTCAAAGGGAGAACCGCCAACCACGAGTATGCCCGGATCTTTAGCAAGCACTTGCTCATCGAATATCCCCCTACCCTTTACTAGCATCACTCTAATACCAAGGTTATAACGGATGGCCGAAATAAGCTCCGAAATATCGAACTTTGTCTCAAACTGTAGACTTCCGAAAGTTATCAATGATGGAGGGTCGCAGCTTTCAAAAAGTTTTCCACTTCAGTCTAAAGGGTGGGGTTCGATAAGTCACTCCAAAATTCAGTAAAATGGCTGTGCTTGGGGTAATCACGGGTCTTCGGTAAGAAATGTTCACAATTCGATATATATTGGGAGGTTTCGCTCACAAATCGGTGACTCAAACCCATCGGTCGCCTGAAGTCGACTACAGGCTTCTTCCACATCCGAAGCCCGAATCGGTCAAATTAAATGTTAGTCGATTCACAAATAACAATAGGCATGCCGCGAATACTGATTTGGAAAGTAACTTGTAGGCTCTGCGGCGGGAAAACATCCGCTTTTATCATTTTGTCGGGAAATTGATCCGCAAAATTGTCCGCCAACGTCTTTACATGGAACAGAACTTTATCACTCTCTTTAGCCAAATTGTAGAACTTCACGAACGCATCCTGCATCATGGGGTAAACAAAACGAGCCAAAAGCTTTTTCGCTCTAAATGGATTCTTACGAATTTCTTTACCCTCATCGGAAGTAAGTAGCTGTTGAAAATCTGCGTTGACAGGACAAATGGAATTCCGTATGCGCTATGAAGTCCTCCAAGTTCTTCGCGGTCGAAAGTGTAAACCGATGACCTCGCTCCATTAGCGCCTTTCCGAGAACAGCATAGGGCTGGACGTTCTCGTGTTCCAGTGTCACATTTAAATCTTCATGATGTTAATTATTACTAAGTTCCGAAAGTTTTCAACTATAGGAACCAATCGAATAATAAATAAAAATCAGTTTACGGACCTTCGCCACTTCTCCAGGATCAGCGGATACTCCACAAGCATCATTTCATAATAACGAATGAGTTTGTGCAATCATCTATTCTTTGCTGAAGAGCCTCTCGTCTTAAAAATATGATTAAGAGGTAGTTTCATTTCCTCCAATCTGGCAACAGCATGGGTGATACCGGTATTTCCTTTCAAATCTACCTTAAAATACTGCTTGCGTTTGCCGTTTTTCGTCATGGCCCGAATCAGGTGTACAGTTTGATAAATTTAAGCGCATTTGAAACGGGCTTTTGTTATTCCGAAGTATTCAATGAACTCTTCAAAGGTTGCCTCGTTTTGTTTTGCAAACAGTAGAAATAGATACAAACGCGACGCCACGGGACTAAATCCAATTCTTTCCAGCACCGCGGAATGTTTTTCAATTTTTTTCCGGTATTTCTCCATCGCTGACTAATTTACAGAATCGTATTGGTTCTCGCAATCAAGAACCAAAAAATATTTCTTTATATATCAAAATGAATCAAAATCTGGATGAATACGTAACCTTTCAGTCCGTCGCCCCAAGACTTAACAACGTCTCCCCTTTGTTGATCGGAGGAATCACGCTTAAATAGAGATAAAACCATCAACTGGTGAAACAATTTCCTGCAACACTTTACCAAACACATCGGTGATTGTTCCAAGTTTTGTTCCCTTCCTCACCAGTTCACCAGTTCTCTGGTCAGTGTAGAAAAAAACCTGAGTGCTCACTCGGTATAGACGTTCGTTTTCGTATCTCGAAGGGAATATTGGATTTATCCGGCATTCCGCTCAGAAAGCCGATGGCCCTCATCATGTTGATCAAACGACTATTGATAAACTCAGCTTCTTCAACTCCATCTTTGCTTCCCTGAAAGCTTCGGTTAAGATTTTCGCCGTCAGCTGGATTTAGGAAAATAAACACACCAGTTGCAAAAAGATATTCTCTATTCGGGGATCATGAAGAAATACAAGGCCCGCAAAGGCGGAAGCCGTAACCGCTATCTCTGATTTCAGTTTTCAGTGGACTGATTGCCGGACTAGTGCCTGCTCTTAAAATGTCTATAAGGGTTTTTATTCTATTGCGACAAGTAAACAGTATTTCGGCCAATTGCAACAACATTGCATTTGAATTCTGCTATACTTTTATTAGCGGCAAGTTGTAGGACGAACCGGCCTTAACAGTTGATTCCGGCGACTATCCATATATAAGGGGTAGCTCCACGTGAATTTTATTTGATTCCGGCCTTTCAAGCATCCAGTTGTTGATTTAATTTGCATAAGAATGAAAAGAATGGTCTGCTTACTTCTGCTCCTGAGTATGATGGTGCATTGCGCCGGCAGATTGGGAATCATTTCCTACCTCTACCACCACCGCCATGCCATTGCATATGAAATTGGGCTGATCGCGGAGATCCCCATAGCCTTGTGTAACGGTGATTACTTTGCCAAACAAGCCCCCTTTGTAATTCAAGATTCTGACAATGAGGATGAACAGGCGCCGGTTACTTTTACACAGGCAAAAGAAATTATCTTATTTGTTCAATACAACAACGTGATCTTGGCCGCTCCGGTCTCAATAGTACAGCATCACGAGACCATCAACCTTGAATCGTTGTATTCACCCCCTATCCTGGCAATATTTCATCCGCCATGCAAGACGAAGGTTGCTTAGCGCAATCGTATTAATCCCACTTTCAAAATTTCATTGTGCCTTGCCAGGCACCAATCTATTTTATCTTTTAAAAAATGCACGTGATGAAAACTATATATTCATACCCTATTCTATTATTGGTCATCTTATTTTTCGGTTGTAGTGATGACAATATAAATTCGAACGAGACTGGATCAATGATAATCGAATTCGATAACCGTGCTGGTGACAATGACCTTGAACTTAACACGGATTATACAAACATCAGTGGTGAAGCATTCAAGCTTACAAAGCTCAATTATTACATTTCCAATATAAAGCTCATGACTTCCAACGGCATTGAATTTACGCTACCACAGGACTCGAGCTACTTTCTGGTGATGGAAGATGATGAAGAATCGCAGGAGGTCACGATCAATAACATTCCAGCAGGAGATTATAACGAAATTACTTTCACCATCGGGGTCGATTCCCTGCGAAGTACAATGGATGTCGGCAAAAGGACAGGCGTACTTGATCCGGCACAGGGCCATGAAGGCATGTACTGGACGTGGAATTCAGGATACATTTTTTTCAAAATGGAAGGAACTTCTCCGTCAGCCCCGGCCGACCAGGAAAATAAATTCTACTACCATATTGGCGGATATGGAGGATACGACTCACCCACGTTGAACAACCTTCGCGAAACAACTGTAAGTATGGGTAGCGCGCGGGCAGAAGTCCGTGGAAACAAAGTGCCGGAAGTTCATCTTCACGTTGATGTGATGGAGTTTTTCAAAAATCCTGCAACAATAAAAATTGCAGAACATTCTCTTGTAATGTTCTCGGACTATTCACCTACAGTAGCCGGAAACTACGTGAACATGTTCAAATATGACCATGTACACAATTAGGAATCACCGGCTCAACCACATGTTACGGAGAGTAATTTTTTCTCTCCTTTCATGTTGTATTTTGGGGTGTAGTGAGCAAGAAAAACAAGAAGAAGAGATCATAAAGGAACCGGAGCCACTGGAAATTACCATTCCATCGAATTTTCCTTCTCCAGTGTACGATCTGGAAAGTAATCCGGTGACTAAAGAAGGGTTTGAACTTGGCAAAAAGATTTTCTACGATGCAAGGCTTTCCAGAAACAATACAATTTCCTGTGGGTTTTGCCATCAGCAACCAGCAGCGTTCACTCATCATGGCCATGATGTAAGTCATGGAATTGATGACAAGCTTGGTCGGAGAAATTCACTGCCTATCCAAAACTTACTATTTTACAAAACATTCTTTTGGGATGGCGGGGTTCACAACCTCGACCTTGTTCCACTCAATGCCATTGGTAATAAAGTTGAAATGGATGAGGAGGTTGACAAGATTATAGTCAAACTGGAAGCTGACGGTGAGTATAAGACGAAATTTAAAGCTGCCTTTGGCTCAGAGGAGATCACGAGCACAAAATTCCTGCAGGCACTTTCACAGTTTCTTGCTTCGATGGTGTCTTCAAATTCCAAATATGATCTGTATGTAAGGCATGAAGGGGGAATAACTTTAACTGAATCGGAGATACAAGGCCAGAAATTATTCGAACAAAATTGTTCCAGTTGCCATGCAACTGATCTATTCACCGATCAATCGTACAGAAATAATGGGTTCAGCTCATTGAGCGATTTTGACCGTGACAAAGGAAGGCAGGAGATAACATTGAATCCTGACGACCTGGGTAAGTTTAAAGTTCCAAGTCTTAGAAACGTTGAATATTCGGCCCCATATATGCACAACGGAAAACTTCAAACATTGGAAGATGTCATGAACTTTTATACCTCCGGTGTGCATGAAACACCGACACTTGATCCTTTGCTTAAACGCAACGGAACCCTGGGGTTTTTGCTAACTGCCGATGAAAAGAAAGAGATCATCGCGTTCCTTCAAACCCTTACTGATGAACAATACCTGAGTAACAAAACATTTTCAGAATATTAAAATGAAAAAGAATTTATACTTGATCCTTATTACCACTGCATTTACAACCGGTTTTTTTGACGCGCATGCCTGCAATACTTGTGGATGTGGAGTCGCAAACTATCATTATGGAATATTACCACAGTTTCGAAAAAACTTTATTGGCATAAGATATAGATATCGGTCCTATACTTCACAATTAGATGATAGCCATTTGGCATCATACTCCTATGAAACATTTCAAAACACTGAGCTCTGGGCAAGGTTTTATCCGCTGAAGAGATTACAGACCTTTGTGTTCGTTCCCTACAATTTTAATGAACGCGAGGAAGGTGAAAAGACGAGTTACCTAAATGGTATCGGGGACATTGTTGTCAGTGCAAACTACAATTTGATCAACACATATGACAGCGTATCATCAGATTGGAAACAAAATTTGCTAGTTGGGGGCGGGGTCAAATTGCCGACAGGCCAGTTTAGAAAAATCGAAGATGGTTTAACGGTTAACCAAAATTTCCAGTTAGGCACCGGAAGCGTTGACGTGCTCTTAAATCTTATTTACACTTTACGTTACAAAAACATAGGTCTCAATACCGAATTCACGTACAACATTAACACGACAAACAGGGACGACTACCGTTTTGGAAATACTTTGCTGCCAGGCCTGACTGCCTTTTTTATTCCAAATACCGGAGCAATTACCGTAATGCCGAACGCAGGAGTAAGTTTTGAAACATTCAAAGATAACAGACAATATGGCCAGCCATTTCCTGATACTGGGGGCTGGGCCATGTTATATAATGCGGGCATTGAAAGCTATTATAAAAACTTTGCAGTTGGAGTTTCTTACTCGCATCCCGGTAAACAGGAGCTCTTTAGTGGAAAAGTCGATTCAAGTGACAGGGTTTCATTGCACTTGACGGTGATGTTCTGACCGCAAATGTCTTGAGTCTAAAATGAAATTAAAGTTTTAATGATAAAACAATTAGCCACGATCTGAAACTAAAGATCGATGCCCTTTCTACCGCTATCAAAAAGACAGATACCGAGTATTAATTTATCCCCCAAAGAAAATTGAACGAGCTGCTTGCCATGCCGGTCAAAAGCAAAATTGACTATTGGTTAATTCAAACTAGTAAATAGTTGAGAAGGACTTTGAATCCGATGAAGCAACAAATTGCCGAAAGGGCTACAACAGCCCTTCATCAGCGAATGAATAATATGATTCGCTGGTTATGATAACGAGATCAAGAACGCTTACTTCGAGGAATCTGCCAGCCTCTTTCATTTTCTTTGTCAAATCAATGTCAGCCTGGCTGGGATTGAGATTTCCTGAGGAATGGTTATGTGACAATATTGCCCCGCAGGCGTTAGCTTTCGCTGTCACAAATATCAATCGAGGATCTGCGACTGTATGAGTTGTCGTTCCGATTGAAACTTCATAAAGACCGATAACTTTGTGAGCTCTGTTGAGCAAGAGAACTTTGAATTGTTCAACAAACTCAATTTTGTTGTCATCCCAATACTTCTTAAGGATCTCATAACAGTCACGGGAACTTGAAACCTTCTGACGTAAAGAAGCTTTTACTTTAGACTTGTAAGATAGCTGAATCTCTGCTACTTCGAATAGTGCTTTTTCATTTGTGCTTTCCATAATCATAAGATTTAAATTATGGTGCGCCTCAAATGAAGGGTGGCCGGATTGTCAAAAGAAACGGAATAATTGGAAGGCAGGACGTAGGCAGGTGCCGTTTATGCCGTAGTCTTTTGACAGACTCAGCATTGCCGCCCGGAAGTAGATTAGCGCCAGAATTTAAGTCTGCTTGGAAGCACTGAAAACAGAATCGAAGAAATCAGATGTTATCTACGAATCAAGAGTTTCATTAATTCGTATTTAACAAGAATAACCGAATACGAAAATTGACATACAGGAAATTATAAAACGCATAAATTTTAAGATCTATGCTTTCGTTGGAATCATTTTCATTATAGTCTATTAAAACCTGGTTGAACGTTTCTGCGAATTCTTGTTTAGAATACGCATTATTAGAAATGAATTCTTCGAGTTTTTATTCTAACTCACTTTTATCAAAACGGAAAATTCTCGTTCGATAAGTTGATCACATTTTACCCACCCGATCAGTTAGAGAAAGTTAATATCCGATATGCTTCGTTAAAACAATCAAGCCTGTAATGTTTTTTGGCAAAAGTATTTAGAAAGGTTTTTAGTCCAAAAAGGTGACGAACGAGCAATCAAGGTTCACACGTTTTCTCATCATTGCATTCTGTTACACAAAGCATGCCTTGTTAGAATTCAAAAAGGCAAAATTTGTCCTAATGTTGTCCTAAAAAATAAAAAAGCCTTGAAATCAATTAAGATTCCAAGGCTTCAGGAGGTCTGGAGCGGATTCGAACCACAGATTAAAACAAATCAATTCCCGAAAATTGACCACTTTCCAGCAAGTCCACAATATCTGTGTATCCATAGAAAATAATACCTCCCACTTTCCGATACGGAGCCGGAGAGAATCGAACTCTGTTTGTATTAAGCTGATATTTAAGTACGCATCATAATACAACGAACCTAATCGCGAACCTATTACAAAACCAATGCTATAGCTATCTTAATTTAAGAATCATCCCGCATCTTTACGAGATTTGCTGATTGGGTCTATGTTGCCCAAGCTTTTCCCACTTCCTTAACCTGCACATAAACCTTGTAAGGTCCCGGCACTTGGTTATGTCGCAAGACCACTTTTGCTCCCGGCTTGCTGGTGAAAAAAACAGTAGCGTCAATTCCTTAAGCTCCGTCACAAACGGTTTATTAACTTTCATACCCGCATTCCACCGAGCCGTAAAAACCTACACCCGCACTACTTTGAAGATCATCATCATGTTATCATTTTAGTAGTTAGTTTGATTGCCCATTTGCGATGTTGACTGAAACTTTAGAAAATCATTTCCCTGTCCTTCGTGAAAAATGCCGGTAGGCTTAATCAATCACCAGTCCAGCGGTGAGATTCAATATAGTTCCGGTAATAGCTTTTCCTTCGTCAGAAGCAACAAAAACTGCTGCATTTGCCAGGTCCTCGATAGACGCAAGCCTTTTGGTATGTGTTTTTCCTTCCATGCCAGCATGGAATTGTTTGTAATCAATATTGTGTGCCTTTGCATGTAAGCTGTATACTTCATTGATTAATGGCGTATCTGGCATTGCTGAAGTAAGGATGCATACTGAACGTACACCATAAGCTCCTAATTCCGCGGAAATAGTGCGACTTAAAGCTTCTATCGATGACCAGGTGGACGGCATTCCTCCCATGAACGGCACACTAACCCTGCTTGGGCTTGGCGTGTTCATTAAGATAACTCCATTCTTCTGAGCTACCATTCGCCTGGCAGCAGCTTTGGCCGTTATAAAGTGAGACTGCGAATAGGTGGCTATTGGGTGTAGAAAATTTCTCAGGGAGAGTTCAATCAAAGCTATTCCCTGATGACCAGTTTGAGGCAAACCGATGGCGTTGAAAGAAATATCGACCTTTCCAGACTTCTTGATAAGGTCGTCCATATGTCTTTCGACAGAATCTTCGTTCATAGCATCAACCTGAGTGATTTCTATACTTCCACCCATGGATACTATTTGTTGGAACACCCCCTCAAGCTTACTCCATGTTCGGCCTGTTAAATACACGTGCGCTCCTTCTCTGGCAAAGGATTTTGCGACTGTCGTCCCCACCGTACCGTTGCCATAAATGACTGCTACTTTGTTTTCCAGCCTTTTCATTTTTTTCGTTTTTTAATTGAAATTTTCTGCACTCGGATAGTCAGTTAAATAGTGGTTCAAACGACTGTTCATTAATGATTTCTTTCGCCATCATTTCCATTTTAGTGTAGGTTGCCTTGTATAAAAAAACGGCCATGCTAATGCGCTTCACGCCACATGCAGTTAACATCGAAATAGAGGAAAGTGTTGGAACACCCACTACATTTACAGGCAATGAAGTTCCCGCAACAATTTTCCCTATCAACACGCTATCGCTAACAGCTGTTACAAACAACCCATCAGCCCCTTCTTCCCTATATCTCGAGGCTCTATTTAAGGTAATCTTCAAAGGATCAGGTAGTTTTTGCATAAAAACATCGGTTCTGGCGTTGACAAAGAGCCGTTGACCCGTTTTAATGAGATAGTTTTTTATACTATTTAGTTTTCTCAAATAGTTATCCTCTCCTTGTGCATCCTCCAGATTTATTCCGGCAACACCTGCATCAATCAGATTTTGAATATGATCATTCAAAATAGACAAATCATCCGTGTATCCTCTTTCCAAATCGACAGATAATGGGATGCTTGAACATAATTTTATTCTCTGAACAACATAAAGCAATTCGCGAAAAGGGATTTCTTCGCCATCTTTATAACCAAGAGAGTCCGCAATAGCGCCGCTGGATGTAGCCATAGCTTTAAAGCCACAGGCTTCGGCAACTTTTGCACTTTTTACGTTCCATACATTAGCAAGGATGAATGGATTCGTTTGGTGGTGTAACTGGTGAAATTCTTCAAAATTAGTCATACTGATATTTTAATGTTTACGGTGATCAAGAGTCCCCTTCCTCCGATAGGTAGAAGAATATCTCTAGTTTACTTTTGTTTTAGTCGATTCAATTCGAATGCAAATCTATCATCCTAACATTACCTTCCTGGGGGGTAATAGAGACATTATGGTGGGTTGTTTAGGACAATACGGAATGCTAGCATTGTAAAAAAATTCCAATGAAACACATAGCCATTGTTGCTCCGTGCGGTCAAAGTAATATGTCAAGTGTCGCATGCATAGTTGGGTGCTTTGAAATTTTATCTGACGCTAATTTGTTTTGGAAAAAAAAAGGGGGCAGCGACAGCTACAAGATTGAAATTGTTGGCGTATCGGAGCGAACAGAATTTAACGAAGGTTTGGTAACTATCAAACCTCATGTCGACATCAATACCCTCAAGAAGACCAACCTCGTGGTCATCCCATCATTAATTCGGGACTATGAAGAAGCCCTGGAGGGAAACAAGCTTATCGTAGATTGGATTACCCAGCAGTATAAGCAAGGCGCTGAAATAGCGTCGATGTGTACGGGTGCTTTTATGTTGGCGTCGGCAGGTTTGCTTAACGGGAAAAATTGTTCAACGCATTGGTCAGCCGAGAATACGTTCAGAAGATTATTCCCAGGTGTTAACCTGCAAACGGATAAGACAATAACCTACGAGGCTGGGATTTATACGAATGGCGGAGCCTATTCCTTTTTGAACTTGCTGATTCACGTAATTGAAAAATATTATGATCGGCAAACAGCCATTTACTGTTCAAAGCTTTTTCAAATTGAAATTGACAGACAATTTCAGTCAGGTTTCAGTATTTTCAGCGGGCAAAAATTGCATGACGACGACGAAATAAAAAAGGCACAGGAATACATCGAAAATAAAATTAGCGAGAAGATCTCCATTGACGATCTTTCATCAAGGCTGTCGATAGGAAGACGAAATTTCGATCGCAGATTTATAAAAGCTACCGGAAATTCTCCTTTAGAATATGCGCAACGAGTAAAAGTTGAGAGTGCGAAAAAGGCGTTTGAAAACTCACGTAAAACTATCAATGAAGTAATGTACGAGGTCGGTTACTCTGATTTAAAGGCATTCAGGGAGGTGTTTAGAAAAATTACAGGCATGTCTCCATTGGCGTATAGGAGCAGATTTAACAAGGAAGTCGCGGGTCCGGGAAAATAATTTGGATAGCATTCTTCAAAACGTTAGCACCAAGTTATATCCAAGGATGACCCTAAAGTGAAATTTGTCTTGCCCACAGGTACTCTCAATTTCATTCCCATTGAAGCAATGCTGGCACCATGTCTTAACCGCCCCCCTTTAATGTCCATTTCACACCCTCAACATCTCAAAGTCTACCCATACATTTGAGTAACTTCTAAGTTACTCATTATGACAAAGATTATTAAACACCGGTTTCTTTTCCCTCACCCAAAGGAAATAGTTTGGGGATACCTGACGAAATCGGAACTGTTGGAGCAATGGCTCATGAAAAATGATTTCCGCCCTATTGCTGGGCATGCCTTTCAATTCAGAACAAACCCGATACCGAGTCTTGATTTTGACAGAACCTGTTATTGCAAGGTAATGGAGATCATTCCCTTTAAAAAACTTTCGTATTCCTGGAGAGGTGGTCCGGGCGAGATTACGCTTGACTCAATGGTGGTCTGGAAACTTATGTCTAACGACAAAGGCACGGAGCTATTCTTGGAGCATAGCGGTTTTGGAAAAGAAGAAAACCCTAATTTCTACGAGGGCATGGTGGATGGCTGGCCTAAAGCAGTACAAAAGATTATGAATCTTTTAAACGCTGCACAAAATTAGAAACCTTATTAATAACAAGTGCTGAATAAAGAAGTTAAAATTCTATGACAACAAAAAACACAACAATGACAACCCAGGACGTTGCCACACGGTTCAATCTACTTGCCCAGCAAGAAAAATGGTTTGAGATACAGGACGAGCTTTTTGCAGATAATGTAAAGAGCATAGAGCCACCAGATTCGCCCTACTTTGGGTATGCAGAGGGCAAATCTGAAGTTCGTAAAAAAGCTGAGGACTTTGTAAAACGCATAGAAGCATTTCACAGTGGCCATACTACTGAACCCCTTGTGACTGGTAATCATTTTACAGTCGGAAGATCGAAAGACCTGACGGTGCAGGGACATGGACGAATACAAATCAACGAGATCATGCTGTATGAAGTGAAGGGTGGCAAGATCGTATCAGAACAATTCTTTTATTAGCCCGAGGCAAAATTGAATAATAACCAAAACACCAAAAAATGACTACAAAAGATTTTACAACTACCATATTGGTAGATAAAACTCCCAAAGAAGCCTTTGATGCCATCAACAATGTTCGCGGATGGTGGTCTGAGGAAATTGAAGGTAACACGGAGAAACTCAATGACGAGTTCAAATACCATTTCGAAGACAATCATCGCACCCACTTAAAACTAATAGAAGTTATTCCCAACGAAAAGGTAGTATGGCTTGTACTGGACAACTATTTTAAGCCAGAATTCTTTGCCGCCCTTTCAATACCGTTCTCGAACCAGGCCGAATGGCTAGGCACCAAAATTATTTTTGAAATCTCAAAGAAAGATCACAAGTCCGATAGCAATCGGACGCAAATCCGCTTCACCCATATGGGTTTAGTTCCCGAATTTGAATGTTTTGAAGTTTGTTCAAATGGATGGAGTTTTTATATACGCACGAGTTTGTTGAACCTCATCACACTTGGAAAAGGCCAGCCAAATAGTACTGGCAAGCCAATGACTGCACACGAAGAAAAATTTCATTCTACCGTCAAGTAGAACTTGAACATTTTTCTCTTTAAAAAAGGCCGTCTCAAAAGTTTGGGCGGCCTATTTTATGAAAAGTCTGAAACCAAATTGTTCTCCGAGACACACATATTGACACAAGTAATTTATGATCAGCTATTTAGATCTTGGAATCGTGGCTCAGACACGGCATTGCTTTCTATAAGATCTTAACACTACATCCCAACATCTTTATAAAATCTTTATATCCTAAAGCCTACTTTTGATCCAATCTCAAAAGCTAAGTGAGGCGATACATTTTTCATCGACCAAATATCAAAAGGCAATATGCGATAAGCATCGCAGTTGTTGCTGGTATAACAGTGGTAGGCCTCTCCCTTCACAATCTGATTGGGTATCGGGTCGTAGCGTTCATGCTACTAGTTGGTGTATCGATTCTAGCGATGACCTTCGATATCATTCCAGTTCTTCTATCAGCATTCTTGAGTGCACTGATCTGGGACTTCTTTTTCATCCCCCCACGCTTTACGCTCACGGTTGGAACTGCTGAAGATCGAATTCTCCTTCTTATGTATTTCATTATTGCATCGATTAACGCTGTGTTGACAAACAGAATAAGGAGAATGGAAAAGAAGGTGAAGGAGAAAGACGAAAGGGCTAAATCTGTCAGATTCTACAACGTACTATTGAACTCCTTATCACACGAGCTCAGAACTCCAATAACCACTATTCTAGGCTCGACCGATAATCTACAATCAAATACTGCAAAACTATCGGAAACTGACAAAGCAGACCTGATTAATGAAATCTCCGTCGCCGCAATTAGGCTTAATCAACAAGTTGAAAACCTATTGAACATGTCGAGGCTGGAGTCCGGAGTATTCCGGATAAAAAAAGACTGGTGCGATATCAACGAACTGGTTTACAAAACACTCCAGCGCCTAGAACCTAATCTCTCGAAATTTCGGCTGGCTGTCGAGGTGCCAGATGAGTTACCGTTGTTCAAACTTGACTTTGGGTTAATGGAGCAAGTCTTATACAATTTGATTCTTAACGTTACACAACATACACCCGAGGATACATTGATCACTATCCAGGCCAATTGTGTGCGTGACAAGTTACTGCTTGTCATAGCTGACAATGGAAAGGGATTTCCACTAAATGAGATCGAAAAAGTATTTGACAAATTTTATCGTGTCAAAGGATCCCCTACTGGGGGAACTGGGTTGGGATTGTCTATCGTCAAAGGATTTGTCGAAGCGCATAATGGAACTATACGCCTGGAAAATCTTCCCGTGCAAGGATCAAAATTTACAATTGAGGTTATGACTGAAAAGGCCTACATAAATAAGATTAAAGATGTCGAATAGTCAGTCAATACTTATTATAGATGATGAGCCGCAGATCAGGAAACTGTTAACGATTACGTTACAATCCAACAACTATAAAGTAATTGAAGCTGCGACAGGTAATGAAGCGGTAAAACTTGTTTCCAGTTACACGCCAGATCTTGTTTTGCTTGATCTAGGATTGCCTGATGAAAGTGGCCATGACGTACTAAAGCATCTGCGGGAATGGTTCAGCAATCCTATCCTGATTATTTCTGTCCAATCCAATGAAGAAGATATTGTCAAGGCCTTAGACAATGGAGCAAACGATTACCTGATTAAACCTTTTCGTACCGGTGAACTATTGGCAAGAATCCGGTCAGCTTTAAAAAAATCTGGAATTGAACCGAATATTCCAACAGCAGTTTTTAATGATCTGTCGATTGACTTCGCAAATCGCGTTGTCAAGAAACGTAATGCCATAGTAAAATTAACCGTCACAGAATATTCACTGCTTTCAATATTCGCGCGAAATGACGGAAAGGTCCTTACACACCAGTTCTTACTGAAACAGGTTTGGGGACCATCCCATATAAATGAATCGCAATACCTGAGAGTATTCATCGCGCAACTACGAAAGAAAATAGAAACAAACCCCAACAGACCGACCTACATCATTACCGAATCGGGAATTGGATACCGCTTTATCGGAAACCAAACTGCGCTTTAAGCAGACAACTAAGAATGGATACTCCCAGTAATAAACATCATAAGGTTTCAGTAGCGGGAATTCTGGTTGCTCTTGGAATCATTTATGGAGATATCGGCACTTCTCCCATCTATACGATGAAATTTATTGTTGGTGATAGGCCGATTACTGAAGATCTTGATTCTTGGCGGGCTCTCATGCGGTGTTTTGGACGCTGACACTGATCACCACGATAAAATATATCTACCTCGCGCTGAATGCCGACAACAAGGGCGAAGGGGGAATTTTCGCTTTGTACGCATTGGTGAGACGATATAAGGCTGGCTGGGTGATCTATCCAGCTATCATAGGATGCTGTACGTTGGTTGCAGACGGATTCATTACTCCGGCGATCAGTGTTTCTTCAGCCGTTGAAGGACTACGATTGATCTATCCGGAAATTCCAACTACAAGCATCGTCGTTGTGATACTTTTTTGCCTTTTTATTTTCCAGCAATTTGGATCAGCGGTTGTTGGGAGAACTTTCGGCCCAATAATGTTCGTGTGGTTCGTAATGCTTGCCGTTCTCGGTTTAAATCAGCTGATACACCATCCTACAATATTCATGGCGCTAAATCCGGGCTATGCCATTAACCTTGTTACAAGCTACCCTGGTGGTTTCCTGTTAATGAGCGCCGTATTCCTTTGTACAACGGGAGCGGAAGCATTGTATTCAGATCTTGGCCATTGCGGCAAAGAAAACATCCGCATAAGTTGGGTATTTGTAAAAACGTGCCTGTTACTGAACTATTTCGGACAAGGAGCATGGCTGCTCACGCAACAAGGACAGCACCTTGGCGAAAGAATACCATTTTATGCTATCATGCCTGACTGGTTCTTGATCCTTGGAATCATAGTAGCTACGATGGCAACAATCATAGCCAGCCAGGCTCTGATTTCCGGAACATTCTCTTTGATAAATGAAGCCATGAAGCTCAAACTCTGGCCAGCATCAAGGGTTCGCTATCCAAGTGAATCTATGGGCCAAATGTACATCCCCGCAATGAATTGGATTCTAATGATCGGCAGTATACTGGTGGTTGTAATTTTCAAAGAATCATCGGCCATGGAGGGTGCATATGGGCTTGCCATTACGGTGAATATGTTAATGACCACATCCTTACTTGTTTACTATTTTACCACAGTAAAAAAATCCACATATCGATCCGTTTTACTAGGGTCAGTATTCTTTGCACTTGAAGGAACGTTTCTCGCATCAAACCTTCACAAGTTCGAACATGGTGGCTGGTTCACATTCCTGATTGCCTTCATTTTCTTCGCTCTCATGTTCATTCTATTGCAAGCCAGAAGATTAAGGCAGCGTCATACAGAATTTGTCGATCTTCGCCACTATGAGGCCATGCTTAAGGAACTGTCCGAAGACACCACGATCCCAAAGGAGGCCACCAATCTTGTTTTTCTCTCAGTAGCAGACAGCAGACGATACATCGATTCGAACATTGTCTATTCTATTTTTAAAAAGCGCCCTAAACGCGCCGATGTCTACTGGTTTGTTCATGTTGAAACAGTTGACAATCCCTTTACCAGCAAATACAAAATTGACACGATCATTCCAAAAAAAGCATTTTTTATCAGCATAAAATTAGGATTCAAAACACCGCATCGCGTAAATACTTTGTTCAACAAAATTATTCATGAAATGGCCGACAATGGGGAGATCGACTTGACTAGCCCCTACCCTGCTTTACACAAATATAGCATGATGGCGGACTTCAAATTTGTCACTATTCACTCCTGGGCGTCAGCAGATAGCGAAGTCTCCAGCTTCGAACAATTCATCATTACCGGATACAGATGGATTAAATCCATTAGCCTGTCGACAGAAGAAATGTATGGCCTTGAAGCCGCCAACATAGAAATTGAAAGGGTGCCTATTCAGGTGGGGCCACCGGCAAAAGTCCGGATCAAGCGGGAAAGGGACGACGTGCCTCGAACGTGATCATCTTCCGTATGCGTAGTGCTCGTCCTGTTTGAGTGTTAAAACAATCAATAGCGTGATCGATACCAGCACTTAGCAGGAAGGCGCATGCATCTGAAAAGAAGTATAGGAACAAAGTGGACGTCCTTACACCAAGTCAATATCTGAGCCATCAAACACCCTTAATATGAGTTGTCAAAATTCATACTTCCTTGCGAGGCCGTCGAACGTTTTGTTTTCTGTCCCATAAAACTGTTAATTGACCTTGGGCGAAACCGATAAGTCGGATAGCTTATCAGCAGTGTCAACAAACCCGATGCCCCATGCAAAATAAGTATCTCGGGTCATCATCCATGCACTTAGCTAAAAGATTCGTTGCCGGCGTTTCGTTTTATGGTAGAGAAGCGACCCAGCAATGGGCACCAAAAAGATAAAAATTGCCCAGAACACCTTCAGCGATCGTTCGCTCTTGATTTGTAAATCATAGACAGAAACGAGCGCAAAAATGACATGTGCGAACAGGGTTGCAAATACAATGACACTCATGACGCCGATATTTCCTTGAAGATAGCTCTCCACTTTGCCAGAAAATTAACGAGAAACGCTTAAAATATTACTAGAGTGCTTTGACTCCAAACACTCCAAACCGATAGGTAGGCACGAAGTCAGCGTGATTCTCAACTAGCCTGGCAGATAATTTTTATCATCAAAATAGAAAACATCCGTTGCCGCAGAGTGGCAACTGGAGAGCAAGATCATCATCGATAGAGACTTTTCCCCGAAACAGCTAAGTCGCTGCATTGCATTTGCAACTGAGTTAGTTTCATCGTATTTTTTGAATAGTCATTCCTAGGCAAAATGCACAAACAAGTAACAGTCATTATTCCAATCCATTTGGAGGAACCCTCCCATTTGGAAAAAGTTTCCCTTAGTCAAACACTGGCTCTCCTCCACAAATACCCCATCACGTTTCAGGCAAAGGAAGGTCTGAATATAAAGTGGTACCAAGACTTCTGCGACGGCAAGGCTACCGTTCACTTTGAGCGATTCAAGTGGTCAGGATTTCAACAGTACACGGAACTGGTCATGAGTCCAGAGTTCTATGGACGGTTCCTGGACTATGAATACATGCTGATCTGCCACCTCGACGCTTTCGTGTTTCGCGATGAACTCGAACAGTGGTGCACCGAAGGATATGACTATATCGGATCGGTCATTTATAACACCGCGTGGGAACACCTACCCTCAACGTTTGGCAAATTCCTAGGCCTTTCCAGGCCAGAGTACTATTCTAACGGCGGTTTTGGACTTAGGAAAAACGAGACCTTTTTTAAGATGAGCTCTTTCTTTCCTAACAAGATCAAGTTTTACTTATGGTATAAAACGGTAACTAAAAAGTTCTTCCAGGACGATATATTCCTGTCTCAGCTTTACCCAAGGCTTGCCTCCAAATTTAAAGTACCGCCGAAAGCTATTGCTCAAAGATTTGGTGCGGCATATGAAAATTGGGGGCAAAATGACTTACCCTTCGTGCAAGTCGACTGCACCAACCTGCCTTTTGGAATACACGGCTGGTTCAATTACCATTATGAATTTTGGAGACCTTGTATTCGCCAGTACGGGTATGATATCTGACCAGAGTTTAAAATAACCTTGATTTCAAAGATTTCCGATGACACCAAAGTGTCGTCCCATTCCATGTCTAAGCTTCTCACCATAACTATCCCAACTTACAATCGGGCTGAAATGCTGGATGCCCAATTTGGCCGCATCCTTAACGATATTAAGGGCTTTGAGAATGATTGCGACATTTTGGTCAATGACAATTGTTCAACGGACAATACCCGGGAAATAGTCAATAAATGGCAGCTCACTTTCAACGAGCTAGGAATAAGTTTCAAAAACTATCGCCACGATCATAATATTGGTGGAATGTTAAACATAATTGGTTCCATCCATTCGGCGACCGGGACCTACGTATGGACGTTGGGTGACGATGACGAGATAGCACCGGGCACATTACCGTATATTGTTCATCTTCTAAAGAAATATAGTGGGCTATCTTTAATAATGTTAGATGGAATAGGTAGAGATGCAAATACGATGGAAATTAAGCATGAACGCTTTTTTGATTCTACGTCCGATAAGCCTATGAATGGCGCACCTCAGTTCGAACACTTTCTTGAGAACGCGATTGGAGGCGTTATGTTTATTTCTGCTATGATTTATAAGACAGTGTTTGTGCAGGAGGCCCTTGCTTCGTGGCCAAGCTCAAATAAGAATTTAGCATCACAGGCCTATTGGGTTGCGTTTTGTGCTGCGCGAGGCGATTTTATCGTTACCCCTACCCTACATACTTTATGCGTGATGGGGATTGGTTTCACCGACAAAGACAAGCATTGGTTTTTTAAAATAAAATTCACCGATGTCCCCGAAGTCTATATGAGACTAATGCTTGCAGGATATTCACGCCATTTCTGTTACAGAAACGTGACGTTCAATTTAAAAAGTCTGGCAAGTTACCGTGTATTCATTGGGGGTGTACGAAGAGAATTCGGGTTTACTATCCGTGCATATCTTAGATACCTACGGTGTGTTCTGATGGCAAGGAGATTGTACATCACATTAGGTTCATTGGAAAAGATAAAAGAAAAAATGTGAACGTTTACTGAAAGCAAGAAATTTTAGAACTAGGACGAGCCTAGCATGCCAGGTAGATTGTAAATCATCACATAAGCTGATCTTTGATTTTATTAATTATAGATCGTTTCTGTCAATTCACTTAGATGAATGTTTTCTTCACCATTGAAGCTTATTAAAATATCCGTGCCCGATGCTTTGTCCGATTGTAAAGTAGAATTCCTAGGAAAGGAATCAACAGGATGACCATTATCCAGACGAATTTATAAGGCCGCTCACTTTTGAAGCGTAGATCCTGTAATGTGGCTACAGACCAAACGATATGCAATGACAGTGGAAGTATAAACAAAAAGATCTCCCCAATGCGAGGGTTTACCAATATGATCAAAGCAAATATCACAATCAATAGCCCACTAACAAACGCAAAGCAACCCTTTAACGATTCCATAACGGGGAGCAAATAGATATAGGGCTGGTAACTCTCATACTCAGCAATAATAGATCCCTCAAAGCTTATATGAAGATCTTAGTCAACGGCTAACAGAAATTAAATTGAGGTTCAGCATTGTTTAATACCGGACAATATTTAGAAAATGATACCACTGTATTAAACAATGATACAAATCTATTGATACTAACACCCAGAATAATAATTTTGTGCCGAAAAGCAATACGTTTTATCGAACATATAGGCAATTGGGCAACGACGTGGGTATTGGCATGATCGCCAACTATGCGAGATACCTGATACAATTAGAGGTTCAATTTAAGCCCGCCGTTTATGACAAAGCCGTCAACTGGTGCATAAATGTCTCTAAACACCGGATTGGTTATTGTTCCCGTGTAAATCGCATCAAAACGACTCTGCCTGGTATCGAGGAAATTTTCAAAGTTGATGAACAGCGAAAACTTCTCCCAGATCCTTTCCACCATGAATCCGCATATCCAATAATCCTTTCCATAAGAGTTGTCGGTAAGGCGTTGCCTACTGAAGTAATATGCTTCCAATCCTACCTTCCATTTTTTTTCAACTTCGTACATCAATACGTTGTTAATCCGGTGCTTTGCGGTCAACGGATTTTGAACTGTTGATCCATTGTTATGAATCCTGGTATCGGTAAAAGTATATCCTATGAATAACTTGAAATCTCCAAATTCAACTTTAACGTTCGTTTCAGTTCCCCTACTGTCGATGAATCCATCAATATTTAAGAACTCATAGTTCACGCCTTGTGACGTAAGAACAAGAGAATTATTGAGGTACGTATAGAAGAAGAGGTGATTTATGCTAAATCCAACATCGCCGAACGCGGCGCGATAGTTCAAATCCCAGTTTGCTCCGTAGCTTTTCTCCAACTCATTTCTGTCAGGTGAAATCGGGAGAACATTCAGGTATTGTAATCGCTCACTTTCTTCGGTAAAAATGGTCGGTGGCTTGTACCCAAATCCTCCTCCGATACGCGAGCTAAATGACGGACTTGCCTTGTACAGCAACGACACGCGCGGAAGCAACACAAAGCCATAATCGATTACATAATCTCCGCGTAAGCCGGTTCCAGGCTCACCTCGTCGCTAAAGGAGAAGTTATTCTGAACAAATACTCCGAAAGTTGTTTGATCATAATCTCTTAAAAAAGTATTGCTGAACTGTTCTTCTGAAAGCCCGTCAGTCCATAAATTTACACCCGCAATCCACTCTGTCGTCTCCTGACTACTAATAAAATTGAACTCTGTAAAAGTGCTATTCTGAACTCCATTAAACCTGTATCCCGGCGTCGTAATTGCTCGATCAAAATGACTGACGCTATTTTTAAAATTTATCGATTTTCCCCCACCAAACTTATGCATGAATGAAAGCTGGGTGGAATATCTTTTCGAGTCATTCTTCTCATAGTAACTGTGGGTTGCATCACCGTTACCCTCAATATACTTTATGTCCCCGCCCACCCTGTTTTCGGTTGTGAAATTCAACCCAACGTTAAGGTTCGTTTTCTCTGTAAAATCAACAACAAATTTTGGATTGATTGTATATCTCTCAAATTTTGGAATTGCTGTCAAATCGATGTCAGCAGGATCATATGCCTCGTTGGAATTTCGCGACCCAAACACCGTCAGACCCAATTTACCAAAACGTTGCCCATAATATCCGCTCAGGTCTAATCCCTTGGCGCTTGTTCCGTTAATAAAGAATTTCAAATCTCGGTTATCCTGCGGAGTTTGGCTGATCAGGTTAACCAATCCTGCTATAGCTCCACCGCCGTACAATGTCGATGTCGAACCTTTAATGACCTCAACTTGCTTAAGATCTAACGGTGGCGTCTGAAGTAATCCGAGTCCACCGCTGAAACCTGCATACAATGGAAATCCGTCTTTAAGGATCTGAGTGTACCGTCCATCAAGTCCTTGAATTCTAATTGACGCATTGGCAGACGTAGCCGAAGTTTGCTGGGTCTGGATGCCCGTGCTTTCGTTCAAAAGCATTCGGATGTCTCCTGGTTTCATGTTGCCTTTTTCATCGAGCTCCTCTCCTGCAATAAACTCCACACGAGTTGGAATATCGGCAATCGTCCTGCTGCTCCTGGTCGATGAAATAACGATTTCTTCAAGTTCTTCTTCATCGCGCTCCAATCTAATATCAAAAGGCTGCACAACATCGCTAGGAAATCTTAATTGTTTTGTCTGTGTGCGGTATCCAACAAAAGAGAACAACAGCACATGGGTTCCATTGGGAATATTTTCCAGCTGGGCTATTCCGCTCTCATCCGCACTGGTGCCTATAGAAATATCTTTGATTGTTACATTCGCGCCATGTAAAGGTTCACCAGATTTGGCGTCCCTTATTAAGACCTGAAACTTGTTTTGACCTAATACTTGAATTTGTAAGAATACGAAGGCTATAATAAACGCTGATCGCATAAATAGTCAATGTTAAAAGGAGAAATAAGATGTAGACCGCGAAAAACGGAAATAAAAAAGGCGATCAGGCCCTTTTTGGCGGTTGCCAGATAGCGTAATTAACAGAATTAATTGAGGGTTCTCTAGCGAACACAGTAGGAACAGCGTCGTTTAACAAAGGCGAAGCTATCTCAGGAAAATTGGCCTGGCAAAGTAAATGTGTTGGGCAACATCCATCAATGCAAAATGGCGTACAGACGTTCTGCTTACTGGACTCGTTCTGATCATCTTGATGCGAAACATTGGCAGAAAATTCATGAGCCTCACAGTTGTCCTGAACGCAAGGATAGCAGCTAAGCACCAATAGGAAAGCAGACAGTATGTAAACGGTGAATTTCAACGAAATAAAGATAAGTTAAAATTATTAAAACTATCTGGTCCTTCAGAATGGCATTTGATTTCAAAGCACGATATTCTAAATATCTAATCATCAATGGGCATCACAAACCTGACCGGTTTGCTCCTTATCATGCATCCGAAGAACCCAGCAGCATCTTTTCCGAACTGGCCATCGTTTATAAAAACTGGTTCCACAAAAGGATTATACTGAGAAAGCTTTTGACCATCAAGCTGATCGTAAAAATCAAAGGTAGCCTTATCGATGGTTTGGATGCGTACATCAATCTCCACGAGTACCTCATGTGTTAGCGCCGGTTCGATTATTAGCTTGATTTGCCGGCCTTGAAGATTCTTATCACTATAAACGGATCTTCCGATTTCTCTGAACATAATCGTGTCTCCTTCCTGCAGGCATGGAACGAGTAGGTCTCTATTATTGCCGGTTACATCCCTTGAAGATACGTCAACAGCACGCAACATCTCAAACCGGTAAAAGTTCTCCTCCGCAGGGATGTCATGAAAATATGTAATGACACCTTCATGCTCGCCGTATAGATCTTTAAAGGCAGGTGTATAGGATACGCTGTCAATAGTTACAGGGCTAACAGATGTCGTTGCTGTTGCAGTATACGTTTTTGAACCGTGTACGATTAAAAGTGTATACACCGTATTGAGCTTTGCTTTAATATTCCCTTTATAAAAATAATCGTAGCGGCAATCCAGTGGAAGATATGAACTGTCGAGTTGCAATTGATCAGATTCCCCCAACGCGCTGACCGTTACAGTCGCATTTCGGATGACAAGTTTGGAAGCGTCCGTCACACCACTTAAATAAGGCACCGTCCTGTTAAAGTATACTACGGGAACGGAGTCAGCCTCAATCACGCCTTGTATGATCACACGTTCATCGTACGGCAACTGCGGCAAATCAACTTCAGTCTGACAGTTGAATACAGTTGCAATAACCATCAGCAACAAAACGAAGTTGTTATATTTATTTCTAAGATTCATCTGATTAAAAATTAAAATTGAAGCTGACACTGGGGACGATAGGCAATAGGGACACCTGCTTCGCCTTAGGTAGTTGCGTTGCCGGATCAATAGTCAGGTAAACGAAGTAGGGATTTTGCCGGCTGTAGATATTGTATACACCGAATACCCATTCGCTTTGATATTTTTGCCCTAATATTTTTCTCTCTTTTTTATACGACAAGCTTACATCCAGCCTGTGATAGGGCTTCAGTCGGGTATTGTTGCGCGTGGTAAAATCATAGTACCACCCATCATATAACGTCCCATCTGATACTGGGATGCGTCCTGGTGGGATTGTCATCGCACTGCCCGTCCTGAAAACAAAATCCGCCGAGGCAGACCACCGCTCGTTGATTTGGTAGGTGCCCACAAGGGCTACGTTATGTCGCCGGTCGTATGTGAATGGAAAAGGCTTGCCGAAGTTTAACTCGGGAAATGTCTGCGCGGTCTTCGATAGCGTATAGCTTACCCAACCTGTAAGCTTGCCGGTATTTTTCTTTAGGAAAAATTCCAGACCATATGAGGTGCCGCGTCCGAAAGTAAGCTGATCCTCAATGCTGGATTCAATCGTCAATTGTGTTCCCTGTTTAAAGAGTACTTGGTTTTTCATTTCTTTGTAATACCCTTCTATGCTCGCCTCGAATAAATTTTCCTGTAAGTTTTTAAAGACGCCAATCGAATATTGCTGACTGTGCTGCGGCTTCACCAAACCGCTGGACGCTATCCAAACGTCTGTGGGTAAGCTTGCCGAGCTGTATGGCACAGCATGAATAAATTGATTCATCACGGTATAGGAAGCTTTTACCGAGGTAGTTCTATTTACGTTTACTCTTATTGTGGCCCGTGGTTCAATTAATGTGTAGGACTTTTGATAGACGAAATAATGTGGGATCCGTATGCCATAATTTAGTCCCAAGGTTGACGAGATATCCCATTCATGATTGGCATAGATAGCCATCTCATTCGCGAATTTTTTTGGGATCAGACCAGGATCAAGCTTAACTTTATTTCCTGACTTCGGAATGACGGATGAAAACGTGGCGGGAAAAAGTATGTGATAAAAATAGCTTGCGCCGAATTTTATAGTGCTCTTTGTATTGAGCGTCAAAGTAAAATCGGTTTTTGCATTGATATCCTTTATACCTGTGAAAAAAACAGAATAATAAGTTCCCTGCGTTGTTCCAACGCCCAGATCATAGCTGTTGAGAATGAAGGAGGTATTGGCAAAGAGGTTGCTGCCAAACAAATGGTTCCATCTCAGCGTGGCTGTGCTATTACCAAAACCAATTCCATAATTCAAGCTGTTTGCACCCGTATAACTCCCGTTATCTCTTCCTTTAAAGGCACTCAGGTATAGCTTATCATTTTTGCCTATTTCAAAATTCACTTTGGCATTGAGATCGTAAAATGAATAGAGGGTTGTGCTATTGGGCACAAACGCTCTTTGTGCCAGGTCAACATAGCTTCTCCTGGCTGAAACAATAAACGACGCCTTATTACGGACTATGGGGCCTTGCACAGTTAGATTTGATGAGAGAAGGCCAATACCTCCGGCAACCTGGTATTTTTTTTTATTTCCATCCTTCATCGTGATACCTAAAACGGAACTCAGCCTCCCTCCATACTGTGCGGGAAATCCGCCCTTCATGAGTTGAACATTATTGATGGAGTTAACATTAAATGTACTTACAAGGCCGAACAAATGATTCGGGTTATAAACTGTAGCCTCGTCCAGTTGCACCAGGTTCTGGTCCATATTACCTCCTCTTACAAAGAAACCGGTTGTACCTTCCTGAGCTTGTTGCACACCGGGCAACAATTGTATTATCTTCAAAATATCGCGCTCACTCATTAACACGGGAAGATTCATAATATCCCGCATCGCCACTTCCATCACGCCGGTTTGAGTTTTAGATACGTTGTCATCGTTCCTGGCAGCATTAATTTCTACTTCGTCCAAAAGGTTTGATGGGGTTAGCAAGATATCCATACGACTATTGGTCTTTGAAAAGATCTTCTTCGCCTGAGGTCTATATCCAACGTAGGAGACAACAACGAGAAGGGTATCTGTGGTGGGTAACGTCAATGAGTAATAACCATACGGATTTGTCGTAGTTCCCCGCTTAAGTTTGCTCTCATAAATAGTGGCACCTATCAATGCCTCTTTTGTATCTCCATCTTGGATATAACCACTTATTGTGATCTTTTGCCCGAATGCTTTTGCACATGTCAAAAGTAAGAGCAGAATAATCACCCTTTTTATAAAGTAATTTTTCATCCTTTTATTACTTTATGTCAAAGGAAATCAGCTCTTCAACTTCTATTGGATCGGCGATTTTATCAACCTTTAGCAGTCCTACTCCCGCCGCGTAATACTTGTATTCCAGGAAACCAGGGTCAAGTGGATTTGTCTCTTCGATCTTGATACATCCTGTAAATATTCCTGCCGGGACAGTAACGGTCTCATTTTTAGTAACTACTTCCCCTTCATCCTCCGCCTCACCGATGTAGTGTTCCTGACGATAGTGCAAACCAACGACAATATTCCCCAGCATGATAACTCCCGGTTCCGCGCCGTTCACTCCTGCCTCCCATGAGCCATAGTGATTGGCTACGACGCCATCCACATAGTTGTCCACGATTTCTCCGAAGTACCACACATTTCCGTCTTTGTCCTGAGCAAACCAATCATAGGTATCTTCAACTATCTCACCATTCAAAGAAACCCGGTCCCGGACGACTGTACATGTTATTCCCATCACCACTTTGGTCTGCGGTAAAACCTTCACCTCCGTTCGTTCCATGCCTTGGTCAGTTTCGGCAGTGTAGACATACGTCGAGCCCACTTTTATCGGGAGAAATTGATTATCTATCCTATTGACAAAGTTGTCCGGATAAATGTGTGCCATGTAGTCCAGGTCAAAAACCGCAGGAGCAGGGTCGTTCTTTGTACAACAAACAGCAGTTATAGCCATCATGGTGACCATTAAAAATCTTAACTTGTTCATGTCAGTGGGTTTAAGTTTTCATCATCACGCAGGGAAGTGTCGAATGGTGGGTTCCGAAAATTTATTATTCCCACGACCAACCTTTTGAGAAGAACCTGCGTGATGCATTTGTACCTTATCTATTCCTGACATAGAAGAGAAAGAACTATATAAACTGTTGGAATCATGCCGGAAAGGCGATCGCAATAGCCAGGACAGACTATATAAGGATTTCTATGGCTATTCAATGGGCATTTGTTTACGATATTCAAGGACACGAGAAGAGGCTACAGAGATACTCAATGATGGATACGTTAAAATTTTCTCAAAACTCGACCACTACTCGCCCGGGCTATCATTCAAAGGCTGGCTTCGAAAAGTAATGATCAACTCTGCAATTGATTATTACCGTAGAAATGAAAAACACTACCATAGTCTTGACATCTCCCATGTTCAATATGAAAGCTCTACTGAAACCGTGCTGGATCACCTTTCAGAACAGGAGATTATCACGGCCATTCAACTCCTTCCACCCTCCTATCGAATGGTCTTCAATCTGTATGTAATTGAGGGTTATAAACATGAAGAGATCGCCAACCAGCTAAATATTAGTGTGGGGACCACCAAATCAAATCTGGCTATTGCACGGAACAAACTGAAAAAAATATTGATCACAGAGCAGGGAGAACGCTTAAAGCAAGAAAAAAATGGATGATCATAAGTTTGACGATATAATAAAAGGGAAGGTAGCTGACTATGAAGCTCCGGGATTTGATCCCGGAGCACTTTCTGCTTTCCATCACCAAATGGGCACGGTTACAGTTTGGCCATGGTATTCGCGCTACAGGACAGAGCTTTTGTTAAGTTCTGGATTGGTTTTATGTACTTTAATCCTACTGTGGAACCAATGGTCTTTCAACGCCAGGGAAACGCAAGCATTGAAAAAAAATGACGAGGTCCTAAAAACTCAGCAACAGCAGATCGATATACTGAAGCATGAAATAGAGAAGTTGAAAAACCTGCCTCCGGATACCATCAAGATACTTGAGATCAAGGATCAATCCTCACAGCTGAATTCCTTCTATCTGCAGCGGATAAAAACGCTGGAATATACCCTTCAAAAAATAACTGAAGAGAATCTGACCTACATCCAAATGGCCAATCAACGTACAGCAGCCGCGATGGGTTCTCAACTAAGTTCATACAGGAGATCAACAGCGCATGAACGCTTTTATGAGGATCAGTTTACAACACAGTTGGTGTCATCCGAGAAGAAAAAAGAAAATGTTCACGGTATACCAAATATGGTAACACCCAACGCAGTTACAAGCAGGCAATTGTCCACTAAAACTATACGTGATCTTGAAAAGCATTATCGAAATGGAATTGGTATACGGGTTGGTCCCGCACTGGAAGTATCCAGAGGCTTCTATGATGTAGGCAATACAAGGGCTGACCTGTTATTTGGCGTCCTGGCAGACTTTGTTGTTTCGCCTTCTTTAAGTGTCGAAACCGGTGCTAAATACACACATCGTTTTTACGAAATCACAAATAGGGATGTATTATCACGTCTGCAATTGCCAGGTGTCGATACCGGCCTGGGACCACTCGCAAATGCAGACGTAGACTCATGGATGGCGGAATTTCCCATTAATGTGAAGTATCGTTATCCACTATCAATAAAAACGAATTTACTCGCTGGTGTAGGATATTCATCTTTAATGTATACAAAGCAGGTGTTTGAATATTATTACGAGCTGACCAGCGATCCAACGGCGCAAATCAACACGACGCATAAAATAGAGAAATTCACCCTAACCCCGGGTATGCTGAACTTCTCGATAGGGTTAAGCAAAGAAATCAAGAACAACAAGATATTAGAGACGTCCCTATACTATCAGTATGGCCTGGGTGAGTTCGGCGTTGAAGAAGTTCGGGCGAATTTTTTGGGAATACGTGGCACATATTGGTTCAAGATCAGATGATAGCTTCCTAGTCGCCGAGCAACTATATCAAACTTGGACCGCGCTAAAAACGGAGTAATAATTTTGTGCCGAAAAACAATACATCTTAGAATACACAAACAATTGGGCAACAATGGGTATTGCCGAATGATCAGAGCACCAGCTTTTTATTCTATCGATCTTATTAAACTGGTCTGCTTTTAGATTTTCAAAAGTCAGGTAGATCTTAATTTGTCCAAATACGCCAGCTGGTTTAAAAATTACTTCAATGTCCCGGTTCAAGTTTTGACTGGTCATTTTTTCCGGCTTGAAGACCCTATCGAAACTTAACTTAACTTTCAGCCCAACAGCGTCGTTAGCCAATACAAAAGGTTGCAGGTATGTTCGAAATAGAAAGGGAAATTTAGATTTCGGTACAACCAGTATAAAATCTCTCGCAACAAATAAAGTACTGCTCTCCCAACCGGTTACCGAAGGAAAATTATTCCTCCATGCTCTCTCTTCTTGTCCCCTGGTTTTTATTTTTTCAATCGTTTCTTCAATGTCAGGGATAATTTGACGTACAAGCTTCTTTGCTTGTCCGAAATAATAACAAGATAAAAGATATAGGCAGCCAAAAATGATATCAGAACGAAAGCTAACGTCACTACCGTAGTCGTCTTCATAAAATTTGGGCTAGTCTCCCAGCCACCAAAAATCCACAATAATATATAAATAATGAAACAGGAGGATATATCATTTATCCCGGGAAGCTTTGACATCAAGTCCAGAAAAGGCCGAATTTAGGGTGGATAAAAGCAAATGTTCAATCCTAGATCCATGACATTAAAAACTGACCTTCTTTTCATGACTTCATAGCGAAAAATGTCGCCTTCATAAATGTGCGTTTTCAAACCCCCGGTCGTCCAATCTGTCTCAAAAACTTTATCTAGCCCGCAATACCTGCAACCAAATTGGTTTTACCTCTAAAAAGGCCAATACTATTAGAGCGGCCCTCCTCAGAGAAGGAGAAGTAACTTCCACTTGTAATTGATGCGGAGATTTTGAATTTGTACAATAAAAGCAATTCGGGCCAATCCATTTGATTCATTGAAGAGTGAATAGATTCGTTTGAATATGATCGAGTCCTTTATGCTATCAACACCGCCTTCGATCGATTCAATGGCTAATGTTTATGTTCATAAGGCATATAACCTTCCCAATACCATGGTGTATTTTTATTGCCGGTAAGATATTCGATCAGTTCCTTAAAGATCCCTTCTGCCTGATCGCTGTTCGACATTAACACCAATCCAAAACCGCGATCCGGAAAGCCTACGACATAATGCTGCCAACCTTCAAGATGCCCTTCCTTAAAGAATGCTCGCCCATACTGACTTTCATACAAACCGAAACCCAGGCCATAGCTTAACTTAATGGAATCATTCTCTGATGTCATTACATCAGCGTTCGGTCCAAACTGCTGACGGGAAAATATGCGAATTTGTGGTGTTACAAGATCGTTATATCGCTGAATGTCCTGCTTTAGTATCCTTTGGAAAAATGCTGTGTATTCTTCAAGAGTTGTAGAGAGTGAGCCCGCTCCATTGGAAGTGTTGAACTTCGGTATTCGCAGATCACCGGATGACCCATCGTGCCCAACGACATAATTACTCTCGTACCCCCGTTGCCAGACAAAACTACTTGAAGGCATGCTATAAGGAACTAATACCCTCTCCCAGGCGATCTCCTCAAGATCTTTGCCAAGCAACTCTTCAATTACAAATTGCAAGAGAAACATGCCTTCACCTGAATATGCGTAACGGCTGCCGGGTTCAAATTTAATCTTCAGCTTTCCATCGGTTTCAAGCCACCGCCAGTTCGGGAGACCTGTTGTATGAGAAAGACACATTCGAGCGGTTATTCTCTTGTACCTATCATCCTGTTTCAGATCGGTATAGTCGATATTCTGAGATCCCAAGAGATGGTCAAGTAGGTTGGTGCGGTATTCAGGCAGTGGCTTCTTTAAATACTTATAAAGAGGCATATCAAGGTTCAATAACTTGTCCTCAGCCAACTGAAGCACGATATCAGCAAACAAAGGCTTGCTCAACGATGCCGCATACCAAATCACTCCGGGACTGAACAACTCACCCTTCTGAACATTCCTGCTGCCGAAATAATCTTGAAACACCAGCCCATTATTATTGATGATCGAAAACCCAAGGCCTTGAACATTGGCGCTTTTCATCAAAGACGAAACAAACTGTTTGATAGAATCGGGCGAAAGAATGAGGGAATCCAGCCTTACAACGTCAGAACTATTGCTAAAAGGTATTCGCCTCTTGTCAGGGCTGACACGGTTGTCAACACTGAGATAAATATACGACGCGACGGCCGTTATACTAAAAACTAATATCGCAATAAATCCTTTGACAAACTTTGCTAACATCCTGGTCTCATGGAGATGGTTACAAGATAAGCGCTGCACTTAAACATTCAACTTTCCCTTTACAATCATTTACATGGATAACTTGGCTTTAAAGCGCGATTCAGAATTGAAACATTTACTGCGGTAAATAGGTTTAATAAGTTGTTCGTCACCGGACAATTTTGCACGGAAATCACGCCTCTGCGCGATTGGCGGGTTCGCCGGTCTTAGATTGTGGCCTATAAAAAGTCAGGGATCGTCAACAAACGCTTATTCGCGCGCTTGGTTTCCCGTAATTTTACTCGGTAGGCTTTGAACGGATCGTTATCCAACCAGTCATTTTTGATTGCTGTATTTATGACCTTCCTGAAATGCTTTGGCTGAAGTAAGTAAGTTGAAGATCAGGAAAAATCCAATTGGTCTTCATGGATGGATGGTTTAATGTGAAGTTAATGATCGCCTCGGCGAACACCAAATCGTCGATCGCCATTAGATATGACTAATGCTTCACTTTACCATTTGCGATGACCTCATATTGAAAAAATCTTTCCCAAGTAGGTAACAACTTGTGAATCGAAATCAAAAACTGCCGCTCCCGAATTGCTCACCTATTGCGGAAATACAAAGAATATCAAAGTAGTATAAAGGTAATGATTTTGCAGGTGACTATCACGATATCCGATTTCTTCAGGCAACTGTTAGGTCTATTTATAGTTAAAGTCTCTTCAAGTATCGCGTGTTCGACACCAACTGATTAAAATGAGAATGGGTCCATTTTCTGGTCGACAGGCTTTCGCAAAGTTATAAAGTAAAAGCTGAAAATGGTAAGGAGGGCGTTAAGAAAACGATCTAATACCCGATCTAATCATCAGCGATGTGATGATACCGGAGCAAGATGCCCTAGCCGTGACAAGAACAGTTAGTTTTCGTTGTTAATTTCTCGGGATGGTTTAACTTTAGATAGTTCCACCGGTCATCAACCTATAAATACCCTCCCATTACTCATGTCATCACAAGCAACCATTGCCCCAACGGCCAAGGCTGAGCGCATCAATTCCATGGACGTCATACGCGGTGTGGCGCTCTGCGGGATCTTGTTAATGAACATCATTGGTTTCGGACTAGCACATGCCTATTTCGACCCAACGGTTTCCGGAGGATCAACGGGTTGGAACCTAAAAGTGTGGTGGATCACATCCATGTTCTTCGAAGGTACCATGCGCGGCATGTTTTCTATGCTGTTCGGCGCCGGTATTCTTTTGTTTTTAAGTCGTGCAACAGACAAGGTTGACGAGGCAACAGTCATCGATCTGTATTTCAGAAGGATCATGTGGCTTTTCCTCTTTGGTGTAATTCACGCTTACATATTATTGTGGGATGGGGAAATACTTTATCCTTATTCTATCATGGGAATGTTTGTTTTTGCATTTCGAAAATGGACTCCGAAGTATTTGATCATAGCAGCTATTGTACTCTTATCCTCATCGACTGCATTAGCTGTTAAGGAATACTTTCAGGTTAGATCGGAATCTGAACATGGTATTGCAGCAAAGCTCAAAAAAGAGAAAAAGATGACCTTGTCAAAAGAAGAGATCAAGGCTATTGAAAAGTGGGACGCGGTAGTTACCGAGCAAAAGCCTTCCCAGGAAGTAATCGATGAACAGATTGAGGCATATCACCAAAATTACTTTAGCATTTTGATGTACAGGGCGTCCGTGACGCAGTTCATGCAAACATACCTCATGTATAGAGTTTTCTTCTGGGACATTTTCGCAATGATGTTAATGGGAATGGCGCTGTTGAAGACTGGAGTATTGAAGGCCGCGAAATCCTATCGATTCTACTGGACACTCCTTGTAATTGGATATGGCATCGGACTGACCGTAAATTTCTTTGAAACGCAGTATGTAATGGATCACGATTTTGGAATCGTTCCACAAGCGTTGACGTACATTTCATACAACCTCGGCCGTGTAACAATGACGCTCGGACATATTGCATTGATCATGATATTCGTAAAGTCGCAGATCCTTTCCCTTCTTCAACGATCGCTAGGTGCGGTAGGTCAAATGGCGTTTACGAATTACATCATGCAGACCCTGATCTGTAATACAATATTTCTCGGGTTCGGGTTTTCATTGTTCGGCAAGCTCCAGCGCTATGAGTTATATTTTGTTGTGTTTGGTGTCTGGATTTTTGAATTGATTGTCAGTCCGATTTGGCTGAAGCATTTCCGGTTCGGGCCGTTGGAATGGGCATGGCGGTCGTTAACATACTGGAAAAAGCAACCCTTCGTGAAAGAAACGATATCTGAAAAGCAATTTGCCGAGGCGAAATAATGTAGCATACATCAGACTTCGATGTTAATTGCATCTATTACGCAATGGGAGTTGGTCTATAGGAGCCTCGCACTGTAACTAAAAATTGGAGACGAAGGTTAAGTTAGTGTATTCGTCACGGCACCCGCGCCCAATTTGTTATGATTTTACCCCATCAGACCACCTTATGCATCGTTTAACAGATCCTTTGTCTTATCTGGCAAGCGAAATATTCCTCATGAATTTGCCAACAGGATAAAAGTTGGAATGCTGAATCCTATTCTTTGTTTTGACGGTGCTTTGTATCATTTGCATTATTATGATTATGTCTCAAACATTTACGGGCATGTGCTGAAAATCCGGCGAAGAATCTAAAGAGTGAGTAGGGATACAGGACAAAACACGCTGCCCGATACTTTTCTGAAATTTCGAATGTACTTCTGGGTGCTGTTATGATTACACTTCCGATTTACTTTCAGGAAATGCTCCAGATCAGTTATAAAAGAATACCGGATAGAGTGTAATGGCATATCATCCCCCGGTATTGATACTTTAGGAATTCGCGCAAATGGTCGTAGGTGGCCTTGTATCGGGTATACGTGGATTTGGAGAAATCAATCCCAACCCTACTAACTCATCATTGCACTGTGATCATTGAAGGCCTTTAATAAAGTTTGATTCTTCGTATCATCACCAAAATACATTTGCTTAATCCGGCTGGCCGTAACGCCTCGGTCAACAAGATTGCTATGAATTTTATCGAGTCTCAGAACTGCACTATCAATCAACCCATTCACCTCTCTGGCATCTTCCTTATTTCCTTTGACTCTGTTTTCAATCGAGTCCCAGCGGTCAGGCGGCATGCTTCTCTTAATCGAAAATTTCGGCCCGTTGTCCGTTCACAGTTATTCTAAGTAATATCAAAGCGAGTTTGGATTTGGGCCGCTTCTCCCTTTTTAGATATGATATCGCACTATAAGTATGTGCATGATTTGATGTTTGAAAATTTCGCTAAACGTTATAAGCTTACCTGTCAGACCGTACCACCTTGGTACCAATGTAGGGAGCTAAAAATCAGCGCTTTGGAAGGAAGTAGGTGCGTGAATTTTCATTTTTGAATTCACGCACCGAATCACGCACCTGACGGATGAGATAAATGGAAGATTTAAGGGGGCTTAAAAACAAAAACCCTTAAAATCGTTACGATTTTAAGGGTTTGGTTCGATTTGAATTGATAGTAGTGGAGCCGGAGAGAATCGAACTCTCGTCCAGAGAAGATAATACCGTACTTTCTACATGCTTAGTTGACTTTGGATTGTCGGAAGAAGCAAGGCAGGCAACAGCCTAAACTTCTCCGTAGTTGCTGGTCTTAACCGTGCTTAGCAACATCACACGGAGCAGTTCTGCATAACGACACCGCTAACCAGCACCTGCAAAACGGGAGCGCTGAGCGATGATGGCTTTCCCGATCTTATCGGGACGAGGCGTAATCTACCCGTATACGGATAAATTAAGCAGCCATGGCGTAGTTAGACTCGCCAAGTATGGTTTGGAACTATCTTTTAAGGCTCTCATCCCATGAGCCTGCATGCTTGCACACGTTATCACACATCCTGTCAAAACCGGTCGGCCCCGATTCAAGCAATGAGCAACAGCAATAAGCTGTCATAACTAGCTAAAAGGGAGACAAATATAGGTCGAAAAAAGTTTCTTATAAGCTAAAGCTAGTGCAGAAAGCTTAAGGCTAGGGACAAAGCTTTAAGCTTTTACGTTTTGCTTTTTCCAGCTTTGCAAAACTTGACTTTCAAATTTAAACTCAAATTTTATCTTGCGGGCTGATGGAAAATTTTGTTGTCTCGGCACGTAAATACCGGCCCACGGGTTTTGATGAAGTCGTTGGTCAGGAGCACATTACAACTACGCTCAAAAATGCCATCGACAACAATAAGCTCGCCCAGGCACTTCTTTTTTGCGGGCCACGTGGTGTTGGCAAAACTACCTGTGCGCGAATTGTCGCGCGACTCATCAATGGCTTCGAGGAAAAAGCAGAGACAAATTCCCTGAATATCTTTGAACTGGATGCAGCTTCCAACAATTCGGTTGAAGACATCCGAAACCTGATCGATCAGGTACGATATCCTCCGCAGTTCGGCAAATTCAAGGTCTATATCATCGATGAAGTTCACATGCTCTCGAATGCGGCCTTCAATGCCTTTCTGAAAACGTTGGAGGAGCCTCCCTCCTATGCAATATTCATTCTTGCCACGACGGAAAAACATAAAGTCATTCCAACCATTCTTTCGCGATGCCAGATCTTTGACTTTAACAGGATACAGATCAGCGATATTGCCAGTCATCTGAAGGATGATCGCGAAACGCGAGGGAATTCCTGCAGAAGACGAAGCCCTGCACCTGATCTCGCAAAAAGCGGATGGTGCCCTCGGGATGCACTTTCGATCTTCGACCTGATGGTAACCTATTCTTCCGGCAAGGGGGTAACATTCAAGGATACCCTCAAAAACCTTCATATTCTGGATTATGATTATTATTTCCAGGTTGTTGATGGCTTGCTTGCCCAAAACCATTCGCAGCCGTTGGTCATATTCGATGAAATACTTCGAAAAGGATTTGACGGACACAACTTTATCGTCGGACTGGCTGAACACCTCAGGAATCTGCTGGTTTCCCAGGATGCACGGACTACGCAGCTGATGGATGTACCCGATATTGTCAGAAAGAAGTATGCCCAACAATCACAGTCAGCCTCCCCTTCTCTGTTGCTGAGCTGGCTGAATATTGCCGGCCAGTGTGACATCAACTATAAGACAAGTAAGAATCCACGACTTTCTGTCGAGTTAGCTTTAATGAAGATGGCTAACGTGAATGCTGTCATTCAGCTCAATCAGCTAAGTCTTCAACCAGAAGCATTAAAAAAAAAATTAGTGTAGAGAACGGTCACGATGCGATTGTGGTCGATCTGCCTGCCAAACAGGACACCCCCTCGCCAAAAGAAGATGTTTCCTTAGAAAATTCTAAGTCAGCGGCGCCTGAACAGCCAAAGGAGAAAGTTTTATCCCGGAGCACGCCACGCACTACGGTCAAGGTCGCAGACCTTTTAAAGGTCGAACCCAAAAAGGAAAGCGCGGCAACTGCTACAGCTTCCAAAAAGGAGCAAACAAGTGACTTTACAACGGATTCCCTGAAGGCCGCATGGGATCAATTTGCCGCCTCCCGTAAGAAATTTCAGGCAGAATATCAGTTGCTCTCACAACCTTTTGAAATTGAAGCAACAAAAATTGTACTTCACTTGCTGAGTCCGGTTCAGGAAACGATGCTGGCAAATTTAAGGAACGAACTCGTAACGCACTTGCGTGAATCATTAAGGAATGATCTGATCAATGTTACGGGGATCTTAAAGGAGAATGAAGATCGGAAGGTCATGTACACTTCGCGTGATAAGTTCGAGTATCTGCAAGAGAAGATACCCCTATTAAAGGAATTCAAGGACAGGCTTGGATTAGATACGGATTTCTAGGAGTGATCCAGAGCGGCGTGTAATTTTTGTGACGGCTGTTATTACGATGAGCGACTACGCTCCCCGCCCTTGTTGTGTGTTTTTCAGGCTGACCGAGAACTATCGCTTCAATGATGCGTACGGGATTGCGCGGCGTGAATCCCGAAGGGATTCAATTTGAATAGCCGCCGATGAAATCGGTGGTACTAAGAGCATAACCACCCCACAACCCCGACAAGGGGTTGAACAGAAACTTCAATGAATTGCATACCCGAGAAAATTCACGAACATTAAAAACAACATGATCGTGAAGATTCAATAGGATTTCTATTGAACCCCGCTGGGGTTCCCGTGCCTGGTCGTCTTTTAACCCCGCATTGCATGCGGGGCTATTCAAATTGAATCCCTTTGGGATTCAAAACGCACAATCCCTTAAGCATCATTGAAGCGACGTGAGGAGTCCTCATTGGACACCGATCAATAGTTCTCGGTCAGCCTCTTTTCACCAACAAGCGCACGCACGTGGAGTACTGTCCTACAACATCATAGTAGGCGGAAAACTCTAATGCGATTGGGATAGTCGTTTGAAGAAGATAAGATGTTAATCTTAGTGATTTGTCCATGGTCTGTTATCCAATCTCGTCATGGCGAAATGCAGTGACTGTAAACCCCGTGAATCAACATTGTAATATGCTCGGTCAGCCTGAAAAGCACCAACAAAGTCGGGGCTAATGGTACTCATAAAAATCGGTAACGACGGGAACTCCCTTGAAGGATTTAATTACGATTGCGAGTCTCCCCATCTGGTCATATCTGAAAGTAATATTATCAAATCCAGGATCGCCAGAGCTATTTCCATAGCCATCGTATCCCGTGTCAACCACATTCTGCTCGAGGATTTTACCCGCCTGGTTATATCTATTCTTACACTCATAGATCAATGTACCCGTCGAAGTATAAACCGTTTCGTGAACGGTCTTTCCTGCTTTGTTAAGTCGCATCCTTCCACTTCCGGAACGTGCTCCCCTATTGAAATAATCGACAAATACAGAGTCACCGGCATATCGGAATGTCCTATGAAAAATGACAGTTTCCCCAGAAGGCGGCAGGTCAATTATTTCATTTGAATTGGGTTTAAAACCAAAAACAATTCCGCTCACTGGCGAGTTTATTTTTTCTTCCCTGGCAACCTTACCATTTGCGCCATAGTAAAAATTAACAACCTGATTAACCTTCTCCTGGCCACCATCAGTCCAGGTGATCTTGTTAAGCTTAGCCCCAGCGTAGTCATACTTCACTTCGTCAGATATTATTGTACTGTCCCATTTCTGAATCTTATCCTCACCGCTAAAGGAATGATAAAACTGTGCGCTATTGATAGTACCGTCGCTATTCCAGATGTATTTCGTTAAGCCACTCTTTTTTTCATCATGAATGACCTGCTTTTCGATATTTAATCCATTCTCGAACAGAAAGGTTGCAATGTGCACCTTGTCCTTGCATGTCGAGCAAAGTCGCTTATGAAAGACACTGATCACACCTTTCTGGCGTTCGAAGTTACCTGGATCATAGTCCTGCGCGACAGCTATCCGGACCATTAAGAAAAATAGAATTGTCGTTAATCTCCTCATCACATTATATCCCCTGAAACATTCTGATACTATTAAAAACATGAATCACCTGACTGACCTGGTATCCGGGAAGCGAATCGGACGGTGCCGGAGTCTGCGATAATGCAAGTCAGAATAATCCTCCCTTCCTCCTTGATGACCGCCGGCTGGTTCCAAACAACACACCGAACACTCCTCTCACCAACTCCCGGCCTACTTGCTTTGCTACGGGTGAGCTAATCACTTCTTCAAAAGTTGACTTTTCCTTTCTGGTGGAGCCAGTCTGGGGTTTAATTTCCTCCTCCCGCTCCGCCACCTTCATCCGATCATTCAACATCTCAAAGGCGCTTTGCGGATCAATGGCATCCTTATATTTTCGATACATATCCGATCCTTCCACCATCTGCTGGTAGTCGTTCTGGATAGCAGGCCCCATAACAGAGGTTGGAGGCGCCAGGTGTGTCACAACAGTTTCCGTCGGAATTCCCTTCTCATTCAAAACTGTAACAAACGCCTGCCCCGTTCCAAGCTGCGTAAACTGCTTTTCCATTTCATAGAATTCGGATCTGGAAAAGTCTTGACAGTTTCCTTCAAGGCCTTCACATCATTCGGCGTAAATGCCCTGATGACATGATGAACCCGATTGCCAAGTTGTGCCAGCACACTGGATGGAACATCCTGCGTCAGTTGCGTGCAAAAAAAGACACCAACTCCCTTTGACCGGATCAAACGGATCACTTGCTGGATCTGATCCATAAATGCTTTGGAGCATCATTGAATAACAGGTGAGCCTCGTCCAGAAAGAAGATCAACTTAGGCTTATCGAGATCACCCGCCTCCGGAAGATCGCTGGTAGAGCTCCGCCAGCAAAGCCAACATGAACGTTGAGAATATTGCCGGCTGCTTTTGAATGTCGGATACATTTAAGATAGCTGATCACACCGCGTCCATCTACTTTATCAAAAAGGTCCTCTATATCAAATGATGTTTCTCCAAATATCTGGTTCAACGCCCTGTTGCTCCAGAGACACTATTTTTCTCAAAATAGTCGATGCTGTAGCTGTCGAAATTTTTCCATAGTCACCTTTTATTTCTGCTGCGCCGGCCCCTTCCGAAAGATAGTTCAAGACTTTCTTAAGATCATTAAGGTCAACGATCGGGAGGTTCTTGTCGTCGGCATACTTGAAAAGGATATTCAGCACACCGGACTGAGTATCATTGAACTCGAGAATTTTACTGAGCAGCGCTGGTCCGAATTCAGTAACGGTTGCCCGCATCTGCGCGCCGAGTTTTCCACTAAGCGAATAGAGTTCTACGGGAAATGCACGATGGCGTGAATTGTATTCCCAGCGCTGTCGGCCCTTTCATTTATTTTATCATTTGAATGCTCCTTCTTTAGCCAATTCCGGAAAGATCGCCTTTCATATCCGGCATGAAGACGGGTACACCGGCGGCCGAAAGCTGTTCGGCGATAAGTTGTAAGGTTCGTGTTTTCCCCGATCCTGTGGCCCCTGTCACGAGGCCATGTCGGTTCATCATCCTCAAGGGCAGATTAACTTTCGCGTCCGCTATGATTTCACCATCGAAAATACCGGCACCCAGATAAATCGAGGGGAGCGGTGTATAGATTTATTAATGGCGGTATAAATTTTTCTTTGACTGACTCTTGTCTTGCGAATTAATTATCGCATTAGAAAAAAATGGCGAAGATCGGACCTTTGTATCGGCAATTTCTATTTAGGTTCTTCATAATTCTGGAAGGAATAGGCAAAGCCAAGATTAAAGACCTGACTTATCTGAGCTCCTGAATCCTGATCGTAGTCATATAACAGGATTCCGCCTAGACCCACGGTGATAAAGCGGTTCACCTTTGCATTCAGCATTAGTTCGAGTCTATGGTCGATCGTTTTGAATGCAAGTGTCTCATAGTTGGCAAACATCATATATCGCCATTTCAGATTTATGTTCGGGGCGATATCCTTGTTGAAGTCAGCCGTTAAGTTGAAAAGCTAGCCACTCACACCTGGTCTCATCGGGCGGTGTCTACACCATAAGGTTCTCAGGGTCAACGGAAGGAATAAACCGTTCAGGATCTTTTACGATTGTCAGACGAGGTGCGAACGGCGAAATTCGTATGTTAAAATAGTCAACAGGATGATATTCGAGACCCCATGCGAAAGTAATAAATGCAGGAGCAAGGAAATCAGAAATGAGCATGCTCTGTTCTACACCATTGGCATCCTTCTCATACTTGATATCCTGTTGCAAATTGTGAATGCGAAATTCAAGGACGTGAAAAAGTCCCCAATTGTCATCGAGCTTATATCCATACTTACTATCAAGGTAAATACGGTCAATGGTCTTTCGAAACCCCTGGCCTGAGTTCCTTACAAATCCATAGGCCAGGTCAATTTGATTGTCCCATGACTGTTATGATCCTTGCTGTAATTGAACTGTATAGTTGAAAGACGCATTAATACCAATGGAATTGATTCCGCCGGCTTTCCAATTGGATGAAAATGCAGCCTGATTAACGTTAACGTGAACAACAATTTCTTCCTCCAATGTGAAAGTGTATCGGGTTTGATTACCTGTGCCTGCAGTGCACCGAGGCAGGGCGAGCCAACAATTAACAAAACGAAGTGTAGTTGAGGATTTTTTTCATAGCGTTAAGATTTCAACCAAACATCGTTTAAACCTCAAAATAAGGCCAAAACTCTAACAAGAAAATTAAATATTGTTTAGCTTGATTTCGTCTAAGCGCGACTTCGGTTAATGGTTTGGTAATGAATTTGATAACGTGATTATTATTGACAATCTTGTCGATATCACGTTTGTTATCCGAGCTGGACAGAATAATCACCTTGCATTTATTCCTTACGATCTCATTGAATTTTTCGAACTCATATAAGAACACAAATCCATCGACAATAGGCATATTGATATCAAGAAAAATGAGACTGGGTAGATTTTCAGGGTTGTTCTGATTCTCCCGCAGATAGTCCAATGCGGCTTTCCCCGAACCTTTTACTTCCACTCTTTTAGCGAACTTAGTGATCTCTATGATACGTTTACTGATGAAATTATCAGTATCATTATCATCAACAAGCATAACTAAGTCAATGGCTTTAATTTCAGTTTGCATCAATAATAATAGGTAGGCTGCTCTTAATCACACTAATCACAAAAATATCCTTTTGTCGCAATATCTGATAATGCAAACACAAAATAACCCAAGAGCAGGTAAAAATAGCCTGAAAACGACGAAAAAACCCTGTCTACTTGCTCTTGATATTGAGCTTTTCCCCGATCGCCAGCGTAAAGTCCTTTTTATTATTCCATTCCATCAGCTCTTTGATTGTCACATCATATTTACGCGCAACACTATACAGTGTATCGGTTGATTTTACTTCATGCTCAATTTCCTTGTTTCTACACGGGCAGGAACTTCATCTGACGGCTGGCTTTCAGAAAGCTTAATGACCTGTCCAGGCTTGATACCTTCCTGGAGATTGAGACCATTCCAGTCCACCAGGTCCATAACACCCACATCATATTCATGGGCAATACCATACAACGTCTCGCCCGCTTCAACAACATGGCTATCCTTTTTGCTTACCATAGCAGACGGTACTACAACGGTAACTATACCCACGGAATCCGGGGGGGTCGTGATACTATCGAGGGTCTTTCCAGGCTCCAGCTCAACTGTTTCAATTTTATTATCTCCAGTATCTGTTGCATTCAATTCTGGAACTTCAGAAGGAACTGTCACAACTGGGCGCGACAAAACGTTTGCTTCTGTTTCCTCGGGATTTACCGTCCACGAAAAGCTTTTGGAGTTATCTACCTCGACTATTTCTGCTACCTCGACTTCCCTGTCGGCGTTCCTTTGGCTTCTTTGCTGAAAGCCAAACGGTCATTCCGGGCTCTATCTCGCTTTCGGATGATATCCGGTTATATCGCCTTAGCCTTTTCATCTGAACGCCATACTGCTGGCTAATCTGCCCAAAGGTTTCACCGGCCAGGACCTTATGATAAGCTTCGCTGGCTCTTACACGCTTCTTCCCCAGCAAATAATAATGATCAGGCTGAAGTTTATCACGTGATGAGATGTCATTCCATTTGAGAAAAGCGTCCACATCTACGCCTGCGCGCGTCGCAAGTTCAGCGGCACTTTCTCCGGCCTCAGCCTTAATGGCGCTGATGCCATTGATCTTATTCTGCTTTCAGCCGCGCGATGCAGCGTTTCCTTTAGCTGGTTGGGCAGCCGGACTTGAACTTGTTGAAGCAACTGTGTGGCGGGAAGTTTGATCTCTTTACCCTCGCCCAGCATGGGAATGATTACGGTATATGTCCGGTCATCGGGAATTGCGTCCATTCTTTGCCCACTTGTTATATTGCTTTAATTCATTCTCATCCACGGAAACTTCCTTTGCAATGTCGTTTAATGATTTCTTGCTGTTGATTTTCATATGTGATGACCTTGATTTTACCTGGGCCTTTCACAACGTCTTCAAAGGCAACTTTATGCGCCAGATATTTCTTGACATACCAGTAAGTATGGGCTGGTGATTTCCATATTTTTCTCGCCGCTCTGATGCTTATTAACACTTTTCATCACGCCACCGGCTCCCATCTGGTAAGCCTGCAAGGCAAAAATCCAGTTGTTAAATAAAAATTATTCTTCTTGATGTACCGGGCTGCTGCACGTGATGAAGAAACAATGTTGAGACGTTCATCCATTTCTTTGTCTACCCTCAAGCCCATTTCAACGGCTGTATAGTCTTTGAACTGCCAGAAACCCACGGCGTTTGAAACCGAAACCGCATCAGCGATCAGGGCGCTCTCCTGAAGAACAAAATATTTGAAATCGTCAGGAACGCGTTCCTCTTCAAAAACTTTTTCAATGATAGGGAAGTATGTTTTTGCACTTTCCACTTTGATAATGTGATGTCGCGGTGACTGTGTGAGGGCATTGACATCTTTTTGAATTTCGCGCCGTGCATCATCACGAATGGTCAATGTCATCCCGGCGAATTGCATCTTATGCGGGACTTGAGGAGATTGCGCAGCTGCTGTCCATGCAGCAAAAAATAGCGCAAAAAATATTCTCATATTGCTAAAAGTTCTACAAAGATAATTTTCTTATCATTAAAATCCCATCTCTAATCGGAAGAAGTACATTTTCGACCCTTGGATCATTCTTTACTTTGATGTTGAATGCGTCAATCGCCATGGTATCCTTATCTGGTTTTTTCCATCAATACTTTGCCACTCCAAAGAACATTATCAGCGAGGATGATTCCACCAGGCCTTACTTTATCAATGACAAGATCGAAATACTTGCTGTAATTCTCCTTATCAGCATCGATGAACACCAGATCAAACGTCTCATTGATCGATGGAATGATGTTGATAGCGTTGCCGATCAGATAGCTCACTTTTGACGAGATACCCGCATCTTCAAAATTTTTTCTGACTGTTTCCTCCAGTTCCTCGTTGATATCGATTGTAATCAAACGTCCGGTTGCGGATAACCCTTCCGCCATACAAATGGCCGAATATCCGGTGTATGTTCCGATCTCGAGAATCCGGTCAGGTCTGGTCATGCTACTTATCATGGAGAGCAGCCGTCCCTGCAAATGACCCGATAACATGCGCGGCATCAAGACCTTCGCATGCGTCTCCCGATTGATCTTTTTAAGGACCTCAGATTCTTCCGAAGTATGGTCCTCTGCATAACGTTGAAGATCCGGATTAATTATTTCCATTGATGCTGATTCCCGGTAAACAACGAAGAATAGCCTGGGCAGGTTACTTGGCAAGAGGCTCCATAAAGAGGTAGCTGAGCTTGTCCTCTTCGAATATTTCGTTAGCAACCTGCTGAAGGTTACGGGAACTAACGTCATCGATTTTGTCGAATAGCTCATCAAGGCCGGGAACGCGATCGTGATCGAGTACTGCGCGTCCCATCATGATCATAAGACCGAGATTGTTTTCTTCTGACAGGGCAAGCTGGCCTTTGAGCTGGTCTTTGGATGATGCCAGCTCGGATGGACTCAGGCGTTTTGAGCAGAGCTTATCCATTTCACGGCGTATAAGACCCATGCATTTTTTAACCTGTTTGGGTTCAGTTCCGAAATAGATAGCAAACATTCCGGTATCAGTATACGCCTGATAATGCGAATCGATTGAATATACCAACCCATATTTTTCGCGAACGGAAAGATTAAGCCGTGAATTCATGCCAGGGCCGCCAAGAATATTGTTTAAAAGAAAAAAGGGAATCCTGTTTTCGTGCATTAAGGGATATGCATCCCTGCCGATAGCACAGCGCGATTGCTTTGACACCTTTTTGAAGGACCTTTTCGTGCTGCTCATAGGCGTTAAATTTTTTTCTTCGCGCAGTAGAGCGGAGCTCGGCTTGTGCTCCAGATATTTGATAGCCAGCTTTTCAACTTCCCCAGGGAATATTGCCGATGCAGCTAAATACAATCTTACGATTGTCTGCATGTTCACTGAAGAAATTAACAAAGTCACTCTTCCTGAACTTGCGTACAGTGGTCTCGTTACCAAGTATGTTCATTCCCATCGGGTGATTGCGAAAAACTACTGCTTCCAGTTCATCCTGCATGGCGTCGTCCGGACTATCATAATACATGGCCATCTCTTCGAGAATAACGCCACTTTCCTTCTCCAGTTCCTTAACAGGAAAGGTAGATTGAAAGGTTATATCGGTAAGAACATCAACCGCGCTTTCAAAATATCTATCGCGTACGGACGCGTAGAATACGATTTTCTCCTTATCGGTAAAGGCATTGAGTTCTCCGCCGATGGAGTCAAGACTTTTGATAATATCCAAGGAGGTCCTTTTCTTGGTGCCTTTAAAGGCCATATGCTCCCAAAAGTGGGCTATACCTTGGTTTACGGTAGACTCATCGCGGCTGCCTATTCCAAGAAACAGGCCGCAGTGGACGATATTGGTGGAAGGTACGTGCTGATATACCACCCGGATACCATTCGACAACGTAAAGATTGTGCAGTTTCTCATTTGGAAAATACATTATTCAAGTCTTGGAAGTACGCTGAAAATCATCATAGAAAAAAGCAAATAGAAGCTACTTTTTTCAAGGCGATTTTTGGGCCAAAAAAGCCTCCTTTTGGCGGCTACCCTCCCCGGGAAGGGGCCAGGATTGGGGCCGTTCCGACTGCGAACAGTCTTGACCGAAGTCGGGCAAACGGTTGCGACGTAATGCGGTTTTTGCGTATAATTATGGGATAATTTCTAAATGGCATAACTATTGTAAAATACTCTACCGCTATGGACACACAAAAAGTAAAAACCTGTTTTACAATCACTTTTACTGATGAACAATACAGCCGCGCAAAAGGTTACATAGAAGACATGAAGCGCCACCCCCATCGGATCTTCTGGCAGGGAAAACAAGGAAAGACGGATGATGAACTTATCATTGAACAGATCGCACACCGTATCCTTTCAGGCTTCTACAACAACGAACCTTATAATGCCGGTAAGCACATCATGAGAATGGATAGCTCTATCGCGGTACGCTAGGCAATTATAAATTATGAATTATGAATTATGAATTGGTTTTTGGAAAACCATTTAGTGAGGTGTGCTGCGTTAAGGGCGCTAATTCATAATTTATAATTCTATTTTCCATTTTCCATTTTCTTCTTCCATTAAAATCCTTCGTCTTGCTCCTTCGAAACCGCTATTATCCAATTATGAATTGCCTAGATGCGTTGAAGCACTTTCTTGATCAGTCCATCCACCACCTTATTCGGATCTTTTGAAAACTTGTTAAGCGGACGGTTTGCAATGATCGCATTAACGCTTAGCACCTCATGTCCCAATAGCCGCGCCATAGCATAATATCCCGCGGTTTCCATCTCAAAATTTGTGATCCTGAAATCACCCGCCTTGTTATAAAAATTAGTGAGATCTGCAGCAAGGTTAGGATACTTTAAAGGTATGCGTATCTCCCGGCCCTGGGGAGCGTAAAAACCAGGAGCAGTGATCGTATTTCCCGTGATCATATCGGGCGCATATTGCTTCTTCAGCAGCGAAGATCCATGTACAACGTATGGGGTAACAGAGATCCCCGTCTTCTTCTGAATATCTTTTCCTATCCCCTGCTCAAATGGGTTCATCGGAAAATTATAATAGTTCATAAGACTGTCGAATCCTACGGCATACTCCGTAACAAGATGTGAGTCTAAAGCAATGTCTTCCTGCAAAGAAGCGGACGTTCCAATACGGACGATCTTGAGCTTTCTTTTTTTATTTCGCACCTCACGTGTTTTCAGATCGACGTTGATGAGGGCATCCAATTCGGTAAAGAATATTTCAATATTATCAGTGCCCATCCCCGTGCTGATCACAGTGACAGGCTTGCCTTTGTATTTACCCACGTGTGTAATGAACTCCCGCTTGTTCATCTCGAATTCAATGTCATCAAAATACTGGCTTACACGATAAACGCGCGCAGGGTCGCCGACGGTAATGATGTTCTCTGTAATGTGCTTCGGCAGCAGATTAAGATGATACACGCTGCCATCCTTATTGAGAATAAGATCTGATTCGGAAAATTTTGTCATGTGCCAGGCCCTATGATTTAACCTGCTGCGCAGGATTGCCAAATACGGTTTCTCCGGCCTTCACGGGTCCTATCACAACTGAGCCTGCACCGATGCGCGCCCCCTTTCCAATGCTAATCCCTCCAACAATTATCACCCCAGATCCAATGAACGCCTCCTCGCCTACTTCACATCCCGCATTGATGATGCTGCCCGTCCCGACCTGCACATAGTCGCCGATCCTGGCTTCTCCCCCTACAATTGATCCGGCATGAAAAATACAATGGTTCCCGACGGTAGCACCGGCCCCGATGGCTACCTGATTATCGACAAAGTTTCCGTGACCGATAGTAGCTGAAGCCGCCAGCGTCGACGATTGAGACAAGACATTTACTGGTTGTGCCCGGCGTTTTTCCTGTAACATTGTAACGAGACTCTTTCTGAACTTGTTCTCATCCACCGCGACGACGGCATCGCATTTCTTTCCTACGAGCTTCAGCAATTCCTCGTCGTCAGTGCTGCCCATGACCGTTACCTCATCGATCACGGTACTATGAATTTTCCTGTTGTCGTCCAGAAAACAGTATATAACATTGCCATTCCTTTCGAGAATGTCCTTTGCCTGACGTCCTAAATAATTAGCTCCAAAGATGATTACGGGATTTTCCATGTGCGGCAAAGGTAAATTTCGCCCTCCTATCGAGCAAGGTGGCCCGAATTTCTTTGCATAAATCTTGTAAGTCGTGTAACAAGGGGGTTGTTCAGCGATATCAGGAGAAAATAGAAGGATAAAAACCCGACCCGGTATCGCGAAAGCGTTCCGAAGTTTGGCGTGGAAAGAGCCAGGAATATGCACAGCGTCAATGAATACACCAGCAAAGTAAGCAGTTGGAGACGGTAAGGTGAATTCACCAGATTGGACACTTTGCTCAGCGCCGCTAAGGTCAGCGCGATCAAAATAAAATTCTCTGCAGCCATCAAACCCTGTAATACCGTAGATACATCCGTCGGAAATGGCCTGAAGAGCCCTGAAATAAGCGCCCATGGGACATTGCTTATTATGCTCGGAACGGTTGGCCGAAGGTCGTTGTAAACAATGACATCACCAGCTTCAGAGATGGCATGAAACGCTTCATAGTTGGAGACGATCACGTCCAAAAAAAGTTCGGGATAGAAGTTAGGGTGCACAAACGTTACCGATATCAGCGGTATGAGCAGCAGTATAAGCCATATAAAGACCTTTACAGCGACGGACCTACCCTTTAATAATTGACTATCGAACAGAAAACGGCCTGCCACGGACGCACCTGCGATTGGCAAAAAGACAGCGAGGTAGTAATACTTGAGGCTCCACAAAAGCCAGATACAAAGTGGCATCACAAGCCATTCCCAAACTGCCGGAACTTCATGCCTCCATGCCTTGAATACGATCACAGAAAGTATGAAGAGCGCTGACATGGCAATACTTTCCTTGATCAATCCTGCGCTCCAGAATACTGCTGAAGGAAGGAAAAGAAAGCTCACGATGACCGGCGCGAACAGATGCGGCATCCTCCTCAAAATGATCGTGACCAGGTACCATGAAGCAAAAAAAGAAACCGAAGAAAAATACAATGATGTTATCCAGTAGTTGTCGTTCGTAAGCAAATTAATGAAGCTCGTCATTTTGACCAGGAACAATGCCCTCGGCTCATGGTTATCGAGCTGGTTCAATACATGATACATGTGGTCACCGTTCCATAGAAATCTTATGTAATCAGTAAGATCCTCTCTTCCAAGAATTGCCAGTACAGCACCATCCCTAAAATAGGTCAATGTATCTCCGGTCAGGTAATAATACTTATATATAGCTCCAACGCATATCCCAGCAGTTAACTTGACTATCCAGGCAGGCCAGTATACCATATGTAAACCATGGCCCTGTCTTTTCCAGACGAACCACGCCAGGAAAAACACGACGGTGAGATTGATAAATGAACTCAGCCAGATCACGTGCTCCTGGGGTTTACAATAGAAGCACCAATATTACACTCCAGACAACGCCTTTTCAGGCAATAATGGTTATAAAGCTGTACGAGCGACTGTGAATCGAAGGCAGTCTTAGAAGGCATACCATAGCTCTTCCATTGTCGGGTGATCATATTTGATTCAAAATGTATTTGTTGCAAGATACGGACAGCGCGTTCCATGTACATGGCATCGTCCTTCAATTTTCCATAAGTCACCAGCAACGGGACAACAGAATTGATAATAATGTTGTCAATACTGGCGTGACCCAAAAGACTAACCTCTCCTTCCAGTTCCCTGAAAAAATGATAGTGATGAAGCCAATAGTCCGATTGCCTGACAGAAAAGAATTCCTGCAGCGCTTTGCTCGAATCATGCAATAGAACCGATGAAAAGAAATTCCTGCGATGATGCGCAAGTGACGCGAATTGCGCGATCCTGATCGTTGGAAAGTTTGCAGGTCTAAGGCGCAGAAATCGCCATTGGGCCTTGTTCACCTTCCGCGATATCACCTGGTACTTTTGACCCAATATCTTATACTCACGCTGCAAGTTCCTGTAATACGTCTCTTCGTGGTGTTCATCCAGGAAACCAGCCTGACCAAAAAGCAACGCTTCGACCTGAAGCAATTTATCGGCATGTCGCAGAATAAATTTATAAGGCAACGATTGTGACAACTGGACAAATGGATCTGTATTCACCTTGAAGCCAAAATTTCTCATAATTAACTGATATGCTGTTTCCTCCCAATCATTGTTATTGCGTTGCAGCATCCGCGACACCATCAGTGCTTTGGATTCGAGACGATCAGCGATCACTTTATCCAACATGGAGAGCTTACTGATTTGATTAACTCCCTCCAGACTGGAAGCACAGGGAATTGATTCAGGGTTCTGCACCAGTTTTCTGTATTGAAGCAGCAATGATTCATTGACCCTGTCTTTCAGTTCCAGCGTCGGCATTTCGGATCCATCGCTTCGATTCACGGTATTATCGTTTTTCCAGACGACGTGCAGTATCACATTCTCATATGAGGCATCGGCATTGTGACGATGCTCGATCCATCCGGAAGCAAAGATGTGTATCTCCACGTTTCCAACCCATTCAATGGCGCCTATGCGCAGCCGCGCATTAAAGAAGTCAGGTCCGGAATGGACATTCTTGTAACCCGGATGAAAAACAGTGATGTCCTCTCCAGTGGTTGACGCCAGCGCCGTCTTATCGAAGTACTGAAATTGCCAGAGATAATGTAAAAAAGACTCGGTCACAAACAACGGATTAGATCTCCGAGTTACGACTTCAAGGCCAATGTTTATTGATGACCGTAAACGATGTCAGGATTTTTTATAAATACCTGGCGAGAAGCATGTCCATTGTATCGCGGACGGCGCGGGCCTCGATACCTGCCTTCACGGCGAAATCCGTGTCATTGGACTTATAGATAATAGCGCGGGAGGAATTGACGATCAATCCACACTGTTTATTCATCCCGGCTTTAGATGCAAGTTCCAGGTCACCGCCCTGTGCCCCAATACCCGGCACAAGGAAAAAATGATCAGGAGCTAATGCACGAATGCTTTTTATCCTGTCAGCTTGAGTTGCACCGACGACATACATAAGCTGATCGGGAGAAGCCCATTGCTGAGATCTGACGATAACTTCTTCATATAGCTTACGTCCTGTTGTTGCTGATTCCATCATTTGAAAATCGCTGCTTCCTGAATTGGAGGTGTGTGCGAGCAGAATGACCCATTTATCTTTATGCAGGAAGGGCGTTACGGAATCTTCTCCCATGTAGGGCGCGACGGTAATGGAATCAAATTTCATCTGATTGAAAAACGCCTGCGCATAAAGAGAAGCTGTATTTCCAATGTCCCCGCGTTTGGCATCAGCGATAGTGAAAATTTCCTTCGGAATATATTCAACCGTCTTTTGAAGAGAAATCCAGCCATCAGGACCCAATGCTTCATAAAATGCCAGGTTCGGCTTATAGGCGATGCAATACGCATGCGTGGCATCAATGATCTGCTTATTGAATTCAAAGACGGGATCTGGAAGTTCAAGCAGGTGGGGGGGTATCTTGCTGATATCAGTGTCGAGTCCGACGCATAAATAAGATTCCTTCTTCCTGATCTGATCAAAGAGCTGTGCACGAGTCATGAATCAGCGTTTCCAATGCAACGCTGGGCGAAAGTAACAAACTTGAGGCTAAAAGAAAGAAGAAGCCACTGATGATTAGCGAAGGTCTATCACTTCGACGCCCGGATATTTCTTAGGGTCGAAGGTAAAGACGTTGTCATCGATCTTTGCGTTCGGGGTGAACTTGGAAATGGTGTATTTATACCGGTTGCCACTTTTGTCAAACAGGGTAAAACTTTGAATAGTCTTATCCTTTTTATTGATGAACATTTTGATCTTGAAGTACTGGGCATCCTTTTTCTCGGGAACGAGATCTATCTCCTCGCACTGGACACCACCCTCGGACTTGTCCTGCAGATAGAGGTATTTGAATCCTTTCTTGTAAACCTCATGCATTTTGGAAGGATTGACATCTTCTGAATTAGGATCATAGTTGTCGATATTAACTTCCTTTGCTTCAGGAAGATAAGTCCAAATTGTTACCCCATTATTGATGACTTCCTGTTCGGGAAGCACCATCCTGAATTTGTCCCCCTTAACAGTGATCCTTCCTTTGAACTCTTCATTTATTTTGTCCACGTCATTGGTCAGTGTGCAGGCAATATTCGCTTCAAATGCCGGAACCGATTTATATTTTTTGCTCATCGCGTCGAGGATCTCCAGTGCTTTGGGATCGTATTGGGCGGAAACAGAAATCGTCAGCATGATTGCCGCGAGGGCAAAAATCAGGTTTTTCATTCTCTATAGGACTAAAGGTTGCAATAAATTAAGGTTGACTGTGTTTTTCCTTCAATGAAGTCAATAATTGTTCCAAACTGAAGTCATCCTTAATTAAAACTTCGCGGGCTTTACTTCCTTCAAAGGGTCCTACAACGCCAGCAGCCTCCAGCTGATCGATCAACCTTCCCGCGCGGTTATATCCAAGTTTTAGCTTCCGCTGGATCAGGGACGTGCTTCCCTGCTGATGCATCACGATAAGCCTGGCCGCGTCTTCGAAGAGCGCATCACGTTCAGAAAGATCAACACTTGAGGGGCCTGTCTCCTCATCACCTTCAAACTCAGGCAGCATATAGGCAGAATCGTATCCTCGCTGGGAGCCTATAAAATCGCATATTTTCTCAATCTCCGGAGTGTCGACAAACGGACACTGAAGGCGGATCATATCAGACCCAGAAGAAAGCAGCATGTCACCCTGGCCAACGAGCTGATCTGCCCCACCTGAATCCAGGATTGTTCGTGGAATCTACTTTGGAGGTCACTCTAAATGATAATCGGGCTGGGAAATTGGCTTTGATGACACCGGTGATAACATTCACGGAAGGCCGTTGCGTTGCCACCACCAGATGAATACCAATAGCGCGCGCCAGCTGAGCGAGCCGTGCAATAGGTGTTTCGACCTCCTTGCCCGCCGTCATCATAAGGTCGGCAAGCTCATCGATAACCAGTACTATATAGGGCAGGAACCGATGGCCCTCCTTAGGATTGAGCTTCCGCGAAACAAATTTAGCATTGTATTCTTTCAGATTGCTGGCTCCGGCATCTTTCAGGATCTCGTATCGATTCTCCATCTCGATACAAAGGAGTTCAGGGTGTGAACGACCTTTCTCGTATCGGTGATAATCGCCTCTTCGCTGTTGGGCAGTTTGGCCAGATAGTGACGTTCCAGTTTACTGTAGAGCGACATCTCCACTTTCTTCGGATCGACCAGTACAAACTTGAGCTGCGATGGATGTCGCTTATATATCAGAGACGCAAGGATGACATTCAATCCAACCGACTTCCCTTGACCCGTAGCACCGGCAACCAAGCAAGTGCGGCATTTTAGCGAGATCAATCACCAATACTTCATTAGAGATCGTCTTACCTAACGCGATCGGTAGTTCTTTATCGGTTTTGGCAAAGTTTTGTGTGACGAATACAGACCGGAGGCTAACCATTTCCCTGTTCTTATTAGGAACCTCGATCCCGATTGTGCCTTTCCCTGGTATCGGCGCTATAATGCGGATCCCGAGCGCGGATAAACTCAATGCAATATCATCTTCCAGATTTTTGATCCGGGAAATCTTTATCCCTGCATCGGGCACGATCTCATATAACGTCACCGTTGGCCCAATAGTAGCCTTAATGCTTTGTATGCCGATTTTAAAATTGACCAGCGTGGCTACGATCTTATCTTTATTCTGATTGAGTTCTTCCTGCGTCACCCCCGCTTTCGATGCATCATATTCATTTAGCAGCTCAAGCGTTGGGAATCGGTAGCCACTCAATTCCAATGTGGGATCATAAAGGCCCTGCTCCTGTACCAACTGCTCGGCGAGCTTATCTGTTTCAATTGGTTCCTCAACTGTAAAAAAAGGCTCCGGTTGGGCATCCTTTTTTTGCGGCTTCACGGTTTCTGTTTTTTGAGGTGGTGCTTTTTGAACCTCAAGCTTGATCTCTTTCAGCAATGGTGCCGGCTCAATAGGAACGTTGGTCAATTCCAATGGCTCAGGTTTAGAAATAATGCCATCTGGTCCATCGGTCCAAATATCTTTCTCATCGTTATATGATGATAACAGGGCTTCCTCATCGTCGTCATCCATAATGGCATCATTGCCCATTGGCTTCGGATCGTTGACAAACAGTGGAATAGCGGTTATGTTGAAATAGAAAATAATAAAGACGAACAACGAAAGGATGAGGATAAGAAATGTTCCCCATCCAAACAGTCCATCGCTGAGCACTGCGAGGTTGTAACCCAATCCTCCACCCAAAAAACTCCATTCACTGATACCTTCATTGATCATCGTCATATATCCGAGCAGTAGGCTTAGCCATAATCCCGAGAATACCGAAAGTATAGTGAATGAAAATAGCCTCAGCAGTTCGCGGTTGAAGACCATCTTAAATCCCAGAACAAAAAACAACGGCGGGATAAAAAACGCCGCTATACCAAACCACCGGAATATAAAATAGTGTGAAGTGACAGCGCCGTACAATCCTAACCAGTTGTCAGCTTCTTTGCCGGAATCAAGCAAACTCACGCCTCTTGCTTCGACCACACTTTGATCGGCTTGTCCTGTAAAAAGATAGGAAAAGAATGCCAGGATGAGATAGACGGATATGACAAGAAGGAAAAATCCAAGCACCAGCTTGAGACGCGGGTCTGTCAAGAATCCAAGCTTGAATTTTGCTTTAGACGAACTCTTTCCCCTCTTCTCTTTTTCTGGCTTTTTAAAGGTGTTTGACTTGTAAGTGTTTTGTGCCATTATCTAATCGGCAAAACTAATTAAAAACTTTAACTTCCGTTACAAAACGTGACAGAGATGCAATGGTGATACTCCCCGTCGCCTGAGGCATCACAATGTGATCGGCGGATCAACGCCTTCGGCAATACAACCATTATATCAACGCAATGGTCATTCAGTTCGGCATGCTCCCCGAAAAAAGATTTCCGGGCGCTGATTAATTTCCTTAATTTCCGCATGCTAAATACTTTTTCCTGATGATTGATTTTACCACTTTGGTAAAGCGGTGTTTCATTTTTTTCTTAGGATTACTTCAAGCATTCGCGTTATCAGCACAATCGGAAGATCACGGAACAGATAATTGGATTCCTAATTCTTCGCCCAATCGCGTGGAACATTCGAATGGCGCCACAATGTTATCTGGCAGCTTTACATCCATTGGGCCTTACACTGGTAGTGCCGTGATGACGGACCTCGTCACAGGCCAGACACTGGATCCTCAATTCCCAAAGGTCAATGGTGATGTCTATGTAACGACACCAGATGGCTCAGGAGGCTGGTATATGGGTGGCTACTTCAGCGCCGTCGACACCGTCAAAGTAAATAACCTTGTTCATATCAAAGCAGACAAGAGTATTGACCGGACCTGGAAACCTAATCCGGATAATACGCCCTCAGCATTAACAGTCAGTGGCAGCACACTATATGTTGGAGGGTATTTTAATGAGATTGCAGGGCAGACACGAAACTATGTCGCGTCTTTCGACATACCCACTGGTAACCTTACCTCATGGAATCCGAATGCTAACAATGGCGTTCAGGTGATCAGCGTATCTGGCGCTACAGTTTATCTCGGAGGCTATTTCACGACAATTGGCGGCCTCGCCAGAAGCAGACTTGCCGCAGTCAGTGCAACCACAGGATTACCTACAACGTGGGCCCCAGTCGTTAACGGCGTAGTGCTGGCGATGGTCCTGGAAACAAATAGCATTTTCATTGGTGGTTCTTTCACATCTGCCGGTGGTTCTGCCAGAACTGGCCTTGCAAGAATAAATCTTGCCGACAATTTTGCCACGACCTGGCTGGTAAGCACTAACTCAACGGGATATGTGGAAGACCTTGTGCTCTCGGGAAATACATTATTTATTGGAGGAAGCTTTTCGACCATCAACGGAGTCGCCAGAAATAGTCTTGCTTCCGTTCTGGTCAGCACAGCAACTGTATCGACGTGGGACCCAAGTCTTCCTGCACTAGCTTATATAAGTGATATGGCGTTGCAGGGTTCAACTTTATATTTCTGCGGAAGCTTCGATGCTGTCGGTGCTAGTATCCGAACCGATGCGGCTGCGGTCGATGCAATTTCCGGGACGTTACTCTCCTGGGGTCCTTCTCCAAATGGCAGCCTGACATCGATCAGTACATCAACCACGGGTATACTGCTTGGCGGATATCAAAATGGAATGAATTGGGTAAATCGAAATGGATTTGCGCTTCTCCTTGAGACATCGGCCAATCCGTGGCCGTTCGACATCGACCTTAATGGCGGCATTGTAAATACGATCGCCAAAACTAACAATGTATTGTACATCGGTGGCCGGTTTGATTTGGTCAACAAAACGCCCAGACAGAACCTTGCCGCGATCGATCTTACAACAGGCCAACTGCTGCCATGGAACCCCAGTGTCTTCGGATTGAGTCCTGCCGATCGGAATGTTTCCGTCAACAGCATGGAGATCAAGGACAACCTGCTCTACATTGGAGGCAAATTCCTGACCGTAAACACATCCGTTCGTTCTGGCCTTGCTGCAATAAACATTAACACCGGTGTTGTTGACACCTGGGATCCTTCCCTTGGCGATGGCAAGACCACGGATCAGTTTGTAAATTCAATTGACGTCACGGCCACGACTGTTTATGTCGGCGGATCATTCAATCTTATTGGCGGAGGAAGCCAGGTTCGGGGAAATCTTGCAGCCATCGATCTGCTTACAGGATCGATACTCCCGTGGGATCCCAATAGTCTTGGCATTGTCGACAAGATCAAGGTAACCGCTACAACGGCCTACGTCATTGGAGAATTTGGAAACGGTGTTGGCGGACAGGTAAGGCCCTATCGCATTGCAGCTTTGAATCTGAATTCAAATACGGCAACAATCTGGAATCCTCAATTTGCTGGTTCTGTCAATGATCTCGCCCTCAGCGTAACCGATGTTTATGTTGGCGGATACTTCGACGATGTTGATTCTCAATTCAGGCCCGGGCTCGCATCGTTCTCGCTGCAAACAGGCAACCTAAATTCCTGGACACCTGACGTGGGGGACAATGGCGACGGGGGATATAGCATAACCACCCTTGCAGCATCATCCTCAAGATTGTACGTCGGTGGATCGATCAGGTCGTTTGGACTGGAAGAAAGAACAGACTATGGTGAGTACTCTATTTGTCCGTCTCCCCCGATAGTAACATTTGAAGGCACAACATTATCCACCACTGCAAATGGATCGCTTCAATGGTATGAAAACGGGTTTCCAGTTGAGGGAGCAACGGGACAAACTTTTGAGATCAGGCAGCTTGAAAACGGGTCTTATTATGTTGCGCTCTCCGCGGGTGGATGTATTGTGAATTCAGACGAAGTGACGTATTTCGTTACTGAGCCCGAGCTGACAATCAATAAGGAACTCGGCGTATATCCCAACCCCGTCCAGTCAGATCTCTTCATCAAAATACCATCGACAAAAGGCGAGGTCGATCTTACACTGATGGATATGACGGGGAGGACAATAAAAACCGTTAAGGGAGATGGCGACGATCACAGACTTTCCATGAACGATGTCGATGCTGGTCCATATTTATTGATCATCAGGTCGCAAAAGAAAAAACACGTACAGAAAATAATCAAGATCAACTAGTAAAAACGTGATCGTTTTTGAATTCTATAAACTGCGAAGTGATATGAAACGCATAATGATAAAGTGCGCCGTTGTGGGTTTAATGATCATTGGATCTTCATGTGGCGCTGACATTTCCGACTGTCCCAGCAAGCTCTGCGTGTTGGCTGGAGGTTGGCGACTGGTTGAAGTTCGTATTGATGGGGTCAAGGATACATCAACGGACCTTAGCAAATACAAGCTGACGCTTTACATGCCAAATCCCAGAACATCTCCTACATCTGATTTCGACAGGGTCAACCCAAGTGGCAGAACAGATTCCGGCCAATGGGAGCTCAGGAATAACAACACAATTCTCGCTTTAACGCCATCTGGTTTACTCGATGAACCCTACATCATCAAGCATTTTACACCACGCCAGCTCGTTCTGGTCATTGAACGGGAGGAGGACAAAACCGGTCCAAGTCAAATTGAGTATGTGCTGGAACCATTTTAACAATTACAAGATGAGATCAATTTTACTTTTTTTATTCGCCTTTTCCAGCCTGACCGCTTCAGCCCAGATCTGGTATCTCGGCATAAAAGCGGGCCCCACATTGTCGAACTACAAAACCAAAACGCCCTGGAAGGAAGCTACAAATTTAGGCTACACCTTTGGCGCAGTGGCCTATAAACAGATAAGCGCTAATATCGGCGTAGGGATGGAGTTGCAATACATTCAGAAAGGGTACTATCATAAGGTCTGCAATACTATAACGGATAAGCTAAAGGCCCAATATCTGGAAGTACCCATCATGTTCGATTATACATTTATTATACCGGGGTTAAAGAATTTCAAAGTTCACGGCAACGTTGGGATCTATACGGCGTATTGGCTGAGCGGAAAGTATCTGACAGAAGGTTTCGAAAAAGATAGCGATTCAGAAGAATTTGATTTTGACAAGAACAATGCTAAACGCTTCGATTTCGGGCCCAATCTGGGTGGAAGACTGGAGTACTTCCTCAAAAATGCCAGCCTCTCCCTCGATCTGAGATATGAACTCGGAATAGTCGACCTGCAAAATAAGCTTAACGACAAAAGCAGGAACACAAACAGAGCATTCATAATTGGTATAAGTTATATGAAACCTCTTGGTATGTGACCCCGTTAGCAGTCATTAATCACATAAAAACCCAAAAAATGATTGCATCAACTGAACTGAAAAAGAACAAAATGTTGAATGTTACAACCAAAGCCTTTTACGCCATCGCGCTTGCATTTTCTGCTGCTGCCTTTACCGGTTGCGATGATGATGATGACGAAAAGTTCGACTCCATTGTAGGTAGCTGGCAGGGAACGAAAACCGAGTTTGAATTGCACCTCGAAGGCGTGCCAACCCCTATCACGGAAACAGACGAAGACTTTGCGGGAGAAGTCGAATTTAAACAAGATGGTACAGCAGTCTTTGAAGAAGACGGCGATGTTGTTAGTGGCACCTGGAATCAGAACGGCGATAAGCTTACGCTGACAATAGCGAACGACGACGACCTTTCAGGTACTTATACAATCCAGGAACTGACCAGTTCAAAGCTGAGACTCTACATCGAAAAAGAAGGCACTTTCGAAGATCCTGATACGGGAATAAATCTTGATGGAACTGTAAAAGGAACTTTGTATTTCAACAAAAAATAGGACTATGCAATTATAAATTATGAATTATGAATTATGAATTGACCCCTTAACGTAGCACCCTTCGCTGAATGGTTTTCCCACAAACTCATTCATAATTTATAATTCATAATTCATAATTGCTTTAGTATTGCCTTATTAATCCTCCTCACCAGGGAAGGGCCCTCATAAATAAAGCCTGTATAGATCTGGATGAGGTTTGCACCTGCATTCAATTTGTCAAGAGCATCCTGCGGATTCATAATACCTCCAACACCAATGATCGGATAAGCTGGTCCGAGTTTGTTCCTTAAATACCGGATGACTTCTGTGGATCTATGGCTTAACGGTTTTCCGCTTAGTCCTCCATTACCGATCCTGTCAACAATTGCTTTTGGTGTCCCTAACGCTTCCCGGGATATCGTTGTGTTGGTGGCTATCACTCCATCCGTCCTGGTCTGCAAGAGGATGTCTACAATATCATCAAGCTGTTGCTCCCCAAGATCAGGCGCGATCTTTAATAAGACAGGCTTTGGGCGGGCTGTATGAAGACTCAATCCCTTAATTGTGGACAGTAGCTTCATCAACGGTTCCTTTTCCTGCAGCGCGCGAAGGCCAGGCGTATTGGGAGAACTTACGTTAACAACAAAATAGTCAACGTATGGGTTAAGCGCATTGAAGCAGGCTACGTAGTCGTCAGTGGCATTTTCATTGGATGTCGCTTTGTTCTTTCCGATGTTACCCCCTATTATAACTTTTGAATTCCGCTTTTTGAGACGCCGGACGACCGCTTCAACGCCCTCATTGTTGAATCCCATCCTGTTGATCAGTGCCTTATCATCCGGCAACCTGAACAACCTTGGTTTCTCATTGCCTGCTTGCGCCTTTGGCGTTACCGTACCGATCTCAATAGCTCCGAAACCCATAGCGGCCATCTCATCGATAAGGCGGGCATCTTTATCCAATCCTGCCGCCAGTCCAACAGGATTAGCGAAACGAATTCCAAAGAGCTCGCGCTCAAGTTTTGTATGTGTGTAATTAAATAACAGAGAATTCAACCTGTTGAAGCCAGGAACATTTCCCATGAAGCGAAGCAAAGCAAAAACGAAGTGGTGAATTTTTTCGGGATCTACTAGAAAGAGCAGAGGACGGATAAGGGAAGTATACATTCTCAGGTTTACTTCTTTTTCTTTTTCAGTTTATTAGGAAATTTCCTGAAGGCCTTGTAGATCACTGCGTCCAGCGCATGCGTAATGTCTACAGTATCTATGGACAGATCGTTACCTTCGGCTTTCCACAATAATTTTTTGTTTGCCGAATCTGTGATGTCAATGACCAGCATACCTTCACGCGAAGTCGTTGTCCAGGCACGCGATTGGTTCATATCGACGGCATTGGAAGCCGGAGCCTGCCCTAACGGACCGGTTACACCCACATTGCTAAGATCATAAGTTCCGGCTACATAGCTAACCCTCAGTTGAGCCGTTGAATCTTCTGTGAATTTATAACCACGCTGCTCCATTTCTTTGACTACGGCGCTTTTTACGGATTGAAACAAGGCTTCCTCGTTGACCTTTCGTGAATCAGGAGGGACCATGAATTCGCCTTTCAATACCGTAAAAGTTTCATACATCGTGAGGTCTACATCCTTCTCCGTATGGGTCTTCATGGATTGACCACAAAGATTTACCGCTATCAGTCCGCCGGCAAGTATCAGAAATGCTATTCGCATCATGTTCCGAAGGTACAAAAGAATTACGATCTGGGATGAAACTCCTGAATCACCTGCCTTAAATAGTCTCGGTCCAGGTGCGTATAGATCTCGGTAGTGGTGATCGATTCATGTCCAAGCATCTCCTGAACAGCCCGGAGATCGGCCCCCCCTTCGATCAGATGTGTTGCAAAAGAATGTCTGAAGGTATGGGGACTGATCGTTTTCTTCAATCCGATCTGCCTCGCAAGATTCTTTGTGATGGTAAAGATCATGACCCTGGTAAGTCTGCGGCCATGACGGTTGAGAAATACATATCCTTCGAATCCCTTCTGTGGTCCTTTGTGAGGTGACTTGCCCCTGATCTCATTACAATAAATGCCGAGATATTTCAGCGCATCCCTTCCGACGGGTACTAACCTTTCTTTATTGCCTTTTCCGATCACACGCAAGAATCCAATGTCTGCATACACGTTATTCAATTTCAGGTCCACCAACTCACTGACCCGCAAACCTGAGCTGTACAGCATTTCGAGCATCGCGCGGTTGCGACCACCCTCAGGCGTCGAAAGGTCTATGGCGTCAAACAGTTTCTCAATTTCGTGATAGCTTAGCGTGTCTGGTAGTTTGCGGCCAATCTTCGGTCCTTCGATAAGCGCGGTTGGATTCTTTTCGATCAGCTCTTCGAGGAACAGATACTTGTAAAATGACTTGAGGCCTGAAAGTATCCGGGCCTGACTGTATGCGCTCATCCCCAGCTCATTGATGTATTGAAGGAATTGTTCAAGATGAGTGGTCGTGACGTTAAGAGGTGATTTCTTTGGATGATTCAATTCCATGAACTGCCTCAGGAGCTGCACGTCGTGCAAATAAGCTTCAATAGAGTTCACCGAAAGCGACCGCTCAAGCTTTAAATAGTGACCAAAATGCTTACTGTAAGTTTCCCAGTTCACAGGTCAATATTACGAGAAAGAATTTTTTATTCTCTTCAGGACAGAGATTTAAGCAATTATAAATTATAAATTATGAATTATAAATTAGTTTTACTGAAACCAAATTGGCCTCAGCTGTTTCGTCAAGTGCGCCAATTCATAATTTATAATTCATAATTGCTTAGGATCGATCACAAATGAAAATTCAAATCATCAACGGACCTAATCTTAACCTTCTTGGCAAGCGGGAAACTTCGATCTATGGTGATCAATCCTTTGAGCAATTCCTCGCGTCCCTGAAGACAAGATTTCCCAAAGCGGATATTCAATATTATCAATCAAATGTTGAAGGAGAGATCATTAACAAGCTTCATGAAGTCGGTTTTTCAGCAGATGGCATCATCCTCAACGCCGGCGCATACACGCATACCTCTGTGGCCATCCACGACGCGATCGGTGGTATCAAGACACCAGTAGTGGAAGTTCACATCTCAAACATCCATGCCCGGGAAGATTTCCGGCATACAAGTCTGATAACCGCCAAATGCGCAGGTATGCTGACAGGCTTTGGCATGGAAGGATATGCCATGGCATTGAGTTACTTCCTGGATAAAATGAAATAATAAACGGTGAAGCTCTTACGGTTGTGTGCGTCTCTGATCGCTTAAAGAATAGGCGAATACACAATACACAGCGGTCAATATACATTGTTGCTTCGTGATGGTATTGACGAGTCATTGATAACACCCAAACCTTCATGCCGTTGTCAATTGAAGAATTCCGGATGAATATTGTGTATTCACCTAGTGCGTGTTCTCCTATTCTCTATCTCATTCAAGGGCAAGATCTCGTAAATTTTCACAACCTCCTCAATCATAGCCAATTTTCCCAAAGGGCCGGTGAGGCAGGGAATCAAGCAACAACCCACATTATCGCCTGTCCCCCGCACACCGGATATCTTAAGAAGATCTGTAAGCCATCTCGTATTGTGACTTTACGTGCGGACCAAGGAAGACCCGCGCATATATTCGTATGATCGACAATCCATCTATAATGAAACTCAAGGAAACCATGAACGCCAATAACGCCTGATCTTCATGGATATGAATGAACATCAGGTCTTCACCAATGAACGTAGGTGTGACAGGAAACCCGGAAGCCGCCAGGCAGCAAATCAGGAAGATCGATCCCAGTCCCGGGTGCTTGTAGGAATGTCCATGGAACTGATCGAGATCTATACTGCCTTCAACAGACTTCAGCCATCGCAGGCAAAAAAATCCAATAATACCCGCAATGGTGACCCCACTTAAGTAAACATGAACCTGATCGAACGTGAATTTCTCATTGAATGAGATCGCCAACGCCACCCAGAAATGGTTCATGATGATCAGCAGCCAGCTTAGTCTCGCATGCTTCCTCTCAGAAAATGACTTCAGGACCATGAGCAACCCGATCAGCGAAAACAATAGCGGCAAATATTCCTGAAGGACCGGAGAGATCATCTCCTTGTTGTAAACCGAAAAAAGTCCAATAAGATAACCTGGTATGAAAAATATAATTACCCTGTTGACTGTCAGAAAATCCAGCTTCTTGCCTGCTGCCTTGATGGGATTCCACAAGTAACGATACATTATAGAATCAAGATTGAATTCCTTAATGCAAAGCATGTATAGAGAGTACTCCACCTTTTTAGAAAAGGAATCCTCAATGGTCCGCCTACGCGGGTTATAATTGTAGAATTGTTCACGTATCAGGTACGTTACCACTGACGGTGAGACCAGCAACTGATAGGTGCGCAGGAACGCATTGCCGGCAAAGTGAAACATAGCAAGGTTCTCAAAGCCTGCAGCCACCTCGATGAAGATCAATCCGATCTGGGCAATTGAAGCGTAGGCTATCTGGCTCTTGACGGAAGATTGTACGCGTGCAATGCCAGTTGTAACCACGGCCGTAGTCATACCCAATATCCCGATGATGATCCTCACTGAAAGCTGATGCTCCCAGAATGGATAGGTCCTCAGGAGAATAAATATTCCGAGGTGAACGGAGAGTGATCCGTAGAAGATCGCCGATGAAGGTGTAGGACCCTCCATTGCGCGTGGCAACCAAGATGAGAATGGAAGCTGGGCTGATTTTACAGCTGCCGTAGTCAGCAACATTAGCGAAATGAATACACCTATCAGGCTGTGCGTCTGCAGTTGCTCATGCACGATGTCATAATCATTTAGCCTCAGGAATGTAATATTGGCATGCCAAAGGTGATGGCTCATCCACATCGCGAGGATCAACCCGACATCCCCCAGGCGGTAGATCGAAAATATTTTTACAGCATTTTTTACGGGCAAATACCTTTCACGGTAGAATGCAATCAGCAAAAACGAGGAGATACCCAGGATCTCCCACCCCACGAACAAGGTTTCCAGGTTCCCTGAAAAAATAACGATGTTATATCCGACGTAAAATAAAAGTATAGTGTTGAAAAATCGCTTATACCCGGTTTCACGATGAAGATAATAACGGCTGTAAATCGTCACCAGAAATGTGAGTATCGATCCCACAAGCAGATACGTGGCCGTGATCTTATCAAAATAAAAATCCACGAAGAATTCATATCCCTCGCTTCTGAAAAGCACGATCTCTTTCAGATTCAGGATGGGATGGTTATTCAAAAGCCAGTATGCGAGAAATGAAACGGCCACAGCAAAATGCAGCCCTACCGTGATAAACGCGGCCCATGATATTGTGTTTTCCTTCTTGCCTGGTATAAAAATGCTTACCGCATAACCAACACAAGGGACTAGGATGAAAAATTGAAGTATCTGTTCCATGTTGACCTTATGATAGTGAGTAAACAGGAAGGTTCTCCTGGCTGGATTCAAGAATCTTACTAAGGTCTGTTATCGACCCCACATCCTCCTGCATCGGAGTGTACTTTGTAAACTTTCCCTTGCCGAACAAATAGAGTTCACTGGTTTCGGGATTAACCGCAACCAAACGAACCCACTCATTGATAAACCATTCGTAAACCTCAGGAGCTTTCATGATGGTCGCGAGCACTATTTCCGGAAAGTGCTCAACGATGATCATCAATCGCACAGGATCATGGACCTCGATCATCTGACTTGGAAGCCCCGGCCTCAGGTCACCATCTATACCATTGGCCACACCAAATAATCCCATAACATTGTGGGGCAATTTTGTGCCTGCTCCTAATTTTTGATTGTCAACGCGGGAAAAGAAATACTCCAGGTTGATGCCCCCACAGACCGGACCTAAAGGCTTCATGATGTTGAACAATAGCTTGCCATCAGGGTCAATCGTATAATCATATGAATTCAGAAATGAGCGGCGATCCAGGAAGAGATTTTTGGTAAGCGTCCTTCTGCCGACTATGCACAGGGCATTGGTTGCATGATTCAGTTCCGGCCTGGGTTCAAAAAGTGAAACAGATCTTGTCTGTAGTTTCGCTCGTATTTCCTCAGGTCTGAGATTGGTGTCAATCGACTCAAACCGGCGTGATCTTTCCTTTGCATTGAAGTCAAGGGCATTTGTAAACACAACTTCATACTTGTCATGATTCCCGGTATTTTCATGTGAAAGGGAATTCTCATCAAAAAATACTATTTCATCACGGGTTGTGTCGTGAAGACCTCCGACGAACTGGGTTTTTGTGGGGATGACGATACCTCTTTCATTGAGGATTTTGCGGACCTCGGGATGATTCGCCATAAAACAGATAGTCCTTGCGTTGACTGATCCCGCGCGACCCGAGCATGCTCCACAATCGTAAGCAGCATAGTGAGGATTGTTAACACTGCTGGATCCATGACCAACAACATAAACAATCCGTGCAAAGTCCTTTACCAGCCCTATGCTCTTTAAAAGCCCTTCAACGCGCTGAGCCATTTCCTCAACTGTAAATCCGATCTGCAACCCGTTCTCCCGGCTATCAACGCCTTTATTTTCTATCGTGAGCCTCGAAAATTTGTCCATATGCCTGAACGATGAGGCTGTAGCCGGACTCATGGTGGGCCTGAATACGTTAAGGAATAAACGTAGCGCAGACCAAAAGCCAAGGGTCTGCGATATGAGCCAACCCCCGTAAAAAGAGTGGGCATGCTTCGTAAAATGAACGTCCCTTCCTCTTTTCTTTTTTGCTCCCGCCTCCTTGATGAGATACTTAGGCGTCACTGGAGCTGGACATAATTTCGTATAGAACTTTCCGTCCTCAGGTTGATAAAAGAATTCCACACCAAAGAATCCCGGCGTACCGAACGTTTCACACTGCGGATCAAACTTTTCAAGATATCGGCGAAAAGAGCATTCGCGATCATCAATACAGAACATGGCCTGGAAGCTTTTTTCACCCGTGTGATTTATTGCCGGCTTTTTCATTTTAATACCAGCGAGCACGTCATCATAATAGCTCCATTCGAATGCCTCCTGCCAGATGGTGGTCACCTCATCCAACTCACTTTCTTTCACAGGATCAAAGAGTCCGGTGGGTCTATTTTTTAATACGCTTCCAAGAGGCGACCAGCCCTTTCTGAAATGAGAATCAAGCGCATCAATTTCAAGCAAAAGCTCAAAAACGATGAGGTCATGTATTGAGGGTTTCTTTTCCTCCAGTAACGTATGGGGCTGATCTTCAATAGTCGAAAACATTCCTGACCAACCCTGATGTGCAAACTGCTGATCGAAAAGATAGTCCTTAAACAAAGACTCGTCACCGATAAGTATTTTGAGAAGGTCCTCTATCTCGCAAGTCGTCTTGAGCAACAGCTCTTTCGCGCGCTTCTGTCTGAAAAAACTGACGAAGCTATTGCGTTCCATTTCGCGGATGGAAGAAATAAAGCTCTTTTGCCTGACTGGAAAATTCCAAATAGAGATCCCCTGGTCGAGATAGCTGCAAATGATCCTGAAAAGAATGGGATGAACAAGAGAGTCCATGTCGATCGCATACTTTCTTTTCCATGTAGACCTTAAAGAACCGATGCGTGGCGAAGGCTTGGTGTGCTTTATTGAAAGCACTTTTTCCTCCCACTCCGTTACGTTATCCGCACCTTTGCGATTGGCAATAACATGTTTTAATATGCTCGGTCTGATGCGGCCGGAATTGTAAAGCAACCTGTATTCTGAAAGGGGCAAAGAAACACGGTAACCGAAAATAGCAGAGGCTTCGCGGATAGCCTGATGAAAATGTAGATGCTGAAATGCATGCAATGTATTATGATGAATAAAATCCTTTAATGGTGCCTGAGCTGGTAAATAATGCTTCAACTCATGCAAAATCTTATGTTCATCAAAAGGAGAATATACATGTAAAGAAGAATGTTGTGTAGTCATAGAAACTTTGAGTAAAGATCGAGGGCGTGAGCCGCCGTTATAAGAAAAAAAATGCTGATGGGCTGGAGTGATCCAGTATCAGATCATGATCGATCTCTTTACTATATAAAGTGGGGTGCCGGCAATGTTTCCGCGAAAACGAAAACTATTGTAAAAAGTCGTGGCCAGATAATTCCCGATATCAATCCGTAAAAATTCACACACCGGGTGAATAAAGAAGAAGTTGATATGTGGCTTGTGGTCGTTTTCAGATTCTATCTTTTCCGGCAATTGGATACCGGACTTGGAAGACGAGACAGGTTTCTTGACAAGTATAGTGACATGAGACCTTATGCCAGAATCCATGGAATTAATGGTACTGCAAACGATTGAGGAGAGTAGGAAGAAAACCACCAGCATCCTCATGATTGATCCAATGTGATTTCTGCGTCTCATAAAATCAGATGTAAATGTATCAATTTTTATAATTACAGCTACTTCCTGTCCCGCTATCATTATCCGCAGATTACCAGTAACATTGATCTCACAACAAGTTGACCTATTTTTACTGCAGCTTACCCACAATCGCCATGATCTCCTTCTATCCAGGACCATCCCGTGTTCATGATGAAGTCCCTCGCTATGTAAAGGATGCCTTCAGACAAGGTATTCTGAGCATGAATCACCGGAGTGATCAATTTATTGACCTGTCAAAAAAAACGATCTCGCTCCTCCACGAAAAACTGAATATCCCTGCAGATTATTCCATCTTCTTTACCTCCTCTGCGACGGAGTGCTGGGAGATCATTGCTCAATCGTTTCCATCCGACAGTAGTTACCATATATATAATGGCGCATTCGGTCAGAAATGGTTCGAGTACACGCAACGCCTGCGATCAGCTAAAGGTTTCGCTTTTTCCCAGGATGAAAGGCTTGACCTGAAAATGATCGAGATCTCACCCGATACTAACCTGATCTGCATTACCCAAAATGAAACATCCAATGGCTCACAGCTGACTAACGGTATATTGAAAACGTTGAGGAAAGGTAACCCGTCGGCTATTATAGCAGTGGATGCAACATCGTCGATGGGCGGAATAAGACTTAATTTCAAGTCAGCAGATATATGGTTTGCCTCTGTTCAAAAATGCTTTGGCCTCCCCGCTGGACTTGGACTCCTTATCTGCTCTCCCCGTGCTATTGCGCGTGCCGAAGAAGCTGGTGAGAACAACCATTATAACAGCCTCACCTTTATGATAAAAATGATGGCTGCATGGCAGACGTCATTTACACCTAATGTGTTGGCGATATATCTGTTAAAGCGGGTACTTCAGGATTCAACAGAGATAGGCGAAACCAATCAAAAGGTACGCGAACGGTACAATGCATGGATTGAGTTCCTGTCGCACCGTAAATCAATTACGCACCTGATCAAAACCACGTCGGTCCAATCTTTCACGGTGATAGCGGTAACGGGAAGCCCCGAGACTATTCAGAAAATCAAATCGGACGCCAAGGAGCAAGGAATGCTGCTCGGCGAGGGCTATGGCCCATGGAAAGCCAATACATTCAGGATTGCAAATTTTCCCGCCTTGAAAAAACAGGAAATCAAATTGCTGATGAAGTTTCTTAAAAAATATTAGATCATTCGTGTTACTATTAGCAGTTGTTACCGTCTAAACAAGGATTAACGTAGCCATGGAACCAGCAAAAAGGTAATAGTGGTATTGTTGAATTGCAATCGATACCATACCTCGGTTATAAAATTCTTGCAGGTAATCTACTTTAAGTGTGAAAATATTTTCATTTTTGACTTAGTATTCAAACAAACCTATGTACCGGATTTCCAAACAAGTCGTGAGAATAGCGCTCCTCATCATGCTATTCCAGGTTTTGTGTCCGGCATTTATCCAGGTCGTTGTACCACAGACCCGCGCATCAAAGACTACGACATTTAGTATCCGGCATACATCCGTTGTTGCGCCAATGTTCTTAAAGGAGAAGGAAGAGAAAGAAAACAGTGAAGAGTTTTCCGTTTCTGATTCCGCCCCTTTACTCGACTTATCACGGCATAGTTTTAATCTTACAGCATCGCACGCCTGTGCACGCCCTATTTTTTCCGAACGTTCCTTTACGCAGTCTCCCCTTTCTGAGCTGCTCTGCACGCTTCTGATCTGATTCTTTTAATCTCCAGTCTGCGCTACGCCCGCGCGTAAGGTGTCAGGCTTCTTTTTGCCTCTCTCCAGGCACCCTCATTCAATTTATCGAACAAACATTTTACACCTCACTTTGGTGATCTATCAAGTTGCAATATTGATTGCACGCCTTCTCGCAATTCCACGTTCACGACGGAAGTACAGCTTGCTGTTCCGCAGAGACTCGTGGCTCAAGCGGTTTGTAAGATCATCATCGTGGTGCTTAAACCCGCAGAAAGTATGATGATCATCTTATTCAAAGCTGCCCTAACGCTTTCACTCGGGATTTTTATTATTCCTAAAGCATGGAAGTATTCCCTTGGGGTGGTGCTGCATCTGATGGTGCTCATCAGTTCAGGAGCGTGGGCACTCCAGGCTCTCATGGTGGGAACTCAAACCATTGAGCTGGGAGTCACGACCTGGAGTGGACCGATCCAATTGATCATCGATCCGTTAAGCGCCTACTTTATGCTGATCATCAACCTGATCTGTTTTTGTGGGGTACTTTACGCCGGCGGGTATCTCAAACCTTACATGCCGAAGAAGAGAAGTGTTTTCATTTCCCTTCACCTTTTCAGCTTTCTGTGGTTACATGGTTCCATGTTAATGGTGACAGCTATGAGGGATGGCATTGCCTTCCTCCTTGCCTGGGAATTGATGTCATTGTTCTCTTTTGTGCTCGTGATCTTTGAAGCTCAAAAAGAGTCAACCCTCAAAACGGGTATCAACTATCTGCTGCAGATGCATCTTGGCTTTGCACTCATCATGATAAGCTTTCTGATCGCAGGAAATGACACTGGTCAACTCGGATTTGAAGGTGTTGCGCGGTATTTCACTGAGCACAAAAATGCGCCATTGTTTCTCCTGTTCTTTGCAGGATTTGGTATCAAAGCCGGGTTCATTCCTCTGCATTCCTGGCTACCCCGCGCGCATCCGGCTGCGCCCTCCCATGTTTCGGGTGTCATGAGTGGTGTGATGATAAAAATGGGGATCTATGGAATATTCAGGGTATTGTCCCTCCTGCAAAATGATCTCATGTTGATCGGCATCGTGGTGCTGATCGTAGGGATTATATCGGGACTGCTGGGCGTGATCATGGCCATTATGCAACATGATCTGAAAAAATTGCTTGCCTATCACAGCATCGAAAACATCGGGTTGATCGGAATAGGGATTGGGTGTCGGGATACTTGGAAGAGCGGTTGGAGATGATTACCTGATGATCGTCGGATTTGCCGGGGCACTGTTACACAATCTCAATCACGCGCTGTTTAAATCCCTGCTCTTCTTTACTGCCGGAAATGTTTTTTATGCCACGCATACGGTGAACATGGACACCCTGGGAGGATTGGTAAAGCAAATGCGGTATACTTCCTCCGCCTTCCTGATCGGCGCGCTGGCGATCAGCGGGATCCCTCCATTCAATGGATTTATTTCAGAGTTCCTTATATATAGCGGAGTTCTGCATCATTTACCTGAGGCTGGATTCTGGATGTCATTAGTGGGAGTTGCCAGCATCCTTGCACTGGTCCTGATAGGCGGACTCTGTATTTACTGCTTCACCAAAGCCTTTGGCTTAAGCTTCCTGGGGACGCGCAGGACTGTTGAAAAACATGTTGTTAAGGAAGTGCCATCGTTCATGCTTGTGCCTGCAGTTATCATCATAGGAATGATCCTGTTCATCGGGTTGCGTTCAGCTTTCTTCGGAGAGACTGTGATCCGGATCCTGGAGCAGCTAACCAACGTGTCATCGCCCGGTCTTATCGAGGAAGTAACGGGTTCGTTAACCATGGTGAGCAACATCAACCTTTTACTGATACTTCTTGTGGGCTCCGTAATGGCGCTACGCGCATGGCAGCAGCGGCGTGTAGTCGTTCAGCATGGACCAACGTGGGGATGCGGATATACCGCTGGTGATTTTCGTCATCAGTACACGCCGACATCATATGCCGAAAGTCTTCGTCAGCTTGTTAATCCGATCATCGACTATAAGCGTCATTATAAATCATTCGAGTGAGCGGGAAGTCTTTCCACCTCCGCGGACATTCCATACCGAAAGCAAAGATCTCGTGGAGGAAAAAACTGTGTTAAGCTGGGTTCACCTTCTGGTGAAGTATCTGCCGAAGGCAGGTGTTGCACAATCGGGACTTATCAATCACTATCTGATATATCCTTTGCTTTTCCTGGTGATCATTGGATTACTCACCATACTCAATATCCTATAATATGCTTTCACTAGCCTTGATCCTCATAGCGTGCCTTTACTTTCCTGGTGTTATCGTGAAAGTTAAAGCGGTATTCAGCGGCAGAAAAGGTCCAGGCCTGCTGCAACCCTGGTACGACATTTGCGCGCTTATTGAAGAAGGGCAGTGTCTTCAGCACCTCTTCGAGCTTTATTTTCCAGATCGGTGCTCCTGTATATTTCTCCTCGGTGATCATAGCCGCCCTATTTGTGCCCTTCGAAGAAAATACTGCGTTGTTCTCTTTCACCGGAGACTTTGTCCTGTTTGCATACATGTTAGGTCTTGGACGTTTTCTAATTATTCTTAGCGCACTGGACGTTTCAAGCGGCTTTGAAGGAATGGGTGCCAACCGTGAAGCTTTCTATTCAATGCTGATCGAACCTGCTTTCTTCATTCTTCTTGGTTCGCTTGCCATGTTTACTGGCTATACGTCGTTCCATGACATTTTCGCCAATCTGCACTATAACAACTACTTCTCTGTCACCATTGCGATCCTTGCAGGATACGTGCTCGCACATATTACACTGGTAGAGACCAGTCGACTACCCGTTGACGATCCACTCACGCATCTTGAGCTCACGATGGTGCATGAAGTGATGGTGCTTGATCATAGTGGATTCGACCTGGGTATAATTAAGATCGCCAACAATATAAAATTTGTGCTCTTCAGCACGCTTAGTGCCAATTGCTTCATCCCGCAATCACTTTCTCTAGGAATACGGATTGGAATTTTTCTGATCATACAGGCCATCTTCGCCGGAGGCATAGGATGGCTTGAATCCTTCCGCAGCCGTAATAAGATGGCTATGAATGCGCAATACATACTGTCCATCAGCGCGATCGCGATGGTCTTAATATTTGTGGTCATCATCATAAAGAACCGTATTTAACCATGATCAATTTCCTCGTTATCGTCTTCATTATTTCACTGATCTACGTCGCGAAGGTCGAGATGGTCAAGAGTTATTTTAGCCTGATGGCATTACAAGGTGTGCTCCTGTTCGGACTCGCCTATTACGAACTAAAAGAGGGATCAGTCCTTCAGCTGTTATTTATCCTTTTGGAAACGCTTGTCTTCAAAGCGTTGTTCGTACCACTGTTCCTCAGGCGGATCACAAAAAATAAAATACATCGCCATGCGAATGGACCAGTCAAAGGTTACTATTCAGTCTTAATAGCAACTGTGATCGTTGTCTTTAGTTTTCTGATCGGATTCCTGCTGCACGACGAATTAACGTCCGGCGCAGATACCCAGGTAAAATATTTTACAGCTGCGATTGCCTCGATCTTTGTGGGACTGTTCATCGCGATCAACAATCGCGACCTCGTCACACACCTCATCAGCTATCTCGTCATAGAGAATGGGATCTTTTTACTATCTCTCGCGCTTGGCGCCGAGATGCCCATGTTTGTAAATGCAGCGATCCTGCTCGACATCTTCACCAGCGTGCTGGTCATGGGTGTTTTCTTCAACCGCGTGAAAGACTATTTCCAAAACCTTGATGCAACCCAACTGTCCCAACTAAAGGATTAAAACCATGATATACCTGTTCTTTAGTCTGACAGCAATATTAGCCTGCGTTACTTACTTCATAAGAAACAGGAATATTAGCCACGGCATAGTCTTTTTATATCTCTTTTTGCTATTAGCCCTTGGGTTGTATCTGCTGCCCCGCATAAATGAGCAACTGAATGACCTTTTCTTTTGCGATGCCATCGGACTGATATTCTATATTATACTTGTCATCATCAGTCTGGTATCAGCGATCCACTACATTGAATTTGTCAAAGATCGCAATGTTGGCGCTGCTGTGCAGGCCCTTCACAATGCCGGCACTATTTTCTTTACCGGCGCCATTGTTGGTGTGTTGCTCACTTCACACTTTGGCACATTGTGGGCTTTTACAGAAGCCACCACGCTGGGTGCGACCGTTCTCATTTATCACAACCGTAATAGTGAGGCACTGGAGGCCACCTGGAAGTACTTGTTCATTTCGTCAATAGGTATAGCGTTGGCGTTTGCAGGCGTACTATTCCTGGGCCTGGCCGGCCAGCAGGTTAAGGATATCGATTTTTCTTTCGCAACGATCAAGGCCTTATCGGACCAGTTAAATCCCTTGTGGCTTAAGGCATGCTTTCTTCTGGTCGTAACAGGATTTAGCGTAAAGATGGGATTGATTCCACTGTTCAACGTCGACATTGATGCAAAAGATGTTTCACCGTCACAGGTCGGAGCCACGCTTTCATCTGTGCTCATGAACGCAGGGTTCGTTGCCATATACAGATTCTACGAGGCGTTCTCAACCACCTCCATTCTCCCATGGATGAACAAACTGCTGATGATCTCCGGGATCATCTCGCTGTTTTTCGCTGCTGCCTATATGCTTAAGGTCAGAAATGTCAAACGCCTGTTCGCATATTCCAGCATGGAACACGCATCACTGGTCATGATCGCTTTTTCATGCGGTGGCCTGGGCTACTTTGCCGCTATCCTTCATCTTATCATGCATTCCCTGGTGAAATCCAGCTTGTTTTTCCAGGTATCGCAGATGCATAGGATATACAACAGCAAGCTCGATGAAAACATTGGCAGTTATTTGAGGATAAACCCACTCGGCGGAATTGTTATGCTCCTTGGTTTCCTTTCCATTATTGCCATGCCACCTTCCGGTATGCTGATCTCGGAGCTGCTCATGTTCCAAACCCTTATCGCAAACAGTTACTGGTGGATCGCACTCATCGTGCTGGTGTTGGTGTTAGTTATCATTTACGGTTTGTCCGTTAGAATGCTCGGCATTGTCTTCCTGAAGAAGACCGGAGGAACAATCAATCTGGAAGGAGCCAGTCCTTTTGAGTCCATTATCCAGCTGAGTCTGATCCTGATCGTATTCTATATCGGGCTGTTCAGGCCCGAGATCATCGTCGATAGTATCAATCTCGCCATAAAATCATTACCTGTATAGCCATGGAAATGCTGATAGCACACGACAAGTATATGGTTATCAGAAATCAGGGGACAGTTAGTCTCCGCGATATTCCTGTGATCCCATATGCTCTTTTCTTATCTGAGGTGGTTGGCTGGATGCAACACCGTCACAATCATTGTGTCACATACTACGCCTTCCCCTATCAGGGAAGACTCAAGTTTATTTGTTGTATAGCCAATGATGATACCGGCGATATTATACTGTTGTCGCACGAGCAACAATCCCGCATGCCGATTCAGTTGGCCTCCATTACTAAAAATGTTTATGCGTTCCATATTTACGAGCGCGAGATATCTGAAAATTTTGGCGTAGAGTTTATTGACAATCCCTGGGATAAACCTGTACGTTATGCTTTTGACCGGGCAGACCGTAAGAAGATAATCAACAATTATCCGTTCTATAAGATCCAAAGCGACGAACTACATGAAGTTGGCGTTGGTCCTATTCATGCCGGTGTTATTGAGCCTGGTCACTTTCGCTTCTTATGCAACGGCGAAACCGTATTGCATCTTGAGATTCAGTTAGGATGGCAACATCGTGGAGTCGAAGATACTTACCTGAGAAAACCGTCGCTGCTTCAGCGCACTGTACTTTCTGAAAGTATTGCTGCAGACACAGCTGTGGCCCACGCGACCGCTTTTGCAACCCTGACTGAAAGTATGGCAGGGATTCCCCCAACTAACCGGCTGAATTGCGAGCGTTCGATCGGGTTGGAGCTTGAGCGGATCGCAATGCATATCGGTGACCTGAGCAACATGTGTGTCGGACTGGCTTATCAACTGGGCGCGTCAGTCTTTGGCGCATTAAGAACGCCAACAATCAACTACGCACAACTATGGTGCGGCAACCGGTTTGGAAAGGGGTTGATTCGTGTTGGTGGTACGCATTACCCGCTAACGACAGAGCTTGTATCCTCCCTGGTGAAATTCCTGGACAATTTCGAGCATCGTTTTGTCACGATGGCTAACAAGCTGTTTGCACTGCCCAGTGTAATGATGCGAATGGAGAACATCGGCAAGGTCACAAAAACACAGATGGAGCTTATTGGTGCTGTGGGCATGACTGCACGAATGACAGGTATCCCCAGGGATATACGCCACAGTCATCCTTTCACCGCTTACTCCACGATCCCGTACCATCCTGTCGTGGAAGTACAAAGCGGTGACGTCTGGGCAAGAGCCACGCTTAGGAGGATAGAGATAGAACGATCTATCGCATATATCAGGCTATTGATCAAAAATCTGCATTCGGAGAAAGACGATACTTCAAAACCGGTGTCACAACAAGGCGTACAGCTCAATCCCGATTCATTTACCCTATCCGTTGTTGAGGGTTGGCGCGGAGAGATCTGCCACAGCGCAGTGACAGATCAAAACGGTGAGATCATGCATTATAAAGTGAAAGATCCATCAGTCCACAACTGGATGGCCCTGGCGTTGTCCCTTCGCGATCTTGAGATATCGGATTTTCCCATAAATAATAAGAGCTATAACCTGAGTTATTGCGGACATGACCTATAAAACTGACTTACCATGATCTTCGAAGAACTAAATATACTTAAGCAACACGGTCGTCAGTTCATTCCTGACATCACAAAGCCTGTGCTACCTGGTCCATTCAAAGGAAGACCAGTGATCAGCAATGCGAAGGTCAATGAAGATGCACTGGTTGCGCTGTGTCCCACGGGCGCAATAGGAAAAGCTCCGGTAAGCATTGATATGGGGAAATGTGTTATGTGCGGGGAATGCTCATTCATGTACCCTGATAAAATAATTTTCACAAAGGATTATAAGATCGCCAGCAACATTCGCGAACGCCTCATTGTAAAAGAAGGCGATATAAATCCAATCTCAATAGATCCCGACCGTATTCGGAACGAGATACGGTCGTTCTTCGGCCGCTCACTTAAGCTAAGAGAAATTTCGGCAGCGGGGGCTAATGCCGATGAAGCTGAGCTCAATGCTTGTGGCAATGTAAACTTTGATATGGGACGGTTCGGTATTGAATTCCTTGCATCTCCAAGGCACTGCGATGGAATTGTGATCACCGGTCCAATCTCCGCGAACATGGCGGAAGCCGTACAGGTGTGTTACGATGCGGTTCCGGAACCTAAGCTCATAATCCTTGTTGGCACCGATGCGATTAGCGGAGGCATTCACAGCGGCAGCAAGGCATTGAACAGAACGTTCATAGACAAATATCCCGTCGACCTCTATGTTCCGGGAAATCCACCACACCCACTCACGTTTGTTAATGGAGTACTTGAACTGATCAGAAAAAAATGAACATGAAAACAATTGAAATTCCAAAAGACGGCTTTGCAGGCCTTAAACAAAACTGGCGCATCGATGCAGTTTCAGGGTTCCTTGTCTTTCTCCTTGCGTTACCGCTAAGCTTAGGTATCGCGAAGGCGAGCGGGTTTCCTGCGGCTATGGGTGTGCTCACCGCTATGATTGGTGGGATGTTTGTCAGTTTCTTTGCCGGTTCGGCACTTACGATCAAGGGCCCTGCTGCCGGTCTCATCACTATTTGCGCAGGAGCTGTTACCGAACTAGGCGCATTGAATCTTGATGGATATACAGGCGTCCAGCTTGCGTGTGGGGCGATCGTCGTGATGTCTGTCATTCAAATTATTTTTGGGCTGCTTAAGTTCGGGCAGCTCAGCGACTTCTTTCCTCCATCCGCGGTACACGGTATGCTGGCAGCGATCGGTTTGATCATTTTCTCCAAGCAGATACATGTGCTCCTCGGCATTGACCCTGCCACTTTGAAAGGTATGGAGCCCATCGAATTGTATGAAATGATCCCGCATTCATTTATGAATGCCGACCCGCGTGTGGCGCTTGTCGGTGTGGTCAGCCTTGTGATCATTTTTGGAATGCCTTTGCTCAAGGGAAAGATCTTCAAAAGCATCCCTGCACCAATGGTTGTTCTTCTGATAACAATTCCAATGGCGGTCATCATGGATTTTCGTCATACCGAACCTGCCTTCGACCTTGTAAGCATTGGCAACTTCTGGGAAAATATCAAGTTCAACGCAAGCTTCGCAGCGATCGGCACTGGCGTGTTCTGGAAATATGTCGTCATGTTCCTGTTCATTAACAGCCTTGAGTCTTTACTGACTGTAAAAGCAATAGACGGACTCGATCCATACAGGCGTCAGTCCAATTACAACAAAGATCTTTCGGCGTTAGGCGCAGGCAATATGCTGTCGGGATTTCTTGGCGGACTACCTATGATCTCTGAAGTAGCACGCAGTTCAGCCAATGTTAACTTCGGCGCCAGAACACGTTGGTCAAATTTTTTTCACGGTCTCTTCCTCTTCATTGCCATGTTATTGTTCATACCCGTGATTGAAATGATCCCCAACGCTGCGCTGGCAGCACTACTCATCGCTGTGGGCTACAGGCTGGCATCACCTAATGAGTTCTTTAAGACATATAAGATCGGGGCCGAACAATTGGTCATCTTCGTGATCACAATTATTGTAACCGTTTCAACTGACCTTCTCATCGGTGTTGGATCGGGTATTGCAACCAAGTTTGTCTTTCACATACTCAACGGCGCGCCGCTCAGGAGCTTGTTCAAAGCACGCTATGAGATCTCCGAAAACGGCGACGAATATCAGGTCTCCGTAAAGGATGCCGCAATTTTCTCGAACCTGATAGGTTTCAAGAAAATGTTCAACAAGCTCAAACCGGGAAAAAAAGTATTCCTGAATTTTGCAGATGCGCGGATCGTCGATCATACCTTCATGGAAACACTTCATCATTTCGAAGAAGAGTATCATCACAACGGGGGACAGTTGATTGTGTCAGGATTTGAATCCTTCCAGTTTTTCTCCAATCATCCATTGGCTTCACGGAAGTATTCGCCGAACAGCAGAAATAAGGTTGAGATAAAACTCAGTCCAAGACAGATCGAACTCCGCAAATTTGCTGAAAGTAATGATCTGATCTACTATCCTCAAAAAATCCGGAATGCCGCCAAGTACAGAAATTTCCCCATAGAAAAAGGAGCAAAGATCATGTATGAAGAGAACGTGCTCTCCAGATATACCGATTTCGGGAAGGTCGATGTATCAGACATAACGGTTGCCCAGGGCGCAGGGATGGCACAAGAAGAAACGGTCCTAACCGTATTTTATATTTCAGATCTTGACTTTCACATTCCCGGCTTCTCCCTGGAGCCAGAGGGTCTTTGGACAAAGTTCTCCGAGATCGCATTCGGCAAGGACATAGATTTCGGGGACCACCCTGACTTCTCCAGTAAATATTACCTGCGCGGAGAAGAGGAACAGTCCATACGCAGATTTTTTGGAGATCAGCTCATCGGTTATTTGGAATCGAGTTCTGTCGTGCATGTCGAATCTCAACGCAATAAGCTCCTCATCTATGCGAAGCCAGAAACGCTTTCACCTCAGGATATTCAACGGGTGTTTGACTTTGTTGACGGATTTGTGTCGGCCATGAGCAAAGTAGAAGTACAACCGGCGTAAGTCATGGACAGTCTTATCAATTTAATGTCTATGATCGGCTTGCAAAAAACGCTGATCATTGCATGCGGAGGTAGTAACCTTACCAAATACCTGGAATTCAACGACCGTGTGTTTATCTACTTCTTGCCCATGGCCAGGCTACTACACCAAGACTATCTTGAAAAAAGTCGCATTCAGCATTTTGTTGAATCCAAGGAATGCCGCCAGATAGTCTTTGTAGGGACGGCGAATCAATTCCTCGTTGATAGGTTACTTGGAGACCCATCCCATCAAACCTTGCGATCGGGGCTTCAATTCAATGTATCGCCATGGCTAAAAGAGGGTGAAGGCAACATACTTCCCGCGTATCTGAAGAACCAGTTACTTGTTGAACTTCATGTGATCACACAGTGCAAGTACCTGATGGAATACTATTTCATTCGCGAGCGCGTGGAACGGAATGAACTTGAACTCCGGGGTATCGTTGCTATGATGGAGGAAGAGTATGTCAAGCCTGTTTATCAGAACGGCGTCATTTTCAACGATATCATTTCCATGAACTAAAAATTATTCAGACGGGAGCTAACATTTTTCCAGTTACAGTAATTTCGACCCCACCGACAGGCGGGATAATTTCAAATTCAACAATATGAAAAAATATATAGTAGCCGTACTGGTTAGTATGGTATTGTCAACATATGGCCTATACGCACAGGAACAGGTACCAGCGCCCCCTCACATCGATGAAATGAGGCTAAAACTAAATGCGGACGGAAGTCATTATCTGAAATGGACGTTCCTCAATCAGGTATGGTTGCGTTACAACGACAGCAACCCAGGGACCACGGTGCTTGGCGAACCTGCATCACAGACGTTTGATATCGGGTTGCGTCGCACCCGTATTCAGTTCTACGGACAGCTTACCGATCACGTATTCTTTTACACACAATTTGGTCAGAACAATTTCAATTTCCTTTCGCAAAATGCAGGCAATAGAAAACTTCAGGTGTTCTTTCACGATGTATTGGGGGAATATAAAGTCTGGAAGAGCAATGAAATGCTGAAGATCGGTGGCGGCCTAACTATCACCAACGGGTTGTCCCGTTTCAGCCAGCCAAGTATCGGTACGATCATGACAATGGATGTGCCGGTTTTCGCCCAGGCAACGGTGGATCAAACCGACGAATTCTCCCGCAAGTTAAGCGTGTACGCCAGGGGACAGCTTGGAAAGTTTGATTATAGGGTGGTGGTAAGCGATCCATTTCCGATTACAACCAATGGTCAGACACTTCCTCCTGCCGGTCCTTCATCCACCTTTGCCCAAACTGGCCATCATAAGCAATTCCAGGGATTCTTTATGTATAATTTCTTTGATAAAGAAGCCAACACCACGCCATACATGACGGGAACTTATCTTGGAAAGAAAAAGATATTCAACCTCGAAGCAGGTTTCATTTCACAAAAGAATGCTATGTGGACATCTGACGATGATGGTGTCACAACGGACTATCACAACATGAACCTGTGGTCGGTGGCACTTTTTTATGATGCACCGGTTAACGTCGAAAAGGGAACTGCGCTTTCTGCTTATGCGGGATACTTCAACCTTGACTACGGACCGAATTACCTTCGATACAATGGCATCATGAATCCTGCAAGCGGAATTACCAACGGACCATTCTCCGGAAGTCAGGGTAACGCATTCCCAATGTTTGGATCAGGTAATGTTGTCTATGCGCAGATAGGCTACCTCTTCAAACGCGATCTTCTTGGCGACGTTGGCACGCTCATGCCATATGCATCGCTAATGAGTGGGAACTATGACAGATTGAGTGATCCTACAAACGTGATAGATATCGGGGTGAACTGGCTTATCAAAGGACATACAAGTAAGCTGACGCTGGATTACCAGAATCGTCCGGTTTATGAAGCACAGGGTAGTGATATCGTAAAATCTTCAAATAGGGGCCAGATAGTGCTGCAGTATCAGGTTTCATTTTAGTTGAGGTTTAGGGGTTTGCAGTAATGCCGGGCGCAAGTCCGGCATTTTTGTTTTAGCTTTGTCCGCAACTGCTATGTTCGACCTCAAAGAGATCTTGTCCGTTTCACTCATCCTTTTCTCCGTCATCGATATCCTGGGATCAATTCCTTTTATTATCATCATCCGAAAACGGGAAGGTAGGATACAAGCCGAGAAGGCCACACTGATCTCCGCAGTGCTCATGGTGGTTTTTTTATATTTGGGACAATCTATTCTCAAACTTTTCGGTATTGATGTCGCCTCCTTTGCCGTAGCAGGTGCAATAGTGATGTTCATTGTTGCCCTGGAAATGATACTTGGTATCACGTTGATCAAAGATGATCCGGATGCAAAAGGTTCCGGATCGGTAGTACCGCTTGCATTTCCACTGATTGCTGGCGCGGGTACCCTGACGACAATACTTTCTCTACGGGCAGTATATCAGGAATTGAATGTTCTGATTGGTATATTATTGAATCTGGTGTTGATCTACCTTGTGCTGAGGTCATCTTCCTGGATGGAACGCGTGATCGGTAAGTCGGGGTTTTCAGTGCTTCGCCGTGTATTCGGCGTTATACTTTTAGCGATCGCAGTAAAGATCTTCAAGTCAAATGTTTTTCCCGGATGATACGCATCTATACTGATGGAGCCGCTCAGGGCAATCCAGGCCCTGGAGGCTATGGCGTGATATTAAAATTCAAAGACGCAGTCAAAGAACTTTATGGTGGCTTCAGACTGACAACCAATAACCGGATGGAGCTGCTCGCAGTGATCATTGGTCTGGAGGCGATCACAAAGAAAGGGATAGCCATCACGATATATTCCGATTCAAAGTATGTGGTCGACGCTATCGAAAAGAAATGGCTATGGGGCTGGGAGGCGAAAAATTTTGCCAAGAAGGCGAATGCGGACCTCTGGCGACGGTACCTTCCTCTTCATGCCAGGTACAATCCGAAATTTACCTGGATCCGCGGACACGCCGGTCATCCTGAAAATGAAAGATGCGATCAACTGGCCGTAATGGCTTCACAGGGTTATTCGCTCCCTGCGGACATGGGCTACGAAGCTTCCAAAGATGCAGCGGATTAGACTACGTCTTGTGCAGAATTACAAACTTCTCTATAATTAACCCCTTAAATGTATCGCCCATTTTGGAAACAGCGCCCATTAAAATAAATTTTTCAGAGGGAAGCATCACGGTATTAAATGTATGCCTTGCATTGATCATGTTTGGCGTAGCGCTGGGCATTAAACCTGATCATTTCTATCAGCTGCGTCAGGACCGGAAAGCGCTGTTCACAGGATTGTTCTGCCAGTATATTTTTCTGCCCGTTGTTACCGTACTCATCATTCATGTCATGGAGCCTCCCAAAGACATAGCGCTTGGCATGATCCTCGTTGCCTCTTGTCCCGGTGGCAATGCGTCTAATTTCTTCTCAATGCTCGCTAACGGTAACCTTGCCCTATCCGTTACGTTGTCGGCCTTTACTTCTGTCTTCTGCTTCTTGCTGACACCGCTCAGTTTTTTCTTCTGGTCTTCCCTTGTCCCCTCTCTCCTGCTCAGGGTCCGGACGCTGGAGATCAGCTTCCAGGATCTGTTTCTCAACATGGTGATTATCCTCCTGCTGCCATTGTTAGCCGGAATGGCCTTTGCTCGCTACTTTCCCAGGTCAACACTAAAGGTTTCCAAAATACTGCGCATCACTTCAATGCTCATCCTCGTCACTTTTATTGTTGTTGCTTTCGCAAAGAATATTGAAGTATTCAGAGATCATATATTGTCAGTGTTATGGCTTGTCATGCTACACAATGGTTTGGGCCTTGTCGGTGCGTATTTTTTTAGCGCTATGTTGAAAAACAAGGAATCTGTCAATCGCTCTGTGGCCATTGAAACCGGCATACAGAATTCAGGGCTCGGCCTCATTCTGATATTCACGTTCTTTCAGGGTAACGGATCCATGGCGCTCGTTACTGCGTGGTGGGGTATCTGGCACCTTATCAGCGGATTCGCTTTTGCTTTCCTTATCCGGCAAAAGCCATTGCCACAAAACATCTAGGCCGATGAAATCAAAACGCTTTTTCAGAGGAATGAAAGTATGGTGTTCTGCAGGCTCTTACTTCTATTTCAGAAAGTGGCAGATCAACAATGCTAAGGCCATACCCGACAAGGGACCCATTATTTTTATTCCAACGCATCAGAATGCTTTCATGGACGCGATCCTTGTAGTCTGCAGCACACCACGTAATCCATGGTCAATTGCGCGGGCAAGCGTATTCAAAAAAGGAATCGTCACGAAACTGCTTACAGCCGTCCAGATAAAACCAGTATTTCGCATCCGCGATGGTTGGAGCTCACTGAAGAACAACGATGCCATCATGCAGGAGTGGACGGATATGCTGGCACAGGGACAGGATATCACAATCTTCGCTGAAGGCAATCACAACGAGCCGTACGCCAAAGGAACGTTGCAACGTGGCTTCGCAAGAATGGCGCTAAAGTTCCAGCAACAACATGCCACGCCTCTTTCAATAATACCGGTGGGCTTGCACTACGACGCTCATTATTCATTCAGGTCGCGTGTCCTGGTCAATTTTGGTGATCCTATCGCCGTGGATGAAGTTGTGCACGCCTCATTGAATGAACGGGAAAAACTTGATCGGCTGGTGAGTGTCACTGAAGAATCCTTGTCCAAGCTTGCAATTGGTATTGAACCTGATGATCAGTACAGGGCTAAGGTGGATTTTCTCATGAAATACAGAAGGACAGAGAAAGATATGCTACTTCAGCTTGAAAGCGATCGAACGCTTCTCAATGCTTTTCCCAATGCCCCTCACGCAAGTACGTCACCAAAAAAATTGCCGCCTTTTTTAAAAGTTATCAATCCGGTTGTCTGGGCAGGATGGTTATTGCATATCATACCCTATTCGTTAATCAAAAGTTTCATCCGCAAGAAAATTAAAGATCCTCAATGGACCAGCTCGATCAAATATGCATTTGGGATATTTCTCGTGCCCTTGTACTATGTAATTTTACTGACAGTATGTTTTATCATTTTCAGGTCCATTCCCGCCACGATCATATTAGCAATACTTCTTCCGTTGTTAGGGATTGGGGTCACTGACATTTTGAAAAAGTGAGACGTTGGGAAATGGAAAATAGAAAGTAGAAAATAGAGTGGAAAGTAGAAAATGGACAACGCAAGTTCGAGGTGTCAAATTTCTAATTTCAAGTTTCCAATTTCTATCAACGCAATCCCCAGCTGACCCAACCTTTGAAGGATAGGCTCATAAAGCTCTCGCGTTACCGGGATAACCACACCCCTGCTTGAAATTTTGCGCTCCATCAGCAGACATGCTGCTATACCCAACGGTAGTCCCACCGTGCGAGCCATAGCTGTGTCAGTTTCAGTATTACCAGTCGCCGTAAGGTACGCATGGATCTCCTTCTGAACGCCGTTCTGCTCATAAACAAAACGGTGCCACATGACAATGAAGTCCTTATCTCCCTGGACCAACTTCCATTTCTTTGATAATATATGTTCCAGGATCTTCGCCGGTGTTCCTTCTGTAATGCCAATCGGCTCGTCTGAAAAGAATCCACTCCATTGAAGTCGTCTCATCGCTTCACCATCACGATCCAGCATGAATTGTGACGTAACTTTATCCTCGACCGATCGCCCGTCATGTTTATTGAGAAATGAATCCAGAAAACTACTGTGGGTCAGCTTGTCAACGTTTTCCATTGTGAACTGGTCGTCGCAGCATCCTAGTTGAACGAGTACATCCCACGCGCCGCAGAAACCTTTATTTCTCAAAGTACCCCGTAACATCGTCTCAATGCCCGACAGTCCATAAGCATTCAGGTATTTTAGGGAATCCCTGTTTGCATAGCCTTCATATTCAATTCCATCAACAGAAACCGGCGTAATGCGTTTGAAAAGCTGTTGGTACGGTATGTACCTATATTGTCCATCTTGCAAAAATTTGGCAATTCCTTGTCCTGCCATCACAACATTACGTGGGTTCCATGTGAATTTGTATCGCCAAGGGTTACCAGGATCGGTTTCCGGTGCAATGAGTCCGCCGGTGAAAGATTCAAAGGAGATGATCCTGCCGGCGTGCTTCTTTATCTTGTCGATGACCTGCATTGCGCTCATATGATCAATGCCGGGGTCAAGGCCGCATTCATTCAGGAACAAAAGTCCTTTGGCCTTTGCTTCATCATGGAACGCGAGCATATCTTCTGAAACATAACTTGCCGTAAGCAAATGTCTGTTCAATGCCAGACAATGCCTCGCCACCTCGATGTGCAGGTGAGGAGGCATGAGGGAGACGACCACATCAGCGCTGGATATCACTATCCGGCTATTGGCTTCATCGTTGATATCAAACCGGACCGCCTTTCCATTGCTGTGGCCACTGATCCTTTCAACGGCAGCTGCTTCGAAATAGTCGCCGACCGTAACCTGCCATCCGCGATGATGAGCTTCTTGCAAAAGGTATGTGATCAGCGCAGATGACGACCGGCCGGCGCCTAGTACTAAGATGTGGTTCATAGGACAAAGCTATTATCTTCTCTGAATTACACGAATGCTCTTGGTGGTGAAATGAGGGCTGTACATAACGAATATTTATCGGACGTTTGCTAACTTACATTCCATTCAGGGTATGCCAGAGACAAAGACACATTCATTACATGATCTTGGAGATGAGGAGTTAGTGCTTATACGTAAAGCTGAAGAGGCTATTGAATTTGCATATGCGCCATACTCATTATTTAGTGTTGGTGCCGCAATACTACTTGACAATGGTGTTATTGTGACTGGCACGAACCAGGAGAATGCTGCTTATCCTTCGGGCATGTGTGCAGAACGCGTTGCACTTTACTCGTCGGCCTCACAATATCCGGGTGTTGGCATTCGAAGGCTGGTAGTCGCAGCGAAGCGCAAAGGGATCAATTCATTCGTGCCTGCTACGTGCTGTGGAGCTTGCCGGCAAGTGATGTTGGAGTTTGAACACAGACAGAAAATTCCATTTCAAGTGATCATGCTTTTTAATGAAGACCAATGGATCAGCGCGCCTTCTGCTGAAACACTTTTACCATTCAGTTTTTCAAGATCAAGTTTTGAAAAAACAGAAGGCCCAGTTTGAGTTTCACGTCATTCATGTAGTTTTGGCACTTTATTTTAGCTTACTTCGAGTATGAATTTTTTGCGCGATAAGCCGTTCAAGATATTGTCGATCTATCTGTTAACCCTCCTGGCGGCAATCTTCATCACTGAATACCTCGCCTTTCGATATACATTGTCCGAGCTTACGGAAGCAGAAAGAAAGATTGACTTCGCAAGAAGTGTTCAGGTTCACAATCAACAAATAGCGCTTCAGGTTGAAATGTTCATTCAAGGGAAGGGTGTGGGCGCTGAACTTGTTTCACGTCTCGACCACCAGGACTATTTACTTGGAATATTAAGCGAAGGTGGCCGCGTGGAAGACAGTGATCTCATGCTCTATCCGTTATCACGGCTACCCATGATTACGTTCGTCAATCTGAAACAAAGCTGGTTGGTCTACAAACAGTCGACAACCGCTCTGGTCAACACATCGCAAGCATCTGCCTCAACTGTACCAATAAGTCCGGACTCCCTTAGCGTTTCCGCAGGTCTGAAGATCACGAATTCCGCACCTGAGGCGAACATTGATCTTAAGCAGGCAAAGCTCGCAGTTGAATCCCAGTGGATATCGCTTTCGCGATGGTATAACAATATTATAGCCGATCTTGAAAGTGAGGTAGTCACCAAACAACGCGCTGTTATGAACAGCAGCTTGCTCTTTGTTTTATTGAATATCGGCGTGCTTTTTCTTTTGTATTTCTTATTCCGGAAATATGTACTCTCGCCACTGAAACTGCTGGAGCTGAACACAGCCCAAAAAGAATTCTCAGAGACCGGTAACAAAAATGAAATTGCCGATGTAGCAACACATGTCAATGCTACGATCGAAGACCTTAGGGATGCCACGGAGTTTGTGATCTCCATCGGCGAAGGGAAGCTCGACCTTGACTACAAAACACTCGACGCCAATTATGATAGGGGAAAGAACAAGCTGGCGGACTCACTGATTGAAATGCAGTCAAAGCTAAAGGCTCTCAATGAAGAGGAACGCAAGCGTCAATGGGTAAATGAGGGACTGACAAAGTTTGTCGATATTCTCAGGGCGTCTAACGACGATCTTAATCGTCTTGGCGATAAGATCATTTCAGCCCTTGTGCAATACACGAACAGCAATCAGGGTGCTATCTACATCCTTAACGATGACGATACACACAACAAACATCTGGAACTTTTCTCCAGGTAATCCTCGAGATAACCCGGCTGGTTTTCCGTGGCCGCTAGGTAGTCATATCGGTCGCCCAGTGCCACCGTGCTGAGCGGGTCGAACCCGTCCAGCTGCCCCGCCGCGCGGCTGTACAGCCCGCTGACACGATTGGCGGCCAGCCGTCCTTCCTGGTTCGAAGTCACCGCCGAGCTCGCCGGCGGCGCCGGTTGTGGCCAGCGCGCGCGGCCCAGCCGATGTCCTGCCCTTCAGTCGATTTTCAACGGTGCTTAGGGCCCTGACTGCCACGAGCCTGGATGCGGGAGCCTGTATTGGTTGAGCTGCCAACGAAATCCTGCATCGCGTTTTCGCCCGTGGCCAATGCACCCGGGCCGGCAACCCTTCGAGCGGCCAGACGATCGGTCAAAACATCGGGACCATAGCCTCCCATCTGGCGTTTTTTGACCTGAGCGCCAGTGTAGTCGGGGATATCCAGATCATCGTAAGCGGCGCGTGACTGGCCCGGCTCTCTACGTGGACCATAAAGGAGCGATTGCGTGTTGTTCGTAGCATTCGGCCGGGCTTTCGCTTGCTGCCCGGAGTAGAAATCCCGCACATAGTCAGGCTGGTTGTTGTTGATGGCAGCCGCCGACCCTTCGGCTTGATCATAAAACGCTTGGGTGCCTGCGCCGCGCTCGTCGTAGTACCCCACCATCGTTTGGCCGTGCTCGCGGGAGTCTCGTCCGCCGGGGTTTTTTGCGAAGGGTTCGGCCCAGAGGGTTTGGATACGACGTCGTCGGCGAAACCTAGGTGAGGGAGCGCCGCCTTCCCAACACCTTTGGCGTCACCGCGTAGCGCCGCCGCTCCCATGTTCACCAGCCGTCCGGCTGGGGTTGCGTTCACGGCGAGCTTTCCCGCTGCCTTTACGAATTTTCCAATTCCCATATGTATATCTCAGTATTCGAGAACGCTGAATTCCTCGGCAGCCCTGGTCATGACGAACGCCTCCGCTGCCGTCGACGCAATCTCGTACTCACGCGCACGATACGGCGCGCCCAGCGGCCTCACCTCCAGCGTATGTGCATGCGTCCCCTCGGTGCCGAACGGTAGCCGCACGGAGTTGGAGAACGCCCCCAGGTCATCCCGCCAGCGGAAATAGACGGCAGCTTCGCCGACGAGGCCTCGCCGCGACGAAATCTGAATGTTGCCCTTTGGATCTTTTTGGTCGAGGAGTCCCGTGGTCATTGAACCCGCTGCGCGCCACCCATTTGATTGTGTCGCCCATGTCGTCGTGGGCGTCGAACGTGAGCCGTCCGATGCTGCCGTCATCGAGTCCCACCAGGTGCAGATTACGGGCTGACCAGTAGTGATAGCTCTGGGCCTTCCATGGGGCCCACGTGCCATCCTCCCATCCACGGCACTCCGCCCACCGCTTAGACAGCATGTCGTAGGCGAAGGCCCGGCCCTCGGTGGGGAACACCCAGTAGAGCAAATCATGCGAGCCGATGCGCTGACGAAAACTCCAGCAATCATTCACCGTCGCAAACTGCTCCAGCGTTGCAGTGATGTACGGCGAGGAGAGGATGTTCTCTTTGGTCAGAGACCGCCCATTCGAGATGACAAACCGTCGCAGGTTGTCGAGCCAGACGAAATCCTCTTCGTATGGGATTACGCCGTGCTGAGCGGCGCACCCAAGATCCAGCGTTACAGCGGGAGCAAACGTTTCTAGTTCGTCGGGCGCGAAAATCTGCAGCGTCTCGGACCCCAGCGCCCACACCTCCCGCGCTTTCTCGCGGAGCGCGACGATGCGATCAAGGCCGCGCCTCCGCCTCTCGAAATTCGACCGTGGTGTCATATGTCTCGGTGCCAGTCAGACCCGGTTCAGACCAATACATGACACCGCTGTCATCGTTCGCCGCTCCGATCACCCGCTGGGCACAGAACACGACATCTGAGAAATTAGGGGGAGACCCGCCAAGTCGGGCGCTCGACAGTCCGGCAATCTTTGCGGCGCGCCGCCTGCCGTTAATAATTAATATCTGCCGCCCCGCGAATTTTGGGAGCAACGTCCCCTCGAGCTGATACGTGGGGTTGCCCGCGCTGAGATTCAGTACGTTGCCGCCGCTCCATGCGTAGATATTTCTGGTGCCGTCGGAAGATTCCGCGACATAGATCAAGTGATCGCCAAATGCCCACAGCCCGATCACGGGGTCGGTGCTGGAGTGGCTGGACGGGAAATCCCCCCACTCGCCGATGCCAGGCCGCGAGCGGAACGTTTCCGCTTCATCCACGAATGCGTTTATGAGCAACCCCGCGCCAGCCAGCTCGTCAAGACCGCTGGCGTGGCCAGCGGTGAAAGGGATTGGCTTGGCAAGCACCTCTTCGGGCGTCAGAACGCCGGTGCTCCATCATCCAAAGTGTCCGCCGTCAGGGTGGCCAACCACCCATCACGCGTCTTGTTGTAGATCAGCTCCATGGACACCACACCGTTAGCCTGAATCGAGTGGGACCCGGCATTGGCCCAGCCATAAACCTTGATTTTCGACGTGGCCCCATTTGTAGCGTTAATTGCGCCACCGGTGCCATTGCGTATGACGATGCACATCCGCGCACCGTTGGTGGCGGTGCCGCCTGAGATGTTGACCTCCGCGGTTCCCGTAACGGAATGGAAGTGGTAACCGGTGTCTGCCGACACGTTGAAGTCGGTCCCCGACGACGCAGCGTATGTGTACTCGCGGGTCAGCCGCACCTGCGGCGTGGCCGTGGTAAGCGTCGCGCTGGCGCCGAACAGTGTCCGGCCGTGGCGGGTTTCCAAGCTCGAAGTACCCCACGTTCACATCGATGAAAATCGCGTAAGTGATTCGCCTGCACGCCAGCGGCGAACGTGTTCCCCTGGATGTAGAACCTCGCGCCGGCCGCGTTGTTGACGACGATTCCAAATGTGCCGTCGAAAGTGGCCGCCGATGTCGTGATTTTGTTGTTGGTGATTTTGACGTTCGCTCTCTGCGCGCGAATCGCTGCGGGCGCCGTCGCACCTGCGCCCGTCAGCGTGAGAATGCAGTTGCTTATCGAAGTCTCGTCGCCAGTAACCGCCGCTGAGGAATGTCGACGCAAAAATTATCGGCAGGCCCACCGGATACGGCAACTCCGATTACGCAATTTTCCAGCACCGTGCGCGTGCTCGCCTTGACTCCCGTGCGATGCCCAGCGATCGCAGCAGTCCCGCAACGCCAGCCCATTACCCACGGCATTGTCAATTGCGCTGCCCGTGCAACTCGTTAACGCTGATATCGCGAGCTTCTCGATCGCGCATCCACACTCGGCCAAAGCCGTGCTGACGGTGATGGTGTTTCCCGTGGTTGCGTACTGTTTGATCACCGAAACCTTGGAGCCGCACCCCATCAAGGTGACCTTCTGACTGCTCAAGGACAGCTCTCCGGTGAACCTATACGTCCCTTCAGGGAAAAACACGATTCCACCGCCGGCCGCCACGGCAGCGGCGACCGCGGCCAAGATGGCCACAGTGTCGTCAGCCGTGTCGTTCCCGACTGCGCCATATGTCGAATCCTGCACGTTGAAGTAGAGAGACAGTCCACTTTGTACCAGCGCGTCCTTCAACGTCTGGTCCGTCGTTGCGCCAGTTTTGCGCACGAGGAAATCGCGAGCGCCGAAACTCGTGCTCAAGTCGGCCAGTGCGGTATTGAGCAGCGCCCGCCCTCCCGCGCCCTGTGAACCACTGGCCAAGGTTCCGTTAAAGCTCGACGACTCCAGCTCAATCAGCTTGTCGCTGAACCCGAACGGGAACCGAAACACCCGGGTGCCAGCGGCGTTTTTTACCAGCACGTCCGCCCGCTCTTTGGTGCATGCCAGGATACGCCCGGCCGCGCTCAGGGTGGCGGTCGAGCCGATGGGAGTCAGACAGTCCAGGTCGGAATAGACGACGAGAGGAGTCCCATACTCGGTGCCATATCGATAAAACTCAGCGGTGCCCGACGGGCATCCGCAAATCCAGAGAGCAGCGGCAGAATTGGTGTCCCCATTCAACACCTCGTGATGAGAGGCGATGCGGTGAACATCAGATCACCGCGCGGCCCTTCGTCTGACAGCACCGTGGCCAACTCGTCCTCGTATTCGGCCTTGAGAAAGGCCAGCTTTTCCGTAGGCAATTTGTAGTGGCCGCCGAATTTCCATTTGAGTCCCAGCACCGCAGCGTGAACAGCCTTGTGTGGCAGGTCCAGGGTTACAGCGCCCGTGTCCACATCTCGCGGCCGGCGGGCTCGCGGGTAAATGAACGTCGCATACGTCGCAGTTGGAACGGGGTAGAGATAGATCGTAATGCTGCCCGACGATGTGCGCTCGGGGAAATATCAGAATCGGGCGGCCCGTATGGGCATAATTTGTCAGAAATGTCCTGATACTCGCGTAGTCCAATCAGCTCAATCGGCGAGTCCACGCCGCTCGTATCGCGGATGGCAGCGCCCTGCTCGACGCTCTCAGTGTCTGCCGGCGCGGTGTAGTCGTAGATCACCAGCCGTGAGGGCCTGGCTGTACCGTTCGATCCAACGCAGCATGAGCCCACGTGCCTGCATGGACTGCATGAGTAACGCCAGCTGCTCGGCGCCGTAGGACAGCTGAGCTGCGTCCGGAGACTGCGACGCATGCAGCATGCCCAGCTCCTGCAACGCCGTCCGGATCACCCGGTCTCGTGTCGGATCCCACGTGTATGTCGACGAGATAGCCACTAGGCCAGTCCTCGGTGCATCGACGCCTTCGGGTTGTACCGGTAGACGTTCCCAAGCTGGGCCGCGCGTTTGACACTCACGTAGCGGTTTAGGCTGCTGTCGGTGGCGGGCTGATAGCTGAGCCCCCCGTATCCGAGGGGACCGAGATACAGCGCATGCCCATCCCGCTCCGGGAATCCCTCCCGGAACCGCGGCCGCTTCGTGTTGAGCGCGTCCTTGGTAGCGTCAAACCCCGCCTGCTGCCGCGATGAGTACAGCGGTGCCATCAGTCCCAGCGCGGCGAAATCGTAGAGACTGGACCCGTTTTTCGACATGGACGCCAGTTGCCAGACCCGTGCGGACCAGTAGCAACGTCGACGGGGCCCGCGTGGCAGCGTAGGAACCCTTCAGTCCCGAATATTTGACCCGCTCGTCGTACCCCGAGATCATTCGGTCGTCATCTGTCGCAGGCAACTCGTAGTTGGCGTTCGACGAAAACCCCGCCAGCCAATCCCACGCCAGTCACGAACGAGCTCGCCCCGTCCACCGCATAGAACGCCCGCACACCCATCGCCCAGCTCGCCGCTGTGATTAGGGTGCCGGTGGAAAGGGCTGCATCCTGGTATTGCCACGAGCCGCGGCCGGTGAACGAGCCTTTGTCGGCCGGGTAGCTGTCGAAAAACTCTCGCGGAGCGCCGGTCGAGAATCCCTTGACGGCCGCTTCGGTCCTCCACGCTCCACTGTGCCGTTTCCCAGAACGCCCGCGCCTCGGCGATGGCAGCCGAGACCAGCGCGGCCCTCGAGCTCGAAAATACAGCCGCAGTGCTGGTCGAGCCGATGGTTTCGTCACCGACGACTGTCTTGAACAAGTGGAGCAGCTCAGCCCAACCAGGTCGCCCGGGTAATACCGATGGTCGAAATCGTAGGTGCTGTTCAAAAGCACCCGGTGCGTCCACATTCCCCAGTGTTTCGCGCTCGATCCAGCGGAATCGGTGGACGATGGCCGCGAAGACAATTTGTCCCCCACACTGGGCAGACGCAGAAACCACGCGCACGCCCGAGCCGCTGCGAGATACCGATCGTCGCTGAATACCTGGTAGGCCCGCAGCAGAGCCAAACCGGCCGCGGCGGAATCCTCGGTGTAAAAGTCCTCGCCACCGTTCGTGCTGCGGTTGTATGCGCCCCACTGAATCGTAGAGTCGGCGTATGTGCCGCTGGACGGCCCGCCGTGCTGGTGGCTGTACAGCCAATTGGCCAGGTCACGCAGTTTGGTTCGGGCCTGAGAAACCCACCGAACGGGGCGTGCTGCCTCCGTGATGATGTCGTACAGATAAAGCGCTGACCATGCCGCGGACTGCGCGGTTTCGCTCCCGCCTGTCACCAGCGCGCCATTCGTGATGTCCACAATGTCCACCGGCGCGTGAGTGAGCACGAGGTTAAATACCTCGGCCTCAGCAGCCTCGAATGTGTCGCGATAGTTGGGAGGTTTGGCGCCCCTGATGACGTCGGGCGCTCCGATTTAAGGAACGGAACCCTGTCGAGTGTCTTGCGGGAAATGTATGACGGGTGGAAATCGCAAATCCACAAATCATCCTGTTTGCGGAACGTCCGTCCAGGCCGCAGCCGCGCGCAGACATCACACACCCGGCCGAATTCGCCAGACGGGATATATCCGGTCTGGTAGCTCATGCGGTCAGCGTGGCGAGCGAAGAGCCGCTCTTCTCTGCAAAATGGAGTTTGTAGAAAGAGCCGGTCGCTACATAGAAATCCGCACCGTTGAGCAGGCTGACATCGATGGCCTCGAGCCGAGTGACCGCTGCCGTGCCCTTGAACGCGTAGTTGATCAGCCCAGCGGTGCCGCCGTCGAAAATGGTCCGTTGAGCTCGAGTTGCTCGACGGCCAGCAAACTCCGACGGCCGTAGGCAGGCTGAGAGGCGGCAGACGTTGCCGTCGAAAGGAACGTGCAGCCGTGGATACGCGAGCCAGTTGCGCCGGCAACATATGTCACGCTCCGCCGTAGTGTCGCTTGCGCCGCATTCAAAATAGCAATTTAGGAGCATCGTCGATGCGCCGGTGATGCGGACACGCGACGTCGGCTGTGTTCCAGATGCAGGGAAATACAGGCTGTCGAGGATCACCCCGTCTGCAGTAATGTTGAACATGTTGACGGCGCCGTTGCATGTGAAGCGGGCGCGCGTGCTGCCGGACCCTTCGCTCTCAAGACGTAGCCCGGCCTTGGGAATCGCTTGCGAGCCCGTGAGCGTCTCGGCATGGCCAGGAAGGAAACGAATGATGTCGTTTGCCGATGCGTTGGTCACCGCCTGGGCAACAGTGGCTAAGGGTTTCCCGCGGTCTAATCCATGCGCGCCGTCGGAACCGCTCCCCGAGAGGACAAACCAGATCTGTCCGCTCGAATAGATCGGCGCCGGGTGGCAAATACACCCCCAGCTGCCGCCGGTGCTGCCGTAAATGTACGGTGATGCCACCCAACACTCCTGCCCCGCCGAGAGTCATCCCCCAGCGGGGGCCAGCTACTCTTACCGTCTCCGTTGATCGCGATCCCCCATGCTCGCGGATGCGTCGGCCTCGTTGCTGGCCGGGGCGAGCTGCGCGATATTGCGAATGCGCTCCCCCAGTCAGTAGCGCCGTAGAGAAAGCAGTCTTGCAGAACCACTGTCCCGCCAGCGCTTGCGTGGATATTCATGGCAACGGTCATCACTGTCGCGGTCGAATCGATCCCGTTCACAAACGAACAGTTTTTAAACCACAGATATCGATCGATATCGCCCGATCCCGGGATGTCCACGAACAGCGCACCCGCGTTGTCAGCAAAAAGGCTGAGATATCGCAATCAACAAACTTGTTCCGCGTGGCCGCGGCGTCGCAGCGAATCTCAGCCGTTGCGGCAGAGCGGGCGATGGTGTCTAGGCCTATCGTGCAACGCTCTAACAAATTCTCTGAACCGTCGTTCAGGAATAGCGACGAAGACGCCGCGTCATCCCCCGCCGTCGCATGGCCGATTCCTGCAATGTGGACATTGTAGAAATAGTTTCTATCGCCGGTGATTTCAACGCACTTAGAAGCCGCGTCGTGCCCCTGGAAAAGCGCGACGTTGGCGAAGACGTTGTTATTGCCGGTGACCTTGAGCAATGGATCGGCGAATGACGTGCTCGGAGCGATACGGGCCCGCTGTGACACGTGGACCGGAGCGCCAACTCCGATAAGCGTACACCCCGACTTGGACCACGTGATCATCGCCGCATCTCGGCTCGAAGATCCCGTGGTGCTATCCGTGGCGATGAAGTACCCCACGTCGCCCGCCCTGGTCATCAGCTCGTGCATTTTGGTGATAGTGGCCAGCGCCTGGTCGGGCGCGGGCCACTGTTGCCATCGCTGCCGAGCCGCGGTCGCAAAAAAACTTCTTCGACTCGCGGGCTATGCCGAACGGGATACCACTGCTGGTGACCGGAACCCCAAACTGGTAACGCCGTTGGGAAAATTTGTTAGTCCCATGTCGCTCCTTTTAGATGCTCGAGCCCAGCGTAGAGCGCGGGTTGATGCAGGCGATGCCCACCATCAGGTTACCCGAATAACCGTCGCCCTTTGCAGGTCCATGCCCACTTCGACGATGTTCGGCTGCTCGGTCCAGATAACAACCAGGCCGTGCTTGGCGTTGGTGTTCAGGGAACGAGTTTGAGGAGCTCGCGGTACCTGTTGCATTTATAGTCGAGGTTGTCCTCTTTGAGCGCGTTAATAGCGTTGTTGGCGCTATCGCTCTGCTGACCCGATTTCAAATCCGCCGGCCTTGAATTTGTAATCCTCTGGGATGATGACTTTCGTCCCCTTTACGCCCACGGGGATTCCGTGGCCACCCGGCATTTTGGAACCCTGGATCAAGGCTGCCTCGATGCCTGTCTCGGTGAATGAGACGGCTCCAAGCGCGGTGGAGAAAGTCCCGCCGCGCGGCAGCTTGTGAGACGCCGAGCAAATCGGCAGACCATCCGGGAGTAGACCAACAGTCGATGAAAACGCGTTCGCGTAGACGTCAGCGCAAAGAATTTCGACGCTGTTCCACAGGGACTCGTTCACCGATTCGGCGCCCATGATTGCATCACGGTACTGTTTGAATTTCAGCGCTTCACGCGATACGGGCAGATTGATCCCGTAGCTGTATTGGTTCACGCGCGTCGTGTAACCCTCTTTCACGATGTCCACTGCGGCCTGAGCCAGCTCCTCGCGGCGAGGGGCAACCAAGGCCCGAAAACTCCGTGATTTCCTCGAATGCCTTCTGAGAAGTCATTTCCTTGAAGCCGCACTGCTTGTACAACTTCTCGGCTTTCTCGTTGGCGACTCTGAATGTCTCGAGAAGAGAGCCGCGGAGGACTGGATCTGAAAACTGATTTGTAACTACACCCATCGACATGGCGATCTCTCCTTACACGCCCGTGGCGCTGTTGCCCGGCGACATTTGCGGCAGGTTGCACGACACGACATATCGGCCGTGGGTCAAGGTGACGTCGTTGGAGATCTGCTCCAGGACATGATGAATGCGCCACTGCAGAGTGACGTGGTGGCATTGGTCGAAATGTCGAGCAATGCGCCCGACAGACCCAATCCCGCGTCGGCAGTAGCAAACGCGTGATCGGCGTTCTCGCCCTCCACATCCATCGCTGCCGCCAGGGTCGTAATGGTCGAGCCTTCGTCCGCATCGACTGCAAACAGGCAATGTCCGCCGGCAGGATCTGCACCATGGTGCGGTCCGAGTGACCTCCACCGCGTGTTCGCAGGAATCACTTTGCCGTTGCGAACCAGCACACTGGAGCTGTTCACAAACTGCAGAATTGCAGTGATCACACCGTAGATAGTTGTGTGCTATTGCCCGCCGCTGCCCGCGCCACGGTGCCATCACTTACGAGGGCGACAGGATCGCCGACATAGAGCGCCGTACCATAGTTGTCCGCGACAGCCTTGGGTACCGGCTGTACCATGCCAGACCCGCCCCACGGGGCGTAAAACTGAAACCCGTTCCTCTGGATCTCGCTGGAGCCATCATTCAAACCCCCGGTTACAACGCCACCTGGTGCTGCACGAAAGTGCCTCCGGATTTCCGCGCTCTGGTTACGATGGCGCCCATGCGCGCGGAGTGATTCCGCCGGGCAGGGTCGCGATCGCGCACCAGTTGCGCATGCTCCGTCCGCATTTCATCAGAGTCAGCTCCTGGAAGCGGATGGTTTCGCCGCTCTTCGGTTCGCCGAAATAGATATCCGGCCTGCAGCACCCGGGCCCCCACAGCTCCTTTACCCAGGGCCGCCCACGAAACCGTGCAGCGTCATCGTCAGAGACCCAAAAGTATTCGTACGCAGGATCCCGATTCGTCAGGGCGAGCAACGCGTTCGTGTCGCCATCCACCGGAACGTCCTCAGCGTCATAGCGCGGCTTAGCCTTGCGTCTGCCGCGTTTGACCGCGACATTCTCCAGCTTGGCCTGCGCATTCTCGGCCCTAAAATAGCGGCGCGATTTTGCCGTCGACTCCCCTGCGGATACACCAGCGTCGCCGGTGCCTGTCTCGTCGGACATTGGAGGTAACCCCAGCTGCCGCGCTGTTTGCGTCGCACCGTACAGAACGCGCGGCTCAATGCGCCCCAGGCGTGACGACTACGATCGATCCGGGTGATTGCACCATGCCGGGATTGAATCCCGAGGCGGCTCGCCCTGAAAGCCGATCCGCAGGTCTTCGCGGTAGCTATATCTTAAGAGAAGATATGCCTAAGAATAAGTCAAGAGTTATCGGCGCGCAGCCGCTGCCAGGTGCTTGCCCACGTTCTGTTTCCAGAATGCCACCGCTTGGTGAACAGGCATGTCCGGATACATGATCTGAGCCGCTTCGGAGATGTCGGCGTCACTGAGCCCCGACGCATCCGGGCTGCCGACACCGGGCGCGCCTCCACGGCCTGACGTGCTAGCCAGTCGGTCTCGTGATTGACCGTTGCCATTCGATCCGCCGCCAGGCAAATCGATCTCAGTACGTCTTGGCAACCCACGCGGCAGCCTCGCGAACGTCGCCTCCCGAATGCGGGGGTTGTCCATGTCGAGCGACCGAATTCGCGCCAGATGTCCCGCCCGGCCGTTTACCGCCTGCCGCATGTCCGGCTCGCGCACAAACGGAAAGTCGTTCACAAATTTCTGCGCAGCCGGCGGCAGTGACTGCGAAGGTCGGGGCAAATTCCGCCTGTATTCCTCGAACAACTCCCGTGCTGCAATTTTGCCGTCGAGACGCTCGCGCTTCTCCGACAACTCTTGCCACTCAGCGTATGCGCCCTCGTCCTTGCCGAGTCGTGCGATCGCGGCGTCCATTTTCTGCCGAATCGTCTTCATCTCGGCCAAATTTGGATCTTCCGGCTTTGGCTTGCCGTCCTCGTATGACCGCCGCAGGCCGCGCATCTCCTCGATGAGCTCGCGGTTTTGATCACGCAGCGATGACAGGTGCTCCTGCATCAGCTGGTTTTCCCTCCACAGCTTCCGCCGCTCCTGGCGATTCCGCGGCGGCTGACGCCCGGCAGGGACATCGGGACTAGCCGCGGCCGGAGGCTCCGGCACCGTCCCATCTATGGGACGTATGGCATCGGGTGCCGGGGAAGGCGGGGAGGAACTCCCCTGGGATCCCGCAGGCGCATCGTCCGTGTCGTCATTGGTCTGCGGTTCCAGATCGGGCTCAGGCATTGCTCTGCTCCTCAACTATTGGTTTGATGACGGTGATCGCGTTGCCGTCGGAATCCACTGCTAAAACCTTGCGCATGGTGGGTTGTGGGCCGCGGAGCCGCAGCCACGCATCGAACGATCCACGGACGTCGCGGATGTTCAATTCGAGCATGTCCTTCACATCGTCCCGGGAGAATCGTCCCCACTCCGAGCCAGCGCGTGCTCTGCTCCTCGCCTGAGAAACGAGAAAACTTCACTAGGTCGCCGACCATTACGCCGTGGGCTCGTAGCCAGTCACATGCGCTGCAGCCAGCACTGATGAGAATACCGACGTTGACCACGACCTGTTCCCATTTGTGCTCCTCGCCGACCACCCGCCCAGTAAACTCATTCCGGATTTCCTCTTTGTACATGGATTTATCCGGCAGAATGACGCCACCTTCGGTCTTCCGCTCAGGTGGCGGCAGCCGGTAAACGAGTACCCCGTCGTCGGATGTCTCGTAGGGCAAAATCGGGATA
>CAWJTP010000010.1:0-34388 GCA_963845845.1 uncultured Cytophagales bacterium
ATGCGGCCGTGCGATTTGTCGCGCAATGGGTTTTCATAGGCGTTTCCTTTTCCATTCTCGGCCTGATAGCCACCACGTTCAGGTGTAGGTGTAGGGTTGTGCTGGATTATAAAGCTATACCAATCGAGCACCCAAACGGCGCCGTCCGGTCCGACCTTAGCGTCCACCGGAGAGACCCACTCGTCGCTGCTGGCGAACAGGTTCCATCCATCCTTTTCTTTGAATCCCGCACCGTCTTTTACAATTGTCGCTGTGTGCACCAGGTGTCCCGTTGGCTCACAAACAAAGGCAGCTTTGTTCCAATATTGCTCAGGGAAATTTCTCGCCGTATAAAAAGTATGACCTGCAGCCGCCGTGAAACCGCCGAACACATCGACCTGTCTTACATGGGGTGTGATCGGATGCATCGCATAGTGACCGTCGATCTTGATACTTCCGCTCGCAGGTATGCCAACAATGCCTTTGACAGCCTTATCGGGTATGCCCATAAACACACTATGTGTATTATTCGCGGTGGAAGCAAACACATCGTTCTGCTCGGTGAATCCCAATCCCCACGTATTGTTGGTTGTCGGTGTCAGGAATTCGAATGAAGAAAGATCCTGTCTGAACCTGTAGATACCTTGTTTAAAGTCACGCTGTTCGCCTGCAATGTTTCCATTGAAGCCGGAATATCCTACGACACCCCATATCTGGTTGTCGTAGCCATATTTTAAGTTAGATGGACCTGCGTGCGTATCAAAGGTACCCCAGCCATCAATGATCACCTCATTGATATCAGCTTTATCATCTCCATTGGTATCCTTTAGGAATAGAAATTGAGGAGCCTGCGATACAACGATACCGCCATTGGAAAAAGCGAAGCTGGTGGGAATGTTGAGATTTTCAGCAAAGATGGTAAACTTGTCAGCCTTGCCATCGCTGTTTGTGTCCTCGCAGATCTTGATCCTGTCGTCCCCCACGCTTTTATCACCGCGAACGGTGTTGGGATAATCCACAGTTTCGATCACCCACAACCTTCCTCGTTCATCCCAGTCCATGGCAATGGGATTGATGATATCAGGTTCCGAGGCAAAAAGTTCCAGATCAAACCCTACAGGTATCTGAATAGTTTTCTTTGATTCCTCCGGAGTCAGCGGCTCCTGGAACTTCGGAGCGGGATTCCGCTTCTCATAATTGGGAATGTTCGCTTCATCGCGGTATACCAAGGCGGGCATCGTCTTTCTGAATTCTTCCCACTGTTCCTTCACTTTATCGCCAACTGCCCAAAGTATTCCCTGTTTCACCAATTGCTGAAAGCCCGGCTGAGACCACACTCTTTCATCGTGTCCCGACGCGGTGTAAAACACCCGTCCTTTTCCATGCTCCTTTACCCAGGTCCAGGGTTCATGATGATCTCCTTCAACGCGCTCCATTAATACTGTTCTATCGTTGCTGAGCTTATCGTGTACGTATGTTTCATCCCACGCTGTGAATTCCGGGATGCCCTGAACCACAGGATGATCTTTTTTAATAATGGATGGTGTAAAGGTTGCTGTATCATGTTTTAGGAACTGCCCTCCCACAAGGGCAATATAGTCTGGCGAGTTCTTGAAGCAGAAACTGGCGCAATGCAGGGGAATAAATCCTTTGCCACCTTCTACAAAACTGAGCAACGCTTTTTCCTGATCTGAAGTAATGCTGTCATGATTAGCATAGATGATCAGGCCATCATATTTTGATAATGTCTCAGCGTTCAATACATCTGGTGTATCGCTGTAAGTAAAATTAATACCCTCACCAGAAAGGGCAGCCGATAGTATCGGAAGGTATTGGGCGGAGTTATGATGCTCGCTGTTATGGCCAAGGAAAAGTATCTCTAACCTTCGTGGGCCACTAGACAGGGTTGAACGGGAAGCATTGCAGCAATACAGAATGATGCTGAAAAGCAGCAAGCCGAAACTGTAGGTTAGGATTCGCATGAGTCAGGTGGGGTGTTAACTAAGGCAAATTCCTGAATAAATAATGCAAACGATTCCTGAATTTTAGCCAAATTTGACTGTATTTTATCATGAAAGCACCACGTCCAAGATAATTTCAGATAAATGAGTACTATTTACTTTACCATGTCCTAATATATGAAGCCGGCGCTCCAAAAGTCCCCCATTTCGGCAGAGCATGCTTTCGAGGTTAAACTTCTGAAAGAACCTCACTTCGATCCCAACTGGCACTTCCATTCAGAATACCAGTTGTTCACCGTTTTGAAAGGCACTGGTACACGATTCATCGGTGATCACGTGAGTCCCTTCAAGCAAGGAGATCTGGTATTTACCGGACCGGACCTTCCTCATGTTTGGAGAAGCGATATGGAATATTTTGAATCGAATAAAACTTACTGGACAGAAGGTCTCGTAATTTACTTCGACGAACATTTTCTGGGTAATGACTTCCTTTCAAAGAAAGAGGTATATCGTATCCGGCAACTCTTCCTGAAAGCTCAGCGCGGCATGGAGATCGTTGGTACAGCTGGCGAACGTATCATTGCGCTGATGTTTGATTTATTGAAAGCGTCGGACTTTGAGAGCATACTCATACTGCTTACGCTTTTAAATCAACTTGCAAACACCTCGGAGTATAAACTTTTGGCGAGTCCGGGTTATTCCAATTCACTGAAGGAATCTGATACAGAACGCATGAACTATGTTCACGCATATGTCATGAAGAATTTCCGGGAAAAGATCACTTTAGATGAAGTGGCAGCCATTGCCAACATGACACCGACTTCATTCAGCCGCTATTTTAAGACGCATGCCAATAAAACCTTTTCTGATTTCCTCTCGGAGATACGGATAGGCTACTCCTGCAAACTCTTAATTGAAAGGAAGATGAGCATCTCACAGGTTTGCTATGACAGTGGCTTCAACACCTTATCGAATTTCAACAGGCAGTTCAAGGCGATTACGCACTATAGTCCGTTGGAGTATAAGAAGATGTACCCGGCGTGAAAATCTTTACCGCAGAGACGCAAGGGACGCTAAGGACCGCAAAGAATTAATCGTGTCTACTTAGCGGTCCTTTGCGTCTTAGCGATTTCTATGGTTTATGCAAGTTGATGTTGATATATTTTTTGATACATCCGCTCATCTTTTACACATGAATAAACCCTAGTTATCAACTTGTTTCGAACAGCATTGATCACGTTCATTTTGTTTTTGCCCTGCTTTAGTTTTCTGTGGTAATATTCTTTGATGTCTGACGTAGATTTGATGGCAGCCATCGCTGCAAGATGTAGCAGCCGTTTCATGGCCATGTTGCCCATCTTTGATACCCTGGTTTTTCCCCGGTAGGTTGTCCCAGATCGATGTGCAAAGGGAGCTACCCCTGAGTAGCAGGCAAATCGCTTAGGGTCATCTATTCGCTTAAATTCGCCCGTTGTAATGATCATATTGATAGCGGTGATCATGCCTATGCCAGGAACAGATTTGGCAAATTCCATCAGAGTGGATATTTGACGGTCTTGTTTGATGAGTTCTCTGATTTCCTTTTCAACTTTCCCTAAGTCCCTAATGACACCTTTGAGTGATGCTTCGCAGCCTGCCCCAAGCTGATTCCTAAATTTTTTTTCAACAAAGCATTCCTGTTCTAAAAGAGGAACCTGTAACTGGACTCTGGTTCTAACCAGCCGCTCACGGACGGAGAGTAGGTGCTTAATTTTTTGAATCACTTCTCGTTCGGGTTTCCAAAACTTTAGTTCAAGGCGGTTTTTTAGAGCATATTTTGCTATTCTTTCTGCGTCGACCTTATCGTTCTTCCCCCGAGTCATACCCTGAGATTGCTTGATCTGCAAGGCAGGTTCCACACAGGTTTTAATGTGGTTCTCATGCAAATAGTCCAACAGCAGGTTACAATAGATCCCAGTATGCTCCATGCAAACAATCAAGTTTTTTGAAGAGACCTTAAAGGCTCTCTTCAATGCGTTGAACATTACTGCAATGTCCTTTTTCCGGTTTTCAACCTGGTTTTGGGCCAAGATGCATCCCTGGTCACTGAGTAAACAAAAGTTGAAATACTTCTTTGAGATGTCGATTCCTAAAAAATAAATTGTTTCCATAAATTAGCCTTTACCTTAATAATGTATCCGTTAACGGTCTAAACACTGTCAAAACCTTGATAATAGGTCTCTAGCCTTAAATTTCTATTTGATACCTGTTTAGATAAACTGACTGAGGATTTGAATCGCAAAATAGGTCTCCAAGCCTGTGCCCTCGCTTAATTCACCTCAGTCAGTGTTAACGTTGTCCACAAATTCACATCATTCACAAAAAGAAAAAAGAACCAAAAAAGAAAAAGGTGATAATAATAGTATTGGTTCTTGCCTTTAAAGCTTAATGCAATTCTAAAGGCCCTTGCGGTAAAGCTTGGGCAGATCTGCAACCTTTATTTATAATCGCTATTGTAGGAATAATCCAAAAATATCAGGCAGCATCCTATGAGAATGGAAACATCGGCCATGTTGAAGATTCCTGTATGAAATCCGGCAATATGGATGCGTATGAAATCTGTTACGGCACCATAACTCAGCCTGTCATAGATGTTACCTATGCCGCCGCCCAGGAAAAAGCCGGCGCCAATGGTTCTCAACGTGGAGATATCGCGCTTCATGAATATTAATACCGTCAGCGCGACCAGCATGATGGCCGGAAATATTTTAAAAGCTATTACTTTCAATGTCTTTGGCAGGGATTGTCCGAAGCTGAGAAAGGCGCCTGAATTTTCAACATTGGTGAAAATAACATGATCACCAAAAGGGATCTTATCCTCATATTGGATGGTATCTCTGACTATCTTTTTAGAGATCTGATCACAACTTACATTAAGGCTGAGGACTACAACAGTCAGTATGTAATTCAACGACCTTTTCGTTTTCATTTTCCCGGGTTGTAACGTAAATGCAATTTAAACCATTATTCTCTACTATAAGTGCATGACCTGTAGAGATGTTAATTATCCACAATCACGCGCAGCCGCAGACATATTTTCCAATTGAACACGTAAATTTATTACGTAATGCAAAAGGACCCCCGGCCTGGATCGTTGTTTCTGCGGAATGCAATATTTACAATTCTGCAGCCCGGTGTTGTTGCTGGCCTAATCCCATATCTCATAGCAGGAGACAACGTTCATCACAAAACTTCGTTTGGCCTGTCAGGAATTGACTACCTGGCGTTGGCAATGTTTTTCACGGGTATAGTGATCACCCTGCATTGCATCTTCCGTTTTGCAGTGGAGGGGAAAGGAACTCTTTCCCCTGCGGATCCGACCCGGAAGCTTGTCGTGTCAGGGCTTTATAAATTCTCCCGGAATCCCATGTACGTAGGTGTAAGCCTGATGTTAGCAGGTGAGTCTATCTTCTTAGGATCAACCTCCCTGTGGATCTATACAGCAATTGTGATATCCGCTTTCAATCTCTTCGTGATCTTCTACGAAGAGCCAAGGCTTAAAAAAGCCTTCGGGAGTGAGTATGAAGGCTATCGTAAGCTAGTAAGGAGATGGCTTTAGAAAATTATGAATTATGGATTATGGATTATGGATTATGAATGGCCACGATTTAGGAGCCCCCGAGAATGAATGTAGCCGAATCCTAGTTCAAGACCATTATAATTTATAATTCATAATTCATAATTGCATAGTCTGGTGTCGCAAACCACCCCTGAATTTGTCAGTTTCGCACCGCAGGGATCCACAAACCCTTTACTAACATTGTATCACAACAATTCACAAACATTAAAAGATCATTAAAATGACAGAACCGATTTATCCCTGTCTTTGGTTTGATGGTAAAGCCAAGGAAGCTGCTGAATTTTATTGCAAAGTTTTCAAGAAGTCAAAGATCACAACAGATACCCCAATGGTTGTGATGTTTGAGCTCAATGGCAAAAAATTCATGGGCCTGAATGGCGGACCCCAATTCAAATTCAATGAGGCCACGTCGTTTGTGGTCAATTGTGACAACCAGGCTGACATTGATTACTACTGGACCAAGTTGACGGCAGATGGTGGGCAAGAAAGTATGTGCGGATGGCTCAAAGATAAATACGGTGTATCATGGCAGATCGTCCCCTCAATGATCGGTGAGCTCCTATCAGATCCTGAGAAGGGCCAACGTGTCATGGCCCAGTTCCTGAAAATGCGCAAGCTTGACATTGACAAGCTAAGGAATGCATAATTGGCGCCGCGTTGCCCGATATCATTGAACGCGTGAAACTATAGAAGCCTCGTTATCAAAGTCTGTAATTGAGTGGAAGCACAAACCTGCAGTCTACTGGCTTACCGTCCAGCGTGCCAGGGGTCCACTTAGGCATTCGTTCAACAACCTCCACGGCCACACGGTCGAGGTCAGGATGCACACCTTTGACCACCATTACATCTTTAACGGCGCCAGTCCCATCGACTACGAAAGCTACAAAGACCTTGCCTTGCGCCTTTGCCTTTCGTGCGCTTTTCGGGTAAACAACATGTTTCTTAAGATATTGTGCAAGGCCTGGCAATCCGCCATTGAACTCAGCCATAATATCAGGCTGGCGAAAAAGTGCACTATCTCCAGCGATTTTACCATCATCATTGCTTGCAAGGGTCCCTAATGTGTCTGAATGATGGCGGACAGGTGCTCCCTGCCTGGCCGTTGCTGATAAGGATAAGAGCAGAAAAAAGGTCCAGGCCAGGAGTCTCATATAAAATAGGTTCTAAGATCCGTTCAAGATGGTAATCCGGAAACAGTCTCCAATGTAACCCCCTTAACTGGAATTTTACATACGAAAATCTTTCTCATGACATGCTAAATACCACCGTTACCCAGCCATAGGTCATTTGTTGAATTAGTCGTGATGAGTATTTCATTAGCTATCTTGCTATGGCTGAACTGGCAGCTACAAACCCCGGCTACATGCTCGATGACAATTTTGACCAGGCATGAGGTAACTCAATTATTATGAACAATGACGGAAAGCCCAGACCCGTATATCGGGCCCTGACTAAACTAGCGTTTGAACTCGTCGCAGTCATCGCCGGTATACTGATCGCCCTGTTTGTAAGTAACCTGCAGGAACGCAAGCACGATAAGGAATTACTGGAAGGAACACTCAGTTCGCTAGTAAAAGAATTCGACAAGAACATCGCTAACATTCGCAGCAAGCAGCTTAGAATCGAGCGTTTTCGCGATACCCTGAAATTCTATGACCAAAATATGAGTTTGAGCATTAGTGATCTCACGCTAAAATCGCCAGGCCTTACCGCCGTGGAACTGTATACCACAAATTGGCAGACATCACTCTCCACCAACAGCCTTCGATTGCTTGACTTCGAGACTGTCACAAAGTTGTCGCAAATAGATGCCAAGCACAAAGAGATGAATGATCAGGCGCTGATGCTGACCAATATGATCTTTAATACAGCCGTATTCCGGACTGGTAAAGAAGGAATGGAGCATCGCAAAATTCTCGGTTGGTGGATCGACGCTTATTTGGGCAACATCAACGAGTTGGAGGAGCTCTACAATCAATTTGATACAATGGTCGGCAGTGACAGGTTGCAATTCAGAAATGAGTTTGAATCAACGCGTATGTCCCGCGAATCATTTAGACTTCGCCAAGCGATAGGCTCGGCAAGGTGCCGTCAATCGCAGCCGGTTCAGTGGGAAATCGCCATGTAGGTTTTGAAACCTCACATGCAATTTACCTTGGCCTGATTTACCACTTGTATACATAGAACCTCCCGTACGACCATCTTGTAAATCTTTCTCCGCGTATATCCAGAACAACAAGCAGGTAAAGTTGATGTAAGAAGCGGTCACACTATGCAACCCAGCCTGGTGGCAAAAGCACTAACTTTCGCACTACTTTTTAACACCTCAATTTTTTTGTCGGCGGTGTCTCGTTTAGGATTATGAAAGAATTCATTCAAAAGAATCTGATCCGTATCGCGATCGGCGTTATCAGTGTGCTGATGGTACTCAGTGTAGGTCTCTCCTACTACAATGGCAAGATCATGAACCGCGCCCTGGTGCTCAAAGAGCAATCCAACTTTGCGCTTCGCGAGGTCGAGCGCGTGTATCAGAACATCCAGCTCATGGACATCAGCTCGCGCGGATATGCGCTCATCAGGCAACCCGACTATTTATTCTGGACAGTGAAAATGGCACGGGACCGGAACACAGAGATCTTCCATCACCTGGACAGCATTTTTAAAGCTCAGGGCTTTGCCAATCCTGACCGATACGAGGAAGTCAAGAAAGGACTTAACGATTATACCAACCTGTATTCGCAGATGGTGAGTCACCTGCAGGCAAATGAAGATTCTCTGTACATCGACCTCCTGAAGAAGGATCTTGGAAGATATTTTTGGGATGTCTTTAACCCTTTTTCAAAAAATGTAAATGAATATGAGGCGACGATCAACGACGATGCTAAGCATTCTTATCAACAAGCTTCACTTCGGAATACTATCGTCCAGCTTCTGCTGATACTCGTTGGACTCCCTACCATGATATTTGTGATCTATAGGTTAATAGGCGATGAACGCGAGCGAAGGTCCTTATTAATGGGTGTTGCGGACAATAACGCCAAATACCTATTCAATGACGGGAACAGAAAAATCTCCGACGAAAAAGCGATCATCGGAAACCTGATGCACGACCTTCAGCAGGCGTCGGCATTTGTCAATGAGATCTCTGCAGGAAATTACGAATCCCGTTGGGAAGAACTTCAGAACGGCAACCTTGAACAAAATCAGAGCACCCTGGCGGGAAGGCTTGTCTTCATGCGCGATGAAATGAAACATCAGAAGGAGGAGGACAAGAAGCGTATGTGGACTACGGAGGGACTATCTGATCTTTCACAGCTGATCAGGGAACATCAGAATGATATTCAGGAGTTAACGATGAGGTCGGCAACATTTCTTGTCCGATATATTAAGGCGCAGCAAGCCGCCCTTTTTGTGCTGGAGAACGATCAGAACGACCAGCCATATCTCAAACTAAGTGCATGCTATGCGTTCGACCGCAAGAAGTTCGTGGAAAAGCAGGTCAATATTGGTGATGGACTTGTTGGCCAGGTGTTCCTCGAGCGGCAGACTGTGTTGCTTACCTCAGTCCCTGCCGGATATACGACGATCACCTCGGGTCTCGGCGATGCCACACCAACTTGTGTGATACTGGTGCCGATGATGTACAATGATTCTGTCATGGCTATCCTTGAGATCGCGGGGTTCCGTGTTCCAGACAATTACGAGATCCAATTTTTAGAAAGAGCCGGGGAGTTTATCGGATCCGCCATTGCGAATGTGCAGAACACAGAGCGGAGCAGGGTGATGATCGAGCAGATGCGTTCGCAAACAGAGCAGATGCGAGCACAGGAGGAGGAACTGCGTCAGAACCTGGAGGAGCTGGAAGCCACGCAGGAAGCGATGAGGCGAAAGCGGGAAGAATTATAAATATGACCTAGCCCGGATTCTATTTTTTATCAGCTTCTATTTTTACGAAAAGCATTATCCCGTAAAATACTGAAAATGAAGTAACTACAATTAATCAAGTGAAGTAATCATCTCCGATCGGATCTCACCTACCAAACGACCCAGAAAATAAGTGTCAAAGCTCCAAGAACGATTTTTGTACCCGAGTTAATATATTTATGCCCTCGTTCATGCATGATCTCGGATGTGCAGCCAGATCCAATGAGCAGCTGAAGTATAAGTATGCTCGATAAAGCGGCGAATTGTTCGACGATAATCGTTTACAATCACGTCAGGATTAGGTTACTTTGTGTCCCCCCTTTAAGCAGTAGGTTAAGTGATCGGCTAATTTTTTTAACACACAGATAATATGACATACCTCTCAAGAAAAACCAGCGGTCCGTTTCAACAAGTCGTTGATAAAGTTGTCCACAACCTTCACGCCAAGGGATTCGATATCGTTAATACGATCGATATGCAGGGAACACTTCTGGATACCCTCCATATTCCATTTAGAAATTACCAGATCCTTGGGATTTGCCATCCTGCAATGGCATATAAAGCGATAAGTATGGAATCTCACCTGGGCGCAATACTTCAAAGTAATGTCGTTGTCCAGGAACATGAGAATGGGGAGGTCGAGATCACCGCAGTTAATCCTCTGGAGTATGTCGACAAAGCCTACACGACCCTGCCCTTGGAACATTTGTCACGTGAAATAAGCAGCCTTCTCCGGGAAGCGTTGGATGATATCCGTCGCGAATCTCCCGAATATCATGAAGAGGCATTGCCAGTCTATGACATGCCCTCACCCTGCCAGATGCCGATACAAGGCTAGCTAAGCAATTATGAATTATGAATTATGAGGTATGAATTGAATGCTGACCATGCCTGACGTAACAGCCATCGCTATTTAGTTCCGTCAGACTAATTCATAATTCATAGTTTCTTAGTCGACCACGTGTGGCCGTAGCTTTATCGATGGCGCCCGCGTCTCGCGCGGGCGAGCGGTAAAATATGCATTAGGAAGTTTTTCGGAACTGCAACCTTTTGAGTGACTGTGCAATTATAAATTGTAGTCATGAATTAGGACTCATCAAGAATGAATGTAACCGAATCCTAATTCGAAACAATTCATAATTTATAATTCATAATTCATAATTGCCTAGCCTAGCTAGTGCTTTGACCGTTCCATGTGTTTTATCTCTTTTTTTAGTTCATGCTTATTAGTCGCCGCACTAGGCTTGCATGCGGTTATGCTAACAAACACCATCAATATGATCAAGAGCATTTTTAATAGGCCAATAAATATGTTCATGTTACGTGTTTTACAAAACTAAATCGCAAAGCCATACCCCTCCTTACCATTTCTGGATCGAAGTAGTTTAACCGATACAATTTCTTGGCTGAAAAATGCTTGTACGGAGGCCTAGAGCGTACAATAATAACGCCGTGAGAATATTGGTAAGTAGTTTACCAACTTTCCAGAAGTTATCAAATTATTAAGTAATATTTTTTACTTCCCGTTGAAACCATTGGCCAGGTGATCCACTGGCGTTCGCGGTTATAAGTTGTCGTAAATCAAAGCTAGCTTGCCTCAGGCAAGGAGAAGATTTAGGACCCTCGGCAATGAATAAATCCGAATCCTAATTCGAGAGAAATTCATACTTTATTCTCCAATTCCGCAACTACCTTCTTAGCCGCCCTTAGACGTATTTCTTTATTCTTTTCTACCAACCTGTGCGAGATCAGCTTCTCGAGCTTGTGATGCATCGGTATAAGCAAGGCAGCAATAGCAACCATGAACAACAACATCAGGAAAGGAGAATGGTGTGTGAGATTCCCAATGAAGGGATGTAACACCAGGTTGGCGAACTCAAATACGATCAGCAGCGCGAGTATTGTTAGGAATTTAATAAGTCGCTCATTGGCAAGCACTGACCTGCTCAATAACAAGAACAGAATAGCGAAGGCGACTACTCCCAATGATATAGCGGCGTATTGTATGTTGTGCTTCCGATCTTCCGCTGCCTTTAATCGTGCTTTCTCCAACTCTTGTTGCCTTAACGTCTCGTTAAGACTAAGCATGCCAACTTCACGGGTCCTTTCCTGACTGAATAAACTATCCTGCGTGACCAGGGCCAGCTTATGATATTGAAGGCTTTGAGAATCATCCACACCTTCATACAATTTTGAAAGCAACAGACTTGATTTTAATAGCGTCGCTGATAAATTATCCTTTTTTGCAACGGTGAATGCCTTGTCTGCATAATACTTACTTGAATCCTTTTGTCCAGATATATCGAAACATTCAGCCAGCTGTTGATATGCTCCTGCAATTCTGAAATTCCATCCATCATCCAGGCTATATCGGACAGACATTCTGGAATATTCAATCGCCAAAGGAATATTTGCTTCAATGATACTGATCTCTCCCAGTCTCGCTGAAGACAAATAGAGCGGAAATGGATGTTTAACACGGGTCGCGAGCTGATAAGATTCCTGGGCATACTTTAACGCGGAGTCTACCCTATGAAATTCGATGAATGACTTGCTCATCCATGAAGCAGCAAGGGCTTGAGTGCCCGGATCCTTAAGCTTGATCGATAATGCTCTCGCTTTTCGCGCATAAGCGATCGAAGTTGTATAGTCTTTCATATAAAGGTACACCGTCGAGATAGAATTGAAGCTTCTTTTCAGTCCTGCTTCATACCCCGCGCTTTCTGAAAGCTGAATTGACTTAAGGTAAACTGCCAACGCCCGGGGATAGTTTCCTTTCTGATTGTACCTATAAGCGATGTTATTGTACGCCTCTGCCTGGCCCGGTATAAAGTTGAGTCTCTTTGACAATTCAATAGCTTCTTCCGCCAGCAGAATTGTTGTATCCGAAGCCCGATGTTCCCTGCCGAGATTAACCAGCAGCCATACACGATTGGAATCCTGAGCGCTGGTCATCAATAAGTGCCTGAGACTATCTACATTATAGGGTTTGAGTCGCGTCTGTCCACTCACGAATGTAAAGCCTGTCGTCAGCGTCACAAGGAGTAAAACAAGTCTCATACAAAGATGTTTTTAAGTTAGCCTACAATGGTTTTGAAGATAGTAAATTTACCTGCGATTCGCGAACCTGTGGATTGGCGAAAACAGTGCGGTTGTTTCGGTTCCTGATGTGTTGTGATGGACGGTCGAATCCGTAGAACTACATTGCATATATTTCATGAATAAAAACATCACCTATGAAAAGTAACTTTCTCAGCACGTTCCTGTCCGTATTATTAGTGACCTGTTCCCTCGCCTGCATGGGGCAGCAGTTTAAAGTTTTACTCTTTACGAAGACCGACGGATTTCATCATGAATCTATCCAGGAAGGAGTTGCAGCGATCCGCCTGTTGGCAAGCCGCAATAATTTTACGGTTGACTGGCAGGAAAATTCCTCGGTTTTTAATGACAAGGCACTAGAGAATTATAAGGTCGTCATCTTCCTCAATACAACTGGCAACATTCTTAATGATGAGCAGCAGGCAGCCTTTGAAAAATTTATAAAGGGAGGTAAAGGCTATGTCGGTATTCACAGCGCAAGCGATACGGAATACGATTGGGCCTGGTATACGAAAATGGTTGGTATGATGTTCAAGATTCATCCCCAGCAACAGACAGCCTATCTCAAGGTTGAGGATAGCAATTTTCCAGGTATGGAACGATTCCCTAAAAAACTTTTATGGACCGATGAGTGGTATGAGTACGGCGACCGAAAAGCAACTGATCTGCACATCCTGGTTACAGTAGATGAGAAGACCTACGACCCAAAAGTAAAATGGGGAGATAATGAGGGTAAAGGCATGGGAAATGTCCATCCTATTTCCTGGTACCACGACTACGATGGAGGCCGCGCCTTTTATACGGGATTAGGACATATACCTCTCGCATTCTCAGATCAGACGTTCCTGGATCATATTTACGGCGGGATCTATTGGGCAGCTACTGGCAAAGGTCTGTAGGAATGCATCCTTCACTTCGGCTGCTGAATCAGGGGATGATCTACGCGTTACTGTAGCTATTTTGCCAGGCATGTTGAACAACGTCAATTACATCGTTTGGGATATAGACCCTGCGGTCTTTTCCTTTTCTGAAGCCCCACGGTGGTACGGGGTGTGCTGGGCATTGGGACTTTTCCTCTCCTATTACATTGTAAAATATATATTCCGGCAGGAAGGCAGGAAAGAAGATGAACTTGACAGCCTGACCCTATATGTCATCGCCGGTACATTTCTTGGTGCACGACTTGGCCATGTGCTGTTCTATGATCTCCAATACTTTTGGCAGCATCCCGCTGAAATTCTTTTGCCTTTTCGCTTCACCCCAACATTTGAATTCATTGGGTTTGCCGGACTGGCGAGCCACGGAGCAACAGCGGGAATACTATTGGCTATATTTCTTTTCACATCGATCAAGAAGATAAATTACTTCTATATAGTGGACCGGATTGCTATAGTTGCCGCGCTAGCGGCTGGGTCTATCCGCCTTGGCAACCTTTTTAATTCAGAAATGATCGGAACGCCAACCGAAGTTCCCTGGGCTTTTATTTTCTCCAGCGTAGATAATATCCCGAGGCATCCGGCACAGTTATACGAGGCTATTTTTTGTTTCATGCTTTTCTTTGCCCTTCTGCTGATATGGAAACGAAGGCGAGCAGATCTTCCAAACGGGCTCCTTACGGGAATTTTCCTCGTAGCATTGTTCACGCAACGATTTATCAACGAGTTCTTTAAAATTAATCAGGTATCCTTTGAGGATGCGTGGTGGATAAACATGGGCCAGCTATTAAGTCTGCCCTTTATACTGATAGGTTTGTTTCTGATCGTACGGTCCCGTACTTCACCGCTAACGCGCTAAGACGCAAAGTTAACGCTATGCACTTGGCGGTCCTTAGCGTTCATAGCGACTTAGCGGTGAGGAATGTCTAACGAACTCTTCAATCAATTTTTCCTACCATCCAGCATCAGCGCGATCAACACACAGATCAATAAGAAATTGTACTCCATACCATTTCTGCCATTACCAATAACGAACCATCCTTCCTTTGCGTGGATCAAAATGATGCCCATGGCGAGTATACCAATGGTTATGATACAGGCCCATTTAAGATAACGGTTGACCAGAAGTAGCCCGGCGCAGACAACATGCGAGATCTTTATCGCCCAGGCAAGTGGCAACCCCACGGGCGAAAATCCGATTTTATTCAGGTATAAATTTCCAAAGTCATTCACGCCACCGTTAAACATTACCGGTACGGAATGAGTCAAAAGAATAATGGCGACTGCTATGCGCAAAATGAGATTGCCGTTAAGTGTCATGAGCTTTAGTTAAGGGTGGTTTCTTCATGTCTAATTTAATGACTTTGTCCGCATTTAAAGGACAACATTTGTCCGGTAGTGAACTTCAACGCTCAATTTCGAAAAAATCGTCGTTACCAAGTTCCTGATTCTCTCTATCCGGTGTAAGTCGCAGTCAAATGCAAATGCGGATTTCAGTTTAGTTTACCCTCATAATTGTTTGCTCTTGTTTTGAAGGGGTTTGGATCAAACTTGAACCACTGAAAGCAAGTCATTTGAATGGTTTTTGATGCGTGTGGTATCAGACTAACGAAATGACCAATACCCCAGGTTTATGAAAAAAACAATTTTGACAATTTGCTTCATAGCTTTTGGCACGATGCTCTTCGCTCAAAAATCAAAGAGCAAATCACCAATGTCCTCTCTTGAAGTTAGAATTCCCATGTCCTCCGAACGTTGGGAATTCCCGTCAGGCAGTGTAGAATTTTCAAGCCATAAAGGTATCCCTTCCATGAAGATCCTATCGGATGTGGATAAAGCTACTTTAAAGGATTTCAATTTTTCTGATGGAACCATAGAGTTTGATGTCGATCCGTTAGACGAAAGGTTTGTCGGAATGCTTTTTCGGATGGCCGATGGCAATGAAGCTGAAAGCTTTTATTTAAGGGTGGCCCGCGCAGGAAATCCTGTGGCTATCGATGCAGCTCAGTATGCGGCAGTTACCAAAGGCGTGACCCTGTGGGATCTGTTGGGTCACTTCCAGGGTCCGGCGAACATAAAAAAGAACGAATGGAATCATATCAAGCTTGTTGTTTCCGGCAAGCAAATGATCGTATATGTGAATGACCTCAATAGAGCAACCTTGGAAATTCCAAGATTAGAGGGCAATACACAGTCTGGCAGTCTCGCCTTCAATGGCAAAAGTGCTATTGCCAATTTGGCTATTAAACCAGGCGCAGTGGAGGGCTTGCCTGCACGTGAGGGGTTTGATCCCACCCATCATGACCCGCGCTATATTCGCGCCTGGCAGGTGACCGATCCTCAACCCTTACCGAAAGGAAGAGAACCATATGAGGAAGAATTCCCTAGGCTCCAAACGACCTGGCAAAATATTGCTGCTGAACGACGGGGATTGATCAACCTCACCCGGGTATTGGGCGGAAGCGAAAGCAGGCGATTTGTTTGGCTAAGGGTGAAATTAATATCGGTCACGGAACAAAAAAGAAAAATTGCGTTAGGCTTTAGTGATGAAGTTTGGGTGTTTCTAAACAGACAAGCAGTGTTTATCGATAAAAACATTTACCGCTATCCCGCCATGCGTAAAAATCCAGATGGCAGGATTTCAACTGAAAATTCGCAGTTCGATATTGTGTTGAACAAAGGAGAAAATGAATTATTGATTGGTGTCGCCAACGATTTTTTTGGATGGGGATTAATTGCCAGACTGGATAATATGGACGGGATAGAAGTTACCACCAACTTCCCTTTGCCCCAGGTTCAACCGAAAGATCTGAGCAAATACGTTGGCACATATAAATCTCCAAGCAAGCCAGAAAAAATTACAATCACCACCGAAGAAAATAAACTGATGGGCCAAAGTACCGGTCAGCCTGCCGTGGAGCTTGAATATTTTGAAAAGGACAAATTCAGGTTAGAACAGGCAGGAGTTGTTCTTGAATTCTATCCCGATGAAAGAAAAATGATCCTGATAGAAAGAGGGGCAGCTATGACATACCTGAAAGAGTGAATTTCCTCAAGACTTGATCTGTAGTGACTATGATGCCACAAAGTCACTAAGACACTAAGAAAGTTAAGCGTCATCGGGCAGCATTGATTTCTTAGCTATGCATCCAAAATACATTGTTTATCATACTGAGAAGCGTAGTTACGTACAAAATATGTGAAAGTGACCCTTACAGGCTTATGTGAATAAAATTATCGTGGAGAACGAATAAAGATTCCTTTCAAAAAGACTTCCAAGCAAAAGAACGTATACCTTGAATGTTCAAATCCAGGAATCAGGTATCACATGGGATACAAATTCATCACATTCACCATCGTCGTTTTCTCATGTATTTCCTGTTCAAAGCCAGAAAGCCCATTGATGCTTGAACTCCTTTCAGCGGAAGAAACCGGCATAACTTTCGCAAATGACCTTCACGAAGATGATCAGTTGAACATTATAACATTTGAATATTTGTACAACGGAGCCGGAGTGGGCGTCGGCGACGTCAACAACGATGGACTGAGTGATCTCTTCTTCTCAGCGAACATGTCTGAAAATCAACTCTATGTTAACAAGGGTGACTTTCAGTTTGAAAATATTACTGAAAAGTCAGGGTTAATACAATCCGGCAAATGGGCTACGGGGGTGTCAATGATCGACATCAACCAGGATGGATGGCTCGATATCTACGTCTGTTACGCTGGCCCTTTTGCTGATTCGTCCCGTCGTGCCAACGAACTTTACATCAACAACCATGACAATACATTTACAGAAAGCGCAAAGCAATACGGGCTGGCTGATACAGGTCACTCCATACAGGCTGCATTTTTCGACTATGACCGTGACGGCGATCTGGACGTGTATCTGCTTACAAATATCACGGATGAAACAGGTCCCAATGTGATCCGGCCAAAAAGATTGCATGGCGAAATGATCAACACGGACAGACTGTACAGAAATAACGGGAATGGCACATTCAACAATATTTCAAAGGAAGCAGGGATACTTGCCGAAGGATATGGCCTTGGCGTTTCAATTTGTGACATCAATAAGGATGGCTGGCCAGATGTCTATGTATCGAACGACTATCTCTCCAATGACCTGATGTACATCAACAACGGTGATGGCACATTCACGGACAAAGCATCTGATTACTTTGATCACACAAGCTATTCGGCAATGGGTAACGATATAGCTGATTACAATAATGATGGATGGCTAGATATCATTGCCGTCGATATGCTGCCACCCGACAACAAGCGTCAGAAATTGATGTTCGGCGCAACCAATTACGCCCGTTACAGGTCAGAGTTACGGGTGGGGTATACGCCACAGTTCATGCGCAACACCCTCCAACTGGGCAGGGGCATCGATGCAAATAACAATCTTGTGTTCAGTGAGATCGGTCAGCTTGCAGGAGTGTCGGCCACGGATTGGAGCTGGAGTCCGCTATTTGCGGATATAGACAACGATGGATGGCGCGATCTCCTAGTGACCAATGGATATCCGAGAGACATTACCAACCGTGACTTTGCCAACTACAAGGCAAACGAATTCATGCGACAAGGATCATCCAAAGACATGTATTCTCGTTTGCGCGAATCTGTTAACAAGCTGGAAGGTGCACACTTACCCAACTATGCCTTCAGGAATAATGGCAATCTCACCTTCTCCGACAGCTCGGCAATGTGGGGATTTATCAAAGCATCGTATTCAACAGGCGCCGCCTTTGCCGATCTCGATAACGATGGCGACCTGGACTACGTGACAAATAATATAAATGCACCGGCCTCTGTTTTCAAAAATCACGCACGCGAAATCAACAACAATCGATATATCAGGATCAAATTGCAGGGGCCACAGCACAACAACGGCGGAACGGGAACCAAGGTCCTGGTTACCTCCCCTACCAAACGTCAATATATTGATCACTCAACAATACGTGGTTTTCAATCTACCGTAGAGTCCACCGTGCACTTTGGATTGGGAACTGATACCTTGATAACTTCAATTGTTATAACCTGGCCGGACGGGAAAACGCAACAACTAAATGGCGTCAAAGTGGATCAACTCCTCACCGTCAAATACAATGATCACGACCAGGCAACGGACAGTTTAGTTACTGTGACCCGTAAACCTTACCTCCGGGAAGGCGGGAAATATCAGCCGGTGTTCAGACATGATGAACCGTACTACGATGACTTTAAGATACAACCACTGCTACCTAGAAAATATTCTCAGGACGGACCCGGTATTGCAGTGAGCGATATAAATGGTGATGGCCTTGAGGACTTTTTTATCGGTGGGGCATTCAGGCAGTCCGGAGAAATTTTCATTCAAAACAGAGATGGATCATTCAAGTCAAAACCGATCGTGACGGATAAAAAATTCGAAGAAGATATGGGTGCCCTCTTTTTTGATGCAGACAATGACGGGGATGCCGATCTATACATCGTCAGCGGAGGCAACGAATTTGAAAACAATTCACCTTACTATCAGGATAGGCTCTATGTTAACGACGGCCGGGGCAATTTCAAACAGGACAACAACGCGCTCCCTATTGAACACGTCAGTGGTTCCTGCGTGATCGGTTCCGACTATGACCACGACGGAGATATTGATCTGTTTATCGGTGGCCGGCTTAAACCACAATCTTATCCCAATGCAGGCGACAGTTTTATTCTGGAGAACCGCCACGGCAGATTTATAGATGTCACGGACAGCATAGCGCCAGGACTCCGGAACATTGGTATGGTCAATGCAGCGTTGTGGACTGATTTTGATCTCGACAATCAGACCGACCTGATCGTCGTTGGTGAATGGATGCCAATAACATTCTATAAAAATGATAAAGGCAAACTGCGAAACGTTACCGATACCCAGGATCTTAAAGACTCATCCGGCTGGTGGAATAGTATTGCAGGCGCAGATATCGACAACGATGGTGATACGGACTATGTCCTGGGCAATCTCGGCCTGAATTCACGTTATCAGGCTTCAGTCAAATCGCCTATGTGTGTTTATGTTGGAGACTTCAATGCCGACGGACAGCAGGATGCACTCTTTTCACAAATGATAGCAGGTAAAGAGTATCCGGCACATCCACGCGATGATCTCTTCCAACGCCTGCCATCATTCAAGAAGTTCTATTCATCGTATGACAAATATGCGACGGAAACAATGCAGCAATTGATCGAGAGAGTTCCGGGATTAAAAACCGCAAGGCTTGAAGCGAAAACGTTGCAGTCGTGTTTGTTGATAAATATGGGCCATGGTAAATGGACACTCCGTCCCCTTCCACTTGAAGCCCAGTTCGGTCCGGTATATGGAATTTTACTGGATGATTTCACTGACGATCACCAGACCGACATACTGCTGACCGGTAACTCGGACGCAACGGAAGTCCTGACAGGAAGATATGATGCGTTAAAGGGACTATTACTTAAGGGAAACGAAGCGGGAAACTTTGAAGCTGTCACCATGGAGGAAGCAGGGGTATGCCTTCGCGGCGATGGCAAAGGTATTGTGAACGTCACCACCAAAGATGGTGGTGTGATTTTAGCAGGAACAAATAATGAAGATCTGCAGTCTATGCGCTTAAGCGGGAAAGAACGGACACTTGTGCCGCAAAATGACGAGGTGTATTGTACATTGTTGCTGCACAATGGAAAGACCAGACGTGTTGAATTCTATTTTGGAAGCGGATACCTTTCTCAAACATCACGTCGGGTGTCCGTTAACTCCAGTGTTAAAACGATAACTTTTTTTGATCGCGTGGGAAAGTCGCGAAAAGTTGACCTGAACCTCACGAAATGACCCGACTATTTTTTTGAAAAGAATCTTATCTCGTATCTATCCTGCCCCTTACCTCCGAAAATTGGACTAAGCTCTTTGCGCAATACAAGTCGTCTTTGATGAAAAGAAAGGACACTATAGCGCGAAACTTCCCGCTGATCTTCAAAATAGACGAGGCTATCGGATCCCACCAACTGATACTTCCATGATTTGGTGCTCCCATGCCATGTTACGTCAACATTTCCATCGGGCAGATAGGTATACTCTTCAAGGTCTATTACATCCTTTTCGACATTAGTGAAGCCATTGTAAAAAGAGTAAACTGAATCAACTTTCCACGTTCCCTGAAGCAAAAGATTTCTATCCCGATGGCAGTTTTGCAGCAGACCTCCGATCAGGACGATAACAATTCCTAAAGACTTTCGATACCCCTGTTTCATTCAAACTTGCTCCCCTGCACGACTATTCAAATCCGGCAATTGTCGACCCTAATAATTATCATTTTGTTTCAATATACCATTGCTCAGATCGATCTCGCGTTGTGGTATAGGAAAGTAGTAATGCTTTGGCCGTTGAAAGGTTCTCGCGGGTTTAAGATCACCACGATCCTGACTGTAAAAGTCTACGATGTCGATGATGTCCGCTTTGTCCCAGCGCAACAGATCCTGATGGCGTTCATTTTCTCCGGCAAGTTCCACTCTTCTTTCGTGCATAAGGTCAGTCATCGTTGCACCCGATACGGGATCGAGGCCATTCCGCTCCCGTACGGCATTGATTTCAGCATCTCCATTCTGGCCAGACCTTATCTTGGCTTCTGCCACCAGCAGATAAACATCCGACGACCTTAGGATCGGTGCATTCTGTCCGGCGTCCAGGCCACCAGTTGCTCTCCATGACGCAAACTTCTTAAAATGGTACCCACTGAGGGAAAGATCCGCGGTATATTCCTTTACTCCGTCTTCTCCACCGAGATCGACCTCATCTCCTACCTGGAATACAGTATAACCAAGTCTTGGATCACCCTCCTCAAACTCGTCGACAAGGTCCTTGATGGGCTCGCGGAAATCCCATCCACCCCATGGGCGTGGTGTGGTGTAGATCTGAGGGGTATCGTCAGTGGTCCATCCGTCCTTATACTGCATGGAGAATAGGATCTCAGGGTTGTTCTCCGTTTCGATCTTGAAGTTCTGTTCGAAGCTGCCTGCTAGCGCATAGGCGCCATTCGTTGTGATGTGCTGCCCTGCTTCAATCGCTTTGGCAAATTGTTCCGTATAAACGTAAAACTTCGCTAGGAAACCATAAGCTGTTCCCTGCGACACACGACCAAGGTTGTCGGTATCGTTGCTGTAGCTTTCAGGTAAAAGTTCAGCGGCTTGTGTAAAGTCAGACTCGATCTGTGCCTCCAGTTCCGCTTTAGTGGCCTTTGGTTTGTTGAAATTTCCCGCCAATACATCCTCCTCCAGGAAGATTGGAACTTCCCCGTGAATAAGGTAATGTCTCCAGTAGGAGAAACCGCGCAGGAAGTACGCTTCTCCAAGGCTACGATCCTTGATAGCTTGATCCATAGCAACATCAGGGGCATTGATCAGTACAGCGTTGGCGCGGGAGATCATCTCGTACTTCCACTTCCAGATCGGCCTCAGCTTGGGATTATCTGCATCATAGGTAAAGTATTCTATGGATTGATCTTCGCCGTGGTCCCCGGCACGCCACATATCATCAGAACAAATATCGAACGTACGTTCCCAGTGACCAAAGTATTCTTCCTGCAGCAGTGGTTCATAAATGGCATTGACGGCAGAGACAACGTCATCACCATTGCGCCAGAATTGCTGGGTTGTCACTTGCCCGTAAGATGTTGACTCCAGCACATCATTGCATTGTACAAACAGAAGCATCATGATCGTGAAAGCGCTAATTGCTTTCACGATGCTCTTGAAGTTAATTGTAGCTTCGTTATATTTTTTCATGGCTCTTTGATTAAAATGTTAGGGAAGCGCCAACGGTAAATGTCCTGGCTTGTGGATATTGTGCGTAGTCTACATTTATCTGACGACCGTCGTCAGCATAACCCAGTTCCGGATCCATTCCTGAATAACCTGTGATGACAAATACATTTTGACCGGTTACATAGATCCTGGCTTTTGATAGCCGAAGGACGTCAGTCAGCTTCGTAGGTAATGTATATCCAAGTGTGATATTTTTCAGTCTGAAGAATGCGCCAGACTCCACAAACATATCTGAACTTCTATGATTGAGATTGTCACGCGCCGTCGTCATCCTTGGGATACTATTGCTTGTTCCCTCTCCGTGCCACCGGTTGATGGTCTCTGCATACATATTGAAAGGATATGTCGGATCAATTCCCTGCATCCTGTCGGCATTATAAATGTCTACACCTCCAACACCCAGAAAAAAGAGCGTTAGGTCAAAGTTTTTGTACCCCACTGAAGCGTTCAGTCCATACGTGAGTTTCGGCCACGGATTGCCAATGATCGTCCGGTCTTTGTCGTCAATCATACCATCACCGTTAATATCAATAAATTTCACATCACCAGGTTGTATTAATCCGTTGGTGTGGCGCTCATCATTGACCAGCGCGGGATCACCATTGATCTGTTCCGCATTCTGGTATAATCCATCCGTCTTCCACCCATAAAATGTTTGGAACGAACTGCCTTCATAGGTTCTGTTTACCTCCTGGCTGCTGCGTCCATAGAGGCTGGAAGCGATAAAGTTTCCATCATAGAGTTTGATGATCTTGTTTTTGATAAATGATGCGTTACCGCTGATGGAGTAACTAAAATCACCTACAGATTTTCTATACGACAATTCTATCTCCAATCCCTTATTCTCCAGTTCACCAACATTCTGATAAGGTATCGACGCAGTTCCGTTAGATCCCAGCGAAGGAGGAGATAACAGCATGTCTTTGGTCTGCTTGATGAAATAGTTAATACCCAGCAGGATCTTATTTGAAAATAATCCTGACTCAATTCCAAAATTTGTCATCTCAGCTATTTCCCATGAAATGTTAGGATTGGGCAGCAAGCTCTGTGCAGCACCTACAGTGGGCAGATCCCCAAATGAGTATTTGTAACCTGGAGAAATAAGAGCGAGGTATTGCAGCCTTGGGACTTTTTGATTTCCAAGCTGTCCCCATCCACCGGTAAGTTTAAGACTGCTAACAACATTGGTCAAATCCTGAAAGAAAGGTTCCTCTGAGATCCGCCATCCCAGTGAGAAAGCAGGAAAATATCCCCATCTGTTGTCCTTTGCAAAATTGGACGATCCATCAGCCCGGAAGGTGACCGTTGCCAAATACCTGTCTTTAAAATCATAATTCAGTCTGCCGAATACGGACTGCAAAGCATCGTAAGTTCTGGCTTCTCTCGCGTCGGTTATGGCTTGTCCCGCAGACAGATACCGCTGGCTGGGATCCTCGCTGGGAAAATCTCTGCGTTGTGCAGTTGTCAGAAGCTCATTAAATTCCTGCGATGAAAAGCCTCCAACCAATCCAATGGAGTGATCTCCCAGATCCTTGTTGTAAGCCAGCGTGTACTCCTGAAGTATTGAATAATTTCTGTCATTTCTAACGGTCAGTGTATTTCTCGAGTTGGTTCTGATCTGATCCAGAACAATGATGTTGAACTCGCGATTGTTCACGAAAGTAACATCACCGGCAATATTCGCGCGGAGATGTAATCCCTTAAGGATTTCATAGTCCGCATTGATGCTTCCTAATATCCTTGTACGTGTTTGGTTTTTGTCCTGCGTATCGATAGTAAATACAGGATTATTAATATCTCCAAATTCAGAGCTGAGTTGAGAAGTGCTGTACGTTCCATCGGGATTCTTCACTGGCAGTCCGGGATGAAACCGTATGGCGCTCCATATGAGACCATCTTGTGCGGAAAGCGTGTTAGGAGCGGATTCCTTTTGATTAATGATCTGAAGGCTTTGTCCGATCTTAAAGCGTTCACCGATCTTATGATCGGAATTCAGCCTGAAGCTGTAACGTTTATAAAAGGAATTGCTGATCATTCCTTTTTCATTATAGTATGCTCCTGAAATGGCAAAGGACGATTTCTCACCACCTCCGGTCAATGAAAGGTCAATGTTGCTGGTGGTCCCTCTACCCAACAATTCATCCTGCCAGTTAGTCCGTTGCGTCTGATACTGTGGATCTTCCCAAATCGGATTGACCGGCAGTCCGTCATTGGTATATCGTTCGCGCTTCAACATCGCCAGCGTTGAGGCATCGAGCACATCGACCGTCTTGATCCGGTTGGACACGCCGCTGTATCCGTTCACAGCAAGCCTCATGGGTTGTGAGAATTTGCCCCGTTTGGTTGTTACAATAACCACACCGTTAGCAGCACGGGTTCCATAGATCGCTGATGCTGAAGCGTCTTTCAGTACCTCGATGGATTCGATATCATTGGGGTTAACATCGTTGATGTTCAATGCCGGAACGCCGTCAATGATCAGTAACGGATCTGCGTCGTTGACTGTTCCGATACCACGAATCCTGATCGATCCTGTGTTGCCAGGGGCTCCACCACTACGGATCACATTAACACCGGACGCCCTGCCCTGAAGGGCCTGCGATGCGCTGGCGACCGGAATGTTTGCTATGTCACTGCCCTTAACCGAAGCAATGGCACCTGTAACATCTTTCTTTTCCTGCGTACCATAACCTACCACTACGACTTCCGACAATGTTTCTGAATCAGCAGTCATCGTGACCGATACCGTCGTTTGTCCGCCTAACGGAATCTCCTGACTAACAAATCCAATAAAAGAGAATACCAGCACTTCGTTCCCCGTATCAACACTGATCGAAAAGTGCCCTTCGGCATCTGTGACCGTACCCTTGGTGGTTCCCTTGACAAGCACATTGACACCAGGCAGGGCGTCGCCGTTTTCTTCAACAACCGTTCCGGTGATCGCTACTTCCGGCGTAACGGCCTCGTAAAGCATTCCGGATCTCTGTGGTCCCGCCATTGCAGATGAACCGGACGGCGCTACCATTACCGGGCTTTGTTTCTGAGTGCCGGGAGGAATAAGTGTGATCTGTTTCTTTTTGATCTTATAGGTGATATTGGTACCCTGAAGCAGTTGGTCGAGCACCTCTTCTATCCGCTCGGTCTTGATACTTAATGTCACCGTCTTAAGTTCGCTCTTGAGCTTGTTGTCATTCATTACAAAATGATAGTCCGTCTGGCGTTCAATCTCACGAAGCACCATCTTGAGTGAAACGTTATTAAGGTTTAGCTCAATAACAGAGTTTGGTTGCAGGGCGGCCCGCGTGGTTCCAGCTGTTAGCAGAAAATAAAATACTGCCAAACCAATCTGCAGGTACCTACGGTTCAGGTTCAGATTGAAGTTGTAAAGTTTAGGCATATCATAGTGGGTTATGAGCTTTTTTATTGGTATAGAATGATATCATTGATCTCCCGTCTCACTTTCAGCCTGGATGAAAGCTGTATGAGTTCGAGTACTTCGTCCAGACTTTCGTCACCAATTGTGATGGTGAAGCGTTCACTTTTTGAAAGTTCGTTATCCACAACGATGTTCACTCTGTATCGATTTTCAAGCTTGTAAACAATCTCCTCCAGTGTAGCGTTGTCGAAAGCAAGGTTATCTTCTTTCCATGCAGTAAAATGAGAAGGATCAACTCTTTGCAAGCTTACTTTCCGTTGTTTTGTATTGAGAATGATCTGATCGCCGGGCTTCATGGAATACAATCTTCCTTCTCCTGACAACTGAAGCTTTACAGATCCTTCTTCAAGTGTAGTTTTTACCTGGGAATCACTCTTATAGGCCTGTACATTGAAGCGTGTACCTTTGACCCTGATTGTCATGTTGTCTGTCTTCACGATAAAAGGTTTGCTTCCCTTTCGAACGTCAAAGAATGCTTCGCCCCTCAGAATAACATCACGTGATTGAGTTCCAAAAGCTGGAGGATATTCGAGTGTACTGTTGGTGTTTAAGTAGACTATTGAACTATCGGGAAGTACAATGCGCGTATTGTGGCCGGGCGAATTCCGAACGAGACTTCCGCGCTGAGCCTCTGTTCCTGAGGGTTGAATTTTTAAAAAGATGACGAATGCAGCAGCAATAATAAGTGCGATAGACGCAGCGATACCGGTCAACCATTTGGCACGATCAAACTGAATTACTTTAGCACCCTCCAATTTATGGCTAAGATCATTCCATGCCTCGTCAGTCTTTTGAGCATTGAATCGATTGAGTGTTACCGAAGCCTGATAGGTTGTGCTGACTTCGTCGAAGTACTTGCGATTTGATTTATTTTCCTGCAGCCATGCATGCAACTTTTCGATTTCGTGTGCTGAAGCAGAGCCCTCCAGAAAATGCATGATGATCTCCTGGATCTCATGTGAGGGCTGTTGGTCTGAGGGTATCATGCTCCTATTACCGCGGAAAGCCGGCGGACCCTTACAACGCGACGAGAATTATTTCAGCAGCAGGAGCAGCAAAATTATCGTCAGGTGTTCCCGGAGCTGCAACCTGAGCCTGGAAAGTGCCCTATACATCTGTGTTTCAACAGTTTTGATGGAAATATTAAGCTTTGCCGCAATTTCCTTGTATTGAAGTCCTTCAAACCTGCTGAGCTCGAATATCCGGCGACATTCCGTTGGGAGATGCTGAAGGGCTGTATTGAAATCTTTTTCAAGATCGTTGGCCACCAATAAATGATAGGAATTGTCGCTTTCTGATGCTTCCGATCCGTAGAGATACAGCAGCATTTCCGCTTGCTTGGACTTATTGTTTTTTGATTGAAGCAGATTCAGGCAGCGGTTTTTCGTCGACGTAAATAGATACGCTTCCAGGGATTGGTTTTCGTCGAGGCGGTCTTTATTTTTCCAGATGGTCAGAAAAAGTTCCTGAACGATCTCCTTAGCATCATGGGTATCTTGTAAAAATTTATGTGCATATGCACACAGTCTCGGATAAAGTCTTCTGAATAAAAGCTCCAGACTTTTCGGATCTCCTTTCTTAATTCTGAGAATAAGATCTCTGTCGTTGCCAGATGATTTCAGAGCGTTCGAGGACATATTAGTGGTCGCCATGCGTGATGGCAGGCTTAATTATGGTTCGAACTTGGGAAATATAATTTGCTTGTTCAACTATTACCTGGGGTATTTTGAAACACATTTATTTACGAAGGCCGAATACCAGCCAGTATCCACACAATGTGTTACTCAAATGTTAAGCAGCAGTTAACAGCAATTGTGCTTTAATAGCGAGGTGTGCAAGGTAGTAATGAAAATACTATGCGGATAACGCTATTGCCGTAGCTCTTTCATCGAAATCATCCTTCCGCTTTTTTCGTCCCACAACTTTAATTGCAGACATCTCCAAATCTCCTTCGGCCGAAGGGAGGTTGACCGGGGATTTTGCAATTCAACAACCGACGCCATAGCCTGTGGTAATTTATAAAAGGGTATCCTGGGATTGACATGATGAACATGATGAAAGCCAATGTTGGCAGTAAACCATCGCATGACCACGTTCATACGAATGAAGCTCGAGGATTGAAGCGCAGCATCAAAATAATCCCAATCCTCGTTGCGTTGTAAAACAACTTCAGGGAAATTATGTTGCGCATAGAAGATATAACCGCCCAGTGAAAACGTGACCAAAGACGGCACTAACAAACCATACAGCAACGCCAGCCAGCCGCCGAACGTCCATAGTAAATATGCGGCAAGACCATGAACAATCACAGCAACGCCGCAATCCCAATAACGCCTGGGATTCTCAAAAAATGGCCACAAACAAAATGACACGAGGAATATAGGTATGTAGGCGAACACGATCATCAGGGGATGTCGAATCAACCTGTATTTGAATTGCTGGAAGCTGCTTAGATCCCGGTAGGTGGCTGTTGATAGCGTAGGAAAACTTCCTAAAACGAAAGTGGAGAACTTTGAATTATTATGGTGATGATACTCATGTGATTCATCCCATATGCTCGAAGGTGTCAGTGTAAATATACCAATCGATTTCATGATGACTGAGGCTATCCATGATCCCTTTAAAATTGCCTCATGCTGAAAATCGTGATATATGACCAGAAGTCGCGCCATCAACAGGCCCGCGAGCAATCCAAGCAGGAGTCTGGGCAAGATCCCTGTAAAAACCTGGATCAGCACAAAGACAGCTGCCGTTAATATGAGTGTAGATCCCAGGTAATACCAGCTCAGCAACCTATCCTCCTTTGCAAATTGTAAAGTATCGACGATAAGTTTGTTTTTCGGGATCACGGCTCAGATTCACACTATTTGGGTTTGAATTTAACAATCAAACGTGAGGGTAAAAATAGAAAATAGAAAATAGAAATTGGGAAATAGAAATTGGGAAATATCGAATTCAAGTTTCAATTTTCCAATCTCAACGCCCTCTCGATCATGGATGCTATGATCTTATATGCTTTATCAGAGGGATGAAGTCCATCATATGTCATGTCGATGGCATCCTTCGGATAAGGATACTCATCAGTCTTGGGGTTAAAGGGTATTTTCGTGTACTCAGGATAATTGTAATTTCGGTACTTGCCTGTGGCAGGATCTTTCAATCGCTTAAAGGCAACGACGTTCCCGACCACGATACCGCTGTCGTGATAAACATCAACCACAGCAAGGTTTTCACGGTTGGCAATGTCCTTTATTGCCATCGCTACCGCTTTGAGGGTTTGTCCATTCTTATCGCGATATGAGCCGTAAGCATTGTTCGTCATGTCACCCAAATAAACAAAATCGCCACGCTGCATAGGCGTGATCAATATGATCTTTGCTTTTTTATTTAATGTTCTGAGTTTATCAACGATGATCCTGAATGCGCCATAGATCGTCCTGCTGCCGGTACTATTTTGATAGTCCATCCACGAACCGATAGGTCTTCCCTGCCACCAATCGTTGGTACCCAGAAAAACGGAATATATGTCGGCGGTCTCCAGGCCTAGCGACTCTATTTTGTTCGCGACGTCCCCTGAAGTCCATCCATTAAACCCTTTGTTGATCGCAGTAATTTCCGGATGTTTTTCATGAATGAGCGTCAGGTACCCTTTTGTGATCCTGTTACCTGCTTCGTCGTGATGATCATTGAGATAGGTGATGGAGTCGCCGATAGCGACCCATTTTTGTTGACCTTGAGGTGAGGCCGACAAAAAGACAAGGGATATCAGAATGAATAATTTTCTCATGTCAAAAGTGGGGCGCGTTAATGCAAGATCCGCAAAGGATGAAATTAAAGAAAAACCGGTTAGAAAATGGAATTGGAGATAATGTTGAATCTAACAGAAAAAGTTTGCCCTGACGCGTTATATTTCTAAAATTCGACGACTAATGCTTCAGATACGGATAGATGAACGAAAGTCTTGAAGCTGCTTTTATTTCCTTACTTGAGAATCATAAAGGGATTATCTATAAAATAGCCTATTCATACGGCAAAACCTTCCATGACCGTAAAGACCTGTTCCAGGAAATCATTTTGAACCTCTGGAAGTCCTTTCCCTCATTCAAAGGAAGCTCAAAACTAAGCACATGGATTTACAAAGTATCTCTGTATACAGCCATAACGGACTATCGACGCTCAAGAAGGGAAATAGAGACCGAACAGATTCTATTTGAACCCTATGACAGTCTTACGGATACCCTTGAACCGATTCCGGAGGATAAGGTCAAAATTCTCTATGACTGCATTGATAAGCTTCCATCAATCGACAAAGCCATTATCCTGTTGGTTTTGGACGAAACCAACTATCGGGAGATTGGAGAAATTATGGGTCTCAAACCAACCACGGTGGCTATGAGGGTAAAGCGAACGAAGGATAAACTTGCCAAGCTTTTAAAGAATGTAATGAAATAAATATATCATGAATTTGGAAGAGCTAATAGTTGCCTGGCAAAAGCAAGATACTTACATAGTGGAGCATCTTAGAATTGGGACATTGCGTCATCTCTTAAAAGTAAAGTCAAAAAACGCCCTTGTCCATATTAAGAATTGTCTCAAAAAAGAATTACTCTTCATTTCACTAATTGTCTTTGTTTTCGATGGGTTATTTTTTCTTGTAGACATTTCTTTTACTCCCTATTATGTTCAGCCCTATGTCGAGAATGAAAAGATCGCCATGGCGGCGTCAGCCGGCATCGTCTTCCTCATCGCTCTGATCGTCGTTTCGGTGATCACCATGAAGCTTGCCGACTGGATCATCGATTTCAGGATCGGCGCACTCGACCGCACGCTCGGCTTCCTCTACGGCGCGGCGCGCGGCATAATCGTCGTTGCGGTGGCGCTGTTGTTCTTCAACTGGCTGGCCGGCGCCAAGGCACCGGCCTGGATCGCCAACGCCAAGTCGAAGCCGCTGCTCGAGACCATCGGCGCCAAGCTGGAAAGCCTGCTGCCCGAGGATCCGGAAAACGCCATCCTGAAGAAGCTCAACCCAAATCAGCCGGCGGCACCCGAGACGCCTCCCGCAGCCGGTGCACCGGCGGCGGACGCTCCGGCAACAGGCGAGGATGCGCCGGCGCCCGACGACGAGACCGACGCTCCGGCCGATGCGCCTGCCCCGGCCAATCCGGCGCCGGCCGCGCCGGCAAACTGAGCTTGGGCGGCATGGCGCCGCCACATGGCGCCATTTATGGGCTGACTATGGTGTGAACGGCGCACGGTGTGCGTTGCTTTCGCGGCGCTCTCGCACTATATGGCCATTTTAGCGGAGCTTGAGCCCCATGGCAGTTTCGAAGGCAGACGCAGACGACGTGCTTTCCGCCGAAGCCGACGATCATTTCCACGACGAATGCGGTGTGTTCGGCATTTTCGGCCGGCAGGACGCCGCGGCCATCGTCACGCTAGGCCTGCATGCCCTGCAGCATCGCGGCCAGGAAGCGGCCGGCATCGTCTCTTATGACGGCACGCAGTTCCATGTCGAACGCCATGTCGGCCTGATCGGCGACACCTTCACCAAGCAGCACGTCATCGACAGCCTGCAAGGCAACCGCGCCATCGGCCACACGCGCTACGCCACGACAGGCGGCGCCGGCATGCGCAACATCCAGCCCTTCTTTGCCGAACTCGCCGATGGCGGCTTTGCCGTCGCCCATAACGGCAACCTCACCAACGCCATGACCGTGCAGCGCGCGCTGCAGAAACAGGGCGCGATCTTCTCGTCGACCTCCGACACCGAAACACTTTTGCATCTGGTTGCCACCAGCAAGGAGCGCGATTTGAACTCGCGCTTCATCGACGCGGTGCGCCAGGTCGAAGGCGCCTTTTCGCTGGTGGCGATGACATCCAAGAAGATGATCGGCTGCCGCGATCCGCTGGGCATCCGCCCGCTGGTGCTCGGCGATCTCGACGGCGCCTGGATCCTGGCCTCCGAAACCTGCGCGCTCGACATTATCGGCGCCCGCTTCGTGCGCGACCTGAAGCCCGGCGAGATGGTCGTCGTGACCTCGAAGGGCATTGAGAGCCTGTTCCCGTTCGAGCCGCAGAAGACCCGCTTCTGCATCTTCGAGTATGTCTATTTCGCCCGTCCCGACTCCTCGGTCGAAGGCCGCAATGTCTATGAGGTGCGCAAGCGCATCGGCGCGGAACTGGCGCAGGAAAGCCCGGTCGAGGCCGATATCGTCGTGCCGGTGCCGGATTCCGGCACGCCGGCGGCGATCGGCTTTTCCCAGGCTGCCGGCATTCCTTTCGAACTCGGCATCATCCGCAACCACTATGTCGGCCGCACCTTCATCCAGCCCGGCGATTCGATCCGCCATATGGGCGTCAAGCTGAAGCACAACGCCAACCGCCGGATGATCGAGGGCAAGCGCGTTGTGCTGGTCGACGACTCGATCGTGCGCGGCACCACCAGCCAGAAGATCGTGCAGATGGTGCGCGATGCCGGCGCCAAGGAAGTGCATATGCGCATCGCCTCGCCGCCGACCAGCGCGTCGTGCTTCTACGGCGTCGACACGCCGGAGAAGTCGAAGCTTTTGGCGTCGCGCATGTCGATCGAGGAAATGGCCGAGTTCATCCGCGTCGATTTGCTCGGCTTCCTCACCATCGACGGGCTCTACCGCGCCGTCGGCGAGACCGGCCGCGACAATGAGCAGCCGCAATTCTGCGACGCCTGTTTCACCGGCCAGTACCCGACCCGCCTGCTCGACTTCGAAGGCCACGACAATGTGCGCACGCTGTCGCTGCTGGCGAACAACGGGGCGTAAAGCCGGACTGCCATCTTTGAAAGCCCTCGCATGACCCTCGACCTCTCCGGCCGCGTTGCGGTCGTCACCGGCGCTTCGCGTGGCATCGGCTATTTCATTGCCAAGGAGCTCGCCGCTGCCGGCGCGCATGTCATCGCGGTTGCCCGCACCGTCGGCGGGCTGGAAGAGCTCGACGACCAGATCAAGGCCGAGCACGCGAAAACCGGCAAGGGCGAAGCGACGCTGGTGCCGCTCGACCTCTCGGATATGCCCGGCATCGACCGGCTCGGCGGCGCCATTCATGAGCGCTGGGGCAAGCTCGACATACTCGTCGCCAATGCCGGCGTGCTCGGCGTCATCTCGCCGATCGGCCATGTCGAGGCAAAAACCTTCGAGAAGGTGATGACCATCAACGTCACCTCGACCTGGCGGCTGATCCGCTCGGTCGACCCGCTGCTCAGGCTGTCCGACGCAGGCCGCGCCATTCTCATGTCCTCCGGGGCCGCGCATTCGGCGCGCGCCTTCTGGGCGCCCTATGCGGCGTCGAAAGCGGCGGTCGAAGCCATGACGCGCTCCTGGGCGCATGAGACGCAGAGCCTGGCGCTGCGCGTCAATGCCGTCGACCCCGGCGCCACCCGCACCGCCATGCGCGCGCAGGCCGCGCCCGGCGAGGATCCGGAGACGCTGCCGCACCCTTCGGAAGTGGCAAAACACATCGTGCCGCTGGCCAGCCCCGAACTGAAAGAGACCGGCCTGATCTTCCAGGTCAAGAACAACCGCTTCGTTGCCTACCGGCAGCCGGAATAAACCTGTGCTGAAGCGGGATTAAACAGGCCTCCGGCTACGTTCTTCGAATGTAGGACATTCGAAACCGGAGGACCGACATGCGCAAACTTCTTCTCGTTGCCGCCGCTGCGATTGCAGCCACAGCCGGCGTAGCGCTGGCGCAAGACGCCAAGATGAGTTTCTTCGTCACCAGCGTCGGTTCCGGCAAGGGCGCCGATCTCGGCGGCCTCAAGGGCGCCGATGCACACTGCGCCTCGCTGGCGGAAGCCGCCGGGGTGACCGGCAAGGAATGGCACGCCTATCTCTCGAGCACCGATGTCGATGCGCGCGACCGCATCGGCAAGGGCCCGTGGGTCAACGCCAAGGGCGAGAAGATCGCCGACGATGTCGCCTCGCTGCACGGCGACGCCAACGCCATCAACAAGCAGACGGCGCTCAACGAGAAGGGCGAAGTGGTCAACGGCCGCGGTGACAAGCCGAACCGGCACGACATTCTGACCGGCTCGAAGCCCGACGGCACGAAAATCGCCGACCAGACTTGCGGCGACTGGACTTTGAGCGGGGCGGAAGGGGCTGCGATGACGGGCCATCACGACCGCACCGGCCTCGATGAGTCGGCAGCGGCGAAATCCTGGAACTCCTCGCATGCCTCGCGCGGCGGCTGCAGCCAGGAAGCGCTGAAAGGCACCGGCGGCGACGGCCTGTTCTACTGCTTTGCGGTGAACTGAGCGAGCTGCGGGAGAGCATTTCGTTCACGGGTCTTTGATGGTCCGGCAGGGCGCGCGTCTCGTCGCCCTGCTTTCGCCATCAGCCGGGAGTTGCTAGGGTCGATCCGACTTCGACATCCAGCAAAGTGAGGAATTCCCATGGCTGCTCCCAGCGTAGCATTGGTCTGGTACCTGGTGATCGCCGGCCCGCAAGGCGGCATGGTGGTGCTGCCCAGCACCTTCGACACCCGCGAACAGTGCACCAACGCCATCACCGAATACCAGAAGCAGCCGACCCCTGCCGGCTGGGCGGTCAACTGCGTGCCGAGCGCCTCGC
>CAWJTP010000011.1:0-49208 GCA_963845845.1 uncultured Cytophagales bacterium
CAAGCCGGCCACCTCTGATTCCCAAACAAATATCTGATCCGGAACTACATGGTTTGTATTGTTGGGATTGGCTTTGAAACTGGTTATCTGACTTGATGTTGGTCGTACATTTACGCCACCTGAGTTTGCAATGGATCTATATACTTGAACGGGAGTTGTGAGGATGTTCTTGTTGTTGAGCATGTAAATCCCCTTCGCTGCGCCCGTCGACGATGGTGGAACCGGGTATTCATATGGGTAAACATAATCTTCTAAAGTTTCCTCGTTGGTATTACTGTGCGTCTGCCTGCGCGTGGTAAGTGCCAGTTTGTCCGCATGAAATAAAGAATAGGTTGTCGTAGTAACTAAATTGTTGATGTTCCCATTTTCATACGTCTTTTCAACGGTGGTCGTGGGCATCATAACGCCACTGCTCTGGGTAAAAGTGGCGGCATGATAGATATCGTTGTTTACAATGTCAGAATGTTCGTTGACACAGGTACCTCCAGAACATGGCGTGCCATTTCCAACTCTAAAGGTATAGGCGCCAATACCAACAAGTAGGCCTTGCTCTTTGAATGTGCTGTAAAGTGTCTCCGACTCAGAAAGCTTGTTACCTAACCTGTCATACACAGTTTTCTTCGTGAGCTTTCCTCTTTTCCAACCGTATGTGTTTCTAAAAACTTTTGTCGATGGCTGAACGGTCTGATCCATGTCTGCCGCTATAAAGCCACCATCAAATTCATAAATAACCTTACCATTGGTGGTGCCCGCTGGATCGCCTGAATATTCAGTCACCGCAGCGTAGACGACTGGCGAGGACTCCTCCACATTAAAGGACGATGAGTGGTAGGTTCTGATCCTATACACTGCATCGGGGGGGTTCACGCCATCGCAAAGAGGCCCTGCCACTATTTGCTCACCTTTATAGTTCAACTGATTTGAGCTGAACAACGGTTTACCCAAACCAGACTCTCCACTCCCATACTTATACGTCTTGATTACCGGTATGCCTGTGGAGCTCTCCATAGAGGTGATTTTGGTAACCCTCAATCCTCCACTGTTGGTGGCTACTGATAGATCATTTAAATACTTATGATTCTCAAAATCAAATTCAGTGTAACCTCCTGTTGGAAAGTTTATGCGCTTCAAGACGCCTTCCTTGGAGTACAACGTATTCACTTCCCTGTTGGCACCTCCTCCGACGGTGATGTTGGTTGGTGAGCTTGCCACGGTCGCCTGGTAACTGACCGTCTGTTGCTTCACAAGGTCGGTATTACTCGTTGCCCCATTGTAAAATAGCCACCAATCCCGCGCGTTCACGTGAGTAGTGGCATTCCATGAAAAGGTATTGGAGAAGTATGTGAATGTATAGTTTTGAACGGTCAGTGCGGCCCCATCCTGGACCTGAACCCCATCTAATTTGAGTGCAGCACTCGCTCCCGACGGCATCAAGGAAGTAGGAATATGTGAAGTCAATTATCTTTTTCAGGCTATATGTACCATTGAAAAGTTCAAAAACATTGATCTTATCAAGATACTTTAGCGCTGTTTGATCAGCCCTAAAAGTGCTGCTCAGAACAAACTGGATCTTTCCATTTTCAAAGAACATCTCATGTACGCCCTGCTGATTGACATTGCTGTCTGTGTTCAATGGAGATTGTGCGGAAAGATGTGTTGACGGAGGGCAGCTGCCTGAATACAAATTGCAAAGATCTGTAACCAGCCAGGTATGCGCTACGTCATGCCTGTTAGCTGTGCCGATGGACTGATAGGTATATTTGATGGAGTCATTTGAGTTCGGCGAAATAATATCCAGCAGGTTCCAGGTGGTCGTTGCCGCGATTGTAGGATTTCCTCCATTAAAGGCGTTGGTTTGTTCCATCGATGTTGCTCCTTGTTTACTGGTCCCAAACCGGTAGAGCACGCCCCGTTCATCCGTGATCTGAAACTTCTGATCGTTTACTCTTTTAACAACGATCGGTGCATACGGAAAGAGGTAAGCCGGACCAATAGGCGCCGTTGAATTTTCATTGACATAAGTGCCCTGGTTAACAAATATGAACTTTCCACCACCACCAGGATACGAATAACTAAAGACATCCGGTTCAGTATCCAGCACATTGCTTGTCGCGTATTGAAGGTAGACGTGGGAAGAACAATTTGACGGGGCAGCGTTCAAAGGGTGCGTGTAATATGAATGTTCATCAGGTTTGCCATTAACGCTTCTGGTTACCTGTCCACCGGTGGACAACGACCAGCCCAAACCAACCCAACCGGCGACATCCGTTGGCCTGTTGCCGGATGCATGATAACTTAACGTTATCGGTACACTCAAGTCGCCACTCGTGGCTTCAAAAATAGGTATCGAAATGTTTGGCAATCCCGTGAAATGGCTCACCTGATAATCGCCATACTTATCCATCGCCGCTGCATTGGGCGACTTCGGCACGGGCTGCGGCATCAAGTCGTTAATTAAAGACTGTTGACCACGGCTTGCTATCGAGATGCTTAAGCAGAGAGCAAGAACATATAGAGACAACTTTGCATTCATATAAGTATTAGGATATAGTTTAGTAGGGAATTCATTAACCACGGTATTGCTAATGCCTTTGTTTGCGTATTCGTTTCTTTAGCGGTACCTCGACACCAAAACGTGCATTTATCACATCAGGATAAGGACTGGTTCGGTTTGGATCAAAAAGCCGCAGCATGATCGTTGCAGTTCCACGAATGCGTTTCGTGATGTTGTATGTCTTCGAGATTCCGGCAAAGGCGCCACACACCCACCTTCTTGAACCGGGATCTATACCTGGATTCCTTATGTATGGGGGAATGAACGTGTTCATTGCCTCAAATTCGATACGAGGTTCGAATCCCCGGGACAACTTGAATGAACCGAAAAGACGCGGACCAAAAATGCGGACGTTGCCCGAGGTCAGGGTGAGCGGTTTAGCATTGAGACCGACACGTTCATTCCATCCCCCACCTATAGTCAGTCGCTTCGTAAAACGATAGCCCACATAACCGTTAAAGTCCATGGTAAACAGATCATCACTCTTCAATACCTGGAAAGCAACGCCTGGAACCAGCCTTTCAATCAAAGGCTTGCCCTTCATCTCATTTGGAACCCGCCGAGGTATTTCATTTAAAGAAGTAACGCTTGGTATTTTCGCTTTGTGCCTGGCGATCGCCGATATTGCATTGTTAAGCTGTTCTGACTTCCCTTTAAAATGATCGGTCGCCTGCTCCTGAACTTGCTGAAGTAATTGTTGCTTCATCGCGTCCTCATCTCCTGTTTTACCAATCATTGAAGTCAGCTGGCTGCTCTCACCGATCTGGCCTGAAACAGATGATATGGTGGAATTGTTAGACAACTGCTGTTCCGCTACACTGGTCAACTTGTCTGCATTAATTTTCCCACCGTTATTAACAGGGGAAACACTCGTGACTTGTTTTTCCAACGCGGACAATGAGGACATTTCGACGCCCGGCGGGACGTCCACTTTTCCTAACGACGCCACGTTATTCAACTCGCTTCCAATTGAAGTTATTTTTCCTAAGCTTTGGCTGACATCAGGACTCAACTTAGCCAAGCTTCCAAAATTGGTTTGAAGGTCTTGACCGAGTGGAGCCTGCAGTGCAGCCATTCCGCTATTCAGTTGCTGGACCTTGTCGCGCAACGCTACCGGTAGTGGAAGGCCATCCAACTTTTTATTGATGGCTAGTCGTATCGAATCAGATCTCTGCGCTATTCTTTTTAACCGATCATTCTTCCAGTGCAGAACACTGTCAATTTTCTGCACAAATCTGATGGTGTCGAATTTGTTTTTTAATTCGTTGGTCATCGCTTGAATTCTATTGAGCTGGCGGTTTGATATTTGTGCTACTGAATCCAATTCTGATCTTATGGAATCAAGCTGCGTCGAATATGCGCTATTGATAGAATCAATGTCTAAATTGGCGTGTATTGATAGCGTTGTATCTATTGCGTGGATGATGGACTGACCCACGCATACCCCAGGTACAATACAAGTCGCCATGATTGTAAAGGCGAAAAGATTGGCGCGAAAACGGCAGTTCACTTGGCGTGAGTATTATATTCCCTAACACGATTATTTAAAAGCCAGACCAGCAGGCAAATCAATTCCATCCATGGCCTTTTGAGCCAAGGGTTTACTTCTATGAAAGAGCCTGCTATTTTTTTTAAGACTGCTTTTCTACTTCAATCCTTATTTCAACTGCACGGTTGAGCGTTTCACGCAATCGTGCCTATATTTTTTTCTCAGTCAGTCGAAATAAGTACTCAGCTTTTTTGTGGATTAAGAACTCAATGGGGGTCGAATTTCTAATCGGAGGGGTTGCTACTCACCTAACGTCTCTTGTCACGTCGTCTAATACAAATAACTCAATCGCTACATACAACTTGCCCGGCATAAATAACGCTAAATGTTTTTATCATCTGCAAACGAATGAAGCGAAAAATTTATTCACTTGTTTTTAGTACCCCATTTTCCGGGGGCGCGTGTCTAGTGGGCCATCCCTGCCGAATCAATGTTACCAAAAAACCTGATGAGTACGCAATCAGGTTTTCCTGACAATTTTTGCAACAATAACAAGAATCAGGACTAAAAAAATTGGTGGGAGTCAGATCATAAACGCTGCCTAATTTATCCCAATCCTCTTCCGCTCCTTCTCCTGCCCATTGCGTTTGCGCATAGCCTCTCCTGTCTTGCCAATGTTGTAAGTAAAATTGAGCCTTATGATGCGTGTTTCAGGGTAATTATAAAAAGTCGCATCAAGCCCAGGGTACGCCACACTATACCGTGGCCGGTTGGTATAAAAAATATCAGTAACATTTAAACGAAATGAGCCTTTCTTGTCGAATACCTTTTTTTGCAGCCCCGCATGCACTGAACCCAGGGCCTGAGTCTTGAAAAGCCCTAACATATTGGGTCCATTGTACGCCGTTGTAATTTCGACGGCCAGATCCCACGCTAACGTTACGGTTTGCGTAATGGTGGCGATGCCACTGAATTGGCCAACCTTATAAACTTCATTCAGTAACTGAGTGTTAAACCGGTTGTAAAATAAATTGATATTGCTATTGATCGTCCAATTCTCATTGATTCTTACGGGCGCGCTCACAGTAAGGTAATAATTTTAGAACGTGTTAAAATTTTTCTTGATGGCATGTGCCGCGCGCTCGTTTTTTCGGGCATTTGAAGGCAGAATGGTTTAACCCGATAAGATCTTACCCACTCTCACAATTCCCCTCCTTCTTGTCGCCTTCACATCTTCTTGACCCATGCGCTAATGCGTGATCTTGCTAATTAAACACAACAATTACGTAGTCCGTACGGGAATTTGTTCGTCCGTGTTGTAACTTGATAATTAAACTCAAACTAATGTCCTTTAACAAACATCACTCAGGACGAGCAGGTGTCCGCTGGCTGCGACTGTTTAAATAATAACAACGTGAGCCAAGTGAGAAAATTAATAGCTGACCATACAACAAATCCTATCCTAAGGAAACATTTTCTTTTTATCATCATCACGCTGCTATGGACGTATTCCTATTGCAATGGACAGCGCATTAAAAGTTATTACAATGGCACGATAAAGCTTTACTATGAAGAATTTGGCAATGGCCCCGCGCTTTATATTTTGTCGGGTGGCCCAGGAGAAGCTCCCGAACACCCGTACCGGCAAATAGTTGATAGTCTAAAATCCTTTTACACCTGCATTTTGTTGCACCAACGTGGCTCGGGAAAATCAAGGGACATTCCTGTCAATGAGACGACAGTAACGATCAACAACTACACGCAAGACATCGATCTGCTGCGAAAGAACCGCGATGATAAGAAAATCACCCTCTTAGGAATATCCTGGGGTGGACTACTGGCAATGAACTATGCCGCACTTCATCCAGAGTCGGTTGCCAATCTGATCCTGGTTTGTTCGGCGCCTCCATCCTATAAAGTATGGAACGTATTGTACGACAATCAATATGCGAGACGTTCTAAAGCAGAATTGGATTCCATGGACGTTTTACAAAAAGTATTCTCGACAAAAACAGAGAAGGAATTAGACTCTCTTAAGAGGGTAAGCCCCACCTCCAAAGAAGTTCTTGCCTATAAAGACTTCATTGCCCTACATGTTAGAGCGATGTACTATGACAGAAGTAAAATATCGAAGAAAAACTTTGAAGAGCTTTTTTACAGTTTCAACTTTCAACCGATACCATTCGTTGACAAAGAGGTCATCGAAAACAAGTGGGACATTACAGACAAGCTAAAAAAACTAAAAATCCCAGCATTGATCGTTTATGGGCGCCAGGATGACCAGGGCGAGTCGACCTTCTATCTACAAAAAGAAAGTTTGAGGTTCAGCGAAATACATGTGATAGAAAAGTGTGGACACGAGATCGTGGAGGAACAACCTGCCGAGTTTTTTAAGATACTCAGGGACTATGTTAAACGGACAAAGAACTGAGACGCCTTCTTTTGTCGTTGTTCGGTGAAGCCGCCATATAGCTCTTAGATGGCTCCGGAATAGTTGGAGAATAGTTTGAGGAAAGATCTTCTATTGTTTCACTATAGGGAGCACAACGAAGCTACATAGCAAATTACCAGGCTCTACCAGACTTTTTTGAAACTTACCTTTATGTTTAGCAATTTCCGTTGTTTTTCCCTTGGCGTCGTAGTTATTCGTTGTTCACTGGTGGGCGTAGTGGCTATTGCCCAGAATGGTCCGCAATTGAACACACCCAAGAAATTCATTTCGGAGGTAGAATTCTTTGCTGGCCCATCTGTTACAAATTTTTGGGGCTCGGGAAGATCGACGGATCAGGTACTTAATTTTCGATACGCCTTCGGGGCGGCCGCCTCCCACCAATTAGACGAGCAGTTTGATGTCAATGTGAGCTTGATTTTTGAGAGAAAGGGATCAAAAGTTGAGTATAATGAAATCTATTTCAATGATGACGGAACCACGCAAGATGCCAGATATGAGCAAGGAGATAAAATCGACTACGTCAATTTAGCGGCGTCTATTAGATATTGTTTCGGCTCCAAACGAAATTTTCATGTCGGTCTTGGCCCTTTTATGAGTAGGGTCCAGAAGGTTAGAAACTATACAAACATCTATGACCTCCAAGACAGATTAATCGAATCGCATTATTTATCAGGAAATAGCTATAACCACTTCGACTACGGATTAAAAACTGCGGTGGGATATAAATTTACTGTCCGTCCCAAGTTGTTAATCAATTCACAATTGTTATACACGCTGGGATTATCTGATATTCTTAAGGATGAGATTCCATATGACGGGTCGATTCGGATTTACGCAATCTCAATGCTCGCTGGTGCGACACTCAAAATATAATTATGTGAAAATCAAATTAGCTGTTATCCTCGGATGGTGGGATTAACTACAACGTAACTCACTGATAACCAAGAGCCCCCTGTCGGAATCGAACCAACGACCTACTGATTACAAGTCAGTTGCTCTACCTGCTGAGCTAAGGAGGCATTTATGTTTTCTCATTAGCTTCTGATTACAAATCAGTCTCCGCCATAGCGGATGAGCTAATGAGTCAATTTTGTGTTTCTCGTTAGCTCCTGACTACAAGTCAGTTTTCCGCCGAAAGGTGCACGGAGAGCCACGAGCCGGTTCCTAAAACCGAGGTGCAAAAATAGACCAAGAATGCGTTTTCGCAAACTGTTAGCAAGATTTCCTGGGAATATGGCAAATCGTTTTATGCTTGCGTTACCCTTCCGACCACTGTAGACCGGCAAACCACTCTTTAAGTAATCAATAAGCTGCAATTTGACTTCCTAAAACCAGGAAAATATTGCGCGACAAACCTAACACCGTCAACACAACCCTATTCCACTCTCTCGTACTTCAATCCCGGACCATCGCACCAATTCCATGTGTTAAAAAGTTCGCCGTCGGTGCTGAAAAACAATGTTTCCTGTAAATTTTGGGAAGTGCAGCTTCCAATTAAACCCTCGTCGGAATCAAACATTAGCGCTAAACCTTCTGTATCTGAAAAAGTCGTCGAATCATAGCTGCCGGTGACTTCGGTTTGCACGCCGTCCCTATCGCGGGACTTAACAAAAGTCTTGTCTCCATTAAAAACATATTGCTCCTGCCAAGGCATGTCATCTCCGGTCAATGGTGGATCTTGAGTGCTTCCAGTCATCTGGACGAGGACCCACTTTTGAGGGTATCGGTCCGGGCTAAATTTTTTGATCGGGTCATCGTCGGATGAGCACGAACACAGGACAGCTAAGGTGAACGCAAATAGTAGTACTTGCTTTTTCATTTGAAATCGGTTTGAAGCCTAGAGATTCAATCTAATAGACACCATCTCCGATCGATTGGTTGTGATTAAGGTATTTCCAAGAATGCGTTTTAACAAACTGTCGGAGAATTCCGTTGGACTATGGCATCCAGAGAACTATCGGAACCGCTCCAAACCAACTATATTTAGGCCATTCTCATAGGTTACAATCCCCGTATGATGCAGATATAGGTACCGAAAGACAAAACATCATCCAGTTGTATCTCAGAATGTTATGATAAGAATTTTCCTCGTTGCCATCTGCGTCCTGGTCTTCGCGCCAACATTCGCGCAAAATGGCAAAGTCACCCTTCGGAACGACTCGACATTCACGGGCTATCTTAAGATATATACCTCGCCGAAGGATGGCCATCAAGGCATTGAGTTTTGGAGGACCAAGAAGGACAAGAATCCAAGAAAGATCCCCAAATCACAGATCAGCGAATACACTATCAATAAGCAAACCTATAAGATCTTTCACCAATATAAGCCCTTCGCCTCCGAATCGGGATTTTTTGAGCTGGTTGAAGCCAAAGTAGTATCACAAGGCAAAGTTAATCTCTATCAGATTGCCGATTACAGTAAACAGTACTCAGCCGCGCAGATCGGCGGAGCAATAGCTGTTGGGGTCGTCTCGGGATTATTAACCGGCGGATACACCTTTGTCCTGCTAGGAAGTGAGCAGGACTTGTATGTTCTCGATGACAACAAGGGTTACATGCAAGCTATGCCTGCTGAAAGGAAACTGCTCAATGAAGGTCTGAAAGAGTTTTTTCCGGAACGTTACCTCATCCGTTATGAACAAGAAAAGGGCAAGATCAAATACGGGAAATTAGTCGCCTTAGTGAAACTCTACAATTCGAAGTAGGCTTGAGCAATTATGAATATGAAGTGTCTCATGACAGGATTCGATTTACAATGTTCTCGTGGTCAACCGTGAATCATAACAATTCATACCTCATAATTTATAATTCATAATTGCCCTACAACCCTTGCCTCGGTGCTATTGGTTGGCGGTGCCACAGGCTCGACGGGCGGCCACCTTGCAGAAAGAACCAGGGAGCCGGAAAGACTACATCGGCCATATTGGATGTTCTTCGTCCGCGTTACTACACCCGTCTGGATATTATAGTTATTGTCTAAAGTAAGCTCAAGCGCGGTCAGATCGTCAGATGGTATCGTGAACCCCATGTTCAGGGGAATACTTTGAGTGCCGTTAAGCGCGGGGCTGCCGGGACACGCCGTATACGTCTGAAGCTCGATCCCAACATCAGGAATGCTGACGATAAGCTTGATGTAAAGCTTCTTCATGTCCCGTGACCAAATGTAGTACGCACCATATGAAAGAGATTGCGGGAACTCATCAAATGGCAAATTTCCATTGCGGCCTAATACAGATTCCACATCACGGATGTCACAAGTTGACAACGTGCAGGCTGCACGCCGCTCTCCTCCTACTGCATAATTTCCTGTCGACTCAGGTGAAACAGGCCAGCCAAGTTCCCGGTGTTCTGCGAACAATCCTATTGAGTCGGCACGCTCGGTTTTAGGAGGCTTCCCGGCTTCCGACCGATATTTGTGAACATCTCCGCGGATCTTTAAATTGAGATTAACTTCCACCGTTGCTCCAAAATCATCCCGCGAAACATTTAAGGGAATATTCCATTCTGTGAGGGGCACAACGTTGCTCTTATTTTCTCCTACTGAAACGATCACATCTCCGGAACTGGTTCCATCTGGTAATTTGCAAACGACCCTATTATTGTGCCAAAGTAGGATGCTGGCGGTCGCTCCGCCAACAGTCACTTTCCCATCGTCGCCGGGATGATCTCCAAACAAACCCCTGATGACCATCTCATTTTGAAAGTCATTCATGATGATATACTCAATAGAGGGCGTAAGAATGATCTCCGAGGTATTTTGGGACCTATAGCTCCATCGTCCGCCATATCCGCTGATGCCGAGGTTCCACCGGGTGAAGTCATCATAAATAGAGGAAAGGTCAAATGGCCGCTGGACCGGGTTTTCCGGTAAATACAATTGTGTACCAAGTAAACGGTCAAACACGAATCGTGACGTAGGGATTCCTGTCCCGTCGTCAGTAGGACCGGTCCATCCGATGTATGTAGCCTTACCGTTGTCAGTCACTGATTGCATGATGTCCCTGAAATTTTCAGCATCTTCAGTCATGCTTTCGCAGGCATCAATGTACTGGATGGCGTTTTCAGTAAAGGTCATGTAGGCATCCACGAAACCAGCGCTTATCGCGTAATGCCATTCAGAAGGTTTGCCGTTATCCTCCAGGGCAGCCATATACAACAGATTGTGCGCGTCCAGATCGTGCTTGTACTTGATGTGATTCTCCGGCGTGATCTTATCCTTGGTCCACAATCCAAATGCCTCTACACTATCACTTGCAGGTGTTAAAAGCCCCAGGCCTCCATGCGTATCGATGTAAAAAATGCTAACATCCCGGACGTTCTTAAGATTGTCGATGGTGGCATCTTTGGGATCAACATGAAAATCGGTGTGGGATTTTGCGAAGAGCTGTTGCAAGAAGGGCCTATCATCTGTAAATGCTGAACCGAGGCCATAAAACAACTTGACGGTGTTTCCCGCCGGTATACCAAGTGTGCGTGCGGCATCTGGTGTCGCCGCTTTTCTTCCTCCCGTACTTTCAGGGTCCGGCCATCTGCCTCCTACCGCTGGTGTGCTACTTTTCCAATCGGGCACCATCATCGCCATGCGCCCATCATAGAAATTTGCCCAAACGTTTCCCCCTAATATCCCTGCTTCTTTAAATTCGGGGCGTGCCTTCAACCATGCAACGAGAACTTGTTGTGTCCCGTCAGATTTAAGATCGCCAAGTGCTTCCATGAATAGCGCGCACTCATTCAGTACAGCAAAGCGCTGCTCATCCGTAATGTCGAGTATGGGACCAGGTGCAGGACCGGGTCCGGGCCCTGGATTAGGCATACTCAGTTCAGGTGATTCTCCGCACGTCATTGAGATCATTCCGGCGGAGATCATTAGCAATTGGACAGCAGCATTCCTGATAACCCGAAACATCGTTGAGAGGGTCTTAAGGAGAACGGTTAAGGAGAATTCGATTGCCTTTTTCATAGTGTTCCATCAACTGGTAGTGTAAGTTATCCACTATGAACCGGCGTGTCTATAGAACAAAAGTTATAGGAAATTATGAATTGTGAGATATGATTGTCAGGCAAGGACATGTTGATTTTGGGAGTCCTCCTGAATGAATGTGATTGCCTACGATGTTGAATAGAGCGCACGTACCTCACCGCGGAGGCGCGATGAACGCTAAGGATCGCGAAGTGCTTAGCGTTAACTTTGCGTCTTAGCCCCGATATCATCGGGGGTGAAGGATCAATTGGTGAACTCTCTAGACTAACTGAAACAATTCATTATTTATGATTATTACCGCTCCACCGGAACCTTCTTCTTACTTTTCGACCTGTACTCACTAGGCGTCAAATGCACGAACTTCCGGAACTGTTTGTGGAAATGTGAAAGGTTGTTGAAGCCACTTGAAAAACAAACCTGTCCCACATCAAGGTTTCCCTCCATCAATAGTTCACACGCATACGCTATTCGGATCTCGGTTAGGTATTGCACATAACTCTTGCGCGTGCGCGTCTTGAAATAACGGCAGAAAGCAGCAGGCGAATGATTCGTTAACGATGCTACGGTCTCCAATGAAATAGGCTCGCGGAAATGCCCGATCGTGTAATGATAGACCTTGTTGATCTTCTGCGATGACTTCTCATGTACATCGCTGACGTAGTTAACACTGTTGATAAAAGTGTACGCCTCCGATCGCGCGAGCGAATCCAGCAACGATAACAATTCAATGATCGCGGACGCACCATTGGATGATTGGATGGACCTTAACATTGAGGCAATTCCATTTTCCACAACGCTATGAAATTTAAGACCGCGTAAGGCGCGGACAAGCAGACCATGAATGTGATTGAATTCCCTGATCTCGAAAAAACGCTCACCCAGGAATTCTTCCCTGAATTGGATCACGATACTCTCAGGAACTTCATCAGTATGCGTGTGGTAGTACTCTTTATCCCGTTGCCGTGTGTGCGGCAGGTTCTTTCCCAACAATAGCAACTCCCCTTCCTCAATTGTTCGGATGCTGTTTCCCACGAAATTAGTACCCTTGCCTTTGATGCAATACAGCAACTCGACCTCGGGATGAAAATGCCAGGGATTGTTCCAGGCAATGTCGTCGCCCTTGATGACAAACGAGTTCTCAAATGGCGGGATTATCTTGAGCAAGTGAGGCTTCTGTGGGATTTGCTTCGCCATTGTTCTATATGAACAGTTTTTACTAAAGAAAACTAATTTATTGCAAAGATCGCATCTAAATTTGGTAAAATGCTGGATGCAATCGTTTGATTCTGATCGTAAGATTGTAGCCCTGTCAAGTAAACATTTATGGTCCTGGGCATCAGTAGCTTCACATATGGTTGGTCCGTTGGCGTTCCTGGGCAGATGCCGCCAAAGCCACTCACTGCAAATGACCTGATACGCCGAACCCTGGACTTCGGACTTCGATGCTTACAGATCGGTGATAACCTTCCGTTGCACGCATTCAATAGCAGCGAATTGGAGGAGCTGAGAACACTGGTGAACGACAACCACATCAGGCTTGAGCTCGGCGCACGAATGCTGACGCCGGAACATCTTGATCGCTATGTCACCCTCACTTCATTCTTCAATGCTCCGCTCCTACGCTTCGTGATTGACGGCGATGGATACGAACCGGATCCAACGACGATCATCAGAATAATAAAAAACGTATTACCAGATTTACACAAGACGGGCATCGTGCTGGGTATTGAGAACCATGACCGTTTCAAAGCAGCTGAGCTTGCTTCCATCATGGACAGTATTGATGATCGGCATGTCGGTGTGTGCCTTGATTGCGTAAACAGTCTTGGCGCCGGCGAAGGATTGGATCACGTTGCAGCGGTATTGACACCCTACACGGTAAACCTTCACATCAAAGACTACACGATACAAAGGCTCTATCACAAGATGGGTTTTCATGTGACCGGTACGCCTGCAGGAAAAGGCATGACCGATGTACCGATGCTTCTGGAGCGCCTCGGTCAGTACAAGCGTTGTCAGAGCGCAGTGCTCGAGCAATGGGTTGAACCGGAATCGTCTATTGAGGCAACGGTCAGGAAAGAAGAGGCATGGGCTGTAGAAGGTATTCAATACCTCAGTCAACTGTCATATTTCAAGAAAAAAGATAAAACGAGAATACAGTAAAGCTATGTCAAAACTAAAGATCGCATTGGTTGGTGCTGGCGGCAAGATGGGCTGCAGGCTTACCGACAATCTCAGGAATGTGGGTGACTATGAAATGTCATATGTCGAAGTAAGCGAAGCGGGATTGGAACGACTTTCAAAGCGGGGGATCAAAGCAACAACGGCTGATGTAGCTGTGCCTGGCGCTGACATCGTCATCCTGGCTGTTCCCGATATTTATATCGGGAAAGTCGCCAATGAGATGCTGAAGAAATTCAAACCCGGGGCAATAGTCGTTACCTTGGATCCAGCGGCTGCAGTTGGTGGCCATTTGCCTAAAAGGAAGGATATATCCTATTTCGTTTCCCATCCTACGCACCCTTCGGTGTTCAACTGGGAAGAGGATAAAAAACGGCACTTCGACTATTTCGGTGGGATCACGGCGCGGCAGGCTATCGTCTGCGCACTGAAGCAGGGTCCGGAAGAACATTATAAGACCGGAGAAGACGTTGGCTATTGCCATGTATGCGCCGGTCACACGAGCGCATAGGATCACCGTTGATCAGATGGCGCTTCTGGAACCTGGATTAGCGGAGACGTTCCTCGGCGCGGTCATGTTTACCATGCGCGAGGCAATGGATGAAGTGATCAAGATGGGTGTCCCAAAGGATGCTGTTTTCGATTTCTTTATGGGACATATCAACATCGATCTGGCCCTTTGCTTTGACCAGATACCGGGCGGTGTATTTTCCGATGCGTGTTATAAGGCGATCCAGATCGGGAGACCACTGATATTCAAGGAAGACTGGAAAAAAGTGCTTGATCCGGAACACGTCAAGTACCAGGTTGGCGTCATGACTAAAATACCTTCTTAAACTTATAAACTGAATGAAACACCTCTTGAAAAAATACCTCTGTTATCCTGTTATTTATATTCTTCATGGCCTTACGCTCAATTAAAAGTGAGTGAGAACAATCGTTATCTTGTCAAACGGCCGACGGTAAGCCATTCTTCTGGTTGGTGATACCGCCTGGGAACTCTTTCACAGGCTTTCGACGGGAGGAAGCGGAAAAATACTTAAAGAACCGTGCTGATAAAGGGTTTACCGTCATTCAGGCTGTTGCCCTCGCGGAACTCGATGGCCTGCACGTCCAAATGCCTACGGCGAAATACCGCTTGAAAATGATGATCCGACAAAACCCCGTGAGGCGTATTTCCAGCACGTGGACTTTATCATCAAAAAAGCAGAGCCGCTGGGTATTTACATCGCGCCTGTTACCGACATGGGGTGATAAAGTGTCCAAAGAGGGCTGGGGTATGGGCCCGGAGATCTTTAACGCCGAAAATGCCAACAGCATATGGAAAATGGATCGGCAACACGCTATAAGAATCAGAAGAACATCATCTGGGTGCTCGGAGGAGATCGCAATCCACGTGACGAAAAAGATGTCGCGATCTGGAGATCCATGGCCGCAGGCATCGCTGAAGGTGTTGGCGGTAAGGATAAGGCATTGATAACGTTTCATCCTCAACCCAACAACCTTAAAGACGGAGGCTCGTCAAAATGGTTTCATCGGAAGACGTGGCTGGACTTTAATATGTTTCAAACCGGCCATTGCCGCGAAAATAACGTCTGGGAGAGAATAGAATATGTCTACAATTTGAAGCCGGTAAAACCGGTGTTTGACGGTGAGACGATTTATGAGGATCATCCCGTTTGTTTCAACGCCAGCGATCTCGGTACATCCAGTGCTTATGACGTCCGAAAGCCGCATGGTTCGATGTATTTGCCGGCGCATTCGGACATACCTATGGATGTCATGACATCTGGCAAATGTATGCACCAAACCGGACACCGGTAAACGGCCCACACTTTCCCTGGTATGTAGCCATAGACCTTCCCGGCGCAGGACAGATGAAATATCTGCGAAACCTCATAGAATCCCGGCCTATGTTTGACCGCGTACCGGATCAGAGCTTGATAACGGATGCGCTGGACGTAAATGATCACATTCAGGCAACGCGGGGTAAAGATTATATTTTCGTCTATCACACACAGGGAAAAAAATTTACGCTCAATACGGGGAAAATCTCCGGCGCAGAAATACAGACCTCCTGGTACAATCCGCGTAATGGAGAAGTGAAACGAGGTTGGAAAATCGCAGAAGAAAGCAACAACAGGAATTCACCCCTCCTACAACGGGCTATGGCCAGGATTGGGTGCTCGTCGTTGATGATGCTTCGAAGAAATTTACAGTTCCAACGGTCAGTAAATAGTCGCATGTCCGGGGTCTTCAAAAGGCTTTTCGAAAAGGGATACCAGCAATAACTTATAAAGCGCATGTCATCGCCATCAAAATAGTATGTCACCATCAGGGAAACTTCGCTTCGCAGTACTCGGAACAGGATTCTGGGCCAACTACCAGATCCCCGCCTGGATGGAATTGGATGGTATTGAACTGGTAGCAGTATACAACCGCACCAAAGCAAAGGCTGAGGCTGTCGCTGACAAATTCAAAGTGCCACATGTTTATGATGACGCGCAGGCACTCATCGATCGCGAGCAGCTTGATTTTGTGGACATCATCACGGATGTGGATACGCATGCAACGTTAACCTCCATGGCTGCCCGCAAAGGCCTGGCAGTTATTTGTCAAAAGCCGATGGCGCCTAAACTGGACGTTGCAAGCATGATGGTCGCAGAATGCAGAAAGGCAGGCGTTCCGTTTTTCATACACGAGAACTGGCGATGGCAGGCACCGATCCGCAAGGTCAAGAAGATCATGGAGTCGAACAGGATCGGAAGGGTATTCAAGGCACGCGTTACGTTTTGTTCCGGGTTCCCTGTATTTGACAATCAACCTTTTCTAGCTGAACTGGAAGAATTCATATTGACGGACATTGGATCGCACATACTGGATACATGCCGTTTTCTCTTTGGAGAGGTGCGAACACTTTTATGTCATACCGCTACCGTTAATCCAAAGATCAAAGGCGAGGACGTCGCTAATGTGTTGATGAAAATGAGCAATGGTATCTCGTGTTATGCGGAGATGTCCTACGCATCGGTACTGGAATACGAACCCTTCCCGCAAACTTTCGTCCTGGTAGAGGGGTCGCTTGGCTCCATCCACCTCACACGCGACTACCGGATCCATGTCACGACGAGGGCCGGGACGGAAATAGTAGCTGCGGATCCGCATATGTACACGTGGCTGGACCCAAAATACGCGTTGGTCCATGCCAGCATCGTGGACTGCAATCGCAATATATTGTCAGGCCTGAAGGGAGGCGAAACGGAAATGAAGGGAGATGACAATCTGGAAACGGTAAGGCTGGTGCATGCTTCCTATGCCTCGGCGAAGCGCAAGGAAACGATAGCCCTCGAACAATTCAAAGGATAGATCACTAAGGTGATCTCAGAAAGATACCAAAGCATGCGTGACCTGAAACTTGATAAGATCAGCAAATCATTTCCCGGGGTGAAGGCCTTGAGCGATGTGGATCTCATCATCGCTCCCGGTGAGATCCACGCCATCTGCGGGGAAAATGGCGCCGGCAAGAGCACACTCATGAACATCCTGACCGGCAACCTTCAACCTGACAGTGGACGTGTGCTTGTCGATGGTAACGCCGTCTTCATCCCCAGGCCGCAGGCCGCGTTCGATCTGGGCATTGCTATCGTTTATCAGCATCTCAGTCTTGTAGATAGCCTAAGCGTTGCTGAAAATATTTACGCCAATCAACAGCCCAGGACCCGTTTCGGGTTTATACAATTCGATACGCTGTACATACAGACAAGGACATTGCTGGAGCAGCTGGGGATGGGATACATTGAACCCGCCACCATCGTATCGTATCTTTCACCGGCACAAAAACAAATGGTAGAGATTGCCAAGGCGCTCTCAAAAATACCGGGTGTGCTGATCCTGGACGAGCCGACTGCGTCGATCACGGAAAAAGAGACCAAAGTATTGTTCGATATCCTGCGTAAACTGAGAAAGCAAGGGATCAGCATCCTTTACATATCCCACAGGCTGGACGAGATATTCACCCTGGCTGATCGCGTGACCATTCTCAAGGATGGCAGGTCTCAGGGAACATATCCGATCCAATCCATCACCAAAGAACAACTGATAGCGAGGATGGTCGGCCGGGAGCTACGATCTCTGAAAGCCGCCACAGGCGCAACGGGTACCATATTGCTCGAAATAAAGAACCTGACTGGAAAGAAATTCAACGACATTTCGTTCACACTTCACAAGGGCGAGATCCTCGGACTCGCAGGATTGATCGGAGCCGGTCGCACAGAAATAGCGCGGGCCATCTTCGGCGCGGATGCCGCAGCAGGGGACATTATTCTGAATCGTGAGAAACTCATCCTGGCACATCCCTCCGACGCCATCAGGAATGGGATCGCGTATGTTCCGGAGGAACGCAAACGCCTTGGACTTTTTCTGGAGATGTCCGTTCAGGATAACGTAGTCGCAGCAAGTTTGAAGAGCGCTTCCCATGGCAACATCTATAGCGAAACTAAAGCATCACAGATGGCCGATTCATCGGTGAAAGATCTTCGTATCGCTACGCCCCACGTAAGGCAAAAGGCGATCAACCTGAGCGGCGGCAATCAGCAAAAAGTTGTGCTGGCGAAATGGTTATGGACGCATCCCGAAGTGCTGATCGTGGACGAGCCAACGCATGGAATAGACATCGGAGCGAAATACGAAGTCTACGAAATTTTGAACGCGCTAGCAGCCGAGGGCAAAGGTATCATCATGATCTCGAGCGACATGCCGGAACTGATAGGGTTATGCGACAGGATCATCGTGATCAGGGAAGGTATGATAGCCGGGGCGTTATCGAGAGAATCATCATCAGAAGAAAAGATCATGTCACTTGCCTCTAAATGAGCCTATGCTAAGGAAAATTACCCAAGACCGTGTATACTCGTTACTCGCCATGCTCATTGTCGTGTGCATCGTCGCGAGCATAACATTTCCTGCCACCTTCCCTACCTTCGGTAATTTCCGGCAGATACTCCTCAATCTATCGACAGACACTATCGTTGCTGTTGGTATGATGATACTCCTTATCTCAGGCGCTTTTGATCTTTCTGTTGGCTCCGTAGTCGCATTTGCCGGTTGTCTTACGGCGTACCTGATGCATTTCTATGGCATGCCCGTACCCTTAGCCATAGCGGTGGGGATCGCGGGATCCATGATCATCGGATTTGTCAACGGCTACCTGATCGCATACCAGGGAATCAACCCAATGATCCAGACGCTGGCAATGATGGGAATTGTGAGGGGACTGGCATTGATGGTAAGCGGTTCGGGAATACAGAATCTGCCATACTGGTTCAATGTGATCGGCCAATCCAGACTATTGGGTGTACAGATGCCAGTCTGGTACATGCTGCTCACCATTGTGATCTTTTCCGTCCTGGTAAACAAGACGGTAGTATTCAGGAGGTTTTACTATATCGGTGGAAACGAGAAGGCTGCTGATCTTTCAGGTATTAAAGTCAGGAAGATGAAGCTGATCAGTTTTCTTATCTCCGCCACCCTGGCAGGTGTTGCAGGAATATTGCTTTCTTCCAGGCTGGGCGCAGCACTGCCTACCATGGGAAGAGGATTAGAACTCAGGGTTATCACAGCTGTGATATTGGGTGGCGCGAGCCTCAGCGGTGGATACGGAAAGATCAGCGGAGCACTGCTTGGGGCGGTGTTCATGGGGATCATCTCCAATATCATGGTCATCTCGAGGGTATCGGGCTTCTGGCAGGAGATCATCCTGGGAATTATTCTGATTACAACGTTATGGCTGGATAAGACATTACAAAAGAGGTACGCAACACTATCATGACGATCAACTCAATTATACGGTCAATTGCGAAATGCCTTGCAATGACATTGGCGGCACTTGCCATGTTCACGGGCTGTGAGCTACCACCAAGGGGTAATACGGCCGATGTGCCGTCCTCATTCCAGGAGCGAAGTGACTCTTCGATAGCCAACGAAGAATATGTGATGGTAACAACGGCAGTTACCATGCCCATGTATGTCAATCACGATCAGGCCGCATTTAAAAAGTGGGGTGAAAAGATGAAAGTAAAGGTATCGATACTGGGTCCTGCTGAGTGGGATGTTCCGGCACAGATCAACACACTCGAGGAGGTTATTGGCACCAGGCCGTCGGGCTTGCTCATCAATGGAACTGATCCCGCTATTGCACAGGTTATCAATAAAGCCGTCGCTGCTGGTATCCCAACCGTTATATACGATTCAGATATCCCCAACTCCAACCGCCACGCTTTCCTGGGAACAGATTGGTATGAGATCGGTAAAATGCAGGGCGAGGAGATGGTAAAACTACTGGAAGGCAAAGGCAAAGTAGCTTTCATGGGCATCCTCGGGTTGAATAATATGGAAAGCGGATTCAAGGGATTGACGGATGTCTTCAAACGTTACCCTGGCATTGAAGTCGTTGGCAAATACGATGACAAAGCCAACGTCGAAGAAGCTGCACGGATCACTTCAGATCTGATTGCCGCGCATCCCGACATTCGCGGCGTCTGCGGCTTCGACTCAAACTCAGGTCCTGGTATCGCCCTGGCTGTACGCGAAGCAGGAAAGGCGGGCGTAATCAAGATCACTACGGTCGACTGGGAACCCGAGCACTTACAATTGGTCAAGGATGGCACCATTCAAATGCTGGCAGGCCAGAAACGCGAGTTGTTCACGTGGTATGGTGCACAATTCTTATACGACATGGTACACCATACCAACCGCCTTGCCTCCAACGACTCCAAGGCCGGCATCACCAGCGTACCCTACCAGATCAATACAGGATTACTTCGGATAACGAAAGAGAATGTTGATGAGTTTATGAAGAAGTAATTGAATGTCGAACTCCGATTGGAAGGTTGAATGTCGAACTTCGATTGGAATGTCGAATGTCGCACTCCGAATGTCGCATGTCGAGGGAATGTCGAAGTTCGATATTCGGAATTCGATTCGGAGTTCGACATGCGACATTCGACATTCCCCTCGACATTGGACATTCAATATTATTATTAAACCGTTTTTAGAAGCTTTAGTTGATCTTTGAGCTGCTTTAGATGATCGGAGGCTTCCTTGATCTTATCGTTAAACTCTTCCTTGAACTTTTCGGCATTTTGGAGCGTCCGAAAAATTCCAGGTTGTTTTCCAGAGCCCAATATCGTTTTCAATTTTGGTGATCTTCTTGCGAATGATCTGCTCCTTCTGATAGATCTTACGGTCTGCCATCAGGATCATTTCTCAGGTCACTTAATTGATGTTTCCAGCGAGATCTTTCCTTTCTCGTTTTCACTGATGCCCGGTATGGAATTGATGAATCGCTCAACAGCTTCATGATAGCGGTTGCGGATGGCATTGATATCCTTGCGGGGAACAAATCCAATCGCATTAAATTTGTCCTGCAGGTCGCGAAGAACTTCCTGAGATCCTGTCCTTGCCGGCAGCATGACTCTCCAGGTCGTGCATATCTCTTCTTTGAGCCTGAGATTTTCTGTCTGCTCATCCTCCATCTTGTCGTGCTGCGTGCGGCGTTGTTCGAAAAAATAATCACAGGCATCCTTAAATTCCTTGAATACTTTTTCCCTGAATTTTTCAGGAACAGGTCCGATGTCCTTCCATTTCAGCTGAAGATTTTTCAGCTCGTTGGAGGTCCGTTCCCAGTCGTTGCTTTCTTTTAGCTCAAGCGCTTTCTTAACAAGATCATTTTTAATCTGAAGATTGTGCTCGCGCTCTTCATCAAGCTTTTTGAAGAAATTATTCTTGTTATTGAAAAATGTCTTGAATGCAGACCAGAATTTCTTGTTTACATCTTTCGCTTTTGCGCGCGGCAATCCTCCGATCACTTCCCAGCGTTTCTGTAAGCTCCAGGATCTCTTTCGTCTTTTGATTCCATTCTTTGATCCGGTCGGACTGGAAGTTTACAAATTCCTGAACTTCATCGCTGAGCGTGGCTTTACTGCCCAGGTTAACCTGCAGTTCTTGCTGAAGGTTTTGAAGGTATGCATCACGCTTTGCGTATACCGCATCCGATGCAGCTTTGAAGCGTTGCCATACAGCTTCTTTATCTTCTTTGGGCACAGGTCCGAGATGTTTGAATTCATGATGCAGTTCATTTAGTTCACGAATGGCATCCTTGATGATTTCGACATCAGCGAGTTTTTCTGCCCGGTACACAAAGCTCAAGTTTTAGCTTCCAGGTTCTTTCTGCGATCGAGTTCTTTCAACTCGAAATAGATGCTTTGATTATCATAGAAGCGATCGGTAAGTGCGTGATAGTTTGCCCAAAGTGTTTTGGCCTGTGGCGCGGGTACAGCGCCTATTGATTTCCATTCCTTCTGAAGTTCCTTAAAGAGTTCGAACTGATCCGTGGTATCCTGTGAATCGGAAAGGACCCGTAGTTTTTCAAGAAGTTCCTGTTTCTCGGCGAAGGTTATCACCTTTGCTTTCTTCCTGTTGTTTGAAGTACTGAGACTCTTCTGTCCTTGATAAGCTTGAAGTTGGCATCAAAGACCATATCGAACTCATCACCTTTGTATTCAAAATCTTCCTGTGCTCCGCCTTCAGTCGATAAATTTATGAAGGGCTTCTGCCCGTTCTTTTTCGCGGAGATCGTCGATATAGTGGTTTGATCTCACGCAGGATATTATCAACTTTTTTGAAGTTGTCGTCGCTTGAAAGATCCTTGATAAGTTCAGCTAACTGTTGCTTGGAGTAGTGTGAATAATCTGCGGCATGTTCTTCGTCGTGATGTTCTTCAGGTGTCTCATCTCTGATCTGATAGATCAACTTCTGAATGCAGCATGTGCACCATGGTCCATCCCACTCGGCTTGGTGTACATGTTCCTGCTCTTCTTTTTTTCTCTGTTCCATTTCCATGGTCAATGTCCATTGCTACGCGGCTTTAGCGTAAATTTACTAAAAATGCCTCAATTCAGCCGGGGGTCGATGGGATAGTTCGAATACACCGAAAATCGGCCACCCATATTCTCTAACGCTTTTTTCCAGATGCTGTTGGTTCGGTATCAAATAACAGTTCATCTGTAACAAAATCGCAGACTATCCATGAATCTTCCTGAAGTTCTAATTCCAGTTGACCCTGACCCCAACCACTATATCCCAAATAAAATCGGATGTCTGCGGCGATTTTATCGTCGCATGTATCCAAAGCTGCTCATCAAACTTTCAAAGTCTCCGCCCCAGTAGATCTCATCCCGTATCTTAACGGCATTCTCAATACTGGTGTTCCGGTGAAGAAAGTGTAATGTATCCTGTTGTACAGGACCCCCCACAAATACAGTATCCTCCATCATTCTTAATATCTTCCATTACCTCATTGATCTTTAGCATGGACGGTTTATTGACCACAAACCCAAATGAACCTTCTTCATTATGTTCACACAGCAAAACAACTGTCCGTTCGAAGTTTGGATCGGGCAGATAAGGTTCGGATATCAGCAACCTGCCTTTCTCGGGCTTAAGTTTGTTTTTATATTTAAAAAACTCCATGAATCATGAATTGTGAAATATCAAAACAATAAAATGTTTCGATACTTGAATAAAATACTTCATTTGCTTGTATGCAAGTTTTATTTGTTTGATAGACATTTGATCAAATTGCAACCGTATGCACAAATTAGCCGACCTTACGAAAGGAATATTCAAAAGCTTCCCTCGATATAAACAACGTATCCAGCAATCCAATCGATCAATTTAACAAATGGTTTGATGAAGCCTTAAAGCAGAAGTACCAGAACCCAACGCCATGAGCCTGGCTACGGTAAGTATGGATAACAGACCATCATGTCGTATCGTGTTATTAAAAGGGATTGAGCGGGACAAGTTTCTATTCTATACAAACTATCAAAGTCATAAAGGAAAAGAACTGGAGGAGAACCCAGTTTGTGCGCTAACATTCTTCTGGCCTGAGCTGGAACGCCAGGTGCGCATCGAAGGAAATGTATCCAGGGTTGACGAACAGCGATCACGGAGAATACTTTCAAAGTCGTCCGTTGGGATCGCAGATCGGAGCCTGGTCATCCCCGCAAAGTACGATCATACAAAGCCGGGAAATACTGGAGGAACGCGTTCGGCAGATGGAAAAACGATATGCGGGGCAAACGGTGCTACCCAAACCAAAACAGTGGGGAGGCTATCAGGTTGAACCCGATAATGATCGAATTCTGGCAAGGACGCCAGAGTCGCCTGCACGACCGGATACAATTTGTAAGAAGTGACAGTGGCTGGAAAGCTCACCGCCTTGCTCCCTAAATGAGATCAAACAGGGAATTTACCCCCGGATAACGTCTCACGGTAAATCCTTCACCATACCTGGCGCCTATTGCATGTCCGAATCTGTGGCTCTTGCTTCTAACAACCTAAGAAAACCCGGACTTGAAATGTATGTCTCAGGTTCCATGCTATTAGGATCAAAGAACTGCGATTTGAAGGAACGTATCGCATTCATCTTCACATCCGAAGAACTCGGATACATCAACAATAAAATCAGGTTCGATGAAATTGCTTTGGATGTAATGATAGACAACGGCAGGTCGCCATGGCGCTTGTTTCTTGCCCTGCTCGTCTACGGTTTCGATCTTTACCAGGCCTGACAGAAAACATGCATCGTAGCCAAGGGATGCCCCCTTTCCGTGATCGATGTGACGATCGTAAATGGCATTCGCCAGAACGATGTCGGGCTTGAATTTTCTAATCGCCGTAATAACGGCCAATTGATGGGCTGGATCGTTTTGAAAAAATCCATCTTTTAAACCCAGGTTCTCCCGAACAGCAACGCCAAGGATAACAGCACTCTCTTTGGCTTCCTGCAGCTCTTGTTTCAGGTGTGCCCCGTGTGCCGAGTTCACCCTTTGTAAAGTCGACAATGCCAACTTTGTAGCCCTGTGAGATATGTTTGGCTATCGTGCCGCCGCAACTGATCTCAGCATCGTCCGGATGCGCGGCCAGAACAAGGATATCGAGTTTCAAATGCTAAGTGGTTAGTGAACAGCTTCAATTTCTTTGGCTACCAGGAATCTCTCCGCATCCAGTGCTCCCATACAACCTGTTCCTGCTGCCGTAACCGCCTGACGATAAACATTGTCGGCGGCATCGCCTACCGCAAACACACCTTCCACATTTGTTTTGGTCGAACCAGGCACAACTTTGAATATAGCCGGTTTCATCCATGTCGATGTATTTTTTAAAGATATCTGTATTAGGCTTATGGCCAATGGCCAGGAAGAATCCCTGCGATGGGAAGTACTTTCTTTTCACCTGTCTTGTTATTCACTACCCGGACGCCGGTTACGCCAGTTTCATCGCCCAGGATCTCTTCGGTTTCGGTGTTCCAATGGATCTCAATATTCGGAGTCTTCAGAACCCGTTGCTGCATGATCTTCGAGGCGCGCATTTCGTCGCGGCGAACAATGAGATGAACTTTGTGACACAGGTTAGCCAGATACGTGGCTTCCTCTGCTGCTGAGTCGCCGGCTCCTACTACAGCTACTTCTTTGCCGCGATAAAAATATCCGTCGCATACAGCACATGCTGAAACGCCTTTGTTGGTAAATTTTTCTTCCGAGGGAATTCCAAGGTATTTTGCCGTCGCGCCTGTGGCGATGATCACGGCTCCGGCCGTGACTTCTTCTTTCTCATCAACGATAACTTTCAAGGGATATGCCTGAAAAATCAACCGAGGTTACCATGCCATAATTGACTTTTGTGCCAAAACGCTCGGCTTGTTTTTGAAGGTCGATCATCATCTGAGGGCCATTGATACCATCGGGATAGCCTGGAAAATTTTCAACATCGTTGGTGATGGTAAGCTGGCCGCCTGGCTGACCACCAGTGTATAGAACAGGTTTCAATCCGGCACGCGCTGCATAAATAGCTGCGGTATAACCGGCCGGTCCCGATCCGATGATGAGAACTTTTACATCTTCTTTTGTCATGGAATGAAGTATTTGCTTTATAAACAAAATAAAAGGTCTCGGAATTCGAGACCCTTAAAATAATCTATAAATTATCATAGTTTATTAACCGAGGTAAGGTTTTAAAGCTTTACTTCTGGAGGTATGCCGTAACCTTCTGATTGCCTTTTCTTTAATCTGGCGTACACGTTCGCGGGTCAAGTTGAACTTCTCGCCGATTTCCTCCAGTGTCATGGAGTGCTCGCCGTTCAGTCCAAAATAAAGCGTGATGACATCGGCTTCACGTTGCGTGAGTGTGGACAGCGCGCGCTGCACTTCCCTCCGCAGGGAGTCATTCATCAGACCTGAGTCGGGCGTTTCTTCGCTGTCATTTTCCAGGACATCCAGCAAACTATTTTCTTCACCTTGAACAAAAGGTGCATCCATGGAAACATGGCGACCTGAGATCTTCATGGTGTCGACAACTTCTGCGGTTGTAACATCCAAGTACTTCTGCAAGCTCTTCGGGAGAAGGTTCGCGTTCAAATTTTTGTTCCAGCTCTGAAAATGTTTTCGAGATTTTATTGAGTGAGCCAACCCGGTTTAAGGGGAAGACGTACAATACGTGATTGTTCGGCAAGCGCCTGAAGGATGGATTGACGGATCCACCATACAGCATACGAAATAAATTTAAAACCGCGGGTTTCATCAAAACGTTGGGCAGCTTTGATCAGATCCGAGATTACCTTCATTGATAAGGTCACCCAATGAAAGACCCTGATTCTGATATTGCTTTGCAACGGAGACAACAAAACGAAGATTGGCTTTTGTAAGTTTTTCAAGTGCGATCTGATCGCCTTCTTTAATGCGTTTAGCCAACTCAACTTCTTCATCAGGTGTAAGCAGATCAACCTTGCCAATTTCCTGGAGATATTTATCCAGCGATTGGCTTTCGCGGTTGGTGATTTGTTTACTGATCTTTAGCTGTCTCATTCTCTAAATATATGCATTCGTTTATGATAACAATATAGTGCGCAAAATATAGTTCTGTCAATTAAACCTGATAACGATTATTCGGCGTGGGTGGTTTCTTTTTTTGGAGGTCTTGGCAACAGAACTTTTCTTGAGAGACGGATATTTTCCTGTTTTTTTGTCTACTTCGATCAGTTTAACTTTTACTTCTTCACCTACTTCCAGCACGCCTTCCATGGTTTCAAGACGATCCCATTTGATCTCGGAAATATGCAACAAGCCATCTTTGCCTGGCATAAATTCAACAAACGCTCCAAAAGGCATAATGGATTTCACTTTTCCATCATAAACTTCACCTACTTCAGGAATAGCAACAATACCTTTGATCCGTCTCACAGCCGCTTCCATAACATTCTTACTTGCTGCAAAAACATTGACAACGCCTTTGTTTCCAACTTCTTCGATTGACAACTGTTGCGCCAGTAGTATTTTGAATATCCTGAACGACTTTTCCGCCGGGGCCGATGATGGCACCGATCATTTCTTTTTCGATAATAATGGTTTCTGCTCGTGGTGTTTGAGGTTTGAGATCAGGCCTTGGGGCGCTGATGGTCTTCTTCATTTCATTGAGAATATGAAGTCGTCCTTCCTTAGCCTGAAGCAATGCTTCGCGCAAAATATCGTATGTAAGGCCGTCAACTTTTAAATCCATTTGACATGCTGTGATACCTTTCTCAGTTCCCGTGACTTTGAAGTCCATATCGCCAAGGTGATCTTCATCTCCGAGGATATCGGACAGGATAGCATACTTTCCGGTCGCGCTATCGGAGATCATACCCATGGCAATTCCTGATACGGGACCTTTTACAGGAACACCGGCATCCATCAACGCCAGGGAGCCAGCACATACTGTGGCCATAGAGGATGAGCCATTTGATTCAAGAATATCGGAAACAATCCGTATGGTGTATGGATTTTTTTCATCGGGAGGAAGCACTTGTTTCAACGCGCGGGCAGCCAGGTTGCCATGTCCAACTTCTCGTCTTCCAGGGCCGCGGTTTGGTTTTACTTCACCAGTAGAAAAGCCAGGGAAGTTATAATGCAAGAATGAATTTGCTGTGAGCCTTCGATCATAGCGCCATCGATCATTTGCTCATCGAGCTTTGTTCCCAAGCGTTACCGTTGTTAGCGATTGTGTTTCGCCGCGGGTAAATATGGCTGATCCATGAGGTGAAGGAAGATAGTCAACTTCACTCCATATCGTCTCTGATTTCGTTGGTCTTACGGCCATCTAGCCGAACTCCTTCATTAAGTACAAGATCGCGTGCGGCTTTCTTTTGAATATCATGATAATAGTGTTTTGACCAGATCTGTTATTGATGGTTGAATCTTCCGGAAGCGCATTCAAGATATTCATCGAAGATCTTGGAGAAAGCTTCTGATCTGATCTTTTTTACTTGTTATTAAGTTGACGTGCCGCAGCATATGCTTTTTCATACATCAAGCTTCCACAACTCCTCGCGAAGATTTTCATCTTTCTCTTCGTGACTATAGGTTCTCTTTGCAGTTTTGCCAACAGCTTCTGTAAGTTCTATCTGAAGCTGGCATTGCACTTTGATGGCTTCGTGCGCAAGCTTCAATGCTTCGAGCATATCGTCTTCACTTACTTCTTTCATCTCTCCTTCCACCATCAGAATATTTTCAATGGAGGCAGCCGACGATAAGATCGATATCTGCGCGTTTTTTTTCCTCCATCGTAGGGTTCACGACGAAGTTTCCATCAACACGGGCGACCCGCACTTCAGAAATAGGACCCTGAAAAGGAATATCCGATACTGCAAGGCGGCCGATGCGGCAAAAGCAGCAAGCGAATCGGGCAATGCATTTTCATCACCTGAGATCAAGTAAATCATAACTTGTGTTTCAGCATGGTAGTCACTCGGGAAAAAGCGGACGAATAGCGCGATCAACCAAACGGCTGATCAGAATTTCATAATCAGAAAGCTTGCTTTCGCGTTTTAAAAATCCACCAGGTACTTTACCGGTAGAGGCAAATTTTTCCTGATAGTCAACAGACAATGGCAAAAAATCGGTGCCTGCTTTGGCTTCAAGGGAGGAGACGACCGATGGCAAGCAACATGGTGTTGCCCATGCGTCAATACGACAGAACCATCAGCCTGACGGGCAAGTTTGCCTGTTTCAATAGTTATTTCGCGGCCATCGGGCAGCTTACAGGTTTTAGTAATAACAGTAGGTTTCATAATGAGATAAATTAAAGGGCTTAATCGGATAGTCTCACCTAATTGTTGAAAATGCAAAAAGGGAACCTTTGGTTGGGTTCCCTTCGGGGAATGCTATTAAATTATTTTCTCAGGTCCAGATCGGCTAGAACAGCCCTGTATCTATCGATGTTGGTGCTTTGCAGATAATTAAGCAGTTTTTTGCGCTTACCCACCAGCTTCATAAGACCTTGTTGTGTGGAAAAGTCTTTCTTGTTTGTCTTTAAGATGCTCGGTCAGGTGATTGATCCGATGTGTAAAAAGGGCAATCTGTGATTCAGCGGAACCAGTTTCTTCTTTTTTCTTTGCAAATCCATGTTTCGCAAATAGGTCCTTGTTTGATTTCTGTAGTCAGATACATTTCAAATAAATGTTTTTTCCTTTATTTCAGGGGGCAAAGGTAAGCCACAATGGGCTATTTTCCAAAGAATAACTTACATTTTTGCGGTCTAGATCGCGGCACTGGCTTTGGCTGTAAAGCCCTTTCCAGCCCGCCATTCTTGACCTTGTCCATCACCACAGAATAAAAATCAGCCTCAAAAAGCCTGGCATCAATCCTCGCCTGCCGGAGGAAAAATAATCCGATACCATAATAAGACGACGTCTGCCACCCAGACCCCAACTACCACCTTACCGTCTCCTGTTTGGCCAGTTTCTCCCCTTGCATGGTCAGTACATAATAGATTATAAAGAAAAATATAGAAACCAGGAAAGGAACTCCCAGTCCACCTTTCTTAATGATTGCTCCCAGCGGCGCTCCAATGAGAAACATGGCAATACACGCCAAGGAGCTGGCCAATATCTTGTGCCATTGAATCTCAAATATGATCACCTCATTTTTATAGTTCTCGATGTTGCCGTTTGAGTTAGTCACCTGGCTTTTAAGCTGTCTCGCAACATTTGCGGCCCCCTGAAACATATCACGCGTAGGTGCGAGCTTAAACAAGCTGTCAATCCTGGCCCTGGTAAGGGAATCGTAGTTCCTGGCAGATATGGTCTTTACATTTCCACCGGAATCTTTTTTCATCAAGGCTTTTACCGGTGGCTTCGTGGCTACCTGCCAGGAGCTTTTTTCTTTTGCCCTTTCATTCTGAATTTCTGAACTGCTTCATTCGTCGCGGGAGAAGTGCTTCGAGGCTGACAGCTTTGACGTATCGATATTAGGAGGTGGCTGAGGTTGGGGATTGGCTGGAGTGCCCACACCAGGGCTTCCTCTATGCGCATACGGAAGTCTGGAAATAGAATCACGATACAGCTTTTGCTTATAGACTTCAGGAGGCAGTATAAGAGAATCTTCCTTCAAGTAATAATTGAAGTAGTCAGGCTTAGAGAGGTAGTAATTTAATCGTTGGTTAAGTATTTCACGGTACAAAGAGTCCATGTCATATTCGAGCTCGCGCATATTGCGCATGATCCTGTTACCTTGAAACCATTTTTTGTCCGTGGTTTGTAATTGGAACGATGAGAGATCAAAGACAAGCTGTGACTTGGCAAACTTGGTACGGCTCAGGGATTCACTCTTGCTGGCGCTGGTCTTGCCGGTAACCCCTCTTTCATTACCAGCTCCTTCAACATATTGGTAACCGTTGAAAAGCTCGAACTTAAGATAGCGTTCATTGAGGATCGTATACATTCTTCCAGAGTCAGCGACGATAACTTCCCTGTTTCCATCATTCTTTCTGTGGTCATACACGATGACACCTTTGAGTGCCTGCTGATCCTTTGGGAATTTCGTGTTCACTTTGATACTCAGATTGTCTATTCCCCTGTAGAACGCACCTTCGCGAAGTTCCATGGCAGGCTTCTTTTGTTTGATATCATACAACAGGCTGTAGGCTTCAAGCGCCGCCTTTGGTACGAGATTGTTGTTGGCATAGAATGCAACTGCAGTCAGAACGAGCACGAAGAAGAATATCGGCCTGAGAATTCTGATGAGAGATATGCCTGCGCTTTTTACGGCAGTAAGTTCAAAGTGCTCACCCAGATTGCCAAATGCTATCAGTGATGAGAGCAATACTGCGAGTGGCATCGCTGTTGGAACTGTAAAAATTGCAAAGTAAAAGAACAGCTGACCGAGTACCCATGAGTCCAGACCTTTGCCGATGATGTCGTCAAAGTACTTGAGCATATTGATGTTCAACAGGATGAAGACGACGACAAGGAATGTGATGAGGAAGGGACCAATGAATGCATCCAGTATAAGTTTGTCGATCTTCTTCATGGGATGAGACTGAGGCTCAAAAATAAGGCCAAATAAGCATCATGCATGCAGTTACAAATGGATTTAGAAAATAAAGCGTGGATATTTAACCGCCTACGGTTTTGCGCAGCGCTTCAATAAGGCCACCCCAGAGGTCATTGAGTTCCTTGTGGTCCTCGAAGTCTGAATAATCGAATATCTTAATATATACGGATTGTGTGAGGTCATTTGATTCAAGACGCAATTCGAAGTAGGAAGGATCGTCCTGGTCGTCCTTGTTTTCTGGTACAAATTCGAATCGAACGAAGTGGTTAGTGCGATGTGCTACCAGTTTAGCTTTGTGAGATTCATTATCCCAGAAGAAGGTAAAGCTTTTATCTGAATTATTGATAGTGACATCTTCAGCGAACCATTCTGCTAACCCGCTGGCCGTTTGTATGTATGGATACAACATTTTAATTGACGCGTGTATCTCGTAGTCGGCTGTGAACAATTTTTTCTTGGAAGTACTGAGTGTTGCCATGTAGGGGTTAACGTGATTTAATTTATGGCATTTTGGGGAGGATGACAAAACAATTGTCAATGAATTGTAAAAGGGGAAATTGGAGGCTTGAAGCCACACATTTGGTGGGCTATTCTTGTGAATTCGGGACAACTTTGTAAGTTTGCACTCCTCAAAATCAGCATACTGGCGATTTTGATCATTTGATGGCGCGGTAGCTCAGGCGGTTAGAGCGTTGGATTCATAACCCAAAGGTCGGGGGTTCAACTCCCCCCCGCGCTACAATTAATTTCGAATTTCGAATTTTGAATGTCGATTGGAATGTCGAATGTCGCACGCCGAATGTCGCATGTCGAAGGGATTGTCGAAATTGGAATTCGACTCGGCACCCACGATCTAATGTCGCTACTGTAGTTGATCATCAATCCTTCATCAACTCTTAATTAATTATTCCGATCGTTGGATTTATATCCGCCGCGGCGGACGGGGCTCAACTTCCCCCCATGAATTTCGAATGTCGAATTTTGAATGTCGATTGGAATGTCGCACGCCGAATGTAGCATGTCGAGGGAAATCTCGATTCCGTATATCGAAGTTTAGTGAGACGTTTTCAAAACCATCTGGCATACCTTTAATCCAACGCGCTCAATCTGCAATTCCTAGTTCCAATCGAAGTTCGACATTCGGCGTGCGACATTCGACATTCAATTCGAAGTTGGAAATTCGAAATTATTTGTTTACTCAGACCAAACAGCGAGTTCGTACCCATCTGGGTCTATAAAGTGGAAGCGTCTCCCACCGGGAAAATTAAATATATCTTTACTGATAGTACCTCCCGCCTTCACGATCTTGTTTTGGGTAGTTTCAATATCACTTGAATAAAGAATAACCAGTATGCTTCCTTTGATAGGTTCTCCAATAGTAAAACCTCCATCAACATAGTCCCCTTCAAATGCCGTGTATGCTGATCCGTAATCCGTAAAATTCCAGTCAAAACTTTCACTATAAAACTTTTTGGCCGCTAAGATGTCCTTTGAAAGGAATTCAATGTATTGCACTTGTTCGTGCTTTAGCTTTTTTTGTGGATCAATTTTACTCATGACGTTCAGTATTTTTCACAAAGTTAGGCAACACTTTTACTAATACTTTGGGAAAAAACGACAAAATCACAATCGTTGGATTCATCCGCCGCGACGGACGGCGGTTCAACACACGCGCGACATTTTTTGTTTGATCAGAGGTCAAAAAAATACTCCTCTGATCAGAGGCAGCAAGGCCAAAAGTCCATTTCCCAAATAGTGAATAATAAATCCAGCCCATGTGCTTTTAAATTTTTGTGAAGCATAGCTAACGGTTAATGTCGTCGGCAACAAATAAATAATGGTCCATGGATAAATTGGAACATGAAAAAGGGACCAAAGCAACCCATGATATATCCATGTTTTCTTTCCCCAAAAAAGTTCTTGTCGGGGCAATATGTACCCGCGAAACCAAAATTCTTCACCCATGATGTTAAAGAAAGTGAGAAAGAAAAAATAGACCACGACAACCCAATAGGAGCCTTTAAGGGTTACCCCCATAAAATTTCCCATATGTTCCCCCGGCATTGCTTTATTGGGATTTAAAATGTCAGGCAAAAATGACGGCGGAGAAAAGAATTGAATTGATGCTATATATCGAGCGGATGGCAATAAAAGGCCTGTCAGCAAAAAGCCCACTACAAACAAACCAACACAGAAAACTATTTCTTTTGAGGTGAGGCGTTTCAATTTAAGGCGGGTACGCCAGTGCTGTAGATTACCCTCCTTTCTCAATAATGCAAATGTGATCCCTATCATTACCGATAGCGGCAAGCTATAGCTTAGAATGAATGCCCAGAATTCCGTTACTCCGCATGTGAGAAGCCAAGGAAATAATCCGTAAACACAAAGCCTAAAAAGCAACGCGGACAGACCGAACAAAACTAGCGACTGAAAAGAACCGAGGGGTTTTATGGCATTCATAACACAGGAAAATAAACTCTCAAGCTTTCCAGTCCCATAACCAACCAGGATCAATATTTTCTCTCCGAATAATCGCTTCGACATGCGACATTCGAGAGGCTCACTGCAATCAACAATCCGGACCCTTACTCATATCTTAAAGATTTAACTGGATAGTCATCGCTGCCTTCAGTGATTGCGCAGTAACGATTAAGAGCGTGAATATTTCCAGGACAATTCCCGCTAGAAACGCACGTAATCATTCGTAAGCATAAATATAATATTAGGAACTCCCGGAAAAAATTTGTTCGCCACATCGCGGGTAAGAGTAATGGAACGCGGTTTGCTCAGTGCTTTGGCCGAATTTCCATAAATGAAATCAAAATTGAAAACCGAAAGTATTGAGGGGTCGATGAGATAGTTGTTTTGGGTGGGTACCTGCTTATCGCTATGGGCAAGAACTTTAGGACCTCACGGAACAAACGTCCGATCAGTGACATTTCCGGTACTTCGTCTCGTAGCGCCGGAGCCATTGACCGGAGCGTTTTTGCCAAATGAACCGTATCGACCCTGCAAATCAGATCATAATCTGGATAAAAAGTCTCATAGCTGGCAGCTAAAAGTTGAAATACCAGCTTTTGAACGCTGTATGGGAAAAATTTACAAGCATTTACATTCTTTTTACAAGCTGTTTACTACCGGCCCTTCCATTCGGACGTACGTTTGATTACACAATCAAAGTAGCTTTTTGAAACATTTGAAAAAACCGTTCAGGTTGTCGCGGTGTCTATATCTAATCACAAATCCAAAAGGGAGGCACGGCGAGGTCCTGAAACTTTACCAAAACAAACACATACGATTATGAAACTATTTCATCATTACCGCATCCTTTCAAGACCCTGTGTATTCCTGGTGGCGTTCCTGTTCATGAGCTTCACAACAGACAAAATCAATGTTGTTGCTCCCACAAAAGGTCAAACGATCATGATGGCGCTTTTGCTTGATACGAGCAATAGTATGGATGGTCTGATCGACCAGGCAAAATCGCAGTTGTGGAAAATTGTAAATGAAGTGGCCGCCGCCAAAAGCGTAGATGGCAAGCAGCCCAATATTAAGATTGCGCTGTATGAATATGGCAATGACGGGCTTTCGTCGAATGAAGGCTATATCCGCCAGGTGAGTGCCTTAACCGAAGACCTTGATGTTATGTCGGAGAAGCTGTTTTCACTAAGCACCAATGGTGGAAATGAATTTTGCGGACAGGTGATCAGCACTTCCTTGAATCAATTGGCGTGGTCTGCCTCCAATGCTGACTTGAAAATAATTTTCATTGCAGGCAACGAGCCATTTACGCAGGGAGGTGTATCGTACGAGCTAGCCTGTGATGCGGCAAGGGAAAAGGGAGTTGTGGTGAATACCATTTACTGCGGTGACCTTAATGAAGGCATCGATTTGGGCTGGAAACGTGGAGCGGAATTAACGGGCGGAACATTTATGAGCATCGATCAAAACAGCAGGACTGTTTATGTGCCAACACCATACGATGATCAGATTGCCCGGTTGAACAATAAACTTAACGCTACCTATGTTTACTACGGAGCATTGGGTGAGTATAAGAAGGAACAACAAATTGTACAGGACAAAAATGCAGCGAGTTATGGATTGGCCAATATGGCGGAGCGCAGCTTTTGCAAGAGTTCACAGGCCTATAAGAACTCCAGTTGGGATCTGGTTGATGCCGCAAAAGACAATGAAAAAGTAATTGCCGAAACCAAGTCAGACGATCTTCCCAAAGAAATGCGCACCATGAGCATAGAGCAGCGCAAGGCATACATCAAGCAAAAATCGGAAGAGCGTACAAAGATCCAGGTCGAGATTCAATCCCTGAATAAAAAACGACAGGAATATATCTATAAAAATACTCCCCAAAGCAACAAAGATAAAATGTTAGAGGCATCCATGATGAAAGCGATCAGGGAACAGGGATGTGCAAAGAATTTGAAGTGGGAAGAAGGTTGTTAGTTCGGTTCGTTGCGTCCGGGATTGATTTAGGGTTCTCGTCGTGTCTCCATGCCAGGCTTAGTGCCACTGCAGGTCACGCGCACTAATAAGGACTTTAGTATTACAAGTTGAGCTTTTATGGGAAGAAAAAGTCTAAAACCGATCCGCCAAAAAGCCATCATCAAAGCATTTTATAAAGTAGCACGAAATGAAGGCTTGGAGAATGCATCGATCGCCAAAGTTGCCCATGTACTGGATGTAAATCCCAGCCTGGTCATTCATTACTTTAAAACCAAGCAAGACCTGATTCATGGTCTTATTGAGTATGTACTGGAGCAGTACCGCTTGATCTATAACCCCGAAAACGGCACGTCCAACCCTGAGGAACGGCTTGAGAAAATCATTCGGAATCTTTTTTCCAGAAAATGGCATAAGCTTTTTGATGATAGCGTCTTCTATAGCAGCTTCTCCCTGATCTTCCGGGATAAAACCTTAAAAGTCCACTATAAAAATGTCCATGATCATCTCCGGGAAATGTTGACTGACACGCTGAAAGAAGCCAGGGACAACAATGTTATTGAAATTGAAGACGTTGAGAAAACAGCTGATTTGATCTTCATTTTTATTGAAGGTGCTTACTACTACCTGAGCATGGTTTCGGATAAATCAGAATACCAACGGCGAATTGATCATTATCAGGAGACTGTCCTGGCGATGTTACAATTGAAGTTACAATTGGCGTAAGTAGCCATACAATCCTTAATTATCATATAAAAAGTTAATACGTTAAACCTCTAAACAATTTATGAGCTACTACCAAAAATTCACGACAATAATTGCAGGTAAGAAGTTGGTTCTGTTGTTAACCGCTGGATTCCTTTCACTAACAAGTATGGCCCAAAGTCGCGCCAACTTTGCTGGTGAATGGAAATTAAATGAGTCGAAAAGTGAACTTGACAGGGGACAGTTTCCTCTTTGTATATTCGGGGGGGATCGTATGAGATCTAAAACAATGAAAATAGCCGGACATGCAGATTTTCTAACCGTAGACGTAGCAAGTTCGTCTCCTGATGGGGCGTTGGTTACAAGACAAGAGAAATTGATTTTCGACGGTGAAGAAAGGAAAGCTACTTTTGTCGGAGTCCCAAGGGACAAGTCCACCGCAAGGTGGTCAGATGATGGCCAAACTATGACTGTTAACTCGGTTAGATCCTTCGATACAAATGGTAAGACAGCAGATTTTAAAGTAACAGAGGTTTGGAAGTTGATCAATGATGGAAAGTCTATTTCCATCCAGGTCAATTCGAGCTCAATCTCCGGCGACGATACTATGAAGCTCGTATACGATAAACAATTGGCTGCGGATTACCGCTTCTAAGGCGTGAAAGAAAAGGATAATCGTAATTGTTGCCAGTACTGCCCCGCCCTGGTCGCGATTGTGCCAGCTAGTTAGCACTCAAGGAACTTTTGCAGAATCCGCGGTAGTTTTTTTACCGCCTGCCTTTGCCGGCAGGCAGGCAAAGTATCCGAATAAGGGTCTTGTGTTATACGGTTGATAACTTGTAAAAAAGAGCCCTTAAATCCATTTGAACACGAAGCCACGGAGTAAAGGAGAACACTGAGTTTGAATACCTCCGTGCCCTCATGACCTCCGACACCTCCGTGTTCGAGTGGATTTTCGCAACCCTGATTAGACTATGCGGTTTCACAACCAAAACACAAAGAGTTATATAGAAGGCGCAAAGACGCAAGGCTAACGCAAAGCCCTTGGATACGACCACAGCCGTCTACTGGTCTATTCGGTTCTCAGAATACTTGCCGGATTTGCCTTTGAAGTTTTCAGGATCACATACGAAATTGAGAGTATGGCCAGGAAACCACTTGCAGCAAAGGCAACCGGATAAATAAGCCACGATAACTCGACCCGATAAGAAAATTGCTGCAACCACTGGTGAGACATCAGCCACGAAGGATAAAAAGCAACCGCATTGCCAACGACAACCATGAAAACATATTCGTGTGACAATACTTTGTATAAAGAAGACGGAGATGCGCCGAAAACTTTGCGAATGCCAACCTCCCGTGTACGTTGTACTACAAAGAAAGAAACAATGCCGAACAACCCAAGACATGCAATGACCAAAGCCAATATGGTGAGGTTGGTCATTACCCGGCCGGTTGCTCTTTCGGAACGATATAAATCATCGTAGGCCGCATCCAGAAAATTGTACTTGAACGGAAGGTCTATCACATTTTTCCAAGTGCTCTCAATTTGCGCAATTGCCGACGGAAGATCTTGTCCGTTTTTCAGTCGAATACTTAATGTTGAGAAAAAGTTTTGTTGAAAATGCAACATCAGTGGCTCAACCTCTGAATGGATGGAGGCAAAATTGAAATCTTTCACTACGCCAATGATCGATCCTTTCTTGAGCTCTCCGAACACATATTCGAATGGTCTGCCAATAGGATCCTTCAGGTTAAATTCCTTCACAGCAGCTTCGTTCAAAATAAAAGCGCTTTCAACATCCGAAGCATTTGCAATGGAGAAGTCCCGGCCTTCGACGATTTGCAATCCAAGTGTCTTAACGAAATCATGATCAGCAGCTAAAACTCTCATGTTTCTTGTTCCGTCATCGGTGCCCTCGGCATTTGCGGCGAGTCCGGCAAGATCCGGAACTCTCACGGTGAGAAACACAACACGCTTACCTGGAACGACAGAAGAAATTGAAGCGGATTCAACAGCAGGTATTTTTTCAATTTCTGTTTTGAGGGTTTCGCGGTTTCCGCGGTTTCTGTGGTCATTGGACGGTAATGTTACCACCACAACATTATTTTTGTCGAACCCTACATTTCGTGTCTCGATATAGTTCAGCTGTTGCTGAATTGTAAATGCACAAACTATCATAAAGGAAGAAATAGCAAACTGAAAGACGATCATTCCGCGTCTCAGTCCCAGCAACAACTTATTACTCTTTCCGCCATGAATGTTTGATTTCAAGGCTTGAATCGGATTGAATGAAGACAAAACTGAGGCCGGATAAAATCCAGAAAGGAATCCCAGAACAATCCAGACTGCGAGCATCATCAACACAAATCTGGTGTCTGCAAGGGTCCAGAGATCAAAATGCCTGCCTGTAAATACACTGAATTTGTTCAGCAGCATGGCGACGATAAGACCGCTTAGCAAAAATGCAATCAGGGTGAACATATATGATTCTACCAGGAAATTGAAGAAAAGTTTCCTTCGTGACGCGCCGACAGTTTTCCGGATCGCTATTTCTTTCGCCCTTTTGATCGCAATTGCATTTGACAGGTTTATGTAATTGATCGTGGCAATGATCAGGATCAGTAAAGCAACTGCAATGAAGATCCGCACTAATTGAAGTTGTCCGTTCGTTTCAAATTCCTTTTCTGCATGGCTTTGAAGATGAATATCCGCCAGGAGCTTGCCTCGTAATGAGATTTTAGCAGCTGTTGACTTTCTTTGATCTTCACTCGCAAAGCCGTGTTTATCATACCATTCATTTAATACTTCATTGATGAAGGTGTGAACCTGTGCGGATGGTTTCAATCTTATGTAAGAATAGAATGCGTACATATTGCGCGATTGATCGGCATCAGGGAACCAGGTTTTCAATGGAAAGACAATCCCAAAGTGAAAGTGACTGTTCGACGGGATGTTCTTAAAAACCCCAGTTACTTCATAGGTTGAAAAGTCAGTAGACAAAGCTTTGCCAATTGGATCGATGTTACCAAAGAATTTCCTGGCGACATCTAAAGAGATAACAATGGCTCCGGGTTTTTCAAGTGCTGTGTTCCGGTCTCCATAGATAAATTCCAGTGGAAATACTTTGAATAAAGCTGAATCCGCAGCAATTACGCCGTCTTGTGAAATGTCGGTAGAATCTATTCTAAAAATAACCTCGTTGTCGATTCGAAGTAATCGCGCCGCTGATTCAATTTCCGGATACATGGATGCTAGTTGTGGAACAACAAATCCTTCGGAAGTGGCCCACTCCTCTTCACCATCAGGGCCGACGGCGGAGGGTTGGAGCCTGATCACGCGGTCATGTCCGGAGAGATACTTATCGTAGCTCAGTTCATCCTGAACGTACAGCAAAATAAAAGCGCATACTGTAAGCCCAAGTGTAAGCCCAAAAAGATTAATGAAGGTGTAGCTTTTGTTTTTGAGTATCTGCCGCCAGAGATTTTTCATTGTCATAGAGGGTAACGAACTAATCTACAATATTTTCTTCAGTAGCAAAACAGATATTTATGGGTGAGGCGTAGCAAAAACTTAATGATTGATTATTATACCGTTTCCCCCGCTGGCAGAGCAACGATTAAAGTCGGATGGTTCATCGTTCTTATCATCATTCATATATAATATCCCAGTGTCAGACTCCTCGGCCGGTGGGCCGCGCTGTTGGAACGCGACTGAATTTTACCTGTGCGTACGATACGGCTGGGTATTGCTCACTCAATGAACTTGGTAGGTTGAGTCGGGTTATCTTTATCTACGGTAAAATTAAGGTCGCTAACCCAACAGCTGGAAGTTGGCGCGCAGTGCTCATCTTCAGGTGAATATCATGCATTGACTATAGGACTTGATTTCGGTTGACGTTGGAACACTCGTACTGTTCATCAAGCCTGTCTAACGGTAGGTCACCAACTCTACAGCTAGATTGGGGACCGCCAAGTATTTCCGTCTACCGCGCTTTTTGGTACTCTGGTGTATAGGCGACTCTTCCATTTTTGATTATAAAAATGAGTAAAACTCTTGCAGTTGTTTTAAGACTTGGATTTTTGGTAACGGTATGTAATACGTTTCGTTTCTCGTAAAACATTTGGCCCACAGAGAAAGTCTTTAGTTCCTTCGTTACCAGCGCAACCTGCACATCACCTTCTAATACGTATCCAAATAATTCAGTGTCATGACGATGAGACACGGTGTCCAGCGCGCCAGGATTAAGGGTCATTACAGACGACATCATTGTGAAATCGGTAAGCAGTGAGTCTGATAGAGCCTGATTCAAAACCTGGCTGAAAGTAATCGACGCAGCAGTTGCCTTTTCTGCAGCCTTATGGTCGTGCTGCGAATACGCAGTGGTGAGCAGGCCAAGGAAGAGCGATGTAAGAAATGGTTTGGAAGGGATCATTATGTAAGTTAGGTTAGGTTAGATAGGAAGTCAGCCGTTAATTCCGTTGTCGCAATGAGGTTGCCTATCTGAGGTACATTCATTGGTAACGAAATAAATTTCCGGCAATAAGATAGCGAAACAATTTTGAGCGTGCGCGATCCTTGGAGTTTCTGTTCAACCCAGGGGGTTGTCGTGACCTTTTACCTGTTTACCCCGATGAATCGGGGCTATTCAAATTGAATCCCTTCGGGATTCAGCGGTTTTTATTACTCAGACCTCAAACTTTTTACCGGATTCATCAATGCCGATTTTATTGCCTGGAAACTTATTGTCAGCAAAGCAATCAGTATAGCCCCGCCACCGGCAACAACAAATACCCACCACTGAATATCGATTCGATAGGCAAATCCTTCAAGCCACCTTTTCATTCCGTAATAGGCGATGGGCGACGAGAGCACGATAGAGATCAATACCAATTTCATGAAATCTTTTGACAGCAGCGTTACAACCTGTGAGACGCTCGCTCCTAATACTTTGCGGACCCCTATTTCCTTAATGCGCTGCTCGGCAGTGAATGTGGCTAAACCAAATAGACCCAGGCAGGCTATAAGGATAGCGACGAGCGTGAAATACTGAATAAGTCGAGAAGTACGTTCTTCCTTTTCATAGTTCTTTTGAAAATCCTGATCCAAAAAGGAATAGGCAAAAGGAGAATTGGGATTGATCTTGTTCCAGGTTTTCTGAAGTGTTGCTATTAATTCAGTGTAGTGGTTAGTCTTAACATTCAGTATTAAATAGTTGGATGGTCCTGTGAAAATTGGATGGACAGCAAGCGCTAGTGGTTTGATCTTTTGCTGCAACCCTTGAAAATGATAGTCTTTCACGACGCCGATGATATCCATCGACGTCGTGGCATTTTGGTAATCAAAATACGCTTTCTTGCCAATGGCGTTATCTACAGTATAACCTAGCCGCTCAATGGCTGCTTCATTTAGTATCAACGCACCTTCGTCATTCTTAAATTCGTGGGCAAAACCCCTACCTTGTAAAAGCTCAATACCCAGCGTTTCAATATAGCCCGGTTCGGCATAAATTGTCTGTAGTTCCACATTGTCAGTTGGTGCTTTTCCTTCTGCATAGAACAGCATGCTCGTGATGGTTTCAATACCCGGATACGTCCCCCCCTTGGCAACGGAAATTACCTGAGAATTATTCAGGAGTTCATTTTTTAAAGTGTTGGTGCTGGCGTTGGCTTCACCGGTTTGAATGGGTAGAATAATTTTTCGGGTTTTATCAAATCCCAGATTTTGACTGCTCATAAAGCTCATTTGCTGAGCTATTAATATCGCCCCCAAAATCAATGCTATCGAAATTGAAAACTGAAATACGACGAGCGCTTTCCGGATCGTTACGGCAGATATGGCGCTTCTTGTGGCACCTTTAAGCACAGCGATCGGCTTAAACGAAGAAAGGTAAAAGGCTGGGTATAGTCCGGCGAGTAAACCCGTCAATAATGTTAGCGATGTGAGCCAGATGAAAATATTCGGCAACTGTATTAAAGAAAGCTTCTTATGCGTTAACTCATTAAATGCCGGGATCAGCAGTTGGATCATTATGATCGTAAGTACCAAAGCCAGTCCACTCATCAGTAAAGATTCACCCAGGAACTGCCCTATCAGGGAACTTCTGTCAGTGCCATTCACTTTTCTGATACCTACTTCTTTTGCTCTTTTTTCACTGCGTGCCGTACTCAAATTCATAAAATTTATGCAAGCAATCAGCAGCACGAATGCAGCGATGGATGAGAAGATGTACAGGTACCTGATATTTCCATTGGACGATACTTCATAGCCATAGTCAGAATGGAGGTAAATCTCCTCAACGGGTTGAATGAAAAGTGTTTTTTCGAAGCCGGCTGCTTTAAATTCCTCCCCGCCGTTTCGATTTAAGAAGTCTCCGAGTTTGGCTTCAAATGCGTGTGCATCCGACCCTTCCTTTAACTTTACATAGGTGTGAAATATACTGTTGGTAGCCCATTTGGTTTGCGACTTCACCCATCCGCCTAAGTCTCCGTTCACCATTGATAGAAAAAGATTCGCTGGTATGTGAGACTTGTTGTCATTATTTCTAAATACACCCTTTATAGTATAACTAAATTCTCCGAACTGAAGGCCTACTTTCAGCACTTTGTCTACCGGATTTTCATTCCCAAAAAATTTGGTAGCAACTTCCTCAGAAATAACTATCGTGTTAGGTCCGTTGAGGGCCGACCGGATGTCGCCAAATTTGAACTCATAGGTGAACAGCTGAAAGAACGTGGAGTCAACATAGTAGGCGTTGTTTTCAAAAAACTGCTTTTGATTCTGTTCATACTTCAGCAGCATTTTTTCCGCGCCGGGAAATCTCAAAAGCCTCGCGGATTGCACTACTTCAGGGAAATCCCTTTTTAAAGCTTCCGCCATCGGAGCTGGAGCCGCCACCCATTTTTCACCCTTTACTTCCGCCGCAATTCTGTACAACGTGTGTCCATCCTGATGGTGCTTATCATAACTTGATTCATCTACTACGTAAAGCATGATCAGCATGCAGGTAGTCATGCCGGTAGCCAGCCCAAACATATTGATAAATGAAAAACCTTTGCTTCTGAGGATATTGCGAAAGGCGATTTTTATATAGTGTCTTATCATGGTTCGTGAGCAAAATAACAACAAGGATCGCCAACAAACGTGCCATCTCAAATAACGTCAAATTCCGCCTATTTAATAGCCAACCACCTGATTTCTGTTCGGGTGCGGATTATTTTGTGCGGCCACGGGCAGTGGGCAATTATGAATATGTATTATAAATTCATAATTATTTAATATCGGTATATTTGAACGATCACGTGATAACACCAATTATGAACAAACATTTCAAACCAATATCCTACAATTCGGTTTCTCCTTACTTTATTGTTGATGATGCGCAAAAGCTAATTGACATGCTCAAACACATCTTTAACGCTTCAGAAAAAAGACGCTATGAAATGCCGAATGGAAAAATTATGCATGTTGAAGTTGCTGTAGACGATTCGATAATAATGATGGGCGATTCTTCCGAACAATTTCCTGCGAATAAACTCTTGCTTCACGTCTATGTCGAAAATGTCGATGACACATTTAACAAAGCCATTAGCTACGGCTGTGAATCTGTGGAAGCACCAAAGCAAAGAGATGGAGACCCGGACCGCAGGGGAACCTTTAAAGACTTTGCAGGTAATATTTGGTCAATCGGTACACAACTCTAAACAATTATGAATTATGAATTATGAGGTATGAATTGTCCTGATTTAGGAGTTCTCAAAAATGAATCTAGCGGACTCCTAAATCGAGACCATTCATAATTTATAATTCATAATTCATAATTGCCTAGTCTATTCTGATCTCAAACTTTTCACGGGGTTCATCATGGCTGCCTTGATGGATTGATAGCTCACGGTCGCTAATGTAACCAATAGTGCCCCGAGGCCGGATGTGGCAAATACCCACCACGTTATATCTGTCCTGTAGTTGTAATTCTGAAGCCAATCCCTCATAAAATAGTATGCGATCGGCGCAGCAATAAAAACAGCGATGACCACCAAACCAACAAAGTCCCTGGAAAGCATCTTCCATAAATTAAACACAGATGCACCCAACACTTTCCTGACACCGATCTCTTTCGTGCGTTGCTCTGCCACAAAGGAAGCCAGGCCGAACAACCCTAAACAACTTATGAAAATAGCAAGTACGGCAAAGATACCGACGAGTTTACCAATACGTTCCTCAAAGGAAAATTTAGCCGCAAACTCATCGTCAGCAAAGTTATATTCGAAGGGAGTATTGGGAACATGCTTAACAAAAATCTTATTGAGTTCCTCTAAGGCTTTGCTGGCACTCACCTGCGAACTGATCCTAAGATTAATAAAATTTTCCCGATTGAAACGATCTAATACAAAAACAGTCTGTTTAACAGGTTCATATAACGATTGCGTCACCATATCTTCCACTACACCTATAACTGTATAATTTCTATCTGAGTATGTCCCAATGGTTTCTCCCAAGGGATTTTCGAAACCCATATACTTGACTGCCGCTTCATTGAGAATGACAGCAGAAGAATCAGAAGCAAAGTCTCTTGAAAAATCTCTACCCTCTTTTATTTTCCAACCGACGGTTTTCCCAAAATCATAACTTATTGCACCCCTGTAAATCATGTCCTGTAAATTTGGGTCCTTCCCACGCCATTTATATCCCGTATCACTCCACCATAAATTAGTAATTGTGGTCTCCGAAGTAGATACCTCTGAAAAGGTGCCGGTGGCAAGGAGATCATTGCGTAAGGCATCATAATTTTGTTTTACTTCTTGAGTTTTCATGGGAATAGTGACTAACCCATTCAGCTCGTATCCAATCGGTCTGTTTTTAGCGTATTGGATTTGCTGATATACAACAATGGTCCCGATAGTAAGCGTAACAGAAACCGTGAACTGCACGACCACAAGCGCTTTGCGGGGAATGGAAGCACTATTCCCCATTCTGAATGTTCCCCGAAGCGCCTTGATCGGTTTAAAAGCTGATAAATAAAGCGCTGGGTAACTGCCTGAGATCATTGCAACAAAGAGAACAAAAACGATCATGGACAACCATAACGTTGGACTAATCCAGTAAATGCTGATGTTCTTGCCCGCAATCTCATTGAACAAAGGCAAGAAGAGTTGAACTAGTAAAATCGAAAAAACAAACGCCAGAGAAACAACTAACAAAGATTCGCCAAAGAACTGACCAATAAGCTGGCCTCTCGCAGAACCCATCGTTTTACGAACGCCGACCTCCTTAGCGCGCTTCTGGGAACGTGCCGTACTTAGATTCATAAAGTTTATGCACGCAAGCAATAGTACAAAAACACCAATAATACCAAAGAGCCATACGAATTCAATCCGACCACCAGTGTTTACACCATTTTCAAAATCTGAATATAAATGCCACTTGGATAACGGGAATATGAAAAGTTCAGGCTTAAAACCTGCTTCATTCTTGTCAAGATTCTTCATCTTCACATCCTTGATCGCGCTTGACACCTTCTGCATATCTACGTTGTCAGCAACTTGAACGAACACCTGGAGCCAGTTATTGACCCATCCCAAATTCCTGCCTCCGCGGTTTATCAATACATCCAGTGGAGCAATAAAAAACAATTCATCCTTAAAACTGGAATTGTCAGGTATATCCTGATATACGCCTGTCACTTTCAAATCAACGCTGTTGTCAATCTTCAATACTTTACCAATAGCATCCTCATCACCAAAAAAGCTTTTCGCGACTGACGCGGAAAGTAAAATGGAGGTAGGATCTTGTAATCCCGTACCTGTTCCATGCAGCATTCTCAGAGAAAGTAATTCCGGCGCCCCCGCTTCCATAAAACAACCATTGGATGTAAGCGTCTTTTCCTTATACGAAAAGATGGAGTTTATCGGAAAAGATGACATTACTACATGCTTGAAATTGCTTCCATAGCTATTCCGGAGTTCAGGCCCAAGCTGATACGACTGGCTTGACCAGGTTTGAATGTTCCCGTCAATTGTGTTATTCTGAAGCACCGCGGCGAAGCTACTATAGTGATCCAGATGCTTATCATAAGACAACTCATCGTATATCCACAGCCCGATCAGCATAGCAACGGCGAGGCCCAACGCAAGTCCCCCGACATTAATGAATGAATAGCCTTTGTCTTTTACCAGATTTCTCCAGGCGATTTTGAGATAGCTTTTGAACATAGTTGATATTACAATGAAAATATTACTATACGCAGGTAATAATCATGCCATATCAGCCACTGATCGAAATTTGGACCTAGGAACTGGCTTCACAAGTAGCCAACTGTTCACTTGTGGAACGCGACTTATCAAAAACGGGCGCCCTATGCAATTATGAATATTCTATGCAATTATGAATATTCTATGATTATGAATTATACTATGCAATTATGAATTATGAATTATGAGATATGAATTGCCTTGATTCAGGACTCCTCCACTGAATGAAAACGTAACCGTGGTCACGAGTCAATTCATAATTCATACCTCATCATTTATAATTGCTATTTCTGCTCGGTCGCCTTTTTTTCCAAATGAACAACCAGCTCCCTGAATTCTTCCTGAGGACTAAAATCCAGTATCTTCAAATCGTCCTCCACCTTGGCCTTGTGTCCTGGAGACATGTAAAAAATGTCACCAGCTTTTAGCAACACCTCTTCACCGCTGTCATATTGTAGCCGCATTGCTCCCTTTATGATGTATCCCCAGTGTGGCACCTGACAACTGTTATTTTTTAGTCCCATCAACAGGGGCGAGAGGTCAGTACCTGCCGGTATGGAATTTACAGCCACAGTCATATTACCCCAGCCTTCGACGTGGTTGATCATCTTATTAGTGGGGAAGCTATCAATGGCAATGTGCTTTTCTGTCATCGGCCAATGACTATCCTTTACTGATTTTTTCTTTTGCTGACCAAATCCAATTAATGTTGAGAAAACAAGTACGATTAGCAGGGGGATCAAATAGGATTTTTTCATGGTTTTATAGTTAGGGTGTTAGGCAATTTATAAATTATGAATTATGAGATATGAATTGCCATGATTTAAAACTCCTAAAATAATGATGTAACCGAATCCTAATTCGAGACAATTCATATTTATAATTCATAATTGCTTTAGCTTGGTTTAATGTTCTGATTGACTCTAAAGAAATTATCAGGGTCGTATTGAGATTTTATTTTCACCAACCTGTCATAATTCTCACGGTAAGATGCTTTCACTCTCTCCTGCCCTTCCTCCATTAGGAAATTTATGTAGGCGCCACCAGCTGAAAATGGATGAACCGCCTCCCAGTAATCCTTCGCCCATGAAGAGATCTTCTCCTTATTCGCCGGGTCGGGATCCACTCCAACTATTACCTGCGCCCAGTTAGCATCTCTATAACTAAAAGCAGTATCACCATTTTTCTTTTTATGACATGCTCCATTGATCGGATAAAGGTGCATTGTGGAATGCGTTGAGGGTAACTTGTTTCCATACTTCACATTGACCTTGATTGACTCGTCCGGGAGTTCCTTAACAAAGTCGGCTTTCCAATACCACTGCAATCCTTTTGGATAAAGCGCATCAAATAATCCTTGCAGTGCTGAGTAAGGTATCGGGCCTGCATAGTCCAATGCCGGTTTTTTATATTTGCGAAATACGTCTGCAGCTGCGGTTGCTTTCTCGAGATCGCCAACGTTACACCAAACAACGCCGCACATTTTTTTCAGGTGAAGCTCTTCCGGAAAAATTGGAGCCGGTGGAACAGTCAAAAGGGCAAAGTAACAATACACGCTGTCGGGTGCTTTTAAAAGGTAATCGCGATAGAATTGCATCATTTTCTCTGCATCTTCGATATGCCAAAGCATTGGACCGCCATACACTGTTCCCGCATCATGGATATTAAACAGGAATGACGTTATCACCCCGAAATTGCCTCCACCCCCGCGAATGGCCCAAAAAAGATCGCTGTTTTCCTTTTCGCTAGCTGTAACAAGCTTCCCGTTAGCTAAAACTATGTCAACTTCAAGCAGGCTGTCGATTGTAAGTCCATATGCACGGGAAAGGTGACCAAGGCCGCCGCCTAAAGTGAGCCCGGATATTCCAGTTGATGAGAGGATTCCACTTGGAACAGCTTTGCCAAAGACCTGGGTGGCATGATCAATGTCGGCGAGTAAGCATCCTCCTTCAACACGTGCCGTGTTCGTCTTTAGATCAACGCGTATTCCTTTCAACAGAGAAAGATCGATGACCAGACCACCATCGCAGATACCTAGTCCACCGGCATTGTGTCCTCCACCCCTGATCGCTGTAAGTATCTTGTTCTCCCTTCCAAAATTAACAGAAGCGATCACGTCGGCAACGTCACGGCACTTGACAATAATGGCTGGTTGCCGGTCGATCATGCCGTTGTATACCTTCCTCTCTTCGTCATAAAGCGGATCATCTTTCATTATGATTGCTCCGCGAATGCTACTCTTAAAATTTTGAAACCCAGGGCTGTCAATCTGGATGTTGGTCTGAGATGTTTCAAGCGTTAGCGTGCTCATAGCGATTTGGTTTTATAATTTGAAATAATTCCGGACCTGCAAGGAATTTCCCTACATGCTTATTGATGACATCAAAATTGAAAAGAGAATAGTAATGAGTCTATCAGAAACTGTTCAATGAATGACTGAAATTGTTCAAACCAGGGCTTTTAACCCGGAAGTCGTGAATTCGGAAGGCGTGCATCCGAATTTTTCAGTGAAACATTTAGCAAAATAAGAGGGGCTGTTATAGCCAACTGCCAACGCTACCTGCGTAATATTTCCGGCCTTATGTCTAAGCAGTGTCATTGCTTTATTCATGCGGAGATCGCGGACGAAATCATTAGGTGAACGACCCGTGAGGGAAGTGATCTTTCTATAGAGCTGTGGACGGCTGACACCGATATTTCGGCTGAGATCA
>CAWJTP010000012.1:0-13005 GCA_963845845.1 uncultured Cytophagales bacterium
GAAACCAGCAGGAGAAATCGATCTTCGTTGCGACGCTGAGAAAAAGCGGGCTATAATGATTTTAAATAATTGAGCGGGTCTTATACCAGGATTGATTTCCAAGTAACGACCCAAAAAAAGACGCAACGGATTCTGCGTCTTTCCCTACTGGCCAACGTCAATATGTTGGCTAATGAAGCCAATCGTGTTTAACAAAATCTAATTGCTATGAAAAATCAAAAAGATCCGGACTGTTGCGATAGTGGCTGTTGCGGAGGCATCCCGATTGGATGCTGCTAATCAAAAACGAGGCGGGCCAACAGCTCGCCTCCAATTCTATTACGGGCAGTCACAGGGCATGCGATTTTCACATCTGATCACATTGCCATATTTGTCAGAGCTTGACGCGATATTCTTTCTCCATCGTCTCTTTCAACATCTGTCGGGCACGTTGTACTCGCGACTTCGCGCCAGAGTATGAAATATTTAGCCGCGTTGCCAGGTCAAGTTGTGAAAGCCCTTGTACTTCAGATAGTTCGAGTGCCTGGCGGTATTTTTCAGGCAACGTCGCTAATTTTTCCGTAAGACATCTTTCTACGCATTGATTGAGATATTGTTTATCGCTGCCCCAATCGACATCTGAGGCTTTGATAATTCTTGATTGAAGACGAAAGTGATCAATGATGGTGTTTCTCGTGATCCGATATATCCAGGCGAACACTTTGTCATTGTCCTTGATCTGTGCTGACTTGGTTTGAACCTTTATGAAGACGTCGTGCACGATGTCCTCGGCAAGAGACTTATCCTTAACCTTTTTTATGACGTAGCCAAGAAGCTCCTTTTGAAAGAATGTTGGATCCGTGATCATTATCTTTTTATTTGTGAAAAAACATATAGTATTTCTCGACCTATCTCCAATGATCGCTCATTGTACTTGATCGATTCCATATTTGTCTCATCAAAATCTTTGGGGTCATCGAAGGGTAAGGAAATACGTGCCGTTGATCCCATTACCACAGGGCAATTTTCATCGGCATGTGTGCACGTCATTATCGCGGCGAAGCCACTAGCAGGATTTTCGGGATCATCATATTTCTTTGAGAATACTTCGAAAGCCGGAAAAGTATCGGAGTATTGAATACGATAGCGCGGATTCGAATTATTCGACATCTTCTCGACAATGAAACCTATCCTGCGTAAGGCTTCGGCCGCACGCGGATTAAAAGCGGTCGCCTCCGTACCGCCTGAATAAACTTTCATGTCAGGAAAGCTGAAGTATGCGGCTGCTGTTTGCGCCCATATCTGCGCGATGTGACTTCGCCGTGAATTGTGCGTGCAAATAAAGACCAGCTCTGCCGTCTGTAGATTGGACATCTTGCTTTTGACAAACAATTCGATACTTTGAAGAATACGCTTTCTTTCATTGGGAATTCTTTCGAACTCCTGGGTTAAGTGTCTTATCGTTTCAGCAACAAAGAACATAGTCAACAGCAATTCTGGCCAGTAAAGCTCTCCATGAAGCCACCGATCTGCTTCTTTGCTTTGTTCCATGACTTTTCGTCAATGCAATAACAAACACTTGGGCCATCGATCTCGCCCTTGATAAGACCTGCGTTCTTCAACTCCCTCAAGTGTTGTGAGACGGTCGACTGCGACAAGGGTAATTCGTCTACGATGTCACCACAAACACATGTTTTCGTTTTGATCAGGAATTGGAGAATGGAGATTCGAGCCGGGTGACCAATGGCTTTCGCGATTACCGCCAGCTCGTTTTGGGCTTTAGTGAATTCTTCAGTTTTTGTTAGTCCCATATTTCAGTTAATCGTAATATTACGATTAAAGTTTCCAAGGAACAAAAAAAATAAAATAACCCGTTCATTGGCCTTTCATCACTCAAAATGAATTGTTGATGTGCATGATAAACTAGTTTGGGCAAATTTTTTTGATATCTTATGCGGAAGATCAACGAGAAAATCCCATGCCCACCTTCAAACGTCGAACCTTCCTCAAAAACTCCATCCTCACAGGTGTCGGTGCCTCGGTGCTGACGCTTGACCCGTTGATGGCTAACAACCTCGAAGAATTTATTCCACCTAAAATCAATGCATCAAAAAAGATCATCGTGGGTGGCGCAGGACTGGGAGGAATGTGCTGCGCCTATGAACTGATGAAGAAAGGTCACGAGGTAGTTGTCCTCGAAGCATCTGGCCGGCATGGCGGTCATGTGTTCACTGTACACGACGGGTTGTCCGACGGACTATATGGTGACTTTGGAATGGAACATATTACAAAGCCCGGCTACGATCGGTATTGGGAATACATTAAAGAGTTTAATCTTACAGCGCTTCCTTATCCCAGACGCAAGAACGTGTTGAGAAGGATCGACGGAAAATTCTACACAGAAGAAATGCTGCACGATCCCGCTGTACTCAAGGAGTTTGGATTCAATGACAAAGAGGTGAAGTATTTGTCAGCAAACCCATGGTGGGATCTGGAATCGTTATATGTAAAGCCATACCTGGGCAATTTTAAGGATGAATATCAGCCTTTCGGTGTTGGATACGATGATTGGGACAAATTCCCAATCGCCGATATTTATAAGAAGGATGGAGCTTCCAAAACCGCGCTGCGATTCCTTGGAGGGAATAACACCTCTGCGCTCTTCAGTCTCTGGCATGATGCGATACTGAAATTGCGCGGTGTTCCCCTGGCGCCGCCGGAAGTTTTCAGATTGAAAGGAGGAAACCAGATGTTGCCCAATACTTTCGCGAAGCGATTGGGCTCAAGAGTGTGGCTGAACACGCCGATCGTCTCGATCAAACATAGTGACAGTGGGGTATCGGTGACCTACAAACAACACAATGAACAAAAAGTAATGGATGCTGACTTCTTTGTCAATTGTATTCCATTGCCTGCGTTCAAAAACATACCTGTAGAGCCAGCGTTACCTGCGGAACGACAATATATCATTGAGAATGTGGCGTATGATTCTTATCAGCGCTTTGTTTTTCAGGCCAGCTCCAAGTTTTGGCTTGACGACAATCTCTCCATAAATATGGACTTGGATCATCCCGATCTCTGGTCGGTATGGCAGTGCGCGGATGAGGTGGATACACACCGGGTTATTGTATTGGGTACAGGACCGGGAGGGATTTCACCTCAACGAGCACTGGCTGCTTTCCGCGATGTATATCCAGGCAGTAAAAAAGACACGATCGAGCTTGCTATCAGCAGAGACTGGACGAAAGAAACTTTTTCTCCTACCTGCGAAAGACTTCCATTCCCTATCGGAGAGCTCCATAAATTCTGGCCAACGCTGATGAAGCCACACGGCCGTATTCATTTTGCCGGCGCCTATGCCGATAACCTGAATTGGGGAACGGAAGCCTGTACCCGTTCTGCCAATCGTGTAGCCAATGCGATAGACAAATCCTGAGAAACCGTAATCGTTGACGCAGTTCAGATATATTTCCGTCGTCGCTATTTGTGTGTTGAGTTTTGGATTCACGTATTGGTATATTTTTTCATTGCCCCGAAACCATGGGCATGTCGAGCTAAAACTATTTCTGGCCGAATCCCAAAACCAGCCGTTAATTGTTGCTTTTGGAGGGAGTGAGGGAGGCAATGCCTTAGCCAGTGATCATTTGAAAGAGGAAAGGAAAAAATTTCTTGAACGAGGATATGCCTTTCTGGCCGTAGGGTATTTTGGGACGAAGGCCACACCGGCTTCCCTTGATCGGATTTCACTCAATGCTATTCACGATTCCATCGCCAGCATCATTAGCAAGCATTCCCGCATAGACAAAAATAAAGTCGCGTTGTATGGTGGATCCAGAGGTGGAGAATTAGTTCTGAATCTGGCGAGCAGATATAAAGACTATCGTGCGGTCATCGCTATCGCACCCTCCAGTGTCACGCTGCCGACGAGATTTGGATGGGGCGCAACATCTTCCTGGTCATTTTTTGATAAAGAAATACCTTATCTATCGAGCGCCAATACCTCCGACGGCGGTGGTTTTTTTAATGAGCTCAGTATAAAGCTGGAAGATGAACATGCCCTAAGTCAAGCTGCCATTCCGGTCGAAAGGATCAATGGCCCGATCCTGCTTTTGTCAGCTAAGAGCGACGAAGCCTGGCCTTCCACATTGATGTGCAATCAGATGGTAGAGAGGCTGAAGTCAAACCATTTCAAGTATAATGTTGAGCACATCGCCCTGGAAGGGTCTCATGCAGCCGCCGCTAGACATTCAGAATACATATTTGATTTCCTGGAAAAGCATTTCAAATAAATTGCAGCATTACAACCATCCCGCGAAAAAATTACTTGTAGTCACAATGACGGGCCTGCGCTGGCAAGCGAAGCGGACAGAATTTCTTTGATTTCTTAGCGTAATCGCTTCGGCAGCGCAAAGCGGCAGCTCTGGAATCGTGAGACAGTTACCGGATAACGCAACCAGCGCTCACAACGTGCCGGCTCCTGGCTTTATTTCAAAAAAAGTTTCTGAGATGACGGGGGCCAAAAAATCATAAATACATTTGCGGTCCAACAAGAACCGAATGGAAGTATTCAACCCGACAGAACAAGACGAAAGAGCATACCTGGAACAAATTCTCCAAAAGCTGGAGTGGGCACTCCACCATGCCGACCAGGCGGCGAAACAATTCACGAAGGCCTTTAAACAAAACGAGGAATACCTGTATGACCAGCGCTCCGGCATGGATGACGCAGACCGGGTGTCGGCAGGTCAATCCTTCAAGCGGATGGCATCTGAAGGTGAGTCGACCGTTGCCGCCAAGAAACGGATGAGGAAACTGCTGGAATCCCCTTATTTCGGAAGAATCGATTTCACTCCCACTCATGTTGGGGGCAGCGAGCTCCTTCCGATTTATATTGGCGTGCACTCTTTCGCCGACGGAAAGAAAGGCAAGTACCTCATTTATGACTGGCGGGCACCGGTCTCCTCTATGTTCTATGATTTTGAGCTGGGCGAGGCTTGGTATGAGACTGCCGCCGGCACTGTAAAGGGATTGATCGGATTACGGCGACAATACCGGATCCGGCATGGAAAGATGGAATATATGATCGAGAACGACATCAACATCCAGGATGATGTCTTGCAAAAAGAATTGAGTCAATCCTCGGATGACAAAATGAAGAATATCGTCGCGACTATCCAACGCGATCAAAATGCCATTATCCGAAATGAATCTTCGCCCGTGTTGATCATTCAAGGCGTGGCCGGCTCCGGCAAGACGTCCATTGCTATTCACCGCATTGCGTTCCTGCTCTACCGTTTCAAAGACACGATGTCCTCCGGAGATATCCTCATCATATCTCCCAACAAAGTATTTGCCGACTACATTTCCAATGTGCTGCCCGAGCTGGGCGAATCGCAGATACCAGAATTGGGCATGGAAGAGTTCGCCAACGACCTGCTCGAATACAAATTCAAATTTCACACCTTCCTCGCGCAGGTTTTCTCCATCATCGATAGTCCCGATGGTCCCAATCCCGATAGCTATCGGGACTATCGGGATCGAGCTCGGAAGGCATTTATCGAACGCGTACAGTTCAAGTCGTCCCCCGAACTGGTAGGTCAACTCAATCGATATTTCGTACACCTGGAAAATCATTTGTTAGAGGCTCCAGACGTTGTCGCCGGCCGGACACGCGTGCCAGCCGCCTTTATCCGGGAGCAATTCAAATCCCTTCATCGCATCCCTTTGTTGAGCCGGCTGCCGATGGTTATTAAAGAGGTGGAACTGCACGTGAGATCTTCCGTGAAGAGAAAACTGTCGGGAGAGGAAAAATCACAGATATACAAATCCTTGACTGGAGCAATGGGAAACGTCAACCTCCTCGACGTTTACATTAAATTTTATGATTGGTTGGGGCGAAAGGACCTGTTCAGGATGGATAACAACGAATTGGAATACACCGATGTGTTTCCATTGATCTATTGCAAAATTCGCCTGGAGGGAATGCAGCTGTACCAACACGTCAAGCACCTGGTAGTTGACGAAATGCAAGACTACACTCCCATCCAGTATGCCGTATTAGCCAGACTTTTTCATTGTAAGAAGACGATCCTCGGCGACGCAAGTCAGGCCGTCAATCCTCACAGCGCGTCGACGGCTGAGGAAATTAATCAGGTTTTTCCCCAGGCTGATGTCGTAAAGCTTTTCCGAAGCTACCGTTCCACTTATGAGATCACACGCTTTACACAAGGTATCATCGCCAATCCTGATCTGGTGGCGGTAGAGAGACACGGCCCTGAACCGGAAGTAAAAGGCTTTCAGCGATCCATCGACGAAGAGGAAGAAATAAAGCAGACGGTCACCCGTTTCAGAAGTTCCGGGCATCAGTCACTGGCCATCATTTGCAAAACGCCACAACAGGCGAAAGCCATGAGCGCATTGCTTCATGGGCCAGACGTATTTCTTCTTACCGAAGAGAGTACATTATTCAGGCGGGGCGTGGTAATCACCACCGTGCCGTTGGCAAAAGGGCTTGAGTTTGACGAAGTACTTGTACCGTTTGTTTCAGCCGATCAGTATCAAACTGATCTCGACAAGCGGTTGTTGTACATTGCCTGCACGAGGGCCTTGCACTCTCTGACGGTGACGTTTACAAATGAGAGATCACGATTGTTGGTGTTAAGGTAGGTATCCCACACCTGGTAAAGTCCCTTTAGACTTAGGGCCATAGCACACAAATGCTCTCAAAGGATTTCGTTGTGCTTGTCCTGATTTCGTCCGCGATCGCTATTCCCGTCGCATGGTATTTCATGAACGGCCGGTTGCAGAATTACAGCTACCGGACAGATTTGTCGTGGTATATTTTCTCAGCTGCCGCGATCGGTTCGCAGATCATTACGCTGCTGACGGTTAGTTACCAGGCCATCAAGGCAGCTATTGCGAATCCGGTGCGTAGCCTTCGCTCAGAATGACCCGATCCCGATAGCTATCGGGACTATCGGGGCTGAACTATGAATTCACCAGATCACTTCAATTACTCATTCTTCAGCACCTCCACTGGATTGGCGTTAGCCGCGGAAAATGACTGGAATCCAACCGTGAAGGCCGCGATCGACATGGCAGTCAGTCCTGCCGCAATGAATACCCAAATATCAATGGGTGTCCTGTAAGCAAAGTTGCTGAGCCAGTAGTCCGTCATCAGATAGGCTATTGGTGTGGCTATCACAATACTCAGTGCGACCAGCTTGGTGAATTCCGAAGAGAACAGGAAGACCAAGCTGATGAACGCTGGCTCCATGCAGTTTCCTGATGCCCAGCTCTTTCTTGCGCTGGTCGGCGGAGAATGCAGCCAGTCCAAACAATCCCAGGCAGGCAATGACAATCGCCAGAATGGTAAACAGATTCAGGATGACACTCATCTTCCTTTCTTCATGGAAAGTGTTGTCGAATTCTTCATCCATGAAACTGTACTGGAACGTGACGGAGGGATCGATCTTGGCAACCTCTGCCTTGACACCATCGATGATACCCTGGAGTTCGTCTCCGTTTTGGACCGAGGCGGGGTTGAGTCGCATCGATAGGTAGGAGGGAAAGCCCGCCCTGTAACTCCAGTGCTTGTCATTGTCATTATGCATAATAAGCAAGGGCCCGATCCTTTGCTTGACACTGTTGAAGTTAAAGTCTTTGACTACACCAATGATCTGGAGTTTCTCTTCGGATCCGAATGACTGGACAACGAACTTTCCTAAAGGAGAGTTATCTCCCCACGTTTCTTTCGATCCATAGCCCAGGATCTTCGCAGCTTCTTCGTTGATGATGATATTGTATTTGTCCGCGCCGTTCGCGGGGTCAAAGTTCCGGCCGGTGATGAATTCCGCCTGGAGTAACGGAAGGTAATTTTCATCACAGCGCATGTAGTGGATGTCGACGACAGGTTGATCCGGTCCTTCTGCGCGGTAACGGTCGCTCGCCCAGACATTGGGTGGAAGGAAGCCCGATTTGGCGACGACAGTGAAGACGGAATTGGTTTGGAGCCTGGCCTTCAACACGTCAGCGCCTTTACCCAGTTGATGCATGTTGTAAATCTGGAGCACATGGTCTTTGCTGATACCAACGTCTATCGTGCGCGTGTAGGACAATTGTTTCTGAACGAAGAACGTGCAAATGATGAGGGCGATAGAGACCGTGAACTGAAACACCACCAGGCCGTTCCGGATGCCAGTGCCTTTGAATCCAGCCCTCAATTTTCCTTTCAGGGTTTCTGCAGGCTTGAACGCCGACAGGTACAACGCAGGATAGCTTCCGGCGGCAAGTCCGACGATAAGTATGAAAGCTGCGAGGGTCCCGAAAAAGTATGGATTGGTAAGATGAGGCAGGAGGGATAATTGTTTTTCGGCAACGGTATTAAAAGCATTCAGCGAAAGCTGGACGAGAATGAGCGCCGCCACGGTGCCCACCGCCACAAACAAAACTGATTCGATAATAAACTGCCGGACAAGTGTATTTTTTTCTGAGCCAAGCACTTTTCTCACGCCAACTTCTTTGGCCCTGTTGCTCGATCGCGCGGTCGAAAGGTTCATGAAATTAATGGACGACAGCACAAGGACGAGTACGCCGATAGCCCCGAAGATCATCACGAACTCGGGATTCCCCGATGGACCAAACCGGTTGAAACCCGGCGACTTCGCAAGGTAGATGTCTCGCAAGGGTTGGAGATAAAGTGTCCATGGCTGGCCCTTCGTGAATTGTTCGAATGTTTGATTGAAGACTCCCTGAGTAGTTCGTCCCGCCCACTTGGGAGGAAGTGCCTGAAGTTTTTTTGTCAGCGCTGCCACATCCGTTCCTTCCCTGACCATACCATAGGTACCAAAAATGGTCCATATCCACGTCCACCGGCTGTCCTTGAATTCCGTGACGGAAGAGAGTGAACCGAGCATATCGAATTGCAAGTGTGATTGCGTCGGGATGTCGGCGAGCACCCCGGTGATGGTGAAGGGTGTGTAAGTACCGGTTGTGGACTTGGCTTCAATCAATTTACCCATCGGGTCCGCGTCTCCGAAGTAGCGTTTGGCTGTCGAAGCGGTGATCACCATGCTGTTGGCCTCCTTCAACGCCGTATTTGGATCGCCCTTGAGGAACGGGAATGAAAACACCTTGAAGAAATTGTCTTCTGCAACATAGTATTTCGATTCATTGAAGTGGGTAGCCTCATCGTCAATGGTCACGCGCATCAACTGTTCGCCGACATAGAAAATTCTTGTCACCTGTTCGAAGTCCGGTATGTCTGTCCTGATGGCCTCGGTGATGCCAGGGCCAGTCGTGCGAAACTGTTCGTTCCAGTCGCCCCAGATCATGGGTTGATTGATACGGTAGATCCGGTCTCCGTTGGCATGAAAAGTATCGTAGGTACTCTCCTCATAAACATACAATCCGATCGCCAGGCAAGTGGCGATGCCTAGCGTGAGGCCGAGCAGGTTGAGAATGGTGAATTGCTTGTGACGCACGGCGCTGCGCCAGGCGATCTTGATCATGTTGCCGATAAACATAGAGTGATTTTGTTTTTTTACTGTTGACGAGAAGCCGAAGATGAGATGGATCGTATCGACCCAATACATTCCTTCGGCGATGAATTTTCCTCTTGCTGCCAGGCGATCTTCATACATTTCATCGAGGTCGCCCAGGAACTCTTCAATATATGCGCGTCCAACCCAGCGTTGAATAAGTGCTGCCGGCCAACCTGCGTGCGAACGATTTTTGGGACTTGCTCATGACCCAGCGTTGAGTTGCGGGATCAGGCCCCACATTTTTTGCCGTACTTCCTGCGAAGTCCGCAGTTGTTCCATTCCTTTTTTGGTGATCCGGAAGAGTCGCTTCCGCCGGTCGCCTCTCTTTTCAGAGCTGCCGCCAAGCTGTGATTCGAGGAAGCCCTTGTCCTGAAGGCGGTAGAGGGTAATGTGCACGGCACCTAATAATATAGAACGGCCGGTGTGGCGCTCCACTTCCTTTTTTACAGAAATTCCATATCCGTCGCCATCCAGGATGCAGACTGCGAGCAGGATGAGTTCCTCCAATTCTCCAATGACCCTGCTCATTTTTGTATTATTTGTGGTTAATATACAAAATTATAACTAATGGATTAACGGCGGGAAGCAGGATCAGGTTGCGGAATAATGACATTTTGATCCTATCAATGGTTTGTGTCTTATTTTCTAGTGTAGCTACCTTGAGAATAGGCACATCGGGCCAGTAACCACATTATACGACTTAGGTTTTAACAACAACATTAGACTAATGGACTTAAGTGAATTCTCGTATTCTCTATTTCCTTACAATCCTTCCCTCATTAAAACCTTTATCTCTACCCCAGGAAGCAATTTCATTTAATAGTGGTATGAGCGTCTTTCCGGAAGTAGTAAGATCATACTCTACTCTTGGGGGTACTTCGGCAAATGCCGTTCGTTCAATCAGCCCGTCTTTCTCCAATTTTTTCAGTTGAATGGACAGCATCTTCTCCGTGATGTCAGGGATCACTGCTTTCAACTCACTAAATCGCTTTCGTCCTTTCAGCAGATACCACAATACCACTGATCTCCACTTTCCGCCAATGTAGTCCATTGTGATATCCATCGCGCAGTGATACACTTTACCACGGTGTTCAAAGCTTTGCTCCTCATCATTAATGATCATAAAATATTTTTAAAAACTTTCCCCCTGGTACTCACCATTTCAGTCCATTATGATAGTTACTGTCAACATTGACAGTTATTGCTTTCCCATCAGCAGTATCATTCCTTTAAATTAAAATCATAATAAATATGAAGAAAAAACTAATCATCGTCGCATTTCTGTCGGTCCTGATAGTCATGAATAGCCTCGCCTTTCCCATTGTCCATTCCTACCGTTCAAATGGGTCGGGCATCTACGCCAACGCGTATATCATTGAATTGGACAAAGGTGTTGTCGTTGTAGACGCCACCTTATCTGTGTCATCCGGAAAAGAAGTACGTAGCCTGATCAATGACATTGGGAAACCAGTCTATGCTGTGTTACTTACGCATGGCCATCCTGATCATTACAATGGGTTAACCGAAATCACAAAAGGACTCTCGGTATCAATCTACAGTTCGCAGGACGTACTCAACGTGATCAAACAATACGATCAGGAGAAGGAAAAACAATGGAAAGGAATGTTCGGTGACGAGTGGCCCGCATCACGAACCTTTCCGAACAAACTAATTAAAAACGGAGAATCACTCACATTTGAAACTACCACATTTTCAATGAACGATCTTGGACCGGGAGAATCGCACAGCGACTCTTATTGGGTAATGCAAACCGGTTCAACAAAGAATGTATTTCTGGGAGATATCGTTTTGTATAAAGTACATGCTTATCTAAGCGATGGACACTTTAAAGAATGGATGGATCACCTTCAGGAGTTGAAAGAAAAATTAAATGATGTTTCTATGTTTTATCCAGGTCATGGACTTCCAGGGGGTAAAGAGCTTTTCGCCTGGCAGCAACGGTATCTTGAAACATATAAGGAAAGTCTGAAGCCACTGTGGGCAGATAAGTTGATAACAGAAGAGGAAAAAGGAATTCTAAAACAAAAGATGGAAGCATTTTTACCAAATGATAAACTGTCCTTCCTGATTGGTTTAGGTGCAGAGCCAACTGCAAAATCAATTTTTAATTAACCTCCTGGATCAATGAAGCCTGCAATTAAAAAATTGCAGGCTTCATTCGTTATCATTCAATTTGATTCCAATCGTTGTCTCGCATAATTAATTGAACCAAAAATTTAGATCAATCCAGTTGCCCCAACTGGCGCAAGCCCTCCGACATCGCCTTTCCTGGCTAAAAATTAACGAGTAGGCTAATACATCCCTACATTCTTCCTATCTTGGACACTGGGCCCCATGCCCAACACCTAATACCTGTCCTTGCTATGTCGTCTTTGATTCAAGATTACGAATATGACATCTTCATAAGTTACCGTCACAAGGACAACAAATACGATGGTTGGGTGACTGCTTTCGTGGAAAATCTAAAGCGGGAACTTGAATCAACATTTAAAGAGGATGTCACTATCTACTTCGACGAAAATGCACACGACGGTTTACATGACACACACGACGTAGACGATTCATTGAAGCACAAAATCGAGTGTCTGGTTTTCATACCCATCGTTTCAAGGACATATTGTGACCCTAATAGTTTTGCCTGGAAAAAAGAGCTTCTTGGCTTCCGCGATTTTACTTTAAATGATTCCTTCGGACTAAAAGTCAAATTAAGCAATGGGAATGTTTCCAGTCGAATTCTTCCCGTTAGAATTCACGATGTAGACAGCGACGATTTAAAACTTTTTGAAAAGGAAACAGGCAGTGTCATTAGACCGGTTGATTTTATTTTTAAGTCAACAGGAGTGAGCCGTCCCCTGACCAATGCAGACGAGCGCAAGGACAACCAGCATCATACCCTTTATCGTGACCAGATTAACAAGCTCGCTATGTCAGTGCGTGAGATCATCACAGCATTGAAGCAGCCAAAAGCAAAGGCTGATATATCAAGAACGGCGACCCCAATCATTAAAAGTCAAACGTCCGGCTCAGGGAAGAAAGTAATTATCTCGCTCTTAGTCCTTATTCTATTGTGTCTGGCTGGTGCGGGCGTGATGTATCTTATAAAAAATAATGCAAGTTTCGCTCAATCAACCTCGGAAGAAGAAATTGAGCGCTCCATTGCCGTACTCCCGTTTGCTGATATGAGTGAGGGCAAGGATCAGGAATATTTCAGTGACGGCCTGAGCGAAGAGCTGCTAAACGTGCTCGCTAAAATTCCAGATCTTAAAGTCATCTCACGCACATCAGCGTTCTCTTTTAAAGGTAAAAATGAAGACATCCGGTCCATTGGCGATCAATTAGAAGTAGCCTACCTGTTGGAAGGAAGTGTTCGCAAATCTCAGGACAAAGTCCGGATCACGGCACAATTGATCAAAGCGAGCGATGGCGCTCATTTGTGGAGCGAAACATTTGACCGCAACCTGAA
>CAWJTP010000013.1:0-198631 GCA_963845845.1 uncultured Cytophagales bacterium
CTTCCACCTCTGCCTTGCACTGCTGATAATAATAATCATGTCCCAACGCATTGCTCAATGTATAGTAATAGTATTGCTCTCCATTGAGAACACTGGTCAGCTCCAATACCTTTGAGTCCTTTCTTCATAAAAAACATATTTGTAAGGCCAGCTCCGTGCACTCCGGCCAGTATGGAAGCCTCACCAGCAATAGTCTATGGGCTTCAAACTTCAATTCTTCAAAGCTAATTATCTTAAATCCCCAGGATTCAAAAGTCGCTAACACCTCGTCTTCATTAACGATCTTGCGCGCGCCTTTTGAGTTTCGGTGAACGAATAAATAGTTGCCTTCTCTTTTGCCGGTAATTCTTTCTGAAGAGCCGAAGACAATTCTATCATTAGATCATCGTTATAATCCCCGATCTGTATGTCGTGAGAAGGATAAATCAGGTTGAATACTTTAAAATATGTTGCGTCGACCTCAAAGCTTGCCCAATCATGAATTCCCAGAATCCCCAGACTTTTGACGTGGAATTCTGTGCTGTGTGTCTTTGGCAACAAAAGAATAAAAGATATTCCGTTTTTTAAGACCATCAATAGCCGGGGCAAAGCCTGGGTCATCCAATGATAGTAGTTCAAAGTCCAGGGATCATGTATGATTAAGTATGGCCTATGGACCTTCTCCATCATGAGACCCCTCCATGATCGCTGAATATCAAATATGCCTTTTATGCTATGGTGCCGGATTCTTTTCTTATAAAAAGGAAAGCTGATCGCTAGTGGCCAGATCCTATAAAGAAATAAGGTATTGTCCGGTAGAAAATAAACACTTCTAAAGTAATATATAAACAAGTCCGGACATCGATACTTCAGATTAACTTTAAAATGATTGCTGTTTTCTTCGGAAAGATTAACAGGGAGCTCTCTTTTAAACTCCTTTCCTTCAAACACTTGTCTTTTAGAGAATCCAAGCATGGCTGACTATCTATTGATTCCTGATGCCTTATGGCTGCCAGTCCATTACGGCTTTCTCACCTTCTGAAGTGCTGCCCGATTAAGGAAGATCCCTTCACTGACCTCACCATTCCCTTTAATTTCAATTAGCTCAAAGCCTAATCCTGCAAGAAATTCAATGTAAGAATCCTCAGTGATTAAACCAGAATAGAGCTCGTTCTTACATAGTTCGGTATAGATCACTGATACTTCTTCCAGTAAATTACCCGCACCCTCGAGGGCGTATACCTCGTATCCCTGCATATCCAGCCACAGTAAATCTAACCTGCTTATCTGCTCTTTTGCTGCCCAATCGCTCAATTTTTTCACCGGAACCACGATCCATTTTCAAATGTCACAGACGGGAACACGTCCAAGTGAGCAGTGGGTTTTAGTATGGAACTGGAAGCCGTGGAATTACCACCACTTACATACATGTCAACATTTCCATTATTCCTTCCAAGCGCCAGATTATATGTTTTTACATTTTTTAAACCCTTCACTCGCTCTACCAAACTATCGTACACGTCCGGTACCGGCTCAAACGCACATACGATACCCTTTGGCCAAATTTGCGCCAAGCCATACGTATCGAAACCCATATGAGCACCCGCTTCTAAAATGAACGGATTCACTGGCAGATATCGTTTAATCTTCTGATAGAGCTCAGTAACAGGTAGTGGAATTTTCTTGTAAGAATTAATTCTGGCTTGTAGTTTATAGTAAAGGTTTCGCATACTATTTCAATTGCAGAAGAATATGGATCTGATCCTGAAGGAAGGGAATATATTTGAGGGTTTGATGATAAATAGAAGGGCCATGAACCAATCTTGAATACTTATATTCCGAAACTGATAGCAGTGATTTTTTTGCCAAATATTTTAATCCCGCCAACGAAAAATGAGTAAAATGCTGATCTGGCACCCAGGCATACCAATTGTTCTTTAAAAAAGCAGGCATAAATCCTTTAAAATTGGTCTGTGTGAGAAGATAAACCCGCGGGGCGCCAGCAAAGTTTTTATTTTATTGATAGTATTAAGCGGGTCATCAATATGCTCCAATACATGCGCCATACAAATGAGAGAATACTTCCTGTCAAAGCCGGTTTTGGAAATAATCATTTTCAACATTCAATCCCGTTTTCTTGCCCGTTGAGAAGCGCTTAAACTAGGCTCAATCAATTCGACTTCATACCCGTTTTTTTAAGCATTTCCAAAAAAATTCCTTCGCCACCTCCAATTTCCAAAACAGCCGATCCCTTGGGAAGATTTTTTTCAATCATTGTTAATTGAAGCGCATAACTCCTTTGATCTCCTCGGGAAGTTCCTCAAGAGAAGTTAAGTTTCGGTTTCACCTTTCCCGGCCTGAAAATCTTCGGATGAATAATCTGGTAGTTTTGGTTTGGGATAAGTAAAGGCGTTTTCACAATTCGCGCAAATCATGATCTTGACATTATCCGAAAGAGAAACCATCTCATCGACATTGGAAGCGTTACAAATTGTGCAATTAATAATGAGGCTCTTGTTCACTCATCAATTAACCAGGTTAGTCATTCAGACTACTTATTTATTCGTCTATAATAATCCCAGATGTACCTAACAATTTTTCCTTAGCAAGGATTTAATTTTCATTATCCAGAGGGTTTAGTGAGCCTGATCTCACTGGTCATGCTCAACTCCATTTTGATCGACTTTATAAGACGAACAGTGCCATGATTTCCATTTACAATTTTCTCGTCGGCAATATCCAGACTATAAAACAGGTTACATCCCACGTGAGAAATAAAATGATACTGCGTGCTTTAACAGGATTTCTTCCAGTTGGCTTTTATGAACTTCATCTTTATATTCAATGATAAAAACCTTCGGTCTATATTTGGAGAAATCTAATCCGTGAGCGCTTAACTTCATAGCCTTCAATATCCAGTGAAACAAAATCGATTGTTTTTAATTTAATTCGTCAAAGATTGAAGTTAATGTTCTCATCGGCACATTTTGCTCTTCAAATCCATGGAAATCATCTGAATAGTTTTTCTTCCATCTTTCCTCTTCATTTTTATCCAGCGTAGAAAGGCTGCCAGCTTTGTTCGCATAAAAAGTGACATTTTTCTATTGTCCTCTCCCACTGCGCAGTGGACTACTGTTGAATTGGGTCTATTCCTTAGGTCATCGATAAAATCATTATGAGCTTCAATACAGACACCATTCCATCCTATCTTTTCAAAAAAATAAGTGTTGCTGTATTCAATTCCGTCGAGGCATCCTATTTCGACAAAACAGCCATCACCTTTCCTTGAATATTTTGTTGATAAGGAAATCTTCTCCATGCTGACTATAAATAGGTATCTTCAAGTTTAATTCGTTTTTTATCTCCCATTCATTACGGGGCAAATCATTCCGACCGTATATTGTCCGTTATAAGCTAGGTTATAAAGACCAGTGTGTTCAACGTTAACCCTTATCGAAATTCCTTCCTCTGGTTCCATCATCCGAACATTATGAATGCCGAAAAGAAATTTGAAATCATAAGAAATCGGTGCAAGAAAGTTCGCAGGAAATATAAGCCTGGAAACATATTTGCCGCTCTCAAATTAAGTTTCTCTGAATCATCTTCGTCATGGAATGTTCTGAAGACGACAGTACCCAGATGATCACACACATCGAGAAACACCCTGAATCGATTGAGGTTGTTAAAAAGATCATAATGTACTTCTATTTTCAGTTCTTTCCCATTATCAATGTTCGCGAAATCCTTGTTATCCTGATAGAAATATTATAATTGGTCTGAAATCTTGTTCTTGATTTCTTAGGTGTGTGATTTTAAATTCTTCAAAAGAATTTAACTTTTACCTAAGTTGCAAATGTATTATCGATGTCTATCTATCTTACCATATCATTTTCCACTCAAATCTCCGTCTTCAAGGAAGGAAGAGCTTGCATATTATGACTTACAAACAAAATCGTTCTTCCACTTTTACTTACATCTTCCATTTTCCCCAAGCATTTTTTTTGAAACTCAGCATCACCAACAGCCAGCACTTCATCAATGACAAGTATTTCGGGTTCAAGAAAAGCAGCAACCGAAAAAGCTAGGCGTAATTGCATACCACTTGAGTAATGCTTTAAGGGTGTATCCAAAAATTTTTCTACCCCGAAAAATCAATAATTTCGTCAAATTTGGCTTCGAATTTCTTTGCGTTTCATTCCCAAGAGCGAGCCATTAAAAAAAATATTTTCACGACCTGTAAGTTCAGGATGAAATCCAGTACCAACTTCCAATAAGCTTGCCATTCGTCCGCGTGTAATAATTTTACCTTTTGCGGGGTGTTATTTTGGAGAGTATTTTCAACAGCGTGGATTTGCCCGCGCCATTTCGTCCCAATAATTCCAATGGACTCACCGGCTGAACTTCAAACGAAACATCATTAACTGCCCAAAAATCTTCCACTTCCGTCTTATTAAAACGAAAGCACTCAGTATCGTTCACGTAAACTCAGATAGCCTCCTGAAAGATGGCTGATTCTGATATTTTTTGCTAAATGATGTACTTCTAAAATTGGTTTCATTTTGTGTTAGGCGAAGTCGGCAAAAAAATCTTCTGTTCTTTTAAAATAAATAAGTCCATAAACAATAACACCACATCTTGTAACATAAACTGATTAATATAAAAGTGATGTATGAGTCCTGCACCTATTAAGGGATATCGAAAAAGTTCAATTGCTGCATACATAGGTGACATAACAATAACATATTGAAGTACCGGATACTTTAAAATTGAGACATAGGATAAATTATGGTTGTTAAAAAAAACAAAACTTGAACAAGAAAAGGAATGACATATCGAAAGTCGCGATATTTTACATTCAATGCTGCCAGTAAGGCTCCGGGCCCCATCGTGGCCACAGACTAATCACTAATGCCAAGGGCCAACTCCAAATGGCATTAAGGACACGGGTTGCTTGTAAAAAATCAACAGCGGAACAAACAGCAAAAATGCCATCAAAAAATCAAAAAGGGCGACAAAAATAGATGATACCGGAATAACAACCGGGGGAAATAAATCTTCTTAATGATCTGGGCATTATTCACCATGCTATTTGCCGAATTGGTCAATCCGGAAGAAAAAGTATTCCAAAGCAAAAGACCTGAAAATACGAAAACAGGATAGGGTAGATTTTGTGAAGGTACATTCAGCGCGCGTCCAAAGAATAAAGTAAAAATGATCATCATAAGCAACGGCTGAAGGATCGCCCATAAAAATCCAAGTGCAGTTTGCTTATACTTGATTTTTATATCACGCCACGTAAAAAAATAAAAAAGCTCTTTATAGTGCCAGATTTCCTGCCAATCGAACAGTTTTCGCTTGTCAGCATCTACGATATATTCTTCCTGTTCCTTCATTCGGCGTAGTCCGCTTGGGCCTAGAAATAACAAGATCGGTTCATTTGTTTGCTAAGTTATTACGATTTGCCCATCATGGCAATTTTAATTTATCAGCCGTAAGCCGATTAAAGGATTGAAAAAGAAATTTATACTTGCAAATTGAATTCGATGCAAAAAAAATATTGTTTCTTGTTCCCTATCCCTTACATGAATCACCTTCCCAACGTTTTCGGTTTGAACAATATTTTCACTTGCTTGAGAAACAGGGACTTCTATACGGTCCAAAGCTTTTTGAATTCCGATAACTGGAAGATATTTTTTACACAGGACAAATGCTTCGGAAAATAATTGCACTTGTACCAGGGTTTGCCAAACGGCTTATAGTTCTTTTTAAATCTCCGATGTATGATTTTGTTTTTATTCACCGCGAAGTGACGCCACTCGGGCCCCCGGTTTTTGAATGGATACTATGCAAAAATTTTAAGAAAAAAGATTATATATGATTTTGATGATGCGATATGGCTGACAGACGGTAAAAAGAATCATGGGTTTATGAGGATTCTGAAATGTGGAGAAGCAAAGTAGCTTCATTTGCAAATGGTCATATAAGGTAAGTTGTGGTAATGAATACCTGTGTAGCTATGCGAAGTACATTATAACAAAATGTAGTTTATAATCCCACCACCATTGATACCAGATCAATCTGCACAATCCTGCACTATTTAAATGTCCAGACTCGATAAAAATAAATTATAATTGGCTGGACTGGTTCTCATTCCACATTAAAATATTTACAGGAAATAGAAGCCGTTCTACAAAAAATCTGAACTGAATTCCCAATTGTTGAGTTCATGGTTATTGCAGATCAAGACCAGCATCTGCAATTAAATGTCTCTGTAACTATATAGTTCTTGGAATACGGAAACTGAAATTCAAGATCTTTATCAATTCGATATTGGAATCATGCCCTTACCCGATGATGAATGGGCAAAGGGAAAATGTGGTTTTAAAGCCCTTCAATACATGGCCTTGAATCCGGCTGTCGCCTCACCGGTAGGCGTAAATTCAAAAATTATTGATAATGGTATAAATGGATTTCTATGCGTACTCCTGAAGAATGGGAAAGCGCTAAGAAACCTCATAGAAAACCCAAGCTTCGGAAAACGATGGGTAAAAACGGCAGAAAAAGTCATTGAAAATTATTCTGTGCTTTCGAATTCCTCCAATTTTTATCGCTTTTTGAATGATCATAAAATCAAAATAAGGGCAATAAGAAAAAATGGAAGTAATGGAATTTTATATCGCACCAGTGTTCCAAAATTAAAAGTGGAAACACCAACGGCAAAAGCAAAGGAAATAGAAAAGATAAATGCGAAAAACACATTGGGATTGTGCAATAGCGCTAATATTCTTAATTTTTTTTACAATAATATAAATACAAGAACATAATACAGATATACTTTCCAATGCTGATAAAAGCATCAGGGGATTTTTAACTTCCCATAAATAGGGCCGGAACAATGAAACATTGATAGCTTGAGGTGCAAGGTTGACCATCGAGCCAAAGTTCCATCCAATTCGCCCAGTGAATATCCTGATCCGGCATCGCGTCCGGTATAATATCGGATATCATAAGCTGTAATTTGGGCAGTCTTTGCCAAATTATTGAGCGGAATATTTTTCATTATCTTCTCCGGCCTTCACCATAGCAAAGTAACCAATGATGCAAGCTGAACATACAAAAGGAAATACCATTATTTTAAGAACACGGAGATCTGATGGATCTGAAGGTTGGCAAGAAAAACCCAAACAATAGCAGCTGGCAAAAAAGTTAAGAGTATATAGATTTTAATAGATACATCCCATAAAGTGACCAGGAGTAACAGTAAGATGTCTGCTTAAATTTCTTTTTATATAAATATCTTATAAACCTGATAGGTAGCCACTCCCAGACACCTAATGTAATCGTATCCTTTAATAGTCCTGACCCCCAAAAAAAAACAGATGGAATAAAAAAAGCAGCGATTGCCAACCACCGTGTAGCTGTAGGATATTGCTCATAAAATGTTAAAAAAAACATCCACATGCCGATAAAACTTAAGACGGCAAAAAGGATAGCCGTGGAGGAGTAGAGGAAAAAGTCAACAGATCAAAGACAGCAGCAATTTTGACAATGCATAAGACTTGGATCAGTAAAAAAAACAATTTTCGAAGAATATTGATAGATATCATTATAATTTTGCCATCATTAATAAAAGCTTCAAACCTTTCACTGGCGAATCCATAAACGCTTCCCAAATGTGCCTGCTTCCATGAGTATGATAGTTGAAAGTATCGCCTCCTTCATAATAAAATTGATAAATAAACCCCACTGCAAGGGCGCCAAAAATTTTTACCGTTAAGGCGGGAAGAAATAAACTCGATTGACAGAATCGGTTACACGAGACCTGATAAAATAGGCAATTGCATACACCATTAAAAGCAAAATCGGAGTAACAATGAGATCTCGGAGTTCCAATGAATTTGTATTTCAAATTCGAAGTTCAAGGTTTGAGAACGATTAAACAACACAAACCTCTAACCATGGACTTGCACTTAATCCCCCTTCTCCATCTTTTTCAACCTACGCTCTGCATCTTTGAATGCTTCCTCCTTACGGTCTGCCTTCTTCTTCACTTCCTTGAACCATGCTTGGCCTCGGCTTTGTTACCCTGTTTTTCGGCAATTTCTCCTAAGGCGATCATCGAGAAAAAGATAGTATCCTGACTCCGTCGCCTCGATCTGCTCTGCGTATTCAATCCAAGTTCATAATATTGTTTTGCCTGATCAAGTTGTTTGCGCGCCTCATAGATCTGTCCGAGGAAAAATGCCGCGTACCGGCCGCTGGTCGCCTCATATCCAACCTGACTACTATCTATCAAATTGATGATCCGTTTACAGACAGGCTCAGCTTCCGTAAACTTTCCCTGGAATAAAGCATGCGGGCATAGTAACGATGGAAGTAGGGATTGTTAGGATAGGTCTGATGCAGATACTCACTGATCTGAAAAGCGCGGGGCTGATCATTCTCATAACTATTCAAAATGCGCATCAGCCATACCATCGCTTCCGTGCGGGTATAAAAAGCGTTGTATGAAACTTCCTTGAGTTGTTGCAGGCCGAGCGCTTTGTCGCCCTTTCTAAAGAACCACAACACTGGCTTAGAGCCGGATAATTATCAGGCACCCATACTGAGAAATAGTTGTACAATGCATCACCAAACAAAAGCTCCGGATTCAGTCCTTCTTTTGTCTTTGCTGGCTTCAAATAATCCATAGCAGTCTTTCCCACCGAAACGGCCTTCCCCCAGTTCTTTCGTTCTTCATCCGCATATAGTCTTCCTTTAAACCCATACGCTGCTGCAAGAAAAAAAGCCGCCTCAGTCTTATAGGCCGGAAATTTTTCATATAGCTTTTCACCAACGATGATGGTAGAGTCCATATAGGCAAAAAAAATATCGTCGTGTGATTGATCTTTGGTATTCGGCATGATCTTCCACCATTCAATGAGTCCCATTAGAAAATAGGGAAGCGGATGCCATGCAAACTGCGACTTTAAATATTTGAACTGATACTCTGCCTGAGGAAACTTAAAATTGTAAAGATCATTGAGTGCCTGTGTACATTCCAGTTGAACGTGCAGATCAGAAAGCAGAATAATCGTTGTATCCTTATTCGTTACTTCCTGTTGCATTTACTGGTTAGACTACGGAAAGCGATGAAAAAAGCAAGTCAATAAGCAACTCCTCAGTGAGGACATGACTTTTGAATCGATCTTATTTCGTTGGAATAACCACACTTAATCATAAACTTGCACTTACATGCCATAAATTCACCGCGACATTCACAGTCCATGGAACACGAAACTAAATCATTCTTCGCTGCCGACAAAAGATTACTGTTTGTGCTGCTGTGCCTGGTGACTTTATTGTTGCTGTATGTAAAGATAACCCTCATCGAAAACGAGACCGCGGCATTTGAATTCCTTCAGGACAGGCCGGAGGGTGCCATACTTAGAATTCTCAATACGCTCAAATTTCTCTCCGTACCGTTTGTCTATCTGTGGAAATTCACTGTAATCGCCTTCGTAATCTGGGTCGGTTGCTTCATGTTCGGATACCGGGTTACCTACGCGCAATGCTGGGGTGTCGTTATTGGAGCTGAATATATCTTTCTTATTCCCGAGGTTCTCAAGATATTCTGGTTCATGATGGTTGAGACTGATCCTGACTTCGGGACATCAGCGCTTTTTATCCCTTTTCATTGATGCATTTTTTCGACTTCGACGCAGATTGAAAAACGCTGGGCCTATCCGCTGCGCGCACTCAACGTCTTTGAAATAGTATACTGGTTTCTTCTGGTCGAAGGGATCCAGCACTACGCCCGAAAGGACAAGAAATATATCTGGATCATCGTATCGTGCTCGTATATTCTCCTATTCTTTTTATGGCTATTGTTCTATGTTATTGTTTATACGTAGAACGCTCTGATTGAATCACTGATATAAGAGATCTGATCCGCAGTCATACCTGGCCAAAGGGGAAGGCTAAGCGAGTTATCTGCGAGCAGTTCCGTAACGGGGTAGGACCCCCTCTTCAACCCGAGATGGGCATACGCTTTTTGCAGGTGGGGAGGTATCGGATAGTGGATCATTGTCTCAATTCCGGCCCGAACAAGGTGCTCCTTCAATTGATCACGCCGAGTAGTCCTGATGATAAAAAGGTGAAATGCATGTCGAGCCTCCACACTGGTATAGGGCAAAATGATATCGCCCACTCCTGTCAACTGTTTAATGTAGTCGCTAGCGATGTTATTTCGGTCGTCATTCCATCTGGAAAGGTGCTTTAACTTAATAGACAGCACGGAAGCCTGCAGTTCGTCCAGTCTGGAGTTTACGCCGATTTCGTCACAGATATTTTTTTGTGAAAAGCCATAATTCCGTAAGCGTCTAACAGTTTCAATCAGTGTTTCACTGGATGTAGTGATGGCACCCCCATCACCAAGCGCGCCGAGGTTCTTTGTTGGGTAAAAGCTTGTGCCATTTATGTCTCCAAAAGTTCCTGTCAGTTTTCCTTCCCACAATGCACCGTGACCCTGGGCATTATCTTCGATAACGATGAGTTTATGTCGTTTAGCGATAGCCATTATATTGGTCATGTCACACGGATGTCCATAAAGATGAACGGGCATGATTGCGCGGACATTGGGCGAGATGCGCTCCTCAATGAGATTAATATTAATTGTGAAGGTTTTAGCATCAGGCTCTACCGGAATGAGTTTACAACCTGCATGACTTATCGCCATCCATGTCGCGATATATGTATTTGCAGGGACAATGACTTCACTGTCCTTATCGAGGTTACACGATCGCAGTGACAAATAAAGGGCGTCATAGCCACTTCCAACACCCAAACAATATTGTAATCCGTGGTATTTTGCATAGGCTGCCTCAAACTGGCGAAGGCTGTCGCCCATGATGTAATGATTTGCCTCAAAGCCCGTCTTCAGGGCCTGGACAGCCTCATCATGGATAAGATTATGCTGCGGAATGAGTGAATAGAATGGTATTGGATCCAATGACAGGGTTTTTGGCTGACGAAAGTACAAACCGTAAAGGGAAATCGGAATCGCCTTCACAATGACCCCCTAGTTAGGGACTAAGCTGTCAAAAGCGTATTGCAAGAAATTCCCTAACCTTTCCATGACTGGATTTCTGGTTGCAGCTTTCAATTCCGGGGAAGCAAAATTTCCTTATTTTCGGGCCTGTTTAGGACAGGTATTTATTTTACAGCGTGATAAAGAACATCATTAAATGAACTTTCAGAAAATCAATAATATAGCGGGTTGGGCCATATTTGCAGTAGCGCTGGTCACATATTGGCTTACCATGGAGGAAACTGCCAGCTATTGGGACTGTGGCGAGTTTATAGCTGTGTCCTACAAGCTTGAGGTTCCCCATCCCCCTGGAGCTCCCTTTTTCCTTCTATTGGGAAGGCTATTCTCCTTTCTCGCATTTGGTGACGTCACGAAAGTCGCCTATTGGATAAACTTCAGCAGCGTATTGGCAAGTGCCTTCGCCGTTCTATTCTTGTTCTGGTCTACCATACTCTTCGGCCGCAAGCTGATGAAGGTCTACAAGGATGAGGACCTCACCAATGAAAAAATGTGGGTTCTGTTTGGTGCTGGCCTTGTTGCTGCCCTTAGTTATACATTTTCCGAGTCAGCTTGGTTTTCCGCTGCTGAGGCAGAGGTATACGGCATGTCATCTTTTTTCACAGCGTTCGTCGTTTGGGCCATGCTCAAGTGGGAAGTAATAGATGATGAGTCCAAGGCGAATCGTTGGCTGCTCCTGATATTTTATATGATGGGCCTGTCTATTGGCGTTCACTTGCTCAATCTTGTTACAATTCCCGCGCTCGCACTCATTTATTATTTCAAGAAATACAAACCTACCACGTGGGGAATTGTTGCTGCCATGGCCATCAGCCTACTGATAATATATTTTATCAATGAGATCATTATCCCCGGGCTGCCCACGATTTCAAGTTACTTCGAGGTATTCTTTGTCAATAGCCTGGGACTTCCTTTTGGTTCCGGGGTCATTTTCTTTGCAGCGATATTACTCGGTGTTTTGATTTGGGGCATAATGTTCTCTCAGCGAAAGCAAAGGGTGGTGTTGAATACGTTTCTGACAGCCACGGCATTCATACTGATTGGATACTCTTCTTATGCTGTTGTTGTTATCCGGTCAGGTTACGATACCCCGATCGACGAGGATGATCCTTCCGACGTGATGAGCTTTGTAAGTTATCTCAAGCGTGAGCAATATGGTAGCAGGCCCTTGCTTTTCGGCCCATACTTCACCTCTCAGCCAGTCGACATGAAAGAAGGCGCTCCAATCTACAAGAAGGGTAAGGATAAATACGAGGTAAAGGATCACAAGTTTGAATACATTTATCAACCCAATGATCAGACCTTTCTCCCGCGGGTATGGAGCAGTGAACATGCAAGCACTTATCGCGAGAATCTTGGTCTTCGTGAAGGGGAGAAACCGACCTGGGGAGATAACATCAGGTTCATGTTTCAGCACCAGATCGGCTGGATGTATGTGCGTTACTTCTTTTTCAATTTTGCCGGTCGGGAAAGCGATATTCAGGATGCGGACTGGTTAGCTCCAACCGGGTGGTTTGAGAAGCTTCCATCGGTGCTCGCGGAAAACAGAGGAAGGAACAATTTCTATATGATACCATTCTTTCTCGGATTGATCGGTATGTTCTATCAGTCTTCGAACAATTCCCGCAGCTTTGTTGTAGTGTTGCTGCTATTCGTATTGACAGGTGTGGCGTTGGTAATTTATCTGAATTCTCCACCTACCGAGCCCCGGGAGCGTGACTATATCTATGCCGGATCATACTACGCCTATTGTCTGTGGATCGGATTTGCTGTCATTGCAATGGCTGAAGCAATTAACCGTCTAACCAAGAACCTGAAGACAGCTGCCATCATTGCGACGGTGATCGGTTTATCGGCGCCCGTATTAATGGCGTCTGCCGGATGGGATGATCACGACCGCTCAAACCGTTATTTTTCGGTCGATTCTGCTGTGAACTATCTGCAATCATGTGCGCCGAATGGAATACTTTTTACAGGGGGTGATAACGATACCTTCCCTTTGTGGTACAGTCAGGAAGTCGAAGCGGTTCGTCAGGACCTTCGTGTAGTCGTATTGAGTTATTACAACACTGACTGGTACATCGAACAAACCATGCGAAAGACTTACACCTCTGAGCCGTTCCCTTATACACTCACAGCGGAAAATTATGAGCAAAACGGACTTAATGACTACCTGCCATATGCTGATGCGGGGATCAAGCAGATGGATCTGGTCAAGTTTCTCGCTTTGGTTAAATCGAATAATAAGGGGCTGCTGCATCCAAGCTATGGCGGTTCACGCAATATGCTTCCTACCAAAGAGATCATCCTCAAAATTGATGTTGAGAAGGTCAAAAGACTTGGAATTATCCCAGAGGGAATGGACAGCCTTATAGTTCCAGAAATGAAGCTGCGTGTTAAAGGCAATGGACTTGAGAAAAAAGATCTTGCAATGCTTGATGTATTGGCTACGGCTGACTGGGAAAGACCCTTATATGTTAACAACACCTCCCTTGCTCAATTCAATGTTGACCTTAGCCGGTATGTGGTACAGGAAGGCAATGCCTATCGTATATTACCTGTCTTTAATCCAAGGCCGTTCTCGCAACTTGAATTGGTCAACACCAAAGTGAGTTACGAGAACATGCTGACGAAGTTCAAGTTCCGGAATGTTGACAATCCCAAAGTTTACTACAACCAGGATTACCGTAACTTTATTCTCAATCATCGCAGCAGTTTTAATTCGCTTGCTCAATTCCTGATTCTTCAGGGAGATTCCGCCAAGGCTCGTGAAGTGTTATTATTCGCGCTGGCGAAAATGCCCGACGCATCTATTCCTTACGATTATACCAATGCTCAGACTGTAGACATGTTGTTCGAAGTTGGCGAGAAGGAAAAGGCGATGGAGATTGCAACAACAATGAGCAAACGTTCCGATGAGCTTGCCGCCTACTACATCCAGCAGCGTCGGTTCGGAAGAGACTTACAAGTTAATGTTGTGATACTAGGCGAATTGCAACGCGTGCTCTACAAATATGGAGAGTCGGATCTGGCCAAGAAGATAGAGGAGAACTATGAGAAGCATGCAGCAATTATGCAGTCTGGTCAGATAGATAGAACTGAATTCTAAGGTGCTAAGCAAGCAGGCGGGTTAATCCGTTACTCGGTGGTCAGGTATAGATCTGTGATGAATAAAACTGTTTTAACAACCTACCCTACTTAGTTGACCCCAATTCTCTTCCGTTCCTCGTCTTGTCCATTGCGTTTTCGCATGGCGTCTCCTGTCTTGCCAATATTGTAAGTAAAATTGACCCTTATGACGCGCGTTTCAGCGTGGTTAATGAATTGCGCATTAAGGCCTGGGTACACCACGCTGTTCCATAGCCGGTTAGTTAAAAAGATATCAGTAACATTTAAACGCAATGAGCCTTTTTTGTCGAATATCTTTTTTTGCAACCCCGCATTCACTGAACCTAATGCCTCAGTCTTGAAAAGCCCCGACATATTAGGGGCATTGTATACCGCCGTAATTTCGCCGGTCAGGTCCCACGGTAGTGTTATGGTTTGCGTAATAGTACCGATGCCGCTGAATTTGCCAACTTCATAAACTTCATTCAGGAACTGAGTGTTAAATTGATTGTAAAATAAATTGAGGTTGGTATTGACTGTCCAATTCTTGTTAATTTCTATGGGGGCGCTTACAGTGAGGTAAAAGTTTTGGAACGTTTCAAAATTTTCCTTGATGGCATATTCGGATACTTTGTCTTCGCTCAGCAGTATGACAAACGCGATATATTGTGAAGTAGTACTGTACCCGAGATTGATGCCGAAATCCTTTGCGATAGTCTGTGAGAATTGGAAGTTGTGCGTGAACTGTGGGAGCAATGTAGGGTTTCCCTTCTGGCTACTGAACGGGTCGAAGTAGAAGATAGAGGGGTACAAATCGTTGTAAGCAGGCCGGTCAATCCGATAACTATATGCAAAGCCAAATTGATAATTCTCCCGGAGGCTGTGATTAAGGCTGATGTTTGGAAACAACCTGAAATAGTCCCGCTTAATGGACAGCTGTGTCCGTTTCGAAAAGCCATCATAGTGAGTCTGCTCTGCCCGCAATCCCAACTGGGCGTCAAATCCCAACAATTTTGTTTTCATCGTAACATAGCCGGCCCCAACCTTTTCTGTGTAGTCGAAATTGGTTGACCTTGTCAAATCTGTTTCAAATTGCCCGTTTTGGTTATTGGTGAATGTTATTTCGTTTACGGTATTTACGTAACTGAACTTAACCCCAGTCTCGAGGGAGATTTGTTTATTCAAGCGATGCGTATAATCCATGCGCGTGGTATAGATATTAAATGAAGAAGGTTGGTCGCTCAGTATATTATATTGTTTTTTAGGAATGTCTTGCTGCCCAAATTGTTCTATCGTAAAGTTATCGTTGAGGTTAAATTCATAGTTTGAGTAGTCAACATCAATGGAGAATTCGCTCCCTGTGCGTTCAAAAAAATGCTTGTATCCAATCGAGCTTGAAATGTTATGCCATCGATACCGCTGGGGGTTGGTCAGCGTAAAAGTTGAATCTGCCTCGTTGCCTCGTGCTGACTTTATTTGTGTAAATGAATTGTTGTCCGTGAGTCGCTCATTGTAACTACCTGATGTCATGATCGCAATTGAGTTTTTAGGATTCCATTGCCATTCTGACACTTCTTGCCAGGTATGAGAGGGCAACCTTTGGATCCTGTCGAGCTGCTGCGTATAGTAAACGGGGTTGCTATCGGGACGAAGCGTAACACGGTCGGTGAAGTAATCGGTGAACCGTTTATTAAAGGTATATCCATAGGTGAGAAAGTGATTCCATTTCTTGGTGCGGTAGTTCAGATTGACACTTCCATTAGCTTTGCCATAACGGCCGTAACCAATTCCCGCAGTGATAGAACCATTTAACCCTTCCAGCGTATTCTTTTTTAGCTTGATGTTGATTACACCGGCGTTACCACTGGCATCATAACGGGCGGATGGATTGGAGGTGACTTCTATGGTTGCAACATTATTTGCATTCATGCTGCGTAGCAGCGTGGCGAGCTCAGCTGGCGGCAGATAGGTGGGTTTACCATCGATCATGACACTGACCCCCGTTTTGCCGTTGATCGATATCTGATTGTTTTGGTCTATACTTACGCCCGGCGATCGCTCTAAAAGTTCTGCCGCAGACCCACCCGCCGCGATGATGGAGTTCTGAACATTAAGGATGAGTTTGCCACCGTCTTGCTCCACAAGCGGTTTCTGCCCACGGACAATCACTTCGCCAAGAACCATGGCATCTTCCTTTAGAATTGCTGCTGGGATTGTGTTAGCGGTAACTCCATCTCGTAGTTCGATAGCCATTGATTGCTTATGATATCCTACGAACGTTAGCGTTAAGATATATTTTCCGGGCGCTACCGGTTCAAACGAATACCGACCAGCTGCATCGGTGATGGCCCCCGCTACCAGGGTCGAATCTTGTGGCTGCCGCAACAATACAGTAACATATTCTACTGGTTCGCCTTTCTCATTGCTGACACTCCCTTCCAGTCTGCCTTGCTGCGCGAAGGCGAGGCCGGACGTGGATTGGGCGGGAGAAGACACTGCTGTCGCAATCACCAACTTTAAAATTGCCAGGTATTTAAACATCGCTCTCGTGAATTTACTTTGACTTGATTTTCAAGTAAATTTCAGAGACGGCGGGCAGTAACTCGTATAACCCGATCAAGTATAACCTATTCGTCTGCCTTAAACTGAGGGTGGTATTTTTTCTTGTACTCCGACGGAGTTATCCCTGTAAATCGTTTAAAGACTGTATTGAAGGTCACTTTGTTGTTGTAGCCAACGGCATACGCTATTTCTATTATGTTCAGTTCATGACTATCACTGACCAACAGCTGTTTGGCTTCATCAATTCTGTTTGCATTAATGAAATCAAAAAAGTTAGTCTTGTAATATTGGTTGATGACCTGTGATACAAAGTGACGGTTGCTTTTTAATTTTTCGGCAAGTGTCTCGAGCTTTAAGTTGTTCTCTTTATAGAGTTGTTCCCGGGACATTAGCAATCCAAGATCCTCTGCAAGTTTTTTGGCCAGGGAAGTCGGCAGACCTGAGTTTTTGTATTTTGTATCTCCTCCATCATCTGAAAGAATTTCACCTGGGTGAAGACTGGGTGATGATGGCTGATCGTTTTGTTGCGGCTGATGGTTTAAACGAGGCCATAATGAGTCAATTATTGGCTCACCCTCTTTCAGTTTTTCATACCTGTCACCAAACCAGGCGAGAAGGACAATTGATCCACAAGCAGAGAGAGAAATGAAATAGTCGGCGAGCAAAGTATTTTGCTGTGCAACGACGATTGCCCAATAAAGTATTGTCAACGCGATGAACGAGATGAAGAACACCAGTATCCAATTGGCCCAGGGACGCATGTATCCTATGCCCGGATGGGACCGGATCTGCCTGAATAAAACGTAACCGTAAATTGAAAGGTGGGCGATATTGATGATTTCGGCGTAATCAATTTGGCCATTTATCAAATAGGAGAGAGCAGCCTGGTCCGGATGTAGAATCTTAACTTCTGGTGAACTGAGATAATAGGGCATTTTGAGGCCCAGCATGATCAGGAAGGGTAAAAAATGAAAACTATAGTTGATGAGAGGTTTAGGATTCTCAAATACGGCATCAAAGTAAATAACGAGCAGCGGGCCATAGAGCAGGGAGAAGAGAAGGGTTGACGAGTAGAATTCAGGAACACGATAAATGTAATTCGTCCAGAAAAGGCAGGAATCAAATAAACCGAGAGATTGTAAAAGAAGATAGAGGCCAAGGGCCTTAGATGCCCGGTTATTTAGGCGAGGGACGATAATCAATTTGACCGAAAAAAATAATCCGATAAACGAAAGCCCGATAAACAAGAAGTTCCAAAAATTTAGGACGATTTCGGGCAGTTCGTTCATGATAGGCTCCAAATTTCAGAAAAACAAAATCAAATAGCACTCTCATTTTTTCAGCCATTTGAAGGCAGAATGGTATAATCCGATAATGTCTTACCCACCTGATTAGCCTCTGCTCCCACCACGCTCAAGAAATCACTTATCCGCTGCAAGCGTGGCCATTCATCATATCAACCGGTTTTGTAAATTCTTTTAGTGAATACGAATTGATTCACTTTGACTTAAGAACGTGGTGAACTGAGAACCATTCGGTGAACTTCAAAAAAGTGTTCCTTACTGTAATAGGCGTTGTGAGAAAGGGTTATCATCCTCTCACCATTCACAAACAAGCAAAGGTCGATCAACCTTAGCCCTGCGGGCTTCCCGGAAGATTTATAAATGGATCACCTCGCCGTACGCGGCAGCAGCTGCTTCCATGATAGCTTCACTCATAGTAGGATGAGGGTGAACGGATTTAATGATCTCGTGACCTGTTGTTTCAAGTTTTCTGGCTACCACTACCTCTGCGATCATTTCGGTAACATTAGCACCAATGAAGTGGGCGCCCAACCATTCACCATATTTCGCATCAAAGATCAGCTTTACAAAACCGTCGGCTGCGCCTGCGGCTTTTGCTTTTCCTGAAGCTGAAAAGGGAAATTTACCGACCTTGATTTCATATCCGGCTTTTTTCGCTGCTTCTTCTGTATACCCCACTGAAGCGATCTCAGGAGAACAGTATGTACATCCGGGTATATTATTGTAATTAAGTGGTTCAGGGTTATGTCCAGCTATCTTTTCAACACAAATAATACCTTCAGCTGATGCTACGTGGGCAAGCGCAGGGCCCTTTACGATATCCCCAATGGCATACACGCCGGCGACATTCGTTTTATAGAAATCATCGACAACAACTTTGCCTTTTTCGGTTTTCACGCCGGCCTCTTCAAGACCAATGTTTTCGAGATTTGTTGCAACGCCCACGGCCGACAAAACAATGTCGGCTTCGATCTTTATTTCGCCGTCAGCAGTTTTCACCGTAGCCACACAACCTGCTCCCGACGTATCGACTTTAGTTACCTCTGAGTTAACATATATCTTCATCCCTGATTTTTTGAATGACTTATCAAGGGCTTTTGAAACTTCCTCATCTTCTACCGGTACGATGCGGGGGAGGAATTCAACAATAGTCACTTCAACACCAATCGTGCTGTAGAAGTAAGCGAATTCCACACCGATCGCGCCTGATCCTACGACAAGCAATTTCTTTGGTAATTTGTCGAGTATCATCGCTTCGCGATAACCGATTATCTTTTTGCCGTCGATCTTCATGCTGGGTAATTCCCTTGAACGTCCTCCGGTAGCAACAATAATGTTCGTTGCTTCGTAATCGGTTTTTTTACCCGCTGAATCTGTCACTTCAACTTTGCCTCCCTTCTTAAGCCTACCATAGCCCAAGAGTTGGTCAATCTTATTTTTCTTAAAAAGGAACTGAACGCCTTTGCTCATGCCTGCAGCAACGTCGCGACTTCGCTTGACCATACCATTGAGGTCAGCCTTGAAATCCTTTGCCTCAATACCGTAATCACTGGCATGCTTAAGATATTCGAACACATTTGCACTCTTCAACAGGGCCTTTGTTGGGATACAACCCCAATTGAGACAGATGCCACCCAACTCAGCTTTTTCAACCACGCCCACTTTCATACCTAGCTGGGATGCGCGTATTGCTGCAACATATCCACCCGGGCCACTTCCGATCACGATCAGGTCATATTTAGACATAGCATTTGATTTAAAATTCGGAGCCAAAGATAAACCCAAGATCGCGCTTTCAAAATGTTTGATGGATAATACCAGACCGACGCCGTTCCCGTAACATTGCCTGAACGATGAATTCTGACAGATTTGGCTATTTTTGAAATGTTAACGGATAAACTAAACCCATACAGCCTTCCGTGGGCTTAAGGTCAGGTATGAAATTATTAGAGGGAAAAATTGCTCTGGTTACGGGCGCATCAAAAGGAATTGGAAGATCTATTGCTTTTCGTTATGCTGAACATGGCGCCAGTGTTGCCTTTACATACCTATCCAGCGTTGAACAGGCACATGCTCTCGAGGCCGAACTCACAAGCAAAGGCGTTAAGGCGAAAGGCTACCGTTCTGATGCATCGGATTTCGCCCAGGCCGAAAAGTTGATCAATGATGTAATAAGCGATTTTGGCGGATTGGATATTCTCATAAACAATGCGGGTATAACCCATGACACGCTCCTGCTTCGAATGTCTGAAGAAATGTGGGACAAAGTAATTTCAGTCAATCTCAAGTCGTGTTTCAACACCGTTAAGGCTGTGACTAAGCAGATGATGAAGCAAAAGAGCGGAGCTATAATTAACATGACTTCCGTTGTAGGAATAAAAGGAAATGCGGGCCAGGCCAACTATGCAGCATCAAAAGCTGGTATCATTGGCTTCACAAAATCCGTCGCCCTCGAGCTTGGCTCGCGCGGCATTCGCTCAAATGCAGTTGCACCGGGTTTCATCGAAACAGAAATGACTGGTAAGCTCGATGAAAAGACCGTTCAGTCATGGCGCGACGGAATTCCAATGAAACGGGGAGGCAAACCACAAGACGTAGCAGACGCGTGCGTGTTCCTCGGATCAGAACTCTCGTCGTACATCACCGGCCAGGTGATCCAGGTAGATGGAGGAATGCTTACATAGCATATCTTCGACCCATCAGGGGGTCAATTACTTCGTAACTTATTGAGAGCTAGGCCAAACCACAATAAAAACGAACATCTGTCAGCGTCTTTGGCACAAATTATTTTAAGTGAAAGCTTGGAAACAAACCCTGCAGCTTCTACGTTTGTGTCTTCAAAGTCGAGTAAGCCTACCGCTTAATCGATTTATAAAGAAGCGTGGAGAGACGGGCTCTAAGAAACGCTAGCAACCTCCTGATAAAGAAAGGTGCTAAATCCTGTTCCGCAGATGCGGAAAATATAAACCGGTTAAAAAAATGAAAAACATCATCAAGACCATCACCCAAGGTATTAGCAGCGTGTGTGCTTATTTAAGAAATCTCCACATTATTATTTCTGCAACTCCCCGCTACGACACATGCATGTGCTGTTGTTACGCGTGATGTTGCTGTTATTCTGATCGCGAATACCAAATCAGCAACACATTAGCCTATGACCCTGCCATGTGACAGGCAGTTCAGGTTACGGTTAACTCAGATCCCAAATATTTAAATTCAAAAAACTCACTCTAAAACATTACAGTCATGTCAAATTTACATTTTGAAACCCTCCAATTACACGCAGGACAAGAAATTGACCCAACAACACGCTCACGTGCTGTACCCATTTATCAAACCACGTCCTATACCTTCAGAGATTCGGAACACGGCGCCAACCTCTTTGCACTGAAAGAGTTCGGAAATATTTATACACGCATCATGAACCCTACGACTGATGTATTCGAAAAACGGATCGCAGCATTAGAAGGGGGTGTTGCTGCATTAGCAACAGGCTCAGGACAGGCTGCACAATTCCTGGCGCTCAATAATATACTTCAGACTGGTGATAACTTTGTCTCTACAACTTTCCTCTATGGCGGAACCTATAATCAATTCAAGGTCGCATTCAAACGACTTGGCATTGATGTTCGCTTCGCCGAAGGAGACAAACCTGAGGCCTTTGCAAAACATATAGACAAGAAAACAAAAGCTATCTATCTGGAAACAATAGGCAATCCGGAATTCAATATTCCTGACTTTGAAGCAATTGCTGCCTTAGCGAAAAAACACGATCTGCCATTGATCGTTGATAACACATTTGGTGCTGCTGGATATCTCTTCCGCCCACTCGAGCATGGCGCTCACGTTGTAGTTCAATCTGCGACAAAATGGATCGGTGGTCACGGCACATCAATTGGCGGTGTCATTGTTGACGGTGGAAATTATAACTGGGGAAATGGAAAATTCCCTCAGTTCATTGAGCCTTCTGAAGGATATCACGGCCTGAAATTCTGGGACGTCTTTGGTGAAGGTAATCCCCTTGGACTCCCTAATATTGCTTTCATCATCCGCGCTCGTGTTGAAGGCCTTCGCGATTTCGGATCTTCTCTCAGCCCTTTCAATTCTTTCCTTTTTATCCAGGGATTAGAAACACTGTCGCTCAGAGTACAACGTTCCGTTGACAATGCACTGGCTCTTGCCCAGTGGCTTGAAAAACATGAACTGGTGGAAAAAGTGAATTACCCAGGTCTTGAGAGCAGTCCATACCATAAACTTGCGAAGAAATATCTGCGCAATGGATTCGGTGCGGTTCTCTCCTTCGCCTTGAGAGGAACAAAGGAACACACAACAAAATTTGTTGATAGCTTAAAACTTATAAGTCACCTGGCTAACGTGGGTGATGCTAAAACACTCATCATTCAGCCGTCTGCAACCACACATCAGCAGCTCAGTGAAGAAGAACAAGCAGCTTCAGGCGTATTGCCAAATGTTTTGCGCATAGCCGTAGGCATTGAACATATCGACGATATCAAATCAGATCTTAAGCAGGCGTTCGAAAAAGTTTTCGAGGGCGAATTGGTCAACTAACGCCCTCTTAGGCGTGGGAATGGAAAAGTATGGAAAAACACGATCACACATTTCACTACCAGGAAAAATTCGAGCTGGAAGCAGGAGGTACGCTTCAAGGCTTCCAGCTCAGATATACCACACTCGGGAAATTCAATCCAGATCGTTCCAACGTCGTATGGATTTGCCATGCGTTGACAGGCAGTCCTGATTTTACAGACTGGTGGAGCGGGCTTTTTGATGAAGGAAGATTTTTCGATCCAGGTCAGTATTTCATTATTTGTGCGAACGTGATCGGAGGATGTTATGGCTCTACCGGCCATCTTTCTTTCAATCCTGCCACAGGAAAGCAATACTTCCATACATTTCCAACCATTACCAACCGTGATGCCGTAAGAGCATTCGATCTCTTGCGCCGTGAGCTTAACATCGAGAAAGTACATACACTACTCGGAGGATCTCTTGGTGGACAACAGGTTTTGGAGTGGGCTATTGAACAGCCAGATGTCTTTCAACACATTATTCCGATAGCCACCAATGCGATCCATTCTCCCTGGGGAATAGCATTCAATGAAGCACAGCGATTGGCTATCGAAGCTGACAGTTCATGGAAAGAAAATGACCAGCGGGCTGGCGGCGACGGACTCAAGGCGGCAAGGGCAATCGGCATGCTTTCGTACCGCTACTATGATACATATAGTCAAACACAAGCGGAAAAAAATAACGATAAGCTGGATGACTACCGTGCGTCCACTTATCAGCGTTATCAGGGCCAAAAACTGGCCAACAGATTCAATGCATTTACGTACTGGGGTTTGTCAAAAATGATGGATAGTCACAACGTCGGGAGGAACCGCCAAAGCATTGAATCAGCGCTGAAACAGATCAAGGCAAAAACACTTGTTGTCGGGATCGATAGTGATATATTGTTTCCACTCAGAGAACAGAAATTTCTGGCCGACACCATTCCTCATGCCCGGCTTGAAGTGATGAGCTCCCTGTATGGTCACGACGGTTTTCTCGTCGAGTTTGAACAATTGAGCAATCATATTCGAAAATTCTTTCTGGAAGATCTCGTCACTGTAGAAGTAAAAAGGAACAATTGAACAGATATAAATAATATGTCAGCAAACAATAGTACAACCGCACAACCCAGGCATACACATCTCAGACTGGGCCTTTTCGGATTCGGATGCGTTGGTCAGGGTCTTTATCATGTGCTGGAGGAAACCCCGGGCATAAAGGCGGAAATCAAAAAGATCTGTGTCAAACACAGAGGAAAGCAACGGCCATTGTCAGAAGACTTATTCACATTCAGCGCAGAAGAGATCCTCAACGATCCGGAAATTGATGTGATTGTAGAGCTTATTGATGACGCCGACGCAGCGTTTCGCATTGTAAGCACGGCCCTTCGCAACGGCAAGGCTGTGGTAACAGCGAATAAAAAAATGCTGGCAGAACATCTGGAAGAGATCTATCTGCTGCAGCAGCAATATGGCAAGCCCGTTCTCTATGAAGGTTCTGTCTGTGGAAGTATTCCGATCCTTCGAAATCTCGAAGAATACTATGACAATGATCTTCTCACAGGAATAGAAGGAATATTCAATGGTTCAACAAATTACATCCTGACAAAGGTATTTGAAGAAAAAACCAGCTATACTGATGCCCTCAAAAAAGCACAGGAGCTTGGCTTTGCTGAATCAGATCCCAGCCTTGATGTGAAAGGGTTCGATCCCAAATTCAAGCTTGTTATTGCGATCGCACATACATTTGGCGTTTTTATCAAGCCAGAGGAAGTAATAAACATCGGTATCGATCGTATATCAGACCTTGATCTGAAGTTTGCCCGCGATAATGGATATGCCATTAAACTCATCGCACGTGCATTTAAAGTTGAGAACCGCGTCTTTGGTTTTGTCGCACCACAATTTATTGAATCAACCCACCCGCTGTATGCAGTCAGAAATGAGTACAACGCGGTTCAGGTACACAGCGCTTTTGCAGAACATCAGTTGTTTGTAGGCAAGGGGGCCGGAAGCTATCCAACCGGCTCAGCGGTCTTATCCGATATTTCCGCTCTCACCTACGATTATCGTTACGAATACAAGAAACTTCACCAGCTCCATGACCTGAAGTTTTCAAATAAGATCAGCGTAGAGGCATTCGTGAGCTTCGATCACGGCACTGAGATCACCATGGGTGACTTTGACGAATTCAATTCAGGCTATGCCGCGAACGGAAAACATTACATGGTAGGCAAAGTGGCCCTTGAAAAACTTTTGCTATGGTCCAATCAGCCCGGTGTGGGAATAATACTTGCCCCTAACGCCAAACTGACACCACAGAAGGAAGAGGCACGCAAAGCTTTTATATTAGCCTAGTTAAAGTTTAATATGTTAGCAGAAACGGCCACTTATGAGTGGCCGTTCTTATTTTTCATGTTCCAAGTCCTTTGTATACTATCATTCTGTGCGCAGTCCTTTTGCAGGATCGAGCCTGGCTGCCCTGTAAGCCTGTATTCCAACCGTTAGCCACGAGATACAAAGGGCAGTGAGACCCGTGCCCGCGAAATACCACCACTGCAGATCGATCTTTACAGTGAAATGATCAAGCCAGCTCCTGGTTATAATATAACCGATTGGCAGCGCGAACACTATGGCAATAAAAACCGTTTTTGAAAATTCTCTGGTCAGCAGGTAAATAATACCAAGCTCGGTCGCTCCGAGGATCTTTCTTATTCCCACTTCTTTAACTCTGCGCTCAGCTGTATAAGCCGCCAGTCCAAGTAATCCAAGACATGACAGGATCATAGCCAGCGCTGTAAAATATTTCGAAAGTGCTTCAACTCTCCTTTCCGCTACATATTGGGCCTGAAAATCGTCGTCAAGAAATTTCAGATCAAGGGGCGCATTGTGTGTGAACTCCTTGTAAAATAACCTTAACGCTGCTATCGATTTGTCGAACGCTGCAGGATCAAGTTTCACCATCACTGTATTCGCCCTTTCCGGATTATAGATAAAGAATAAAGGCTGAATTTGTTCATATAGCGTTTCAAAATGAAAATTGTTCGTTACTCCAATAATCTCCATCTCCTTCCCCCACAGTACTACTTTTTTACCAACCGGATCCGAAAGCCCCATGGCTGCGATTGCTGCCTCATTGAATATAATTCCGGAATGTGAAGTTGGGATCGACGCCGAAAATGATTTGCCGGCCGTCATCTTTACACCCATTAATTCGATCAGATCGTCATCAACACGTCGGTATTGCATACTTAATGGGTTATTAGGATCCTTACTTGGCCATGAAACATCAGATGTACCGTTGCGTTGACCCAGAAATCCCCACCATATGTCGGAAGCGTACTCAACGCCTGCGACGTCCCTTAGTGCAGCCACGAATGCTTGCTGATGCTCTTTTACCTGTGGCTCCATTTCAAAATAAATGATGTTGTTCCGGTTATACCCCATGTTCCTGGTCTGGATCAATTCCATTTGTTTGTATACCACAAAAACAGCGATCATAAAGATCACAGAGAGCGAAAACTGCAAAACGACCAAACCCTTCCTCGTCCACAAGGCACCGGTTGATGTGTGGAGCTTGCCTTTAAGCACAACAGCCGGGCTAAATCCCGAAAGGTAAAGCGCCGGGTAGCTTCCTGCCACAAGTGCAGTCAATCCCGTAATAGCCAGGCAACCATAAAACAGATCAGCATTCCACGTCAGTTGAAGTTCTTTACCAGTCAATAGATTGAATTGAGGGATCAGGGAAAAATCAATAACGATCGCGAGGATCAGTGACACTGTTGTTATCACCAACGATTCGACTAGATATTGAAGTGCAAGTGACCGTCGCGTCACGCCAAATGTTTTTTTGATACCTACTTCCTTAATTCTTTGGGATGCTCGTGCCGTAGCAAGGTTTGCGAAATTGATACAGGCAATGACAAGTATGAAGCACGCGATCACAAGAAACAATCTTACATACTGAATTCTACCCCCAACATTCACTCCGTTCTCATACTTGCCATACAGATAACCATCGGAAAAATGTGTTACAAATATACTTTCATTCTTCTGGCCACTTTGTTTGGCATAGAATGATTCTATTTTTCTATTGAATTCAGCCGGGTCAGTACCAGCTTTAAGCACAACATAAGTATTAGGCCAACTGTTGTTCCAATTGTTTTGAAAGTTTGGGTGATGAATGAATGTTTTCCTGAATGGTATGGCAAAATCAAATTGCCTGGAAGAGCTAGCAGGAATATCAAAAACACCGGCAATCATCAACTCCTCCTTACCGTCCAGCGTTAATGATTTTCCGACAACGTTCAGATCTGTACCGAATAGTCTTTCCGCGAGCTCGCGCGAAACGACGATATTATTTTCATGATCAAGAAGCCCAGAAGTCCTGGATTCCATCAAGCCATATGAAAACATATTAAAGTATCCGCTTTCGACATAGGCGCCGGATGCTTTGAGTAGCATCTCTCCAGCTGTCAATGTATTCTGGACGGGTATAAGGCCTTCCGTGATCGCAGCTTCAACTTCAGGCATTTGCTGAAGCATAGCCTCCGCGAGAACCGGGGGCATTTCAGGCCCGACATGAATTTCACCATCGGACGCAGTACTTTCATAACCTGGAAAAGCATTTGGTCCTTCGCATGGAACTTGTCCATCTTCATTTCATCATTTGCCCATAGGTATATCATGAGCGCGGATGCCAATCCTGTTGAAAGCCCGATCAGGTTAATGAGGAAAGTACTGCGATTTGCGCAGGATGTTCCGAAGGATCATCTTGAAGGAGTGATGTCGGTCACTAGGTTGGATTTTTCAAATGTTTCAGTACCCAAGCCTATGCCACAATCCGAATTCCGGGTTTTTTCATAGCAGATTAATTTTTTAAATTCGGATTCTGTTCGTCTATGCCGAACGCGGTGTCCCCGGTTTTGCGAGCGAGTGCCCCCGGGCCGTCACTTGCCTTTCATGGAATTTTTCCCTTATTTAGAAGAACCCTAACCGATCCAACGATTGAAGGTTGTTTTCAATAGGTTTTCTCGTCATATTCCCTCTTAACGTGGGAGGATATATCTGGTATTCTGGGGATTGCGTACACAGGCACAAAAAGATATTCTACATAGACTCGATGCCGAGAGATACGCCGAGGATGAATTAATTGTTCTCAGATATTCCGCTTTCCCTGCCCTACCAGATCCAACAAAACGGATTTGTTCCGCGTTGACGGTGAGTTTGATACTCAGGGTGAATATTACAATCTTGTTAAGCAGAGATTGGAAAATGATGTTTACACTCTTTATGGTCTGTATTAAAGATCATCAGGAGAAAAAACTGGTGAATGCGATGAGTGAGTATTCCGATCTCGCCAACGCGTTTACCATCATCTGCGAAGCATACTTTAGACCTGTTTGGAAAATTATTCAAAGATTATACAACGACAGTGCTTTGTTTGACGGGGCATGCCGGATGGAGTGTCCAGATTCCGTTCGGAGAGCCAGATGTTTATTTGACATCACAACATTATCCGGTAATATCTCCGCCGCCGGATTTCCTGATCTGATTTTTTCCTGTTTCTACATCCGTGTAAAACAAATCCTCATGTACAATGAGACCTGCTTTCTGCTGCGGTAACCGTAAGCTCATTCAATAATTGTATCAGATCTAATTCTTAAAATCATAGGTTATGAAAAAATATTTATACTCATTTATATTAATGCTATCACTGTTGGCCTATGCGCACAAAGCCGCTATTGGCCAGGGCTGCGTAGCAGTGCGTCAGATGGGCGGCATCAATCCGCTTTCAACCAGTGGCTATACGCTTCCTAAAGGTGAGATCCAGCTTGGCGTAAGCTACCGCTACTTCCATTCGTTCAGACACTTCGTTGGCACTGACGAAAAACCATTCCGTCAGCACACTCAGGGTGGCTTCGATGAAAATGGAAACGAAAAAGGCAACGCGGTGAACATTTATTCTCACGCGGTTGACCTCAACCTGTCATACGCTATATCCGATCGATTCCAGGTGAACATCGCTATTCCATATGTACACAATGAAAGATCACAGGTCCTTGCGACAGAATTAGGAGATTTCGTTGAAATCGATGGAGAAATGAGGCGGCAAACATTGAAAGGCACACGTTACAGCGTTTTTGCCCAGGGTATTGGCGATATCCGTATCAGCGGAAACTATTGGCTGTTCGATCCCAAGAAAGAACTGAAAGGAAACCTGATGATCGGACTTGGGGTAAAACTGAACAACGGTAGCCATACCAGAAGAGACGACGCAATTGCATTGGATCCCAAGACAAACGAGGTGATCACAACAAATGTGGTCATGGACCAGGCTATTCAGCCAGGCGACGGTGGTGTAGGATTCTCAGTTGAGGTTCAGGGGTTCAGGCAGTTATTCAAAGGCATCTCCGGTTTTGCAAATGGTTACTACCTGTTCAATCCACGTGAATCCAATGGAACTTTTAAGTCTGCTCCAAAAGCCGGCCTCGAAGGTTATAACATTTATGCTTCGCCTGATCAGTACTTCGGTCGCGTTGGTGTAATGGGCTCCATTTTGAAGTCGCGTGATCTGACCCTCTCTTTGGCTGCGAGGTTCGAAGGCATTCCAGCATACGATGCTTTTGGCGGACAGGTGGCCTATCGCCGTCCCGGGTACGTGGGTGCTATCGAGCCTGGCGCCTCATACAGAATTGGAAAGCACAGTGTAAGCTTGTTTGTTCCCTTCAACGTGATCCGGAACAGAATACAAAGCGCGGCTGATATCGCCGATCAGAATTTGCAGAATTCAACTATCACTGATGCCGCTGAGAAAGTACACGTTCAGGGAGATGCCGCTTTTGCTGATTACTCAATCAGTATCAACTATAGCTATCGCCTTGGCAAGATATTCTAAGCTAATAAAATTAGATTTTGCAAAGTTGGATGAGAGGCTGCCAGAAAGCAGCCTCTCTTTTTTTGTATGAAGAACCGATATTACCATTAATCGTATTGATTGTGAAGCCATATGTGTATTGACTATTTACCTATTGGTATTCCCCCATTCTAACGATCAGATACGCACCGACGGAGAAAAGCTTCACCCTTTATTGGTCATGCAACTCCGGAATTCCCACCGTTACCGTAGTCCCCTTGCCCACCTCCGATGCTATATTGATATAACCGTTGAGCTTATCTATGGTCTCTTTAACAATATAAAGTCCGAGTCCCGAGCCCGCACCATCATCTGTCGCGCGATAGAACATTTTATAAATATTTGTCAAATGATGCTCATCTATCCCTTTTCCATTGTCCTCGATAGCTACAGTAGCATGTTTGCTGTTAATACTTACATTTACCCTGATCACCGGGTCTTTCCCATTGCGATACCTGATCGCGTTTGAGATGAGATTATTCAGTATCACTTTCAATCTCCACCGATCTGAATAAAATGGACGCTCCTGTTCGACATGAATGACCTTGTGTACCATTTGTCCGGCGCTGGTAGCAAAGTGAAGCTGTGAGAAGGTTTCATTGATCAACGGTTCGAACAAGATCTCATCGCGCTTCACCTCGAGTCTTGAGTTGCGCGACTGATCGAGGATCTCCTTAATAAAATCGTCCTGTTGCATTGCGCTGTTGTTGATCATGTCGAGATACTTATCCTTCATGGCAGATCCCTTGTCCTTCTTGGCCAGGTTGATCAGCCCAAGGACTGAAGCGATAGGAGCACGTAGATCGTGAGAGACACTATATACGAAATTATCAAGTTCAGTATTCCGTTTGCTGAGCTCCTGGTTGGTGCGTACGATCCTGGCTTCGGCTTCCTTCCTGATATTGATCTCCTCGTTAAGCGCCCGTGTGCGCTCAAGCACCATGACTTCAAGGTTCTCATTAAATTCCTGAAGCTTCCGCTGAACATCGGTCCGCTCTCTCACCGTAGCAGATAAAATAATGGTAGAGATACTCATGACACCAATAAATATCTGGAGCAACAGCATTGAATCGTAAGAGTTGTTCAGCACAAATGGACCTAAACCCGACATTGTGAGATATATCGATGCAAATGATATTAACAATACACCGGCAAGCGCAATAAGAAGCTCAAACCGGAATGCAAGCCACAACAACAGCGGAAGTGCAAGAAATGGCAGCGACCTTACGAGCGTCGCGTTGAGATAATCTACCTGAAGCATTATGTAGATACCAATAATGTTAAATAGAAAGATCCCGACCTCGATAGCCTTATCGGAGGTGAATCTGAATGATGTTTTCCTGAAACAAGAAAGAATGAATGGCGTAAAGAGAAGAATGCCAACCACATTTCCCACCCACCACGAGAAGCCTGTACGCAAGAGTCCTTGCGTGAGATCGGCACGATTGAAGTAAAGACTTATTGTACCAGCACCCGCTCCAATAACACTCATGGATAAGGTCGCAAATAAAAATTTGAAGGCCTGCGTAGGATTCTTGAATGGATAGTTATCCTTGATCCAGTGCTTCACAAGAAAGTTTCCAACGACCGGTTCCAGTGTATTGCTGATCGCGATCAAAGTACTTATTGAGATAATGGTCTGGGCAGGAAGATGAGGATCATTCCAATAGGCCATAACGTTAGCAACAAGGGATCCAATCGTGATTCCCGGCCAGGTTGCCCTGCCCAACAATATGATCAGGGCAAAACCTATTCCGGAGGGTGGCCATGCGGGCAGCGCAATAGTATTGTCAAACGCGAAAAAATAGCCCAGCCTGGCCGAGAGGTAGTATAAAAGCGCAACCCCGATGATTTTAAGGTCAAGCTTATATTTAAGCGACAGTTTACCTATCAAAATTAATCAACTCATTATCAATTCAATATACTGTTAATTTGTTGCTGCAATCCATTCATTCGGTCAGGACCATAGCTTTGGCAGGACGAATTGCTTTTTTCGGGGGTCAAACGTACATCACTACCTCTAAATCTTTTCATATGCCGACTTCCCCAATAGAAAAAGGGTATTCGCTCGCTGATTATGTCTATAAAATGATATCTCTATACCGAAAATTATATCTTCACGCCTACAACTAATGGTATATGGATCTGACCATTTTATTCACACCACTCGACGAGTCTTTGTATTCAAATGTCACCTCTCCTTCAAGTTTCGTTAAAAACATCGATGTGTTTGGCGAGAAGATGCCAGACTATCGTGCAGCTAACATTGCAATTTTTGGAGTAAAGGAGGAACGGGGGACACGTCGCAACAAAGGCGTGGCAGAAGGGGCTGACGAAGTGCGAAAGAAGTTGTACAATCTGAAAAGAGGCAAGGGTGGATATCGGGTTGTCGACCTGGGCAATCTCAATCCCGGTCATGACCTGAACGAGACTTATACCCGTGTAAGCGAGGTGTGCAGGATGTTGATGGAAGTAAATGTTCTGCCTATTATCCTCGGAGGCACACAGGACGTTGATTATGGTCAATATGCGGCCTATGAAACTATGGAGAAACTGGTCAGCTTTTTAAACGTTGATGCCTGTCTGGACCTTGAGGACAAGAGAGATTCAAGTGAAAGTCAGCAGCATATCCATAAAATTTTGTTACATGAACCAAACTACCTGTTCAGCTACACGCATCTTGCTTATCAAACCTACCTGATTGATTCACTGGCTGTTTCTGTCCTTGAGAAATTATATTTCGAAGCATTTCGTATCGGGCAGATGCGTACAAATCTTCAGGAGATGGAGCCTACTATCCGCAATGCGGACCTGATGTCTTTCGATATCACGGCAATTCGTTCTTCTGATGCCCCAGGAAATGCGAATGCGCAACCTTTTGGGCTCACAGGCGAAGAAGCTTGCCAGATCTGCTGGTATGCGGGACTGAATGAAAAACTGAGCTCTGTCGGATTCTACGAATACAATCCTTTATTCGATGACGCGCACAAAGGCACAGCTTCTGTCATTGCAACAATGATATGGTACTTCATTGAAGGTTATTACCACCGGAAGAATGAGCAAAACTTTAAGAGCAACGACTTCCTGAAATACTCGGTATCTATGCCATCAGATCCGGCTGTTCTTACATTCTACAAAAGCAAGGCAAGCGAGAAGTGGTGGCTGGAAGTCCCATATCCCAATGGTAAGGAACGCTACTCCAGGAACAGCATCGTTCCCTGCAGCTATAATGACTATCAAACTGCGATCAAAGGTGAGGTGCCCGAGCGCTACATCAGTATGCTCGCAAAGCTTCTCTAACGCCGTAATTCCGCCTACCTTCGCTTGTAGATCAGCCCACCAGTCAACGCAACAACCACCCCTGAAATAATCATCACCGATGTAAAATGGCCTGATGAATTCATGCCGAAAGCAGAGATCAACGTCTTGTCAATATTGTTAAGGCTGATCATTACAACTCCACCTAGCATGATCAGCAAAATAATGTTGTACAGTACGCCATGTCGATACTCCTTTGGAATAAGATCAGGATCATTGATCGCCACTATGAGAAAGATGACCAGGAAAGGCAATATCAATCCATTCAATGCCTGAACCAGAAGGATCACAGGAATAGGTTTGACGCCGCTGATTCCCACAAAAAAACCAATAGCCAGCACGGTAATCCACACCGACCTGGCTTTTCTCTCTTCCTTTACTTCGAATACCGTTTTCGCAATGATCGCAGATGCATAGGGTGAAGTTACGGCTGACGAGAAACCCGCTGCAAACAATCCAAGGGCGAGCGCTATCGCTGCGCCCCTGCCAACTTTCATTTCAAAATCGGCATAGAGGTTGGCAAACGATGAAAAGTCCGTGATGGCTATTCCGGCGACAAGTATACACGCGGTGATCAGGCCGCCAATAAAAATAGAGATCGTTACTCCGATCCTCATGAGTGGAACAGTTTGGCCCTTACTGATACCGGATCCAAGAAAAACATTGTATGGCACTACCGTTGTTCCCACCAGACCCAGCACCAGTAGCTCGGAATGCGGTGGTAGTGATGGAACAATTGAAGATCTTATAAGTTCTCCCCATGAAAAGTCCTGCATCGAAGCTACCATCACAAAGGCGATTCCCATGACAACCACGAGAAACATCATCAGATTCGATATCCAGACTGGACTCCCTTTCCAGAGCAGGAAGAATGAAATTGCAGTGATGATCACAGTCAGCAATTCAGTATTGAGACCGGTGATCAATTGCATTCCTGCGACTGCCCCGAGGATGTTCCCTGCTTCATAAGCGGCACAGCCAGCGATAACACTGCCACCGATAAACCACCGGAGGTATGTTCCGCGTTTGGCCCCAAAAATCTTAGTGAGCGACTGGCCTAAGTTAAGGCCACTGGTTATGGTAATGCGTGCGGCAACCTCCTGAAGAATAATGCAAGCTATTGTTGCAAAAGTTACGGCCCATAACAGATCGAGTCGAAATTGTGAGCCGGCGGAAACTGCCGTGGTGACTGTTCCAGGACCGATGAATGCTGCCGAGATAATCGACCAGATAACAACGCTCTTCCAGGTCTTGTTCTTTTCCATGAGCTCAGGATTTGCTCAACTCGAGGCGTTAGATCACGTTATTAAGCTGCTCTTTGATCTTTTCCAATTCTTCCTTCATGACTACCACATGTTTCTGGATCGCCGCATCGCTTGCTTTCGAGCCAATGGTATTGATCTCCCTGCCAATCTCCTGGGAGATGAAACCCAATTTCTTGCCATTACTTTGTGGTTCACCAAGGATCTGACCGAAGTAGTCGAGGTGGGATTTCAGCCTTACTTTTTCTTCGTTAATATCCAGCTTTTCAATATAGAAAATGATCTCGTGTTCGAGGCGGTTCGTGTCATACCCTTCCTCTCCAAAAAATGAAACGATATTTCCTTTTAATTTTTCTCTGATGCGTTCAATGCGTTTTGGATCGAGCGCTTCAACCTTCCTGAGTTCTTCACCTATAACGCTTGCGCATTGCTTGAGCATTTTGCCAAGAACCTGGCCTTCTGCTACGCGAAATTCCTCACACTTGCGGATGGCTTCTGACAGACAAGACTTAACCTTTTTCCATGCCTCTTCATTGGAGGATTCCTTCACTTTGTTCTGAATAACGTCGGGAGAGTTGAGTGCCAGTTCAAACAGGTGATCATAGGGCGCGACGACCCTGTCGGCCAGCTTTTTCAGTTCCAGATAATAAGCAATGAACAGGCTCTGGTTGTAAGATTGCTTGATCTCTTCGTCTCCATATTCAATGTAATCGATCGAGACAGAAACCTTGCCCCGCTCAAGTTGCTCACTGATAATGTTTCTTATTTCGATCTCCTTATCCGAAAATACTTTCGGAAGGCGCAAGTTGAGGTCGAGGAATTTGGAATTTAGGCTTTTGATCTCGGTCGTAACTTGCGCATGACCATCATCGATAGCGTGCTGACCAAAACCGGTCATGGATCTTATCATGAAATAATGTTACAATTTTTGATACAAATTACAACGTTCCCCATCGTGTTTGTACACAAACGGAACCTTGTATTCAAATTTTAAGAAGGATTAAAGTACGTATCGATCAGAAGTCAAATCCCAGCGTTACATAAACACGTGGCTTAAGAACTTCGTAGTTCTCAACCGGCCAGGCAAGATCAAATTTCATGTAGTATCCCAGCATAACGGTCCGCATACCTACGCCGTAGCTATACAACCATGGATTAAGATAGTTCTTGATCTGCGCTTTGAAAGGCCCGCCAACTATTTCCTCATAGCTTACACTGTTACCTGAGTTAAATGGAGGTTTACCCGACCAACTGGTACCGATATCATAGAAGGCAATAAACTGCATATTGCGAAGAAAGTTCGAAGAAATAGGACCGCTGGATAATGCGCGTATCAATGGAACTCTGAACTCTGCGTTACCTAACAGCACGCTGTTACCAAACAATGTTGCATAGTCGAAACCCCGGAGCGTAGTCGCAAACTCGACAAAGAGAATATCTTGCGTTTCTCCAGGGAACCCAAGCGGATTAGGCTCACCGTCGCTGGTCTTCCCGTTTGTACGGGTTTTGTTAAAGAACCAATTGTCCATACCCCCCAGAAGATACTTTTTGGGCGACCTGCCAAAGAACGTACCTGCATATCCCCTGACCGCAAAGACGATTTCCTTATAAATCTTTTGATAGTGGCGAACATCTATTGATGCCTGGCTGAAGCTCAGGTCTTCATTCTTCAACCCCTGATAATGTTGAAAGCTCACCTTACCCCTTGTTCCTTCAATGAGGTTCAAGCCAGTCGAAACGGAATTATCATACACCACTTCTGACTTGAATCCACCATAAATATTATTGACAGGATTACCCGAGGGCGGTGTCGTTGGATAATCAGCTGCTCCTAACGGTACCGATCGGGCCAATGCGCCAAACGGTTTAATTGTAAACCTTATGCGATCTGATATAGGGAGTGAAGCGCTGACTTCTATACGATTCAATGAATAGTGGAAAAGGCTGCCCTGAGTTCCATCTTCCAGCGGCTCGGTCTCCCATCTGATACCTTTACGATCAACGCGCGCGCTGAAATCAATAAGTGACTTCAGATATTGAAACTCCGCATAGAAGTCTCCGTTTCGCAGCTCAACACTCGTCATCAGACCACCGAAGAAACGATAGTTTTCCAACATATCATTCATCTGCGTTTCGATCGAGACGCCCAGTCCCCGCAACGGGTCGACTACCAGTGAAGTGACCAGATTATTGGAGCTAAATTTTGATTCATACCCAAATGGCCCGGTGATGCGGCTCTTCTCGCGGGCTCTCATGAATTTTGTTAGTGTGGATTCACCTGGCTGATTTTGCTTGATGGCCTCGTCCTCAAATACATAGTTATCGGTATTGACTTCCGCGGTTTTCGGCGTTGGCGTGGTCGCAACCGAGGTGGAGTCCTTTCCTGCTCCGGTTGAATCATTAGCAGCAACTGGCGGCCTCATGGCAAGCGTATCGGTCTTAGGGTTAACCACTGCCGTGTCGGTCTTGTGTATGACAGTGTCATTTGAGATCTGGCCTTCCCTGCGGCGGGCATTGAGAAGATCCTTGATGCTCATACTCTTGTCCTCTTCCATCTGTTGTTTACGACGCTCCCGTATTACGCGCGCCTGCTGCAGATCTTTACGGCGGGTGGCCGGTGTAAACACCTGACGATTAGCATTGAATGTTCTGTCCACAAAAATATTTTCCTTCATGTTCCGGGTCATTACCATCGACATGGTATTGCTGGTGAAGTTTAGATCATAGTCCTTAATACTCGACGCATAGTTGGTGATCTGTGAATATATACCTGACGTTTTATTGAATTTGAATAGGTTGACGATACCACGTTGATCACTGAGGTAGTAGAAATTGTTTTCGTCGATGGCTTTCGGCGCCTGATCTCTGCTTAAGGTATTAGTAAGCCTGGTCAGCAGGAATTTTGTGCTGTCAAGGTCGTAAATAAAAAGATTGTAGTTATTTGCCAGTTGCTCAAACTGAAGTTTGACATTTGCGCGTAGCGTGTCAGTTGCCCTATTCGAACTAAAAACGATTCGGTTTGTATTCGGAATAAAGGCAGGATCTACGTCGTCATAGATGTCGTTTGTCAATCGTCTAGGTGCCCGGTTGCGTTTAGCACTCATGAGGAAGAGATCGCTTTTTCCTTCAAAGTCTGCACTGAGGATAACGAGTCGGCCATTGCTCGAAAAGTCGAAGCTGCGGACGTTGCTGAACCGCTCCAGATCCCGCGGAACTTTCGTTCTGGTAGTAAAATCGTAAAGCCAGAAAATGTATTGCCCGTTCTTAACACCGATCACGCCAAGAGTATTGGCATCAGCCCATGCTATTAGCGGAAGCCTGTAATCAACACGCTGCTTGATCACTTTGCTTCCCCCCGATATTACGGTTCTTTCCCTTCCGTTGTCAAGGGATCTGACTTTGACAATATAACGCCCGCGGTCGTTCTCGGCATAGGCTATGTTCCGTCCATCGGGACTGATCTTGACCGTAGTAAACTCGGTAGTCTTATTGTGCTGATGGGTAAATGAAATCGAATCCTCCGGGTTAATGTATGATTTGTTCACCGCCACCTGCATGTCCGTGTAATATTTTCTCCATTCCAAAAGCAACTGCCTGAAGTTGATACCAAGGGTGATGTACATGCTCTTTTCCTCATTCCTGGTAACACGGGTATAGTTGAGAATATTAGCTACGCTGCTCTTCCCATATTTCTCGGCGATGTAGTTCCATATTGATTGTCCCACCAGCCCCGCATCCTTGCCGCTTAATTTTGTCGCCCTTCTGGCTTTTCTCGTCACCATCAGTTGTCTGATGTAATCATCCATTTCCATGCTCCAGCCTTTGGCAACATAAAGTGAGGCGCCATCGACAAACCATTCAGGAAGGTTCATGAGTATAGAACTTTGGAAGACGTCTTTAAGGTTACCCCCAAACATCATCTCGTTGACCATCAGATCGGATATTTGAAAAAGCAATTCTTCTTTGAACTCCTGCGCTGTGCCAAGGTGTGCTACCTCTACGTACGGCTTGATAAATTCGGTCTCTCCGCCAACGTTGAAGACATTGTGGTTAAGACCGACATTGCTTTGGCGAAGGTCGCTCAGGGAATTATATAGAAATACTTTTGTCTTATAGTATGGCGGATAGCCAATGAGATCGGTGATGCGATCGAACTCACTTTCAAGATACTCGAGCGCCTCCTGAGCCACAGCGCGGCGGGCATCATAGTAATACACATCAAAGTTCTCCCCGCTAAGATAAAGCCAGTCGAACTGACGGTATTGTATACGGTTCTTACCGAAAACTTCCCTTGATTGTTGCCCATGAACATGTGCAACAATCAATAATAATAGTCCTAATGGTAGCAGAAATCCTCTTCGCAAATTCATAATCATTTAGGGGAAGTCCAATATAATAATTTATAGCGTTCTACATCTACCTCTTTGTTTAATGGCTCACCATTTTCCATTGAGCGGATCAAAACCTCAGCGAAATAGGGCGAAAGACTGACGCCTTTTGTACCCATACCATTGAAAACCCAGGCGGAAGGCCACTCAGGATGCTTTCCGAGTATTGGTCGTCTGTCAGGCGTGGTTGGCCTTATTCCCCATTGCTGGCTTGCAATAGTAAATGGAATTTGGATCAAATCCTGTAGCCTTTCTGTCAATTCTTTTCTTGATTTTTCAGTTATACCAGATGACTGATCATTGAAATTGTAGGTTGCCCCAACACGCCAGCTGCCCCTTCCCGAAGGGACCACATAAACACCCCTGTTCAGTATCAGCGCCTCCGGTAATTCTCCCGTGACCTCGATTGCTTCTCCTTTCAGGGGCTGTATAGGCAACCATCCAAACCACGCATTAGAATGAGCTCCACTGCAAAAGACTACCCGCTTGGCCACGTAACGTTTGTAAACCACACTTTCCGTTGTTATCTCCAGGTCCGTATCGGCGACGTCCTCTTCCAAAAAGATTGCTTCTGTCCGAAGAAGTTCCCGCACCGAATTGATATACCCTCGCGTATCCAGATACCCACACTGCTTTAAAGCAAGACCTCCAAAAGGATCCCTGGCTGCCGGCACCGTTGATTTTCTGAATATCTCTTCGATATACGAGGTCAATCCGTTGTCGGAGCTTTTACCCATCCATTCATTTTGTTCCTCGACCGAGATGAAGGGACGGTACACCATCATGGGATAAAAAAAGGTATTCCTAGTTAACGCTTCAACAGCGGTATAATGCGTATGAAGTGCAGGAAATAATTTATCAGCCATCCATGTCTTTACCATTTTTCGGCCTGTGATAGGATTGAACAAGCCCGCGGCAACAGACGATGAGGTATTCAGCGCCGGCTGGTCGACTACAAGGACGCGTTTCTGTCGCTGAATCAATTTGATGGCCAGCGCTGATCCCGCCAGTCCCTGGCCGATGATGATATAATCGAGGTTGAACTTGTTCAAGAGGGCAAAGTAATCTACAATAACCGACACTCAAAAATGTAAGGATCCGGATGGTAGTTCAGGGTTGATAACCTATCAACTACCAGAGAAGCGTCTGCCGGGGCATGGACAACGACCTTGGACTATTTATTACCTTTGCATCAAAAGAACGCTTCGCTTACCAATCAATACATGCTCCACATTCGATCTATGGTCTTCAATGCTTTTCAGGAAAATACCTACTTGCTTTATGATGAAACAAATGAATGTGTGGTAATTGATCCGGGATGTTATGAGGAGGATGAAAAGCAGGAGTTGCTGGATTTCATAAAGGACAATCATCTCAACGTCACCAAACTTCTCAACACGCATTGTCACGTAGACCACGTTCTCGGCAACGAGTATATTAAGCAGACTTTCAAAGTAAAGCTTCACATGCACGAGTGGGAAATTCCGGTTCTGAAATCTGCAAATGTGCTAGCCCCAGCCTACGGATATTATCAATACCAGGAATCAACGCCTGATGTATTCCTAAAAGAAAACGATCATATCACATTTGGCAATCAAAGTCTGTCCGTTTTGTTTGTCCCAGGTCACGCGCCGGGACATATAGCATTCTACAGTGCGGATGGGGCTTCCGTGATTGCCGGCGATGTTCTTTTTTATAACAGTATAGGACGCACAGATCTGCCGGGCGGTGATTTCCAAACCCTGATCAATAGCATCCGGGAGAAACTATATACTTTGCCGGATAACGTTGCAGTATATCCCGGACATGGACCCAAAACGACTATTGGTTTTGAGAAGAAAACAAATCCCTTTACACAATAGGACATGAAGCACCTACCGAACTTCCTGACCTGCTGTAATCTCGTTTGTGGCTGCCTGGGCATCATTGCACTATGGACAAAACCTGATCTTCACGCAGCCTACTTTGTATGGGCCGCCTGTGTTTTTGATTTCTTAGACGGCTTTTCAGCCCGAATCCTAAAGATCTCTTCCCCAATCGGAAAGGAACTCGATTCACTGGCGGACGTCATCAGCTTCGGATTGCTTCCTTCATTGTTCATGTACGTAGTCATTTCAGACCTCACGCTTTCAGGCAATTCGGGCGTCGGCTATGGATATCTTCATTACGTCGCCATACTTATCGCTGTTTGCTCTGCTATCAGACTTGCCGTCTTCAACATCGATGAAACCCAGTCGGATTCGTTTCGCGGACTTCCGACCCCGGCGAACGCGATCTTCATTACGTCATTGCCATTCCTGGAGGCTTTTGATCCTAACGTGTTGGAATTCATGTCTCATCCCCTGTTCCTCGCCGCGATCTGCGTTGTCTTCTCCTTGCTGCTTGTCAGTCGTATTGAACTGTTTGCCCTTAAATTCAAAAGCTTCAACTGGTCTGACAACAAGCTGAGGTTTACTTTCCTTTTGCTTTCTGTATTACTGTTAGCGGTCCTTCAGGCGGCGGCATTACCATTGATCATAATTTTATATATCACCCTGTCGTTAGCAGTCCGGGTCTTTTCGAAATAAGGAGGTATTTTTCGGATATAATATCCATCAATTGCGACGATTAGCGGCCATAAGACTGTTTTTTGGGGGCTTGATCGCTCTGCAGGCAGGATTTTGCGTGGCGCAATCTTCGGTTCTGAAGTCAGGCAATTGGTACAAGCTCGGTGTGGAAACGCGAGGCGTGTACAAGATCACCTTTGATCAATTCAAGCAAATGGGATTTAACCCCGGTTCCACAGATCCTGTCAAAATAAGAATATATGGAAATGAGGGTGGGATGTTGCCACAAGCCAATAACGCAGCCCGGCCAATTGATCTTCGGGAAATAGCCATTCTTATCCCGGGAGACACAGACGGCTCATTTGATAAAGATGATTATATTCTCTTCTTCGCCGAAGGACCTGACAAGGTGAGATATGATGTCGGAAAAAATATATTCTCCTACCAGAGTAATCTGTACAGCGAAAAGAACTACTACTACATTACTGTATCCGAAGATGCAGGCAAACGTCTTCCGACGGTGGAGAACATTTCAGGAAACTATACTCAGGTCGCCTCCTTTGAAGACTATGTTTATCATGAGGCAGACGAGCACAACGAATTAAAATCGGGAAGAGAATGGTTCGGAGAGCGTTACGATGCCACAAGTACTTACGCTTACAACTTTGACATCGGTGGGATAATAGATAATTCTACCCTGACGCTTGTTTCCGATGTGATGGCTCAGTCATTCAATGGCTCTTCGTTCAAAGTTTCGTTTAATCGTTCGCTGGTCGGAGAACAGGTCGTACCTGTGATCCTGAACAGTCAATACACGCCCAAAGGCAATCATGATCGCGACACATTATCCTTCAACGCTGCAACGGTTGGTGCACCAGGGAACGTTAAACAGGAAATATTGTATGAGTATATTAAGTCCGCTTCGGGAAAGAACGTAGGCTACCTGGATTTTATGCTCCTCAATTTCAGCAGGAAGCTTTCTCTCTACGGCGATCAAACCCTGTTCAGGTCAACGGCCAGCCTGGAGCAGGAGATATCGACTTACACCATTGAAAACGTTCCGGATAATTCCTCGGTCTGGGATGTAACAGATCCATCATCCGTTAAGCAGCAGGTTGTCCAGCATACGGGTAACACAGTCACTTTCACTGCTTCGGGCGAAATATTGAAAGAGTTCATTGTCTTCAATGCAAACATAAAATCACCCGAGTTGGTATCAGCTGTTGCCAATCAGGACCTGCATGGAGCGGCGCCCGCCAACCTTATTATAGTTTCCCACCCGTCTTTCCTTGCTGAAGCCGAGCGACTCGCTGCACATCGTCAGGTTCATAACAACTGGTCATCGATTGTCGTCACACCGGAAATGATCTACAATGAGTATTCTTCCGGCCGGCAGGATGTAACAGCTATTCGTGATTTCGTTAAATCAATGTACGATAAAGATCCTGGTTCACTCAGATCACTGTTGATCATGGGTAAGGGTTCTTATGATTATAAAGATCGCGTCACTAACAATACGAACTTTGTTCCTACCTATGAGTCGAGAAATTCGCTAGCGCCGCTCAGGACATATTCCTCTGACGATTATTTTGCTTTCCTGGAGGGCCATGAAGGGAACTGGGGTGAAAGTCCTCTTCAGAATCATACGCTTGATATTGGTGTCGGTCGATTCCGGTGAAAACTCCAGGGGAAGCAAAAGATGTCGTTGATAAGATCATCAGCTACGATTCAAACAAAAAAAATTATGGCTACTGGAGAAAAGATATAGTCTTCGTTGCGGATGACGGAAACACTGTCGACGATTTCACCAGCATCCATCAGGTGCAAGCCAACGCGATGGCGGAAACTATTGAAGCAACTAATCCTCATTTCGACACGAAAAAGATCTTTCTAGGGACCTATTCCAAAACTGTTGTGCCAAATGGTGAAGTGATACCAGAAGTCAATAAAACAATAACCAGGTGGTTCGATCGCGGTTCCCTGATCATAAATTATACGGGTCATGGAAGTGAAAAGCTACTTGCCGATGAAAGGATCTTCACAGAAACGGATATCGATGAACTGAAGAACAAATTGTATCCATTCATGGTTACGGCGACATGTGAGTTTGGCAGACAAGATGATCCGTCTGTTATTTCCAGCGCTGAACGTTCGGTAATACATGCGCACGGTGGAGCGATCGGGCTTGTAACAACCGCGCGACCAGTAAACGCCCCAACCAATTATTTATTGAACCAGCAGTTCTATGCTTCACTATTTAAAAAGAAGGACAACGCTTACAGGAACATCGGTGAAGTATTCAGAAGCACAAAAAACAACAGCATGAGCGGTGTTGCAAACCGGAATTTTTCATTGCTCGCCGATCCTTCCATGACATTGGCGCTGCCCTCAGGAATCAATTGACGATCACCTCTGTTAAAACAGCCAACGGCTCCGATACACTTAAGGCATTATCGACTGTTATCGTCAAAGGCGAAATTAAGGATCGAAGCAGGCGTATGGATAGATACCTTCAACGGAATACTCGAAGCTACCTTGTTTGATAAAGAAGCTGAAATCATCACAATTGGAAAAAACAATCCTCCCTTCAAATTCAAGGAAAGGATCAATACCTTTTATCGTGGAAAGGCATCGGTCAAGGAAGGGGTCTTTGAATTTCAATTCGTTGTCCCTAAGAATATCGCCTATGAAGTAGGAAAAGGAAAATTGAGTCTTATATGCCTCTGACGATGAAAAACCGGGTTGATGCAAGTGGTGCGTCGTCAGGTTTCATAATCGGAGGAAGCTGAAACCTGATCCGGGGCCGATGACGATTACTCCGCCTGCAATCAAGTCTCTACATGGGCGATACAACTTTTGTCAATGGCGGCATCGTGACGTCGAACAGCACGCTTGTTGTAAAGCTGCAGGATGCCAGTGGGATTAACATCTCAAATTATGGAATAGGCAGACTATGGTACGGTGTTTTGGACGACGAACCCGCAAGTTTCGCCCTTTCCGAATATTTCACCTCCGAGACAGATGACTTCACAAAGGGGTGGGTTTATTTTCCGGTCAGCGGCCTGACCCCTGGAAAGCATACTATAACCGTAAGGGCCTGGGATACCTATAATAATCCCTCGCTGGCGACTATTGACTTCATTGTAACTGATGGCGAAGAGTCTTGTCATCGAAACACTGGCGAAATTTCCCCAATCCGTTTCGACAATGAAACCAAGATATATTTTACCCATAATCGCGTCCGGTGATGACCTCCAGGCGATGCTTTCCATTTACAGCTCAGCCGGCCAGCAACTGAAATCATATGACTTTGATATCCCGAAAGCCCATATCACGTTGATTTGCTCCAAATCAATGGATTTGTTGATTTTGGGAAAAAACTTCCCGGCGGAGTATACTTGGCTCGATTGGCTGTTCGTTCACTATCGAATGGCTCTAAAAGTGAGCGCGTTACAAAACTTATTGTTGTGAATTAATTATCTTTAAGCCTTTGAAAAGAAATTTAATGTCGTATCGCGCATTTGCTTTGTTAGCCTTTGGACTGATAAATGTTCATTACGGTTTTTCGCAAGTAATAGGGAATCCTGATGAGTTATTAGGAGCACAAAACGCGATCACTACGGCGGTCCCTTTCCTGGCGATATCTCCTGATGCCCGGCATGCTGCCCTGGGCGACGTCGGTGTGGCTACCAGCCCCGATGCTAATTCATCATATTGGAATGCAGGTAAGCTTGCCTTCATTGACAAAAAATACGGAGGCGCACTATCGTTTACACCATGGCTAGGTAAGATCGTTAACGATATGTCCATCTCTTACCTAACAGGCTTTTACAGGATCAACCGTGAAGAAGTGGTATCTGCCTCTATAAAATATTTTGATCTCGGTGACATTAGCTTTAAAGATGATCAGAATGGTTCTTTAGGAGATTTCAACCCCCGTGAGTTCGCTTTCGATGGAACTTATTCCAGAAAGTTATCCGATAACTTTAGCGTCGGGATTACAGGTCGCTACATCTATTCCAACTTAACGGGTGCTTTCACAGGAATTGATGCAAAGCCTGGTCACAGTGTGGCTGTTGATATCGGCGCATACTATACCACTACATTCAAAACTGCAAAGGTCACGAGTTTATCATTGGGGGCAACGATCACCAATATTGGTGCAAAGCTTTCTTATACTGACAATCAGAATAAAGATTTTCTGCCGACGACTTTCAGGCTCGGTGGCGCATATAATGTCGAACTCGATCCATATAACACTTTGACATTTATATTAGATTTCAATAAGCTCATGGTTCCCACTCCTCCGATAAGGGCTACCGATGGGTCCATTGTATATGGTAAGGACGACAACCGCTCCCTGCTCAGCGGAATGTTCGGATCATTTAGTGATGCGCCTGATGGATTCAAAGAGGAACTTCATGAGATCATGACATCCGTAGGAATTGAATACTGGTACAACAACGTATTCGCTGCACGCTTAGGTTACTTCAATGAAGCAAAGACCAAAGGAAACCGAAAATATATGACGCTTGGTCTGGGCTTTAGAAGAAAGCAGTTCGGTATTGATGTTGCATATCTTGTTCCTGTCAATAAACGTGAAAGCCCGCTCGCGGAAACTTTGCGCTTCACCCTACTGTTCCAGGTGCCTATCAAGGAATCCGAAAAAGCGGAATCCGTTACTACAGAATAATCGCTGATGCTGGATCGCACACTCGCCCCTCCCTTCGTCCGGAGTACTTCATTTGATCTAATCCATCCGGTCAAAGTAGTATTGAAAAATGGTGCCGAGGTATATTTCATACTGGGTGGCACTCAGAATGTCTGTAAAATTGAGTTGATCTTTCCTGCGGGAAGGTGGTATGAGAAATTTGTCGGTGCGGGTTATTTCAGCTCGCAGCTGATATCAAAAGGAACAAAACAAAAAACAAGCTATCAGATCGCGCAGTTGTTTGATCACTATGGAGCGCACCTTGAGATCAATCCCGGTCTTGATTTTGTATCCATAGCACTATATAGTCTCAATAAGAACCTTGAATCTTCGTTGACATTATTACTCGAATTGCTGATAGAATCAATTTTTCCTGAAAAGGAACTCTCCCAGCTGAAAGCTATCTATTTGCAAAATCTCAAGGTTAACAAAGAAAAGACAAGCTTTCAGTCGTCGGTTCTGTTCAGGAAGACTATCTACGGGGGCGACCATCCCTATGGGAGAGAAATCGAAGAACACGAAGTTACATCGCTGACAAGAGAACAGCTGATTGAGCATTATGAGAACTTTTTCAGATCTGCGACGATCTTTGTTTCAGGAAAAGTATCGGATGCACATCAGCTTGTTATCACAAAGACATTCGAAGCATTAAAGTTTAACGTGCTGAATGCTAATCCGGAAGCACAACCTAAGGCGATCAGTAAGGAGCGTCAGATTGTTTCCAAGGAAGGTAGTGTTCAATCTTCCATCCGTATGGGGAAATTATTCATTGGGAGAACACATCATGATTACGCCGCCGTCATTTTTCTCAATCATATTCTTGGCGGCTATTTCGGATCACGCCTAATGAAAAATATTCGCGAAGAGAAAGGGCTGTCCTATGGTATCTCGTCCTCCGTTTCTACTATGATAAGGGGAAATCATCTGGTGATCGGTGCAGACGTCAATCTGGAAAACGTTGACCTTACGTTTAAAGAAATACGCAGCGAGCTTAACAGACTTCGCACTGAACTGATCGAACGCAACGAACTCGAAACGGCGCGAAATCATTTTATTGGAAATCTTCAGTTGGAGATCACTACCTCTTTTGCTCATGCCGACAAAGTGAAGAACCTGTTGCTCTTCAATCTCCATGATTCATTTTATCAGGATCTGATCAATCGCGTCGACGGTATCGATGCGCATGAGTTGATGGCAACTGCCAATGAATATTTTCATGAGGACAGTGTCGTCGAGATCGCCGTTGGGTGATCCTGCTAAGTCGTGACATTTCGTCACAGTACGCGCGATGAATAATTTCAGGAACAACCTTTGGGCTAAGGGAAATATCACCCCGCCCTTTGTGGTCATTGTGGCGAAAATCCTACGCTACCGGCGTGAAATCCCATTTTTAGACATTTTCCAACGGCAAAAAAAAGAGCTAAACCGCAGTAGGTCAACGATTGTGTTGCTTCACCGAGTTCAACCAATATGCCTGATACCAAGGATGGCCGGGCCGGTTCAATTTTTGTAGGTTTGTCTCACCGTGGCCGAATCCATTAAAAAAGGCCAATATCGCTAAATTGACTGTTTTATGAATATTTTCTGTGAATTCCAGTTGGACAGGATCAGGGTTAAGATTCACGGTGATGAGATCGCCTTTCAGGTAAATCCGGATTTCTACAAGAACAAGATGTTCAGGGACTCTTTAACAAGTACCAGGATCAGAGGATACGTACAATTCAATAAGGGTGACCTTACCTTTTTCGAACGGATCGTGTATTTATTCCGTCACAACCGGGTGTATATCCTTGTTAATAAGGAGGTTCAGGAATTTGTTACCATGCGCCAAATCCACGATTATGCAACCAAGTTCATGGATGGAAGGGCTGTCTTCGTCATTCCTAAGCCAGACTCATTTGATAGCACCGTCCTGGAAGATGCCAGAAAGATCAGGACTGAATATATTCATAGTCGTCATGGTGATACCGCTGTTTCTCACCTGAAGACGGTGGCAACAGGGCCTTCCGCAGTATTAAAATAGACGTTTTTCACAAAATCCATTTTTTCATTTCTTATCCGGATAGCGCCTTCCGAAGAGGTTGTTTTGGTCTGCATTAAAAAAAGTTGCTCATCGCGTTCTGGCCAATGGGCTGAAAGTTGTACCTTAACTTTTCAACCTCTATAGTATGAAGCTTAAATCTGTTTTGATGACAGCAGTGTTGGCTGCTTGCATCAACTATTGCTGGGCTCAAACCTCCCCGGCAGTGCAATACGAATTGCCAAAGGTCCCATCCCCTCTACTGATTTTACACGTCGACGGTAAGGTCATTGAGGTAGATCCTGATAAGACCGATGTACCTGAGTTCGAATCACTGGTAGACGCGAGATGGGTGAGTTCGGTCGAGATGGTTACTGGATCGGAGGCCACCATGATGTATGGTGACAAAGGAAGAAACGGTGTCCTCATTATCAATTTCAAGGAGAATTATATTCTTCCATTAGCATTGCAGCCAAAAGAAAAAGAAGGAAGCTGAAATGAGTCTAAGGATTCCTTAGCGACGCCTTGAAACAATCACAAACAGCCCCTGTCACAACAGCCATTGAGCCCTGGCTCACAGTGTCGAATGGACTTCAGGCAATAAAATTTTATCAGCGTGCTTTTGGTGCAACGGAAGGGTATCGCATGGAATCTGCGGATGGCGGTATCGTTGTAAAGCTCTCCGTGCAGAATGCAGGATTCTGGGTCAGTGGCGGTACCGAAGAAGTTAAGAAAATGAAGACTACAGGAGACCCAATCCGAATAATACTTACTGTCTCCGATCCCGATACGCTCTACGACCAGGCAATCGATGCTGGCGCCCTTGAGATCTTTCCGGTCGGTGAGGAATATGGCTGGCGGTTGGGACGTCTCCAGGATCCCTTCGGGCATCATTGGGAAATCGGTCATCCAATATCCTCCTGACCTTCCTCAACAAGCTAAGATGATCAAACGAATTAAAAGATATCTATTCGCATTCCTGTTTTCTGTTATTGCCGTTACGTGCTTCGCCCAGCGCGATACCACTGAGTGGACGATACTCCTGGGTGGGAAAACCTCAGGATTTCTTAAGAAGTGGAAAAATGCCGATGGGAGTTTTTCTGAATGGTTCCAGTTTAACGATCGCGGCAGAGGTGACAGCACACGGGCTACATACCGTTATGATGAGGCTGGATATTTTTCAATGATAGACGGCAGTGGAAAAGATTACTACAAGAAACCCGTATTTGAAAAGCTAACGATTGAGAACGGAGTTGCAAAGTGGGAAAACAATACCGAGAAAGATCAAAGGCAACTCAATAAGAAAGTTCAATATGTTCCTTTGCACATCATACCTGGGACTTCGTTTGATTCATATTTCAAAGCATCCAACAACACCATTCAGCTTCTTCCTACTGGAAGTTCTACCCTCTCAGTGGTGAAGGATCACACGATAGCAGGCGGGGGTAAAGTAAGGCTCATCGCTACTACCGGAAATGACTTTACACCCACCTTCTCGTGGATCGACGACAGGAACGAATTGTTTGCCACGGTCTCCGGATGGGCGGCTGTTATAAAGAAAGGGTCTGAATCTGAAGTAACAAAGCTGCTGGAAATACAGGACGAACAAAAGATGATCTTTTTTCAAGCGCTGATAAACAAGCTCCGGAATAATCTTACAAATGGGCTGGTGATCACTAATGCCACACTATTTGATCCAAAAACAGGGAAAACAACCATTGACAATAATATTGTAGTACACGAAGGCAGGATCAAGGAGATTGTACAAGGCAAGATCAAATTCTCTCAAGGTTATAAGATCATCGATGCAGCCGGAAAATTTGTCATGCCTGGATTATGGGATATGCATGTGCACTATGGTGAGCCGTCCTCAGGCTTGCTCCACCTCGCCAGGGGGGTGACCAACGTTAGGGATATGGGCAATGACACTTCTCTCATTGAAAAGAAAAAAGAGATCGATGCAGGCAATCTGATCGGCCCACGCATACAAGTGATGTGCGGATTCATTGACGGTGATGGCCCATACACTGGTCCTGCAGGAGAACGCATTACTTCTGTTGAGCAAGGTAAGGTTGCTGTTAAAAAATATTTCGATCTGGGATATAAGCAGATCAAACTTTACAGTTCTATTGATCCTACCTGGGTCAAGCCGCTTGCCGATGAGGCCCACCGTTATGGCATGCGAGTAAGCGGCCACATTCCTGCGCATATGCTTGCTGAAGAGGCTGTCACTGCGGGTTATGACGAGATCCAGCACATTAACATGCTTTTCCTCAATTTTTACGGGAAAGACCTTGACACGCGAACACCCGCCCGCTTTACAACTGTTGCACAGAAAGGTGGTCAATTTGATTTCAATGCTGAGGCATTCAAACATTTCGTAGATCAACTAAAGGAAAAGAAAACTGTTATTGATCCAACAGTTACAGTGTTCGAATCCATGTTTACAGGCTCCTCAGGAACTCCAAGTCCACCCTTTGAGAGCGTGGCATCCAGACTCCCACTTAACCTCCAGCGTCAGCTTAAAAAAGGTCCGGATCTGGACGTACCTGAAGGTATGAAGGTTGGATACGAGAAGTCGTTCAGGAACATGTTGAAGATGGTGAAGATCCTGTATGACAACGGCATCACTATCGTACCGGGAACGGATGGTTTGGAAGGTTTCCAGCTTCACCGTGAATTAATAAATTATGCCAATGCAGGGATTCCCGCAGCCGAGGTGCTTAAAATTGCCACCTATCAATCAGCCCAGGTCGCTGGAAAAGCTGAATCATTCGGCACCATCGAAAAGGGCAGGCCGGCCGATCTCATCATCATCGACGGAAATCCCCTAAAGAATATTCATGATATCGAAAAAGTCGAAATAGTGATCAAGGACAATGACATGTACTATACAAAGGATATCGATACTGCTTTGTCGATAGTACCCTTTAAATAACAATTTTCATATTAACTTACCTTCTTAACACGTCGGGGCATGATGAGAAAAGTTATTGCTGGTATCGTGGCTGTGTTCCTCAGCCTTACCCTAGCTCAAGGTCAGGAATTCGAAGGAAAGATAATCTACCACTCTTCGTTCAAGAGCAACCTCCCCAATGTAACCGACCAGCAACTTGAGTTAATGATGGGAACCAGAAGTGAGTTCTTCAGCAAAAAAGGCAATTACAAGACCGTTACAAACGGCACATTGTTATTATGGCAGGTCTTTATTAACAAAGACAACAAGATTTATAGTAAGATGGCAAGCTCGGAAGCGCTGCTGTGGAATGATGTTACGATAAGCACCGATGAAATAATTAAAGCGGAGATCAATAAGAATGTCGTAACGATCCTGGGCTATCCATGCGATGAACTCGTGCTGACCCGAAACAACGGCGTGGATAAATTTTATTTCAATTCAGCGCTGAAAGTCGATCCAGAGCATTTTGTCAATCATAAGCTTGGAAGCTGGAATGAATTTACGCGGCGCTCCAATGCCCTTCCTTTAAAAATGATCCTTACCCAACAACAGTTTATATTTGAATCGACGGCTACGGAGATCCTGCCCATGAAGCTTGACGACAATATATTCGTACTTCCTGCAGGCGCCAAAACTGAGAAGAGTCCATTCTGATAACCACCAAACCAACTCGTATGAAAACAGCACTTAAACGCAGATCATTCCTCCAAAAGGGTATTGCGCTCAGCGCATTTGGCCTCGCGGGCGCTTCATACGCAAACGCTGGTATACCAGCAGATGAGAAAAGTTTATTTGTTATTGGCCCACTAGAAGGTTACTCGCCACACGTCGGCACTATAGTATCAATGTTGAAGTACAACCGGCAAACAGTTGTGGATTCAGTAAAATCACTTTCAGTTTCACAGCTTGACTATCTTCAGGATGATAAATCAAATACGATTGGGGCGCTATTGATGCACCTCGGAGCGGTAGACAAATTCTATCAGATCAATACCTTTGAAGGCCGGCAGGAATTCAATGCCGAAGAGAAAAAGGCATGGGAAGCGGCCATGAACCTTGGCGATGAAGGACGCAAGAACATCAAGGGAAAGGAAGTAAAATATTATCTGGACATGATCGGCTCGGTACGGGAAAAGACGCTGGAGTTGCTGAAGACCAAAGATGACGCGTGGTTAATGGCTATCGATCCAGTGTGGTCAAAGGAACAGAACTTCAATACCTACTGGAAATGGTTTCACGTGTGTGAACATGAATCCAATCACCGTGGCCAGATCGCATGGCTTACGAGCAGGCTGCCCGGAGCGAAGCCCGGAAAAGACTAAGTAATCAAATACACTGTAAAATAATCAGAACAATGAACGCTATTCGTATCCGGTCGCTGCTGTTTGCTCTCGCGACACTTTTTGCTTGTAAAGAAGAAGCACCAAAGGAACAGCCGTTAATAGTAAAGGAAGATCCGGCAAAGGCAATAGCTACGGCCTCAGAGATACGTAAGAACACGCCCGCTCAACTGGCTGAGGGTCTTACCCTCACACTATGGGCTTCTGATTCCCTTGCACCTGATCCCGTAGCGATCTCCATTGATGATGAAGGTAAAATTTACCTCACCAGAACAAACAGACAAAAGAATTCTGAATTTGATATCAGAGGCCATCGCGATTGGATGATCCCATCGATAAGTCTACAATCCGTTGAGGATAGAAGAGCTTTCCTTCACGCAACGTTTGCCCCGGAGCGCAGCAAAGAAAATGAATGGCTCAAAGATTTGAACAATGATGGCAGCCATGACTGGCATGACCTTGCTATCGAGAAAGACGAAGTATGGAAATTGGAAGACCAGTCCGGAGACGGTTTTGCAGATATCTCAACACGTATCCTCAATGATTTCCACGATGAAGTAACAGATGTCGCAGGAGGTATACTCGTCCGCGATGAAGATGTTTTCATTACGATCGGGCCGGATATGTGGAGAGCGAAAGATACTGATGGTGACGGCACACTTGATCAAAAAGAATCCATCAGTCACGGGTACGCTGTGCACATTGGGTTCAGCGGACATGGCATGTCGGGCGCAACGGAGGGTCCAGACGGAAAAATATACTGGCAGATCGGTGACATTGGCGCCAACATCACAGCACCTGACGGAAAAGTGCATTCATATCCAAATGAAGGCGTGCTGGTCCGCGCAAATCCCGATGGTAGCGACTTTGAGGTCTTTGCTTCCGGCATACGCAATACACACGAGTTCGTGTTCGATGAATATGGTAACATCATCAGTTCTGATAATGATGGCGATCATCCGGGTGAAAGTGAACGACTGGTCTACCTCGTAGACGGATCCGATCAGGGATGGCGCTCAAACTGGCAATACGGCAAATATGTTGATCCCAAGAACAACAATTACAAAGTCTGGATGGATGAAGGTCTGTACAAGCCCCGGTGGGATGGTCAGGCAGCATACATCATCCCTCCCATTATTAATTTTCACAACGGGCCAACGGGTATGGCATACAATCCGGGAACAGCGCTTGGATCAGCATGGAAAAATAGATTTTTTCTTGTCGAGTTCGTAGGTAATCCCAGCAGATCGCATATCTGGGCTTTTACGCTAAAGCCAAAGGGAGCATCGTTTGAATTGAGTGAAGATAAAGATGTAGTGAGCGGAATACTCCCGACCGGTATAGAGTTCGGGCCCGACGGCGCGCTTTACGTTGCTGACTGGATCAATGGATGGGGCACCAAGAACTATGGAAGAGTTTGGAAACTTGATGTCAGCGACGATAAAAATGATTTGAAAGACGTCAGGGCAGAGATATCCAGGTTAATGAAGCTTGACTACTCAAGTCAGTCCGACGAAGAACTGCTAACCCTTCTCCATAGCCAAGATATGCGCATACGGCAAAAGGCTCAGTTTGCGTTGGTCACACGCGGCGAAAAAGGATTGGAGTTATTCAGGAAAGCAATAGCACAACGTGACAATCAATTGGCAAGAGTGAATGCCGTTTGGGGAATCGGTCAATTGGCACGGAAAGACAAAGATGCTGGTAAAGACCTGCAGGGATTGCTGAAGGATAGCGATCCTGAGGTCGTGGCCCAGGCCGCCAGGACTATCGGAGACTTGAAATATGCTGATGCGGTCACGGACCTTTTACCACTGCTTGCAAGTGATCACCCCAGAACGATATTCTTCAGCGCACAGGCGCTCGGCCGCATTGGAAAGGAAGAAGCCATATCGCCCTTGCTGGCCATGATCGAAAAGAATAACGATGAGGATTTGTATATCCGTCATGCTGGTGTAGTGGCGTTAGCGAGAATTGGCCAGGAGGCATCGGTCTCCGGACTGGTAAATCATCAAAGTAAAGCGATACGCACGGCAGCAGTTTTGGTATTGCGCCGATTGAAAAGCGATAAGGTGGCCTCATTTCTTCAGGATAAAGATGAATACGTTGTTGCAGAAGCAGCGCGGGCAATCAACGACGACCTTTCCATTGAGAAAGCGCTTCCAGCACTTGCTGCCGTGCTCAATGAAAAACGATTTACTTCAGAACCTTTGCTGAGGCGCGCGATCAATGCATGTCTCCGTGTTGGCACTGAAAAGGAAATGGATATGTTGATATCCTTTGCAAAGCGATCAGATGTAGCTCCCGTTCTACGCGCGGAAGCGTTGGCAACGCTGGGTGTATGGGCTAACCCATCTACACTGGATAGGGTGGATGGAAGAGTGCGGGGAAAAATCGAACGAGATCCTGCTATCGTTACTGCGAAGGTAAGGTCGCTTGCCGCGCCTTTTCTTCAAACGAAAGATCCAAACATTCTCGTTGCCACCTCAAGCATGATCAGTGCTCTGGGCATCCAGGATTTCAATGATTCTTTTGCAGCCATCATGCGGCAAAACAGCTCACCGCAGGTAAGAGCCTCCATGCTCAGTGCCCTTCACACCTTGAAGTACGATAAGATCGAAACGGTGATCAAAAGTGGGATGGAGGACAAGGACGTTACTGTAAGGACTACTGCGGTTGGTTTACTTAATGAATTGAACATTACGAAAGAAAACCTGCCGGGTATCGTGGAACCTATATTTCCGAAAGGGAACAGTTGAGGAACAACAACAATTGTTAAAGGTGCTCGGCAAAATGCCTGTAGAAAAAAGCGAACCTGTGTTGGATAAACTTCTGGACCAGCTCGCTGCCAAAAAACTTGATCCAGCCGTAACGTTAGATTTGTCAGAGGCTATTGACTCAACACACGCTGAAAAGCTGATCGCAAAGCTTAAACCATTGCGTCCCAGTGGTACCACCACCGAGGGATTTCTTGATGCAATGTATGGCGGGAATGGAAGAAGTGCTTACTGGTATTTCAGAAACAATTCGACAGGCCAGTGTGTAAGGTGTCATGCAATAAGAGGTGAAGGTGGTACGGTCGGACCAGACCTCAGCGAGATCGGTGACAAGTTGAGCCGTGAGGAGATCATTCGCGCGATGGTAGAACCCAGCGCACGGCTTTCCCCTGGTTACGGATCTGTCAAGCTTACCTTAAAGGATGGTCAGGTGATAACAGGAATTTTGATGGAAGAAAATAAGGAAGAGCTTGTTATTAAGACCTCCGACGCTGAACCCGTAGAAGTCAACGCTTCAAGAATTGAAAAAAGGGAGAATTTGACCTCAGCAATGCCTCCGATGGGAACGCTGATGTCAAAGCGTGAGATCCGGGATATGGTTGAGTACCTGGCAAATCTCAAGAAGCGCCCGTAAGGGTGCTTTCGTCGACAGCCTTAACACCTTACATTTTCTTAAGCTCAAACCTATAGTACAGGCGTGTTCCGCTTTTGAGCGTCTGATAAAATTTTGAGTCGACCACTCCGGCAAACTCGCCAAACAAGCTTTGCCACCTGGCAGGAACAAGTTTTTTTATACGTTCTTTCTTCGACTCATCCTCGGCTTCAATAGACCTGAGTACGTTAGGAGTAATATTTTCTTCCCGGACCAATTCCATTCCTGCGTTGCGCAGTTGCTGCTTTAGTGTGCTCATGTTCTCAACGTTCTCCTCATTCCTGAAATCTACCATCAAAAACTTACCACCGGGCTTGAGTACTCTTTTTACTTCCTTTAAAAAGTTGTCCACCGATCCATAAGCATGACAGGATTCTACATTGACGACAATATCCACAGAATTATCACGAAGCGGTATCGATTCCGCGCAACCTTGTATAAACTTCAGGTTTGGCAGCGTATGTATTTTGTTGGCAAGATCAACGGCCGTTTGAGCAATATCCATCCCAGTATATGAAGCTGGTTTAAATCTTTCTGCAATGTGACGTGCGCCACCGCCCCGACCGCTTCCTACTTCAAGCACATGTTTTCCACCCAGACCCGCTTCTGCAACAAGGTAATGGTACATTTGCAGCGGGTATTGTTGATGATTGATCGCCACCATTTCACCTTCGGATTCCTCGAGGTTCGGCATGTAGCCGTAGTTCATGAAGTGCCAGTCAGCTGCTGGAATGTATTTGGCGAGAATGCTATACGTGATCTTTGCATTAAGGCGCCGAAACCAGGCATAGCGTTTCAGGGCGCGAATCATAAGTTTTATCATGTCCGTTTAGGAGGTGCTGCAAGTTAAAATTAGCTGAAAGTTTGCATCTGCCGGTAAGAAAACGTTTGAAATGTGGTTTAATGTATTTTTTCGGCCCTCTGTATACCTGGTAACAATAATCAGGTCTGACAAGTGCGGCTCATTAATGAAGCCACAAAATTAGCCCATACGAGTCCGAAAAAGTGCACAATTTGAACGTCAACCCCGTGATTGTACTTTTTTCTCTTTTTAGATAATAATGGGCTGGTTACAAACTACCGTTTCGGAAATAAGCTGACAGAAGTTTCGAGAAAGTTGATGATGATTCGGGCGGACGGCTGTAACGTTGTTGCCTTTTCCTCCGGTCCTTATTCATAATGAACGGGTTCAGTCAAAATCAAATTTTGAGTTGACGGTAATCCCTGTCCAGGTATCAGTCCTGAATGGCGACGCTGGGAATCCCTCCTTGTTATACAAATTAGCGTCCTCGGGATTATCCGCCCACGCAAAACGCGCGGCCGCCGGAGAAGTTACCTGATCTGCTGAAACAATGACATCGTTTCCTTCGATCCATGCTTTCGCATAGTAAAATTTGTGATCCCCACCGGCGATTTCAAAACCTTTCAGATATCCATATTTATCCTTCACCATCAATCCTGCACCAACTTTATCAAATGATAGCCTGATCTTGTTGCCCTCGATCTTCATGCTTTTGTAAACAGGACCACCGTCAATATTGCTTTTTCCATAGTCATTGTGCAGGGCGATTGCTGCGAGTCTCTTTCCAACATCTTGCTTATTTCTCGGATGAATGTCATTGGCTTCTCCAATGTCAGTCGTAACAGCCATTCCTGTATGGGGAAGCTTTAGTGTCATACTTTGTGCTTCGCGTAATTCCGCCCATTCACTTCCTTTCTCGCTTGTTCCATGGTTTGCATTATAGCTTGCCAGCTGAACAAAATAGAATGGGAAATCTCCCTGTTTCCAATGGTTGCGCCAATCCTGGATCATAAGTGGAAATGCGGTCCGGTACTGATAGGCACGTCCTGCGTTAGCTTCACCCTGATACCAAAGCACGCCTGCAATGCCTGCATTCACGATCGGATTGATCATCGCATTGAAAAGCAACGTGGGGAAACTGTTCGGACCAACGGCAGAGCTACTCGCAATATTTTCCACCGAATATGACCATTTTCCGGCCAGGGACTGCGTATGACCAGACGATGTTGTGATCTTCATATCCTTTGCGTCACCATAAATTCCTCCGCCCCCGCCGGTATCTTCTACCCTCACTGCTATGATGTTCATACCCGCTTTAATGACTTCGGCAGGAATGGTGTATTTTCGTTTTTCGTTGTACCTGTTCTTCGTAACACCTACGCCAACGCCGTTCACAAAAACTTCATCGGAATCATCCACCAGGCCGATCTCAAGTATCGCTTCTTTGCCAACGTCAGTTGCTTCAACGTTAATACCCCTTCTGAACCAGACAACTCCGTCTAAACCGGAAAGGCCCTGATCTTCCCACAAACCAGGAAGTGTCATGGTATTCCAGTTACTGTCATCAAAATCAGACGCCTTCCAGTGCTCAACATCTTTAGCCGGCAAAACAATGTTCAGGTCCTTGAGCCTTTTCATTTGTTTTTCGTTGTGCTGACGTGCCAGCTCCTGAAAATCGACAGCCGGCATTGATGCGATCATTTCTTTGAATTCCGGACTCTGCTGAAAAGCTTCCCTGCTGGTCCATGTCTCCGAGTGCGTACCACCCCACGATGTGTTGATAAGACCAATGGGCACTTTCAACTCTTTATATAGTTCCCTCGCAAAGAAATATCCAACCGCAGTGAAATCGCCGACATTCGTTGGCGTACATGGTTTCCAGTTGCCTGCCTCAACATCGGCCTCTGGCTTTGCCGAGATCGCCTGTTTAACCAGAAACTGCCTGATCTGCGGAAAATTTCCATGCTTCATCTCTTCTTCCGGATCATTGGCATTTCTCACTGTCCATTCCATATTAGATTGCCCGGAGCAGACCCAAACCTCTCCGACAAGAATATCATTGACGGTGATCGTATTCTTTCCTATGACGACGAGTTGAAAAGGACCTCCGGCGGCTTCAGGTTGAAGCGTGACCTTCCAGTTACCATCTTTATCTGCAGTCGCTTTTTTACTCCGTCCTTTAAATTGAACTGTGATTTTTTCGCGCGGATCGGCCCAGCCCCAAATAATTATTGGTTTGTTTCGCTGAATGACCATGCTATCGGTGATGATATGCGGTAACCTGACAGCGGCATTACCAATGGTTCCGGCAAGTATGAATACCAGTAATAAGACTCCTTGCTTCATGATTTTTATATTAGTAAGTACTGAGTGCCGCTCCCGGAATTGACTTCTCCACGCGCAATCCCACGGCCATGATGCCTGGAAGGGTATCTATGCGCATGAACTGTTCAAACACAACTCTGTATGTGCCTTTCTTTTTAAACTGAAGATCTTTAACCAGCAGAAAGCGATGGTCATAAAGATCTCCGATCCCGCTTTTGCCAAAGGGCTCGCCCGTTTTCACGTCGAACAAGGTTTGAGTCATCAGCTTCTTCTGTATCTCCACGCCGCTGGAGTCCTGCAGATAGTAGGTGAAAAAAAATCTTGAATAAGGATACGATACGGAATTCCGGATGTTGCTGTACAGGTTGTACTTCGCATTGACATCATCGATCACGAATTCAAAGGAAGGCTTCTCAGAAATAATCCATTGCTGTTGATCAAAGTCCGTTACTTCTTCATATACCCTGCTATCGTCACATGCCCACAAGAGCATTGCAGCCATACATAAAGCAATCAGAATTCTCATCGCTGGTTGCCAGGTTTCGGATTGCGGTTGTTCTTATTGTTATTTGGATTGCGATTGTCGGGGCCGCCACCACCACTCTTCTTTTTCTTCCGCTTCTTGGATTTGCCTTTGAACTTTTGATCCATTCTGGCAAGGTCGCTATTGAGTGTTTCTACCGGGATCTTTTCCGCAAGAACATCGATGTCAAGGTTTGCTGGCTTTTTCCCTTCACGATTCAGTAGCAGAATTTGATTGACGCGTTCAACATTCAGGGGATACCAGGTATTCTCGGCTACAAATCCAAACCACATGATCTTTCTGAAGATGTCAGTCTTTTGCAAGGTTGCTTCACCTTTTTCGGTGAGTAATGGACCATCTATCTTAGGGATGTGCTCTAACGCCTCCATATAGGTCTCCAGCTCATAATTAAGGCAGCATTTCAAACGGCCACATTGACCTGAAAGCTTGCTGGGGTTCAATGAAAGGTTTTGATATCTCGCTGCGCTTGTTGCGACATTTTTGAAATCACTCAGCCAGGTTGAGCAGCACAGCTCTCTGCCACAGACACCGATTCCTCCAAGTCTGCCAGCTTCCTGCCGCAAACTTATCTGCCGCATTTCAACACGGATCCGGAATTCACCAGCGAGAAACTTGATCAGTTCTCTGAAGTCAACACGATCATCGGCAGAGTAGAAGAAGGTTGCTTTTGCATTGTCAGCCTGATACTCAATGTCCGAAAGCTTCATTTCCAGCTTAAGGTCCCTGATGATCTCGCGTGTACGATAAAGTGTGGGGAGCTCCCGCTTCTTTACCTCTTCGAATTTCTCGAGATCCTTCTGATGCGCTAGCCTGTATATTTTTTTTATCTCTCCGTCGGGTGCGATCTTTTTCTTTTGCATCTGAAGCCTCACAAGCTCGCCCTGCATGGATACGTATCCAATATGATGACCGCTTGGGACCTCCACCACAACGGCATCGCCAGTGGTCATGCTCAATTTTTCAGCGTTGACAAAAAATTCTTTCCTGCCGTTTTTAAAACGAACCTCGGCAATGTTGAAGCGGTCTTCACCTGGCATATCCATGTTGGAAAGCCAGTCGAATACATTCATCTTATTGCAACCTCCGGTATTACAGGCTCCATTGTTGTTGCATCCTGATACAGCACCGTCCTTCTTTGTTCCGCATGAGCATCCCATTCGCTAACCTTTATAATTCAGTAGATCCTGTCCAATGTCTTTTCTGTAATACAGTCCATCCCAGTTAATGGATGACGCTGTCTTATAAGCTTTAGTCCGGGCCTCCTCGAGCGAGGTTCCTTTTCCTGAAATGGCAAGCACTCTGCCTCCATGGGTAAGAACACTTTCCTTTTGTCTTGTTGTGCCTGCGTGAAATACGATCGATTCAGGTTCAAGCTCCAGCCCATGAATGACCTTACCAGTTTCGTATTCTCCTGGATATCCGCTTGACACCAAAGCGATGGTCACCGCAAAATGACTGTGTATCTCGAGTTTCTTATCCTTTAGCTCACCTTTTGCCGCAGCGATCAGAAGTTCAACAAAGTCACTTTTGATGCGTGGCATTACCGCCTGGGTTTCGGGATCACCCATCCGCGCATTATACTCAATAACAAATGGATTGCCTCCGACATTCATTATCCCTACGAAAATGAACCCTTTATAGTCAATTCCCTCGCGGTTCAATCCGGCAATGGTTGGCTTAACGACAAGGTCTTCGATCTTTGCCATAAATCCGGCATCCGCAAATACCACAGGTGAAACAGCGCCCATTCCACCGGTGTTGGGACCTGTGTCGCCATCGCCTATTCGTTTATAGTCTTTGGCTTCGGGAAGAAGCACGTAATCCTTGCCATCTGTAAGCACAAACACAGAAAGTTCAATGCCATTGAGAAATTCTTCGATCAACACTTTCGAGCTGGCTGCACCAAAGCTTTTGTTCACGAGCATTTCCTTTATCACGGCCTTCGCTTCTCCCTGACTTAAGCTGATGATCACGCCTTTGCCTCCTGCAAGTCCATCTGCTTTCAGGACAATGGGGGGCTTACATCCCGAAATATAGTCCAAGGCCTGGACCAGATCCGACGCCACAAAAGTTCTTGCCTTGGCTGTCGGTATATTGTGGCGAAGCATGAATTGCTTCGAAAAATCTTTGCTTCCTTCAAGTTGAGCCCCCGATTTTCCGGGGCCTACCATCAGGATCTTATTCAGCAACGGATCTGTTCTGAAAGAGATCTCTGATGCCATTTACCAATGGTCCTTCAGGGCCTACGACTACCATTGAAATTGACTTTTCAACGCATAATTTGCCAAGACCCGCAAAGTCATTCACATCGATCGGTAACATTCTCGGCTACGAGTGACGTACCGGCATTACCTGGTGCAACATAAACCTTCTGGCACAGCGGACTTTCCCTGATCTTCCAAGCCAGTGCATGTTCTCTTCCACCGCTGCCAATAACGAGAATGTTCATGCGTTGTTTTTCGTTGAACGCCAAAGATAGCGTGAATTCGGTTAAATAAAACAGCGGATAACACTCAGTAGGCGCTTTCGTTTGATACCGGTGCAAACGGCGACAAACAACGTGAAAACAAAAAACGTGAATGAGCTGAGTCATTCACGTTTTCCACAATTGAAGTGCTCTAATATGCCAGTCTAATTGGCGTATTCCGACATAAATTTGATGCGCATCATTCTTACTTCTTCTTCGGAGTAATCTGACATTGTTCCATCGCCAAAAGCCTGCTCAAGGTTGTCAGTTTCCGCATTCATAAAGTAGTCATGAATGTCGTCCTGCTTATGCGGATCAATTACCTGGTCGATATAATAATTGAGATTCAGCTTTGTTCCGGAGTAACAGATGTTTTCTATTTCGGTCAGCAGGTCTTCGAAAGACAGCGCGCTTTCTCCGCAATTTCTTCAAGATCGACTTTTCGGTCGATCTGCTGGATGATAAGAATCTTGGTTTTGGATTTATTGATCGAAGATTTGATCACAACCTCATTGGCAGTTTCAATATCATTTTCATCTACATATTTGCGAATAACATCGAGAAACTCCTCCCCAAACTTGTTGACTTTGCCCATACCCACACCGTTCACCTGAGCCAGCTCGTCTTTGCTGGTGGGATATGTTGTGGCCATTTCTTCAAGTGAAGGATCCTGGAAGATCACATAAGGGAGGAAGATTTTTCTCCTTCGCGATTTTCTTGCGAAGTGTCTTAAGGATCTCAAACAGCTTTACATCATAAGCTTTGGTATTAATTGGTCCTTTTCTGCCGATTCTTCTTCTTCTTCAATCTCAGTTGTGAAATCATGATCGCGCGCAAGCTCAATCTCGTGTGGGTTGTTTAGGAATTCTTCGCCTTTCGCTGTGATTTTCAATACGCCGATATTGTCAATATCTTTTTCCAGATATTGATAGATCAATGTTTGACGGATAACGGATTTCCAGTAATCAGCGTCTTCATCATCTACCTTTGCCATATACATCGAGGTCAAAGTGACCATAGCTTTTCACATATTCATCTTCAACGCCGCGAATGACATTAACAAGGTGATTGAGTCCGAAGCGCTCATTGGTTTGTTTGACAGTCTCGTAAAACAAGTTTCACTGCATCAGTGCCATCGAATCGTCTCGCGCGGATGAACGCAGTTGTCGCACATGCCGCAATTCTCTTGCATATACTCTTCGCCAAAGTAGTGAAGCAGTTGTCTTCTTCTGCATACCGGTGATTCTGCATAGTATTCCATTTCCTGCAGCAAGCATACGGGCATTTTCGCGTTCCTGAACCGGCTTATCTTTATTGAATTTTTCTAATTTGTTAAGATCATTGTGACTATAGAACATGAGACAAAGTCCTTCAAGTCCGTCACGACCTCCGCGACCTGTTTCCTGATAATATCCTTCGAGTGACTTGGGTACATCGTAGTGAACAACAAAACGAACATCTGGTTTATCGATACCCATTCCAAATGCAATGGTGGCTACAATGATGTCTGTTTCTTCATTTAGAAAATCATCCTGATTTTTCATGCGCTACATCAGGATCAAGACCGGCATGATAAGGTGCAGCTTTAAAGCCATTGACATTGAGAAGTTGTGCGATCTCTTCAACTTTTTTACGGCTAAGGCAATAAATGACTCCTGACTTTCCTTTATGATCTTTCAGAAATTTGATGAGTTGTTTCTTCGTTTCTTTCTTGGGTCTTACTTCGTAGTAAAGATTTTTGCGATTGAAAGAAGAGATGAAAACATCCGCTTCTTCCATCTGAAGATTCTTCTGAATATCGATCTGAACCTTGGGAGTCGCGGTTGCCGTAAGTGCGATGACTGGCATATCTCCCAGATTCTGAATCATCGTTTTGATCTTTCTGTATTCTGGTCGGAAGTCATGACCCCATTCAGAGATACAATGCGCTTCATCAATGGCGACAAATGAAACATTTACCTTTTTCAGAAATTCTATTGTTTCTTCTTTATTAAGGATTCCGGGGCGACGTACAGCAGTTTCACGTTTCCGTTCATACAATCTTTCTTCAGCCTTGTGATTTCACCTTTGCTTAGAGTTGAATTCAGAAAGCGCGCATTCACGCCATAAGCATTCATTTGATCAACCTGATTCTTCATCAAGTGCGATAAGCGGAGAAATTACGATTGCCAGTCCGGATCCTTCATCATCGCAGGCAACTGATAACATAAAGACTTACCAGCGCCTGTTGGCATAATCACGAACGTATTTTTACCATCCAGTAGATTCCGAATGATCGTCTCCTGGTTACCCCTGAATTGGCTGTAACCAAAAATTTCTTTTAATCTTTCTTTGAGTGTATCTTTCTCTTCGACCAACATCATTTTCATCTTGATAAAAACCTAAATTGTATCTTTGCTATTCGTTAACAAAGCTAACTTTGAAAAGGAATTGAATTTAGTAAAAAATATTAAAAAAATTGCACGAGATGTATCTAATAAATGAGTCCTTAGCAATTCAAAATCTCACCAATTTTATTGATGACAGCTTTGAAGCCTGTGTCAGCGAAATTTATTCTGCAAAAGGCCGAGTTGTCATTACAGGCGTTGGCAAAAGTGCCATTATAGCCAATAAAATTGTTGCTACCTTAAACTCGACGGGTACACCTTCAATTTTCATGCATGCAGCCGATGCAATTCATGGCGATCTCGGCATGATTCAATCGGACGATATTGTAATTTGTATTTCGAAAAGTGGAAATACACCGGAAATAAAAGTATTGGTCCCGTTACTCAAACGTAGAGGCTCAAAGCTTGTTGCACTTAGTTAGCAATACAAATTCATATCTTGCAGAGCAAGCTGATTTTATACTAAATGCAACGATTGCAGAAGAAGCATGTCCTCATAACTTTGCCCCGACTACAAGCACAACCGCTCATATGGCGCTTGGCGATGCGCTCGCAGTGTGCTTGCTGGAACTTACGGGTTTTACAATAACCGATTTCGCAGAATATCATCCGGGAGGATCGCTTGGCAAACAACTGTATTTAAAGGTATCCGACATTTATACCAACAATGAACTTCCAATCGTAGGCCCGACACTCCTATTAAAGATGTAATTCTCGAAATTTCATCCAAACGATTAGGATGCACGGCAGTGGTTGACGGAGAAAAAAACTTGCTTGGAATTATAACCGATGGCGATCTGCGGAGAATGCTTCAAAAAGATATTGACATTCGCAAATGACAGCCGCCGACATCATGTCACAAACTCCAAAGAAAATTGAAAAGGATGAATTTCGCTGTAAAGGCACTACACAAAATGCAAGAAAATCAACATCACCCAACTTAGTGGTGATGGATCGGCCATAAAATAGCTGGTTTTATTCATCTTCACGATCTTTTAAAAGAAGGAATCGTATAAAATCGTCGATAAACTCTTTTAAAAGATTTTGTGACTAACGTTTTTTTCAAAACTTTTACATCTAAAATCTCAATGAACAAAAATTTATTTGTAGTACTCATGGCTGGCGGCGTTGGGGTGCGCTTTTGGCCTTACAGCCGGAATTCTAAGCCGAAACAATTTCTCGATGTATTAGGCACCGGGAAAACACTGTTGCAGTCAACCTTCGATAGATTTCTCCATTTGCCCCGCTGAAAATATTTACGTTGTAACGCATGAAGAACACGCGCATCTGGTTAAGCAACAATTGCCTCATACTGAGAGATGAACAGATTCTTAGCGGAGCCTATGCGGAAAAATACGGCTGCATGCATTGCTTATGCGAGTTATAAAATCAGCATGAAAAATCCGGATGCTGTTATTGTTGTAACTCCCTCCGACCATCTTATCCTGAAAGAAGACGAGTTCCAGGATGTAATCAGAAAAGCGAGCGACCAGTGCCAAAGGCCAGGATAAACTGATCACCGCTTGGGATACTCACCTACCCGCCCTGAAACAGGCTACGGTTACATTCAATATCATACAGAAAAGAGCTTTCATCAAGAGAGTTAAAACTTTTACCGAGAAACCTGAACTGTCACTTGCCAAAAAATTTATTGAGAGTGGTGACTTTGTATGGAACTCCGGAATTTTTATTTGGGGCGTGCAGGCAATCAACAACGCCTTTCAGCAATACCTGCCGGAAATGTCCGAAGTCTTTGATGACATAAAGTCAAAGTTTGGAACGTCAGAGGAAAGAGACGCTATTCTAAGCGCCTACTCTCAATGCAAAAATATTTCCATCGACTATGGCATCATGGAGAAAGCACAGAACGTATATCGTTTGCCTTGGCAATTTTACCTGGTCGGACCTTGGCTCATGGGCATCCATACACGAAATTCCGAAAAGGATGAAAACAACAATGTCATCAATGCAAATGCTCAGACCTATGATACCCGCAATTGCATAATCAAAGGTTCTGCGGATAAGCTAATCGTTGTACAGGGATTGAACGGATATCTGGTAGGCGAATTTGGCAACGTTATAATCGTCTGTGAAAAAGACAAAGAAGAACAGTTCCGGAGATTTGTAAGCGATCTGAAGGCAAAACCCAACGCAGGGAATTCATTTAAAAGGGAACGCTGATCATTTGTACTTCACAGACTTAGGAGCTAAAGATCACTTGACATCCACTACAAGCCTGTTGTCGCGGTTTGCAATTTCCCACGCGGTTTAAAAAACGCATTGCGTCCTTAGCGCAAGAAGGTCAAAGTCGATCTTGCTCACTTCATCCGATGGACGATGGTAATCTTCATGAATGCCATCGAAGTAAAAGATGACCGGTATATTGCGTTTGGCAAAGTTCCAATGGTCAGATCTATAATATAATCTGTCCGGATGAGCAGGGTCATTATAAGTATAGTCGAAATCAAGTTTTGTGTAAGTGTTGTTCACGTGTTCACTTATAGTGTTCAGTTCAGTTGATAGTTTGTCCGCGCCGATAACATACAGGTATGGTGCTCCTTTCTCATGTTTGTAATCCCGCCTTCCGATCATGTCAATATTCAGGTCCACGACTGTCTTTTCAAGTGAGAATATCGGATGCTCTGTATAGAACTGTGAGCCTAATAAGCCACTCTCCTCGCCTGTTACAAGCATAAAGAGAATACTTCTTCGTGGACCATGCCCATCCTTTTTGGCTTCGGCAAATACACGTGCCATCTCCATGATGGCTACGGTTCCTGACCCATCATCGTCTGCGCCGTTGTTGATGCGGTCTCCGCTGCCAGGCTCCTTTACACCGATATGATCGTAATGGGCTGTAACAACAACGATCTCATCCTTTTTATCTGTGCCTTCAAGTAGTCCCAGTACATTTTCAGTTTCTATGGTCTTAATATCGGTCGTTGTTTTATAACGTATTTCAACAGGCTTGATCTTTTTGAGCGCCTTCATCTTAGGATCCTTCGCTGCCGCATTAAGTTTAGCCATGTCTGTCCCGAACAATTCTTCCACTACTGCCGGAGAGATGACGAACATGCCGGGACGATGATTTTCTGATAAGACAGGTTTTGTAAGACTAAGGCCACCCTTATCTGTCATTGTCCGTATTTGCGTGGCCACTTTATCGAACTCTTCCTTCGTTTTTGTATTACAGACCACTACCATGCTTGCGCCCATTTGCCTTGCCAATACAACTTCCTTGTTTCCTGCAAGCCAGGGATTGTCAATGAAAATGAGAACAGCTTTCCCTTTCACATCTGCCTGGGCCAGGTCAACTTCGGTACCATTTCCGACAAATATCAATGGAAGGGAAACTTCTCCCTTGCTGAGATCTGTTCCATAGTATACAATGTCAGTGAAGTTTGCGTGCTTCGTGGCCCCTGACATAATATAAGTCTCGCCCGGCGTAGTTGTATAAAGTTCGAGGGGTTGGAAGTAGTCGCCGGAAACCGGGGGCGTAAGGTTGAGATCATCAAAATAAGCTCTTATAAATGCCGCAGCCATCTTTTGTCCACGCTTGCCAGTTTCTCTTCCTTCCATGGCATCGGACGCCAGGATGGTCAAAGTTTCTCGGAGCTCGGACGAGGAAATTCTTACGCCATAATCCGGTAAAGTCGCATCCTGAGACGATGACGAAATGAATAACAAAAGCAGTAATGGTAATACGAAAACGGACCTGTTCATACGTTCAATTTATCTCATTCAGCAAGATGAACATGTTCGGTGAGATCGGCAAAAACTATAGATCCGAAAATCCTAAGATTTATATCCGGGGATGCCTATTTTGACTGTTAAATCTCTTATTCCTGACTTACCTTTGAGGTTTCTTCGGAATGTGTCGTAAGCAATCCCTAAATCATTGAAATTCAACTAATCAGATGAAAATAGATTCGCATTACATTCAGAAAAATTTGAAAGCCGTCACATCGGGCCTGAAGCGCCTCAGAGTAGCACAAATGTTAAAGGTAATTAACGCGAATTCTGTGGATGAACTGATCGATCAAACTATTCCCGCCAACATTCGTTTGAAAACCACTCTGAATTTGCCCGCGGCAAAATCTGAATATCGAATTCTTGCAAGATTTCAAGAAGATAGCATCACAAAACAAGAGTATATAAGTCATTCATCGGAATGGGTTATTACAATACCATTACGCCTGGCGTCATCCTGAGAAACATTTTGGAAAATCCGGGATGGTATACAGCTTACACGCCGTATCAGGCTGAGATCGCGCAGGGCGGTTGGAGGCATTGATCAATTATCAGACGATGGTGATCGACCTGACAGGAATGCAGATAGCCAATGCTTCGCTGTTGATGAAGGCACTGCAGCTGCGGAGGCAATGCACCTGATGTACGCTTCCCGCAAAACATCAAAAAAGATCGCATCAAAGTTTTTTGTTGATCAAAATACTTTTCCACAAACCACTCGATGTCTTAAAGACCAGAGCAACGCCGATTGGCGTTAATTGGTCATAGGTGACGTAAATAAGCTTAGTTTCACGATCCGAAATTTTTCGCTGTTTACATTCAGAATCCTGATAACAATGGAGCCAGTAGCGGACTATACTGCCCTTTAATTCAATCTGCGCATGATAAGGAAGTCTTTGTGGTGATGGGTGCAGACCTCATGAGTCTGGTGCTGATGAAATCGCCCGGTGAAATGGGTGCTGATGTTGTAGTGGGCTCAAGCCAGCGCTTTGGTGTTCCAATGGGTTTTGGCGGGCCTCATGCGGCATTCTTTGCCACAAAAGACGAATTCAAGAGACAGATGCCGGGAAGGATCATCGGCGCTATCCGTCGATGCTGCCGGCAATCCAGGATATCGAATGGCATTCAAACCCGAGAGCAGCATATCCGCAGAGAAAAGGCTACTTCCAACATATGTACAGCGCAGGTTCTTCTTTCCGTAATGGCAGGTATGTATGCCGTATACCATGGACCCTCAGGGACTGAAAAAGATCGCTGGACGTATACATGGACTTGACAAGAACACTGGATCGGGACTTAAGGCATAGGGATTCAAGCAGGTCAATGAAAATTATTTCGATACTTTAAAAGTTGCAGTTGCCGACAAGAAACGCTATTGCAGAACGAAGCGTCAGGAAACGGAAATAAATTTCCGCTACTTTGACTGACAATCACATAGGCATTACGTTGGACGAGATCTTCGCCTGTGGATGATCGTCGATCTGATACTTGAGATCTTTGTCTTCAGCTAGCAAACAAAAGGATTCTCAGCATCTCAACTAATGGCCAGGAGATCAAATGGCCGGATCAGCATTGATGCAGAAGATCAGCGTATTCTAACACATCCTGTTTTCAACACAGCATCATTCCGAACACGAAATGCTCCGCTACATCAAGCGACTGGAAAACAAAGACCTTTCCATGGTTCATTCCATGATTTCACTGGGATCGTGCACGATGAAACTGAATGCGACTGCCGAAATGATTCCGGTCACATGGCCTGAGATTGGGCAATATTCATCCTTTTGCGCCTTCCGATCAGACACTCGGGTATCAGGAGATGATCTTCGGCACTTGAAAATGCGTTGAAAGAGATCACCGGATTCAGTGGTGTTTCCCTTCAGCCCAATAGCGGAGCCCAGGGAGAATATGCCGGCTTGATGGTGATCCGTGCTTATCACCAGGACCGAGGTGAAGATACACACGGAACATCGCCTTGATCCCGGCGTCTGCGCATGGAACCAATCCCGGCCAGCGCTGTCATGGCAGGCATGGATGTCGTTGTTGTTAAATCAGATGAAGAAGGCAAGATCGATGTCGCTGACCTGAAAGCGAAGGCTGAGCAATACAAGGACAACCTGGCTTGCCTCATGGTCACTTATCCTTCAACGCACGGTGTATTCGAGGAAGCCATTACAGAAATTTGCGAGACCATACATCAGAACGGCGGCCTTGTTTATATGGACGGAGCGAATATGAATGCCCAGGTAGGACTTGACTTCTCCGGCAAATATTGGCGCTGACGTTTGCCATCTCAACCTGCACAAAACCTTTTGTATTCCGCACGGAGGTGGTGGCCCGGGTATGGGGCCCATTTGCTGCAATGACAAGCTGAAACCCTATCTGCCGGGCCATCCTGTGGTAAAGACGGGCGGGGAAAAAGCGATACATGCATTTCCGCGGCACCCTGGGGAAGTGCGAGTATTCTGGCCATATCATATGCTTACATTGCTATGATGGGCGCTATCGGGTATGACGCGCGCCACTTCAATTGCAATATTGAATGCGAACTATATTAAAGAACGGCTTGAAGGGCCATTATCAAAATACTCTATACCGGAAGCAACGGCCGATGTGCGCACGAAATGATCGTAGATTGCCGTGACTTTAAAAAGTCCGGCATTGAAGTAGAAGACATCGCCAAGCGCCTGATGGACTATGGATTCCATGCACCAACCGTCTCATTTCCAGTAGCCGGAACATTAATGATCGAGCCGACAGAAAGCGAGCCCAAGGAGGAACTTGACCGCTTTGTAGAAGCGCTGATCGAGATCCGCAATGAGATCAGGGAGATAGAAGATGGCAGAGCCGATAGGGATAACAACGTGTTGAAGCATGCACCGCATACCGCCGCCGTTATTACCGCCGATAACTGGACGCGTCCATATTCACGTCAGAAGGCTGCGTATCCGCTTTCTTTTGTAAAGGAAGCAAAGTTCTGGCCCGCCGTCAGCAGGATCGACAATGCCTATGGTGATCGCAATCTGGTATGCAGCTGCCTCCCTATTGAAGAATATTCCGGTAAGGAAGAAGCTGCTCCGGTATAGACATTCGAAATTGGAAACTTGAAATTGGAAACTTGCTATCGACTCAAATGAGAAAATATCTAATTTCCAATGTCAACCTTAGAATCAATCGTTCCGAGCATATGTATTATAGAATGGTGCATTGTGTTTGGCTGTTGATACTTTCTCCGCTGGGTGCATTCTCTCAATTCAATGATCCCAATCTTCAGGCCATGGTAGATGCAGAACGCGCATTTATTCAAATGGCCAGGGAAAAAAATACACGGGACGCTTTCCTCTATTATTTGAGTGATGAGGCGGTTACCGCGGGTCCCAACGGCCCCGTCATTGGCAAGGACGCACTGAAAAAACAACCTGTGAATGCTGGCTTGTTGTCATGGGAAGTAGCGTATTGTGACATCGCTTCTTCCGGGGATTTTGGATATAATACCGGCCCCTGGGAATTCCGTGCCGCACAGACTGATACTGTCCCGGTTGCTTATGGTCAATTTCATTCTGTATGGAAAAAACAGCCCGACGGCGCCTGGAAAAACATTCTGGATATCGGCATTCGTCACGGTGCCCCTACTGGAAAAGAGGATATCAGAACATCCTCCACACCCTTAAGACCTCAGGAAAAGAAAACTCCCGCAGGCGAGGCGATCATTTCTCTCATGAATCAGGAGAAAGCATTCCTGGATTCATATCGTAAAAATGGATTGGCTGCATACAACAACGTGTCATCTTCTGAGATCCGGTTTTCACGGGAAGGGGAACTGCCGATTGTAAAGGCTACGGATCGCACAAGCTTCCTGAAAGGACGTGATCCATACTATAATCCACAGCTCGTTGATGGCGGCATTGCAGCTTCCGGCGACATGGGATACGTCTATGGAACTGCAGATGCCATGGTTTTCATCAATGACAAACAGGAAACGAAGCAGGCAACTTATCTGCGGATCTGGAAAAAAGAACCTGGCAAAGGATGGCGGATCGTGATCGACGTGATGGCGTATCAATAATAATTTGAAAAATGGAAAATCGATGTCCGCGGTAGCACTGCGAGAGGCGGTGAATCACCATTTCAATTTCTCAAGTTCCAATTTCAAGTTTCAATTTTCCAATTTCATCACTTCACCCCATATTTATCCAGCAGATAAACAAGCGTTGCTATTGCACCTGCTCCCATATCAAGTTCCCTTTTGCTTATTTTATCAAAGGTATCCTCCCTGGTATGATGGTAATCAAAGTACCGTTGGGAATCCGGAAGGTATCCGATCAATGGAATATTCATTGCAGCTAAAGGATCTATATCAGCACCTCCGCCTTCCTGCGCGAAATCAGTGAGACCATACAGTTCAAGCAACGGCCTCCATGCCACTACTTTTTCGCGAAAGGCCTTTGTTGCGATCATCGAAAATCCACGGGGCGTAAATCCACCAGCATCCGATTCGATCGCCGCCAGATGCTTCTCTTTCTTTATCTCCGCCTGATGTGCATACGCCAATCCACCCCGAAGACCATTCTCTTCATTCATAAAGAGAACCACCCTTATAGTTCGCTTCGGTGTGATCCCCAAAGTCTTAAAGAGACGCAAAACTTCCATGGATTGAACACAACCCGCGCCGTCATCGTGAGCGCCCTGGCCCAGGTCCCATGAATCCAGATGTCCACCTACCAAAATGTACTCATCACGGTATTCGGTGCCTTTGATCTCCGCGATAACATTGAAGGAAGAAACATCTGCAAACGTTTCGCAATGCGATTCAAAATATACTTCAAGACTTTTATCAGATCTCAATTTCGCGCTTAACAGGTCAGCGTGCTTCGTGCTTATCGCAACGGCAGGGATAGGCTTAATTTCTGGAACATATAGCATCTCTCCTGTATGTGGATAATCTTCGGAATTCAATCCCATTGAACGTACAATTACACCAATTGCTCCAAGCCTGGCTGCCGTTGAAGCTCCCCCTACCCGCTGATCAACTGCTTCCCCATATGCCTGAAAGGTCAGGATCTTTGTCGGATCCATTGGCCGGTTGAAGAATACGATCTTTCCCTTTATAGTTCTTTCTCCAAGCAGCTTCAGTTCTTCAAAGGTTTTTACTTCCACTACCTGACCGGATACCCCATCAGGGCCAGTTCCTATACTTCCGCCGAGCGCGCAGATATTGAGATTGATCTTTTCATTACGGTTTTTCCCTTTGATGAACGCAGCTTCCTGTTCACCGCGAACCCAACGTGGAACCATGACCGGCTGCAACCATACTGAGTCAGCGATATTGCCAAGTACTTCCTTTGTCCATAGAACCGCCTTCTCCGCGCCAGCTGACCCACTAAGGCGCTGACCGATTTTCGTAGTCATATACTCCAACCAGGAATAGGACTTGCCACTGCGAAGGGTCTCGTTGAAAAGTTGAGATATGATCTCCTGATCCTGCGTCTTATCCTGTGCTATAGAACAGACCCGAACCAGACATATTAACACAAATGTTATAATGCCGGGGGTCATAGGCAATTGCTGCATTAACGCCCGGGCAAACCTGGAGTATTTAGGTTTTGTCATGAAAGAGATGTATCTTCTTAGACAAATACATCGCGTTCAAAGTAGAGAAGTTAGGTGATTCTTCAAAGGGCAGCTCATCCTAATCCACTTCTTGAGAGAGCACTATTTTTGGCCACATAAAACAAGCTTGACTAACATTGACAGATATGGCGTTTCTGTTTGATTCATTTGAAGAATGGAAAAAATACAGCGAGCAGCACAACCGCTCGCTTACAGATGTTGTTCTCGACTATGAAAAAATCCAGAAGGGAAGGAAACACGAAGAAACAATGATGGGGTTGGCAGCCGCCTGGCAAGTAATGAAAGAGGCCGTTCACAGTGGACTGGAAGAGGATATGACCTCCCGCTCGGGAATGATCAACAATGGCGCAAAGAAAGTCTATCGGTACCCTACACCAGTTCTTTCCAGAGAATTTCAGGATCTTATTGCCCGTGCGTTGGCTGCAAAAGAAGTGAATTCATGCATGGGCCGCATTGTAGCCGCGCCAACGGCTGGTGCGAGCGGTATCATGCCAGGAGTGCTTTATACCCTGCAGGATATTCATGGGATACCCGATCAAAAGATCCTTGAAGCCATGCTTCTTGCTGCAGGCATTGCACTCATCATGGAACAGAAGGCTTCGATCGCCGGAGCCGTTGGTGGATGCCAGGCTGAAACCGGCACAGCTGCGGCTATGGGCTCCGGTGCGATTGTATATTGTCTCGGCGGCAACACTGAACAGATATTCAACGCCGTAGCCATTACGGTTCAATGTATGCTCGGACTTGTATGTGATCCTGTTGCCGGACTTGTGGAAGTTCCATGTGTTGTGCGGAATGCGAGTGCCGCCGCCATCGCGAACAGTTCGGCGCAAATAGCGTTAGCGGATGTCAGCAGCGTGATACCTGTAGATGAGGTTATCGAAGCAATGGGCGAGATCGGCGCAAGCATGGAAACAAGGTACAAGGAAACTGCGCTCGGTGGATTGGCAGCCACGAAGACCGGTCAGGCCATCGCGAAGAGAGTTCTCATCAGAGATATCGAAGTGCTGCCAGATGACGATAAGGCGTTCTGAGTAACGCCACAAAGACACCAGGGCATTAAGAATTTAAGCCTTGACAGGAAAGACCTAAAATGTCGCGTGCTATTCTTAGTGTCTTAGTGACTTTGTGGCAGCGAAACCTTCACATTGCATTGGTCAGGTTATTTGATGTAGTCGGGGAATACCTCCTTGCCGAATTTGTAGGTCGCCACAGTGAATATCACTGCCCACACAACTGCGCTAATGAACATATAAAGTAGCAGCTTGTTGCGCGGGGCGCCAAAACTCATCGCCACGATCGTCCCGCCAATGGGTGTCAGCAAGACAGGCGTAAGTGCCGCTACACCCGCTATTCCGTACTTTCTCCAGATGATGACAAATCGGCGGCTCCGCGCTGAGAACCTCTTTTTATTACGAAAAAAACGACTTAGCACTCTCTTCCGTAGGAATTCCCCAAAGAAAGAAAAGGCAAATACAACGGTCATCATACCCGCGACTGTTGCCAGAATAGTTGTGATAATCTCAAGCCTGACTGCGTAGCCGCCAAGCGGTCCGAATATGAACTTGAACATACTGGAAAAATAAACGGGTATTGCCTTGAGGATCTCCTGCCACATGTAACGATTGATTATATTTTTTCTCCAAAGCTCAGATCACCCGCATCCCCAAGTCCAGGGACAATGTAAAACTGCTCATTTAATTCATCATCTATAGCGCATGTCCAAATAGTGTAGGGGCTTTTCATGTTCTTTTCGACGAATTCGACGCCAGCTGGAACAGCCACAAGGCTGGCAATATGAATGTGTGCGGGTGTACCATACTTGTTTAGCGCATTGACTGACCTTACTATGGAATTACCAGTAGCTAGCATAGGATCGATCAGAATAACGGTTTTTCCCTTCAGTGAGGGCGTGGCCACATATTCAAGGTTGATCACGATCTGGTCACTACCCTCCTGGCGATATGCACCGATAAAACCGCAATCGGATCCGTCGAAATAGTCGGTGAACCCATGAAAATATGGTAGTCCCGCACGCATTACTGTGATGAGTACAGGCTTGTCATTCAATAGCGATGTGCTTGATCTTCCCAAGGGTGTGATGATCGATGCAGCTTCGTAAGTGAGCTTTTTCGATATCTCATAAGCCATTATTTGACCGATTCGTTCAAGGTTCTTACGAAATTTCATCCTGTCAGTTTGAACCGATCGATCGCGAAGCTCTGCCACGAACTGATTCACGATTGAATTTTGCTCGCTGAGATTGAAAACCATAAGGGGCACTTTTTTCTAACCAAAATTTAGAATAAAGTTGTGGGAAGAACTAATCACACAGACGGAAAGTCGCCCGAAGTAAATGAAGTTATTGAAACAACTATGTGAAATCCATGCTCCTTCAGGAAACGAGGTTGCGATGAAGGAATTCCTGCTGGATTACATCAAAAAAGAAAAGAAGAAGTGGAAAGTAAAACCGGAGATATATGAAGGAGAAGAGTTCCAGGATTGCATCATTCTGAAATTCGGTGAGCCCCGGACAGCGATATTCGCCCATATGGATAGCATTGGCTTTACTGTGCGCTACTTCAATCAGCTTCTTCCCATCGGTAGTCCGGATGCTCAGGCAGGTACCATACTGATCGGCCGTGATAACCATGGACCGATCGAATGTGAATTAGAATTCGACAAAGAGAATCATGCCTTCTACAGATTCGGAAGGCAGATCGAGCGTGGAACAGAGCTTACATATAAGATCAATTTCCGTGACACAAAGGAGTTTATACAATCGGCCTATCTTGACAACCGGCTGGGCATCTACAATGTTCTTAGGGTAGCCGAAACGTTGAAGGATGGTGTTATTGTCTTCAGCACATGGGAAGAACATGGAGGTGGTTCGGTGCCTTATCTTTGCAAATTTATCTATGAACGGTGGAATGTCACGCAGGCCCTCATATCTGACATAACCTGGATCTCCGATGGCGTAGAGCCTGGCAAAGGGGTTGCTATTTCCATGCGGGATCGCAATCTCCCACGACGAAGTTTCGTCGACCGGATTATCCAGATCGCCAAAAAACGAAAGATAGAATTTCAACTGGAGGTGGAAGGGGGAGGCTCCAGCGATGGACGGGAAATCCAGGTATCACCATACCCATTTAATTGGTGTTTTGTAGGGGCTCCAGAACAAAATGCGCATACGCCGAACGAAAAAGTCCACAAGCATGATATCGAGACGATGATTCAACTGTATGGCTGGCTGATGAAAGATCTCTGATCAGCCTTAAGAAAATAGAACTTCCAATTAACAAAAATGAAAAATATACAGACATCAAGACGGAACTTCCTGAAAGCTTCAGCAGCAGCTGGCGCAGGATTATCCATTTTACCATCGGAACTTCTTTTCGCCGAAGAACCCGAGACAAAAGTAAGACTCGGATTCATCGGTGTTGGAATGCGCGGACAAAATCACCTTGACCTTGCATTGAGAAGAAGCGATGTAGAAGTTGTAGCCATTTGCGATGTGCAGCAGCGAATGATCGACAGCAGTAAGGAGATGATCAAAAAATCAGGTAAGGCAATGCCTCAGGTCATCATGGAAGGCAATTATGGATATAAAAAGTTACTGGAGAATAAGAATATCGATGCGGTCATCATTGCCACGCCATGGGAATGGCATACGGTAATGTGCCGCGATGCGATGCGGGCCAAAAAATATGTTGGCTGCGAGGTGATCACAGGTATGACGCTGGAAGAATGCTGGGAGCTGGTTCATACATCAGAAGAAACGGGCATGCCCCTGATGATGCTGGAAAATGTCTGCTACCGGCGCGATGTCATGGCCGTGCTCAGTATGGTGCGCAAAAATATCTTCGGCGAGATCATTCATCTTCAGGGAGGCTATCAGCACGATCTGAGAGAGGTCAAGTTCAACAATGGAAAGCAACCCTATGGAGGAGGCGTTGAATTTGGAGAAAAGGCATTCTCAGAAGCAAGCTGGCGAACGCTTCACTCCGTTAACCGCGATGGCGATCTCTATCCCACACATGGTATCGGTCCCGTTGCAATGATGATTGACATCAATCGAGGCAACAGACTTACAGAGCTGGTATCTTTTTCAACGAAAGCACGGGGCTTGCATAACTTCATTGTGAAGAATGGAGGTGAAAATCATCCCAATGCGAAAGTGAATTTCAAGCTCGGTGATATTGTCACGACGATGATCAAATGTGCCAATGGTGAAACGATATTACTTCAGCACGATACAAATCTGCCTAGGCCTTACTCCCTTGGCTTCCGCGTGCAGGGCACGTCGGGAATTTGGATGGATGTGAACAAGTCGATCTACATTGAAGGTCAAAGTAAAGAACCTCATGAATGGGAAAGCGCAGATACGTGGCTTTCAACGCACGATCATCCCTTGTGGAAAAAATATGGCAATGATGCTGCGGGTGCAGGTCATGGCGGAATGGATTGGTTCGTTCTGAACGCATTTGTTGAATCTGTAAAACGAAAAACCAATACGCCACAGGACGTTTACGATGCCGTAACGTGGAGTGCTATCACGCCTTTGTCAGAAACATCTATTCGTCTGGGGGGAGAGACTGTTGACTTCCCAGATTTCACACAGGGCCAATGGATGTATCGCAAGAACGAATTCGCGATGAACGACACTTATTGATAATTTCTTTTGAAAAAAACGTAAGGAAAATAGCTCGTAAAGCTGCCTGAAAAGGGTTGGACATCTAAATCAAGATGAATAGCTTAGGGAGTAAATAGCCATTTTTTGCCGTTAAGTGATATAGAAAAGGAACAGGAGCTGATCAAGTTTAACACAGAAATGATCAAGCTCCTTACACTGTTATTTGTTGCAACAGGTGGTGGCCCTTGACGTTAATAGTTGAAGGAATAGATTACGCCAGAGAAGGCATTTTAGCCGCCGGAATGATTTTTGCAATAGCATCAGGCATATTTGGATTTAATATTTACATCAATACCAAAAAGAGATTGCATTGAACGACGCATTATTTTATGACATACTATCATATATTGTAATTGCTGGCGTATTCCTTAGTGGAATGATACCAATGGTGGCTGGTATTGTTGATTACATGAGGGATAATCAACGAATGGATAATATTAAAAAGGCATAAAATCAAAACGCAGATAATCAGCCCATCACCAAAGGCTCTTCAAGAGTCTTTTTTTGTTTATAAAGATTTTGTGTGGCGCTATACTGGAAAGGTTAAGGAAAGAGGAGAAAATTGACTTACCAGCGCTATTTGTAATAATCTGCTATTTTTGCACTCCTTACGTGATAACCGATGCAGATTAAGGATCTTAAGTTCACAAAGTTCATTACCAAGACAACAGTACAGTTGGCGGTCAAATCCCTTGCAACAAGGATCAATGATGACTACAAGGGCAGATCGCCGGTATTTCTTCCAATCCTGAACGGTTCCTTCATGTTTGCCGCCGATCTGATGAAACTCATAACTTTCCAATCAAAGGTATCGTTTGTGAAAGTTTCGTCGTATGCAGGGGCAGCAAGTACAGGTCAGCTGAAAACCCTTATCGGTTTGGATGAAAGTCTTTTCAAGCAGGACGTCATTATTGTAGAGGATATTGTTGATACAGGGCTTACGTTGGAAAAAATAATAGTTGAATTAAAAGGCCTGGGCACAAAATCAGTTGAAGTTGTTACCCTGCTGAGAAAGCAGCCTGCAAGAGAAAAAAAGCTCAACGTCAAGTATGTTGGCTTTGAAATAGAAAATGAGTTCGTGTTAGGCTATGGACTGGATTATGATGGCTATGGTCGAAATCTGACGGATATCTATCAGGCAAATACTCAAAATTCCGAAAACCCTCATTTATAAATCTTTGTTCATTCCTTATCTTCGTCAGCTAAACCTCTTACAAACAGCCACGTATCCTTCAAAATCAAACCCTTGTTCATGATCAATATTATTCTCTTTGGCCCGCCCGGCGCGGGCAAGGGCACTCAAAGTGCAAAGCTGATTGAGAAGTATTCCTTGTTACACATTTCGACCGGAGATCTCTTTAGAAAGCATCTTAAAGAAGGAACTCCCCTTGGCAAGCTGGCACAGGATTATATGGCTAAAGGAAATCTGGTGCCCGACAAAGTTGTGATCGATATGGTCGATGATAAGATCAATAGCAGCGGTGAGATAGGCGGCATCATTTTCGATGGATTTCCACGAACCATTCCGCAGGCTGAAGCCTTGGATAGCCTGCTTGTAGCCAAGAATTCACCGATCAAAGTATTGATCGAACTTGTTGTACCCGAAGACGAATTGAAAAAGCGCCTGGCTGAACGGGCAATTAAAGAGAACCGGCCGGATGACGCAAAACCAGAGGTTATTGCCAACAGGATCACTGTGTATAAGGCTGAGACTATTTCCGTATCGGAATATTATAAGAACCTTGGGAAATACTCTTCTGTTGTGGGAGTAGGAAAGATCGACGATATCTTTTCCAACCTTTGCCGTGAAATAGACAAGAGTCTTTTGTTGTAAACATTCTCATCCACTTCCTACGCTGCTTTGTCATCTCCAAACTTTATCGATTACGTAAAATTCTGCTCCCGTTCAGGGCACGGAGGCGCTGGCTACTTGCACTTTCATCGTGAGAAGTTTATTCAGCACGGTGGACCTGATGGCGGGGACGGAGGCCGCGGCGGTCATGTCATTCTTAAAGGGAATGCACAGCTATGGACCTTGTTGCATTTGAAATACCGGAAACATGTGGTCGCCACAGCAGGCAATAGAGGCGAAGAACAAAATAGAACAGGTGCAAGCGGTCACGATGAAATACTGGACGTACCATTGGGCACAGTTGCCCGGAGAGCAGAGACTGAGGAGTTTTTGTTCGAGATCACAGAAGACGGAAAAGAGTATATTCTCACACCTGGTGGTCGTGGTGGAAAAGGAAATACTTTTTTTGCAACATCCACAAATCAGGCTCCTCAGCACGCTCAACCTGGTGAAGAAGGAAAAGAAGAATGGATAATTCTTGAGCTCAAGCTGTTGGCAGACGTTGGGCTGGTTGGTTTTCCAAATGCAGGGAAATCCACATTGCTATCCGTTGTATCTGCCGCCAAACCAAAGATCGGTGATTATCCTTTTACAACCCTAACCCCTAACCTGGGCGTTGTTCCTTATCGCGATGACCGTTCGTTTGTAATGGCTGACATCCCGGGTATCATCGAAGGCGCATCCGAAGGAAAAGGATTAGGTATCCGTTTCCTGCGACATATTGAAAGAAATTCGCTGTTGCTATTTTTGATTCCAGCAGATGCTAAGGATATCCGCAAGGAGTATGACATTCTCTTAAACGAACTGGCTCAATACAATCCTGAGCTTTTGGATAAACGGCGGCTCCTGGCAATCTCAAAGTCTGACCTCCTTGACGATGAATTAATGAACGAAATATCCAAGGAGCTTCCTCCTGATATACCTTCAGTGTTTATTTCATCAGTTACCAATAATGGCATTGCTGCCCTTAAGGATCTTATATGGCAGCATCTGAAATGAGGATAAATATGAATGAGGTTAGAGAAAGCCTATTAGCGAAGCCTCCTGCGTCCAGGTAGGCTCATTCATACCTCAAAGTGTCAGTTTGGCACTTTATCGCCCTTTGGCAAAATTGTTGACATCTGCACCGCGTTCGATTCCCGGCAGCTCAAGTGCCATAATCACGTGAAAAGAGAATGAAAATGAATCAAGACAAAGAAATTGTTTCTGAAAACAACGAATCCACAGAAAATCTGGCAGGGTCCCCTGAAGCGGGAGCGTCTACCGAAGAAAATACGGCGACAGCTGAGATTGCCCGGCTCCAAAATGAAATAGGTGAACAAAAAGATAAATTCATCAGGTTATATTCTGAGTTCGAGAACTTCCGACGGAGGACGGCAAAGGAGAAATTGGAGTTGATCCAGTCCGCCAATGAAAACCTTTTGAGGATACTGCTTCCGGTTGTCGATGATTTCGAACGGGCAGAAAAATCATTCAAGGATAAGAATGATAAGGATCTTGAAGGTTTCTTTTTGATCCTTGGCAAATTCAAGAAAACATTGGAACAGGCTGGTATAAAGGTCATGGACGTTAAGCCAGGCTCGGAATTCAATGCCGATCTGCACGAAGCAATCACACAGATACCCGTTACTGATGACGCGCTTAACGGCAAGGTGGTCGACGTTGTGGAGAATGGTTATCTCTTGAATGATAAAGTTATACGGCACGCGAAGGTTGTTGTCGGAAATAAATAGCATTCAGTACCCCTATTCAATAATTATACATGTCAACAAAAAGGGACTATTACGAAATACTCGGCGTGGGAAAGACGTCAACTCCGGAGGAGATCAAGAAGGCATACCGGAAGGTAGCCATCCAGTTTCACCCTGATAAGAATCCGGACAATAAAGAAGCCGAGGAAAAATTCAAGGAAGCTGCTGAGGCGTATGAGGTGCTGAGCGATGCTGACAAGCGCGCCAAGTACGATCGTTTTGGTCACGCCGCGCGCAGGCAACGGCGGCTTTAGCGGCGGCCATGAGATGAACATGGATGATATCTTCAGCCAGTTCGGTGATATCTTTGGCGGCGGCGGAAGTCCTTTTGAAAGTTTCTTCGGCGGCAGTTCACGCAGGCAGACGCCAGCGTAAAGGTTCCAACCTGCGCATCAAACTGAAGCTAACACTTGATGAGATCGCCAACGGCGTAGAGAAGAAAATCAAAGTAAACCGCCTCATCCAGGCTGAAGGTGTAACATTCAAGACCTGTACGACTTGTCAGGGATCTGGCCAGGTGAGAAAGGTAGTAAATACGATGTTAGGACAGATGGTATCAGCGAGTACGTGTTCTACCTGTGATGGTTCCGGTCAGATCATCGAAAAAAGACCCACTGGTGTCGACAGTTCTGGTCTGGTTTCAAAAGAGGAGATCATCAGCGTAAAAATTCCGGCCGGCGTTCTGACGGCATGCAACTTTCCATGGGTGGAAAGGGCAATGAGGCTCCCGGCGGGTGTTGCCGGCGACTTTTGATCCTTATCGAAGAACAAGAAGACCGTTTCCTGAAACGCGATGGCAATAACCTCGTCTATGACCTGTATATCAGTTTCATCGATGCTGCCCTTGGGACCTCCGTGGAAGTACCCTCGGTCAACGGCAAGGTGAAGATCAAAATAGATCCGGGAACTCAAAGCGGGAAGATCCTGAGACTACGCGGCAAAGGCCTCAAAGATGTGAATGGCTATGATATTGGGGATCAGCTTATTTACGTAAACGTTTGGACCCCGAAAAAACTTACTGCTGAAGAAAGGGCCAAACTGGAGAGTCTGCGCCAGTCTCCCAACTTCGAACCCCACCCCGATGCCAATGAAAAGGGCTTTTTCGAACGAATGAAGGAATTTTTCAACTGATATAAAACTATAAACCATTTCGGCTCAGCCCCGTTTAATTAAGATTAGACGGGGCTTTTTTACTATTTGTCGTTAAAACTTACACTGGACAACCTCTTGAGCCCCGAACCGTAAATATCCGTCATGCAGAGAAAGATTTGGTTAACAGGCTGGGCAATTGCGATCGTGGGATTGGCATATGGGCAGATAAAGAAGCAATTCACAGTTGAGGATGCTCCCTATTGCGAGAGCATTCGCCTCAGTGTTAAAGCCAATAGCGGCAATTGCTACATCAAGCCCAGTCAGAATCCCGAAATTCTCAACGTTTTCAGCAATCAGACAGAAACAGGATATGCCCACAACTTCAGAAAAGAGGTAAAAGGCAAAACCTGCGAGGTTGTTCTCAACCTCGAGGAAGTACAGGCCGAAGGATTAAGCCAGACCATTTCCACCCGTTTCTTCGGACCAAGCGACAAGCCTGCCAGCGACAAACTCTGGAAAATGTATCTGACGAATGCAAAGCCCTATTTTCTTGAGCTTACTTACGGCGTTGGAAATGCCAATATTGACTTATCGGGCCTGGCTGTTAAAAACCTCAAGATCAATACGGGAAGTGCTGACGTAAATGTTGGTTATTTCTCGAACCTTGAAAATCAGATCGACATGGACACCTTTTCCGTGAAGGTTGATGTTGGTTCCATAAACGTCAAGAACCTGAATTTGTCCCGTACGCACCTTGTATTGGCTGATGTCGGCTTTGGTAACATGACACTTGACTTCAGCAGCAAACCCACGGTTTCCACTAAGATCCGTGGCAGCGTAGGTGCCGGCAATCTTACCATCCTTCTTCCGCATGAAGTTCCGGTGCTTGTTAAGATCCAGGATTCATGGTTATGCAGTGTTAAGGTGCCCTCAAGCCTTAAGAAGATCCGCGAAAACACCTATGCCAACAGCGCTTACTCAAAAAGTGCCAAGAACTCCCTTATTTTCGACCTTGATGTTTCCATGGGAAACATTGTCTTTAAAGATTAAGAATCTAGATTCTGGCAGTTGTACACAAGCCTTGCCCGGCGCACGTAAACTCACCATGACCGGCATTAATAAATTGTATACATCCCGGCCTCCTCTGTAATTCCTTCCTATATTTTGACACAAATAACAAGTCACAATCAGGTAACCTGTGGAAGCATTATTAGCAAGAGGTGTAACCAAGCGTTATACCAATCATGTTGCACTCGACGATGTCAGCCTGACAATTCCTGAGAAAACAATCTTTGGACTATTGGGGCCTAACGGCGCCGGGAAGACAACGCTTATAAGGATCATCAATCAGATCATCAATGCTGACAGTGGGCAGATCAGCCTCTTTGGTGAGCCCTTACGGGAGAAGCATATCGGAACCATAGGATATCTCCCTGAAGAAAGGGGCCTTTACAAAAAACTAAAAGTAGGCGAACAACTCGTATACCTGGCCCGGCTCAAAGGCCTGAGCCGCAAAGACGCGCTGGAGAAAAGTAAATCGTGGGTAAAGAAGTTTGAGGTTACTGACTGGTGGAACAAGAAAGTCGAAGACCTCAGCAAAGGAATGGCTCAGAAAGTTCAATTCATCAGCACCGTTATGCACGAACCCCGTCTCATCATACTTGATGAGCCATTTTCCGGATTCGATCCAGTCAACGCGCAACTCATTACAAAGGAGATCCTCGAGTTAAAGGAGCATGGTAGCACTATTATCTTTTCAACTCACCGAATGGAAACTGTTGAAGATCTTTGTGATCACATCGCATTGATCAACAAGTCCAAAAAAATACTAGAAGGTTCCAAGAAGCAGGTCAAAGAATCATACAGGACCAATACATACTGGGTCGAACACAAAGGTCCATTCAGCTTTACAGAAAATCAATATGAGCTTGTTGAACAGAAGCCTCTTGAAGACCAGTACTATAAGTCGATGGTAAAAGTGAATGGAGCGAGCACTCCAAATCAACTGATACGTGACCTGACCGGCCTGACCGAAGTGCACAGCTTTGTTGAGAAAATTCCGTCTATGAGTGAGATCTTTATCAATCTTGTGAAAGGAGGCAGTGATGAATAAAATATTACTGATCGTTCAGCGCGAAATTCTGAACCGTGTGCAGAAGAAATCTTTCCTCATTGCAACAATTCTGCTGCCGCTGATCTTTCCGGCAATCATGGCTGTGTTGATAATTGTTGCCATGGATCAAAGGAAAAATGCTGAAAAGGAAAAGATCTATTACGTCGACGAGAGTGGCATGTTCGTGCCGGATACTTCGAAGTTCATTTTCAGAAAATTCGACGGATCACTGGCAGATGCAAAGACGGCACTACAACACGATGACAGCTACGGCTTGTTATATATCCCCAAATTCGATCTTTCGAATCCCAGTGGTGTATCCTTGTACACCAAAGTGAATCCCTCACCCAACGAAATCGGTGATCTTGAGGGAATGCTGGAGAACAGGATCAAAGAACTCAAAATGGAAAAGTTCAAGATCGATCAGAAAGTGCTCGACAGTCTTAAAACAGATATTGATATACAAAGTGTGAACCTTGCGGACGGGCGGGAGAAAAATTCAGATTCATCCGTTCTGTTTGGTGTGGGTATGGCCTGTGGTATCCTGATGTACATGTTCATTTTTATTTATGGCGCGCAGATCATGCAGGGTATCATAGAGGAAAAGACGAGCAAGGTTGTTGAAGTTATTGTCTCCTCCGTACGACCGTTTCAGTTAATGATGGGCAAGATCGTAGGGCTTGCTTCGGTGGGACTGCTTCAGTTCTTTATCTGGATCATCCTGATCACAACAGTTTCATCGCTGGTGCTTGCCGTATTCGGTGTTGACATGCAGCAGCAACAAATAGCCAATGGAATGGGAGAAGGCAGTGCTATGGTTCAGAACCAGGGCGCTATGCAATTCCTGAAGATCATCGGGCAAATACCATTCGGTTACGTCATATTCAATTTTCTATTCTACTTTCTGGGCGGATATCTGCTTTATGGAGCCCTCTTCGCAGCGGTAGGTTCGGCGGTAGATAGTCCGGCCGAAGCGCAGCAGTTCATGTTCCCTATCACGATCCCATTGCTCATTTCATACCTTGGGTTATTCACGTTTATACTTGAAAATCCCCACGGGCAGATCAGCATTTGGCTATCGATTATACCCTTCACCTCACCTATCGCGATGATGGGTCGCATAGCCTTCGGTGTGCCGTGGTGGCAGCTCGCGTTGTCCATGATATTGCTGATTGCAGGTTTCATATTTACCACCTGGGTTGCGGCGCGTATTTACAGAGTGGGAATACTCATGCACGGCACAAAGATCAACTACAAGGTCATGGCCAAGTGGTTCATGATGAAAGGTTAGTCAATCTTCATGCTATTGAAACCGGACGAAGCCCATCCGGTTTTTTATCTATCTTTCTATTCCAATGAGTAAGAAGGTTGCCATACCATCCACGGATTTTTATAAGAACAATTCTAATCTGAAATGGGTGGTGCTGGTAGCGTCGGTGCTCATCAGCATCGGTTCGATCTACTACACGAATATCCTTGTTGATCAGCTTAAAGAGCGTGAGCGGCAGCAGGTACAACTCTATGCCAAGGCCATCGAATACACGGCAAACGATGAAGATACTTTCGGTGATGTGAACTTCATTGCGCAGGAGATCCTCTTCCAGAATAATTCCATACCCATCATCCAGGTGGGTGACAACGGCCGGGTGTTGGCTTCCCGTAACGTTGATGTTGACGAGACCTGGTCAGTCAAGCGCAGGGATGCATTTCTGCAGACAGAGTTAAAACTCATGGCGGCAACCTATGAACCGATCAAAGTAATGCTGCGGGACCCGCAGACGGGTGAGGTATTTGGAACACAATTCATTTACTATAAGAACTCGTTCCTATTGAAACAGCTTATCTCCTATCCATACATTCAATTGTCTGTGATCGCTATTTTCGGCTTTATAGCATACCTGGCATTTAATTATTCAAAGGCAGCGGAACAGAACCGTGTTTGGGTCGGGCTTGCAAAAGAAACAGCGCATCAATTGGGCACACCACTTTCTTCTCTTATGGCATGGGTGGAGGTTCTCCGTGATGACCCCGAGATGAAGAAGAAGGGGGTAGTTGAGGAGCTTGAAAAAGATATTCAGAAACTGCGGGTCGTGACGGAGCGGTTTTCCAGCATTGGTTCTATTCCTGCATTGAAAAAAGAGAATGTTGTTTCTCTGATCAACAACGTGGTAACGTATCTCCGGCCAAGGGTGTCATCGCGTGTACGGATGGAGGTATTCACACTGTCTGAAAATATTTCGGCCAACGTTCACGCGCCCTTGTTCGAATGGGTAATAGAGAATCTTTCAAAGAACGCGGTAGATGCCATGGGAAATACAGGGACTATTGCCATCAAGATCCTTCGGGGGAATGAGGGCAAGATCTTTATTGATATCTCTGACACAGGTAAAGGAATTCCCCGATCAAAGATCGATCAGGTTTTCAGGGCTGGCTTCACTACAAAAAAGCGCGGGTGGGGTCTGGGTTTAACGTTGGCAAAAAGAATCATCGAGACTTATCACAACGGCAAGATCTTCGTCAAATCTTCGGAAGAAAATCTCGGTACAACATTCCGGATAGTGCTGAATGCAGCGTGATTTGAGGCACACCGAAACATGGCCGTCAGTATGTCAAAAATGAGGTTTTTGATACTTTGAATAACCTCCAATAATTCACTCTTCTCTCTTTGTTCTTCATCCTTTATAGTCTACTTTTGCGCTCGAATTTTCAGACCTTAATTCTCAAAAACCAGACGACAATGGCAAATATTGGTAAGATCACAGCGGTAATCGGTCCGGTGGTGGACGTCGCCTTTGATGGCGAAGGTTCTAAGCTGCCGAACATCCTTGATTCTCTTATAGTTACAAAAGGCGACGGTACCAAAGTAGTGCTGGAATGCCAGCAACACCTGGGTGAAGACCGTGTTCGCACTATTTCTATGGAAGGAACCGAGGGACTTGTTCGTGGAATGAAAGTTACCGACACAGGTTCTCCAATTCAGATGGTGGTCGGTGAAGATATTAAAGGTCGTCTCTTCAATGTAGTGGGTGATGCTATCGACGGCATAAAACAACCAAAAGGAACATCAACCCTTCCCATTCACCGTCAAGCTCCCTTATTCGAGGACCTCTCCACTTCTACCGAAGTGTTGTTCACAGGTATAAAAGTTATCGATCTGATCGAGCCTTATGCAAAGGGCGGAAAGATCGGATTGTTCGGCGGTGCGGGCGTGGGAAAAACCGTATTGATCCAGGAGCTGATCAACAACATCGCGAAAGCATATTCAGGTTTGTCTGTGTTTGCCGGCGTAGGTGAAAGAACGCGCGAAGGCAATGACCTCCTGCGCGAAATGATCGAAGCAGGTATCGTGGATTATGGTGAAGAATTTATGAAATCCCTTCACGCTGGTGGCTGGGATCTTTCGGTAGTAGACGAGGAGAAGCTCAAGGATTCAAAGGCTACTTTCGTATTCGGTCAAATGAACGAACCTCCCGGCGCGCGCGCGCGTGTGGCCCTTTCAGGTCTTACGATCGCTGAATACTTCCGCGACGGAGATGGTACGGGAAAAGGCCGTGACATCCTCTTTTTCGTGGATAACATTTTCCGTTTCACACAGGCTGGCTCCGAAGTATCCGCCCTTTTGGGACGTATGCCTTCAGCCGTAGGTTATCAGCCTACGCTGGCGACAGAGATGGGTGCCATGCAGGAACGCATCACTTCAACAAAGAATGGTTCTATCACTTCTGTGCAGGCCGTGTACGTTCCTGCCGATGACTTGACCGACCCTGCTCCTGCCACAACATTCGCCCACCTTGACGCGACAACGGTATTGTCACGTAAGATCTCCGAGCTTGGAATTTATCCGGCGGTAGATCCCCTGGATTCTACGTCACGGATCCTCCGTCCTGAGATCGTCGGGGAAGAGCATTATAATACCGCTATGCGCGTTAAGAACATTCTTCAGCGTTATAAGGAGTTACAGGATATCATCGCGATCCTTGGTATGGATGAGCTTTCCGACGAGGATAAGCTGGTGGTGACCCGGGCGAGACGCGTGCAAAGATTCCTGTCGCAGCCATTCCACGTGGCGGAAGCTTTTACTGGTCTGAAAGGTGTACTTGTTGATATAAAGGATACGATCAAAGGTTTTAATGGGATCATGGATGGCGAGTACGATCACCTTCCTGAAATGTCTTTCAACCTTGTGGGAAGTATTGAAGATGCAGTCGAGAAAGGCGAGCGCATGATGGCCGAGGCCAGAAAATAATTATTAAGGGTACTCCTCATTGAACGAACAGCATGCATCTTGAAATTCTAACTCCTGAAAAAAAAGTATTCGAAGGCGAAGTAACGATCGTAACATTCCCGGGAGCGGACGGATCGTTTCAGGTTATGGACCATCATGCACCGCTGATCAGTTTACTCAAGGCCGGCTCGGTTGAATACAAAGGCCGGGAGGGAACAAAGAACATCGAGATAACGGGTGGTGTAGTGGAAGTGCTAAAGAACAAGGTGATCCTTCTCGCTACAAAGGTCATAGGATAAAGAAAATAGTTTACAGGTAGATAGTTGTCGGACCCTTCGTCACGACTGTTGTCGGGGAGGGAGGGTTCTTTTTTAGTGGCCCCCGAATAGAGTGGCATACTGAACTTCGCGGTTTCTTTGCGATCTTGGCGTCTTAGCGGTAAAGCATGCCCAATCAACAACCCTTCCACGTCATTTACGAAGACAACCATCTACTGGTCGTTAATAAATCGGCTGGCGTCCTTGTACAGGGTGACGTTACCGGTGACACACCCCTCGTCGACCTGTGCAAAGAATACATCAAGAAAAAATATAAGAAGCCAGGTGAAGTGTATTTGGGCGTCGTGCACAGGCTTGACCGTCCTGTCAGCGGTGTCGTTGTATTTGCCCGTACATCCAAGGCCCTGGAGCGGATGAATGCTTTATTCCGCGACAAGGAAACGCACAAGGAATATTGGGCGCTCGTCAGTAAAAAGCCCCCTCAGCCCGAAGGCAAGCTTATACATTGGTTGTCGAAGGATGAGACCAAGAACAAGACGACTGCATTCAAAAAAGATAAACCCGGCGCTTTAAAATCGGAGCTATCATATAAGGTTATCGGGGGCAGGGATGGATACTGGTTCCTGCAGGTAAATCCCGTTACAGGCAGGCCGCATCAGATACGCGTGCAGCTTGCCAGCATGGGTTGCATCATTAAGGGTGATGTGAAATATGGCGACGATCAAGCCAACGAAGACGGAAGCATTTACCTTCATGCGCGCCGGCTCTCTTTTGTACACCCTGTGAAAAAAAACAAGGTGGAGTTTGAAGCAGCTCCGCCCGGGATCGCCATGTGGAAATATTTTGCAACATTTGAAGAACGATAGACTGCATGGCAGAACCATCCTGGATTGAAAAACTTAGAGCGCGTTGGAAGCTTGGCAGCGCTTTACAGGTGGTCATCGTCCTTGTAGTTTTTGCCTGCACCGGTTTTACGGTGCTGTTCATCAAGAGACCGATACTTTATTTCCTGGCGGGCAGGCAAGGTGATACTGTAACAGCTTCTGTTCTTTATTACATTCTTATTCTGCCGCTTTATAATGTGATTTTATTGGCTTATGGATTCTTGTTCGGTCAGTTCAATTTTTTTTGGGAATTCGAGAAGCGATTCTTTAACAGGATATTCGGAAGGAAAAAGAGGGATCCATGATGGATCCCCATCATAGTAGAAAATCTTCAGCGCAGCGAAAATACTTCACACCTTAACCGCCATTCACTTCTGGCGTTCTTATACCTTCATCAACTCCAAACTGTTGCTTCCACATCTGATAGTAGTGCTGCTTTTTATCAATCAATTCTTTATGACGACCTTCCTCCACAACGCATCCATTCTGCAGGACCACGATCTTATCCGCTCTGTGAACTGTGCTTAGACGATGTGCCACAATGATCACTGTCTTGCTCCGTTCCTTCATCATTTCAATTGCGCTATGAACATATTGTTCCGCTCCCGAATCCAGGGAAGATGTGGCCTCATCAAGTATCAAGATCTCAGGATCTTTGTACAACGCGCGCGCGATTGCAATCCGTTGACGCTGACCCCCTGATAGTGATGACCCATTTTCGCCGATGTAGGTATTGAAGCCGTTTGGAAGTTGCTCAATGAAATCGAGCATATTTAGAGAGGAGCAAATGCCGATGATCCGCCCGAGATCAGGCTCGTAAGAACCGAGCGCAATGTTATCAATGATACTTCCTGCAAAGAGATCGATTTTCTGTGGGACAATCCCTATAAGGTCCCTGAGAGAATCTTTTTCTATATATTTAACTTCGTACGACCCAATTAGTACAGCGCCGCTTTGCACCTGGTAAAGGTTCTGTAAAAGTGAAACTAACGTAGATTTCCCGCTGCCACTTTCACCTACTAACGCTGTGATCTTTCCCCCAGAGATTCGAAGGTTAAAGTCCCTGAAGACCGTTATTTCCTTGTCATATGTAAAATAAATGTTTCTATAGACAATGTCGCCTATGTCAGAATGCCCGAGTACTATGTTGTTATTGTTTTTTTCTGTCTCCAAATCCATGATCTCAAAAAGCCTGTCCGCTGCAATAAGTGCATTTTGTATTGTCTTGTTCGTGCTGATCACCATGCCCGCTGGCCCCGTGAAATACCCCAATAACGCATAAAAGGAGAGGAGTTCGCCCGGGGTAATTTCATTCCTTAGGGCAAAGGATGCTCCTACCCATAACAGGATAATTGTAAACAGTCTTGCCAGAGACTCTGACATTCCACCAATGCTGATGCTATTTACTCCGGACTTATATACCGACTTCAGCACGGAAATAAATTTTCCTTCTGTCTTTTGATTGACGAACTGTTCAATTCCAAAGGTCTTGATCGTATGGATGGCGCTCAGCGACTCAACCAATTGTGATTCAAGGTCGGCAGAGTGTTCCATCATCCGGCGTTCAATCTTTTTGTTGACCATGTCTGCGACGAAGTATATAATTGCATACAATGGTATGATAAGAAACATGACAAGAGCCAATCTCCAGTAGTATGTAAACATTAGCACAAACGAGAAGAGTACAATAAATACATTGACAGCCAGGGCAATCCCTATGTCATTGACAAAGACTCTTATTTTAATGGCGTCACTGATGCGGGAGGTTATTTCTCCTATTCTCATCTTGTCGAAAAAGGTTTGGGGAAGCTTGAGCAGGTGTTTATAGTACCCCAGTATTAATTCGACATCAATCTGTTGTCCGGTGTCGAGAATCATCATGCCTTTTGACAGCCCGATAAGGGTCTGAACAATGAGCAGGGCGATCATAATAATACTCATCAAATTCAATAGATTGGCATTGCCGTCCGTAAGCACATAGTCGACGATCTTCTGCACGTAGATGGACGTGGTGAGGCCAATGATCGTGAAAAATAATGCTCCGAAAAGTGCCTGAATCATCACACTTTTATGAGGACGCAGGAGTCTCCAAAAGCGTAACCAGCTCGACGTTACTTCATTCCGCTCACGAAAACTATTACCTGGTAAGAGTATCACAATTACGCCGGTCCAAATCTTTATAAAATCGTCATGCAGATAGTGATGGATAAGTCCATCAGCAGGGTCCATGATCTCAATATGTGTACTTGTCACGCCGTATACCACGACATAATGATGAAGGCCCACTGAAGGCATGACGTGTGTAATCGCTGGCTTTGGAATACTGAACAGACTGGTCATATCACCACGGACCCCTTTAGCCTCAAAGCCAAGCTCACGAAGCGCTCCCAGCAACCCAGAGACACTTGTTCCTTTTCGATCTGTCGCCGCCAGTTGTCTTATCCTCGAAACTGGCAACAGCAGTTTGTAGTGTGCTGCAACGGATGCAATACATGCCGCACCACAATCGGTTATATCATGTTGTTTGACACGAACTGGCATAGATATCAGCTATCAAATTGATTAAGGTTCGGATTCATCCAGTCATCGATCTGATCATAGAGCAAGTTCCAAAGACTTCGTCTGGCGACGACAAATCTCGCCTGAATCGTCATTCCCCTTTTCAGCATTCCTTTTCGTCCATTTTCCAAAGCGAGATAATTGCGCTGCAATCTGCATACTACTTCAAAGCAGGGCTGGCGCTCAAGCATTGATACGTCCTCCGAGATCCGAACGACCTTTCCTTTTAACATGCCCCACTGATTATAATTGAACGCCATTACCTGCACCGTAACGTTCATATCATTGTACAGAAAGCCAATATCTTCAGGTAGCACGTATATCTCTGCGATGAGGCTGGTGTCAGGTGAGATGTAGCCCAAATCCTGATTAGCAAAAATGTAGCTGCCTGGATAAACTCCTGCCAAACGTTGGATCGATCCGTCAATTGGTGCTACGATATTCATCGACTGTTTCTCGCTATAGAGTTTATTAAGTTCACTTTGTAATTGTGAACGCTCTTTGTTGTACGATATTAAGTCCTGCTGCCACACCATTAATTGTGATTCAATGATATTCTTTAGTTCATCTTCGGACTTATTCATTTCGAAATGAATATTCTCAATGTCAACCGTAGATATAACCCCTGATTCATAGAGTTTTCGATTCCGGGCGAAGTCCTTTTTACTCTTATTAAGTTTGAGCCTGGAGGCTTTCAGTTTTTGTCCATAGTCCGCGTAAGCCTGAAGATAAAATGAGCTCAATGGTGTCCAGGACGACTGTCGTTTGTCACGTGCATGTTCTAGGAGACCCTGAACGTCATCCGTTAGTGTTTGGAGATCTCTTTGTCTTCCTTCAAGGTATCTTTGATGTTCCAGGATCTCTTTGGACTGAACTTCGAAGATTATCTGTCCTTTTTTTACAGGCATGTTCTCCACAACGTGAACATTCACGATCATTCCACTGGCAATGGCCTTTATGGTGGTACTTTCTGTGGCGGGTCGGATAACGCCAGCACAGTTCACACTAACATCCACAAGCAAGAATGGAAGCGCTGCTATTGAAACCAGTAAACAAATGAGCAAGATCAGATACAGATAGCGCGGCTTATCAAACTGCTCCATATAACAAGCTAACGAGACACCGATCGCCTTCGATATTTCAGAATTTGTCGACATAAAGATTTAATTGATAACGGTTATAATAGCAACAACTTGATTTCAATCAATTCACAAACACAAATCCATAGCAGTTGTACAGTGCATGAAAAACAGCAACCGTCCAGAATGGATAATGTCTGCGTTTGGCCGAAAAAATGTACAGGAAATTCATTATCAAACCACCAATAAAGGTCATCACAATGTATAATGCGCAATAAAGATGGAGTACGGAGAACAAAGCCGCTGAAAGTATTGTGCGCACAACATTGCTATGAACATTAATTTTCAACAGTGTCTCATAAGGTAGCTGTATGAATACGAACGTCTCTACAATTGGCGCTACCAAAACAACCAAGAAGAATACACCAAGCGGGGTAAATCCGTTAAGGCCGCTGTCAAATACACCGCAATCAAAATACTCGCTTTCCAGCCACTGAAAGAAGTATGCATTAAGAATAGCGAGAATGAACAGGGCTATGAAGACTATGTATAAGGTTGAATTTCTTTCCATTTTTCAAAAGCTCAAAATGATTTAAGAGGGGTACATCGGTCATGTACCCCCTGATTTGACAATTGTTGAATGTTCTCAGCTACTTTAATCCAGGCATAGTTTGATAAGAGTAGCGCGCACCGTCCATGAATGCATCAATGTAAAATGCAATTCGCCCGATACCATAAGCAATCCAGTAGAAGAAAGATTCACCTCCCCGAATGCTGTTTAATTCATCATCCGAGAGTTCAGTGATCTTACCTGTGAACTTATTTAATTCCATAGTTAATTGTTTTGAAGTTCCAATTCTTTCTTAGTCGACGTATCGCGGTGTTCCATTCCACCCGTCCTTCAATCCCTGACGTATATCACCAAAATTTGCGATCCCTGCGATAATAAACGATACCGTGAATATCGTTGGTATTGCAAAGCCTCCGCGCATATTGTTGGCATCCTCTTCCGTTAATTCCTCTATAGATATCGTGTGTGATTTCATTGTTTTCATTTTCACAAATTGATTTTCAATCCCAGAAATCTGTCTGGTACAGCAGCCTTTGCAAAGGGTATAACAATGTTAAGGCTGAAGTATGTCGTGTGTTGAGACTATCCGAAACTTTTTTCATGAACACGCTTGCTCGATCCGCCTGAAATTCTCTTAGCCTGCTTCATGTCGATGATCTCTGATGGCAGGAATCTGAACACAACGATGCCCTCCTGTTGATATGCATACCTGTTGGTATCAGCATCAAAAAAAACTGGCGCACAAAGTTCTTCTCTCATATATTCTATTAACCGGAAGAATGTGCTTCTGGAAATGCCCAGCCGTTTCGCTAAATACTCAGCCCTCCCAGGGATCTTGCTTCGTATCATAGAATCCATTGCGAGTATCAGACGTCTCTTTTCTTCGAGCGACATATCAGGATTGTTTTCTGTTATTCTTGCCCCTCTTCCTGATCATCACATAAACTACGAGGAACGTTACCAGCAGCGCAATAAATGGCCACCCGACCTTGAGAAACCTTCCTATTGAGTAGCCCGCATCATACGCTGACATTTGTAGCATGATATAAGTTGCCATAACATTAAATTTTATTATGAATATTTTCTTCACCCGCTGATCTGTTGAACTCACTCGAAAAATAGTTCTCAAAATCCATTTCAATCAATTAATTCAACACCGGTTTTCCAGTCGAAAATCCATAGATTCAGGATAAATTGCCAGACATCAAATACATTATAAATACGAATTGAAATATGCCTTACGCGCTCCTCAAAGTCCTCCACATCCTTGCCGTCGTCCTTTTTCTCGGTAACATCTTCACCGGCATCTACTGGATGAGCATCGCCATGAAAACCAGGGACATCCGCATCGTCCATCACACTATTAAAGGCGTCATGAAAAGCGACAGGCTGTTCACGATACCGGGTGTGATCCTTATTACTGTTGGTGGAATTTTTACCGCGGCAAAAGGCGGCATCCCTGTGTTCAAGACGGGATGGATACTATGGTCCATCATCATGTTCACGCTGTCGGGCATTGCGTTCGGATGGAAGATCGCCCCCCTTCAAAAAAAGCTCTCCAAACTTTCGGAACACCAAGAAGCTTTGTCGGAGCCGGCGTGGAAGACGCTCAAAGACACCTACTGGTCATGGGAGATGTGGGGATTGTTTGCATTGATCACGCCGCTGCTGGCATTGATCATGATGACAATGAAACACCCAGCATGAAACACTTTTTGAATTGGTGATCACTTGATTTTATGACTTAGAAGACCTCACCACTACTCTATAATAGCTTAGTTCAGTACGAAATACTCATATCAAATCCAGTGTCGATGAAGCTCTCTGATGTTCCGTATTTGAGGATGATAAATCAGCGGTTGCTGAACTCCGATCTCAGCACGCCGGCTGACGTTGTCAAATGGATGATCGCCATGCAATCGCAGGAATTTGCACATGCCAAGTGGGCAATAGCCCTGAGGTTGGATCATAAAGTCGCCGAAAGCCTTATCCAGAAAGCCTTTGACGATGGCGACATCCTCAGAACACATCTCATGCGCCCCACCTGGCACTTTGTGTCTCCCGAAGATATTCGCTGGCTGGTTGAGCTTACGGCACCCAGGGTCCATGCCCTGAACGCTTACATGTACCGGCAATGCGAACTGACACCCGCCATTTTGAAACGCAGCGGCAAAGTATTGGCTGCCGCCCTGGAAGGAAATCAATATTTGACCCGCGAAACTTTAGCTGGCATACTTAAAAAGAAGAAGATCACTGCAAGTCGCGAACGCCTGAGTTGTATCATGATGTATGCAGAGCTTGAACGTATAATCTGCAGCGGTCCACGGATCGGCAAGTCATTCACCTATGCTTTGATGGATGAGCGCGCGCCGGCCTCATCGGCTTTCGATCGCACAGCGGCGTTGGCAGACTTTACCCGGCGCTATTTCCGAACGCGGGGACCGGCACAGCCAACAGACCTTGCCTATTGGTCAGGCCTCTCCTTAAAAGATGTGAAGACCGGGATAGATCATGTTAAAGAACAACTACACCGGGAATTAATTGAAGGCAAAGAGCATTTCATGGTCGACTCCCCTATGACGCCGCAAAAGAAAAAGATAACTTTTCTGATGCCCGACTACGAGGAATTTGGCATGAGCTATAAAGACCGGAGTGCCCTGAGTCTCGAAAAAAAGAAAATAACGCGGACGTCTAGCGCAAACCATTGGTTTATCATCGATGGAAAAATAGCAGGAGGGTGGACGCAAGTTCAAAAATCAAAATCATTTCAGATAGGGCTGCAGCCGTTCTTCGACATGACGCCGGCTAAGACCAAAGAACTCACCGCGGCCATTAAACGCTATGCTGCGTTCTTTGGAAAAAGTGTAGAGATTACATTCGAAAGTGGAGATTAGAAAGTGGAAATTAGAAATTAGACTTGTTCGACGCTGTTCAATCGAAACCCAAGACTTGCCTCAGCTTAGGGGAAGACCGACTCCGTCTCCTCGAATTTCGAATTTTCAAACCCCTAATAGTCCTCTATACCTCACCCGCTGAAAACGATTGCAAATTAAACGTGTTAGACATATATTGAACGTGCTATAATATTTAGCCAGTATACCCCTAACGCTATCCTTTTCAGGGTCCTTTTATTAGGCATCTTGGTATCCTTCGCCGGATCTGGCTTAGCCCAGTCGGCCAGGATACACGGCCATGTGCTCGATGCGCAAACCGGTCAGCCTCTCCCTTTTGCCAGCATCTATGTCAACCTCACAACGATGGGGACGTACGCCGATGACAAAGGAGCATTTATGCTCAACAATCTGCCGGCAGGTGTTTTCGATATTATCATTTCCTACATCGGGCATAAGCCCTATATGACCCATTTGACAGTCAAAGACAGTGCTGACATTCCGCTTACGGTCAGGCTTGCTGTGGAGTCTTTAAAAGAGGTTCAGATAACGGCTAAGCGGGATCCGCAATGGTTTAAGGATCTTGAAAAATTCACGCGCCTTTTCCTCGGAACCGAACCTTCGGACAAACTTTGTAAGATCATGAATCCATGGGTGCTGAGCTTCAATGAAACGAAAAGCAAGATTTTTAATGCCGCCGCGACCAGCCCAATCGAAATTGAGAATATGAATCTTGGCTATAAGGTGACCTATGATCTCAGGAACTTCGCGGTAAGCAAGAAGAATTATATCGCCGCAGGCTATGTACGGTTTCAGGAGATGCAAACCACGGACACAACCCTGGCAATGAAATGGACAGCCAACAGGCGTAAGGCGTATGAAGGCTCCGTGAATGATTTCTTCCATTCCGTTATTGAAAACAAGCTGCGGGAAAATGGATATGCGATCTATGAGGATAGGTCTGAACTGACACATATGGTCCGCCAATCCTACTTTCTGGCAAACCTCGATAAGACCATATTTATCCATTCCCTCGAGGGCAAGGTCAAACCGATTGCTGACTCCACATTCTACACCGTGCAGCTGCCGCACAGGCTGGAAGTGCACTACAAGAAGGAGCGTAAGCACTCAAAGATATACTGGGACATACCCTTTCCCGTGAGTTGGATTGAAGTCAAAGGCGGATTCCTGGATGTAACCAAAGATGGACTTGTCGTCAATCCTCTAAAAATGGTTGTGATGGGGAGCATGTTCGATGAAAAGTTGAAAAGCCTGTTGCCAAATAACTACAAGCCTGATTCCAGAAAGCAGCTCTACAAGGCGCCGCCCCCGACGCAAAAGAATGGTCAACTCGCGCAATTGGCTGAGAAACCTTATCTCCACACGGACCGATCCTATTATTATCCCGAAGAGACAATTTGGTTCAAAGGATACATGAACTATGCAAGTCCGATCGTAAGCGATTCGCTCAGCAAGGTCTTGAACGTTGATCTCGTTGACAGTAAAAATACAATTGTTTCAACTGCTGCCTTCCTCATCGATCATGGTTTTACGAACGGTGCCATCGATATACCGAATGTTACCATGCCTGGCGACTACACGTTGCGGGCATATACCCGGTGGATGCTTAATTTCGATACTGCATTTGTTTTCAAGAAATCAATCAGAGTTTTGGATCTGATGGAGGCGGTCCATCCAAAAACGTACGATTCGTCACGCCTTACCGCCAGTAACGTCGTTATCATTCCCGACAAGGCTGACTATGGGCCACGTGAAAAAGTAACGGTGAGGCTGGATGTGCTTGATGATCCGGAGAGCAGGGTCCCGGCAAACTTTTCAGTATCAGTAACGAACCTCAGCCTCGCGGTGCCCGCACCGGACGAAATATCCATTCTCACAAGCTACAGTTTACCTTCAGCCTCATTTCCCGATACGCTGAAGACCGCCAGGCTCGCCATTCAAAAGGGGTTCGATCTGCAGGGCAAATTTGTTCCTCCCAAAGGAAAGATAACCGCAGGCCTCATCACATTTGTTCAAAATAATGCTGATACGGAATTCACTATCACAACTCAGAAGGATGGAACCTTCTTTCTTCCGGATCTGATACTGTCGGACTCTACCCGTCTCTCCTACGTTGCCCGCACTACCAAAGGCAAATACGGAGAGGTTACATTCGATTCTGTTCTTGCCACGCCCGGTACACGCCCGGCGCGGCCCCTTCAACTGAGCACTTACACGACCATGAAAAGTCAGCGTTATCTTTCCCCTGACCGTCAATTGAAAGCGACATTGTTGGAAGCGGTGACAGTTAAAAGCGCCCGCATACGAGCTAAACGAACGTCTATTGTTGAGGCGGACTACGAAGTATCGGGCGAATGGCTACAGGAGCAGCATACAACGGATGTGCTAAGCGCAATCCAGACCAGGGTCCCCGGTATGCGGGTCATTGTAAAGTACGAGGGTGGGTTTCCGAAAAAATATCTCAGCCTTGGTGGCATGAGCTTTAGCGGTTCCACTGAACCGCTGGTGGTTATTGACGGACAGGTTGTTAACGAATTCGAGGGAGGCGCCGCAGAGCAAATATCCAGTCTGAATCCCAATCAGATCGATCACGTTGAAGTAAACAGATTCTCCAGCGCTGTAGTTTACGGTGCGCGTGGTGGAAATGGTGTGATCGCCATATTCACAACATCCGGCGCCGCCGAAAATGAGGCGGTTGATCTGTCAACCTACGATAAGAATAAACTACGGCCCCTCTTTCGCACTGGATTTTCATCCCCTAAGCCTTTCACTTCACCTGATTATACCAGTGATCAGCAGGCACCGGACCTGGATAACCGGGCGACGATTTACTGGAATCCGACAGTTACAACAAATGGCAGCCAACAGGCGACGCTTTCATTTTATGCAGCCGATAGTCCCGGTGAATACAGGATCGTTGCAGAAGGGGTTACGATCGACGGCAGACCCGTGCATGGGGAGGGGAGGATAATTGTTAAGGGGAAGAATTGATATAATAAGGTTCGATTCGGGTGTAGGCATATCGTTGGAGTGCACTTAATCGTTGCACGCAGAATAGGAGAATACGCAATAGGTGAATACACAATACGCAATAACAGTATTGAACTCATCCGAAAATCCGATTTCAATTATATTGGTATTCCGTCAAATCGATTCTACAATTATGCTTTAAGAATCCCTCTGCGAAACTCGGCGAATTCCTCTGCGACCCTCTGTGCAATTGGATCTAAAGAAATGTGAAAGTGTAGGTAAACCATCCTATAGAACAGCTCAGCAGCATAGCCGATTTTTTTAAATCCATAAAACACAGAGGTAGAACGGAGGTTCACAGCGCAACTTCAGACTGAATATTCCCCTTGAGCCTCATAGCGACTAGTCCTTGAACTCCGAAGTAAAATGGAACTGGATGTCGGGGAAATTATCCTGCACCATCTGAAGCCATGCTCTTGATTCAGCCATAAACACGATCTTGTCGTCCTTATCTCGTGCGATGTGGCGTTGCTTACTATCTATGAATTCCGCCAGCTTCTTCGGGTCCGTGCTGCTGATCCAGCAGGCCTTGTAAATATTTTGTGGAAGGAATTGAGCGGTTGCGCCATACTCATTCTTCAAACGGAACTGGATCACTTCAAACTGAAGTGCGCCAACTACGCCAACAACTTTTCTTTTTCCGAGCTCATACGAAAACAACTGCGCGACGCCCTCCTCCATCAGCTGCAACAATCCTTTCTCCAACTGCTTGGTCTTCATCGCATCCATGTTCACGACCTCCTTGAAGATCTCGGGGGAAAAACTTGGGATACCGGTGTACATCAGCTTCTCACCTTGTGTTAAGGTATCGCCGATCTTCAGGTTGCCAGTATCGAAAATACCGACAATATCACCAGGCCACGCTTCATCGACTGTCTCACGGTCCTGCGCCATGAACGCAGTAGCATTCGAAAACCTGATACTTTTATTTTGACGTACGTGATAGTAGTTGCTGCCGCGTTCGAACTGCCCTGAACAGATCCTGAGAAATGCAATCCTGTTACGGTGTTTGGGGTCCATGTTTGCATGGATCTTAAATACAAAACCGGAGAACTTATCCTCATCAGGTGTAATGATACGCACTGTAGTTTCGCGTGGGATCGGCGCCGGCGCAATACGAATGAATGTATCGAGCAGTTCTTTCACACCAAAATTATTCACGGCGCTTCCAAAGAAAACTGGCGCAACCTTACCCGACAGGTATTGTTCGACGTCGAATTCCGGATACACGCCTTCAATCAATTCGATATCTGCACGAAGTTGCTTTGCATTGGTCTCACCAACATAAGAATCCATTGTCGGGTCGGCGATATCAGTAATCTGAATACCTTCTTCGACAGTGGTCTTGCTGGCCGTAAAGAGGTGCAGGCTTTTTTCATAGAGGCTGTAAACGCCTTTGAATGTTTTGCCCATGCTGATAGGCCAGCTCAATGGGCGCACATGAATGCGCAGCTTTTCTTCGATCTCGTCCAGGAGTTCGAACGGATCGCGACCTTCGCGGTCGAGCTTGTTGATGAAACAAATTACAGGCGTGTTTCTCATCCTGCATACCTCCATCAGCTTCTCGGTTTGAATCTCTACACCTTTAACGCAATCAATGACGAGTATTACGCTGTCAACAGCTGTGAGCGTACGGTAGGTATCTTCAGCAAAGTCCTGGTGACCTGGAGTATCGAGCAGGTTGATCTTGACATCCTTATAGTTGAAGCCCATCACGGAAGTGGCAACGGAAATACCTCTTTGCTTTTCGATCTCCATCCAGTCAGATCGCGCGTGATCTTTGATCTTGCTTGACTTCACGGCGCCTGCTTTTTGTATGGCACCGCCGAACAGCAGTAACTTTTCGGTAAGGGTGGTCTTTCCGGCATCAGGGTGACTGATTATTCCAAACGTTCTCCGTTTTCCAATTTCTTCCTCTAAACTCATTATGTTTCTCTACTGCAAGGGCAGTTTTTGAATTTAAATCTCCAAATCACTCAATTTCAGGCCGCAAAGGTAAAAAAAATGTACTGGCAAATTGTAACGGCCATAAACGTTCACATTTCCTTCAATAGGAGATCAGATGAACCTTTCTATATTTAATTCATTAAACCCAAATAAACGGCTATGCAATACAGAAGATTTGGACGAACAAACTGGAACGTAAGTGATATGGGATATGGAATGTGGGGCCTTGCAGGATGGACCGGTAGTGATCAGGCCGAGATAGAGACCTCCCTGGACCGATCTGTAGAATTGGGATGCAATTTCTTTGATACTGCGTGGGCATATGCTGCGGGCAAAAGTGAACAGATCCTGGGCAAATTAGTGAAGCGGAATCCGGGCAAGCGCCTGTACTGCGCCACTAAAATTCCAGCGAAGAATTTCAAATGGCCCGCTCGGCCCGAATACGATATAAAGGATTGTTACCCTTTATCACACATTGTTGAGTACACTGAAAAGAGTCTGAAGAATCTTAACACCGAGACCATAGACCTCCAACAGTTTCACGTATGGGACGACAGTTGGGCTGACAAAGATGATTGGAAAACAGGTATCGAAAAACTAAAGAAAGAGGGTAAAGTCCTGTACTTCGGCATTAGTGTCAACCGCTGGCAGCCTGACAATGTTTTGAAGGCGCTGGAGACCGGCCTGGTGGATACAGTTCAGGTTATCTACAACATCTTCGATCAGGCCCCTGAAGACAATCTCTTTCCGATGTGCAAAAAGCTGGACGTCGGTATCATTGCCCGAGTACCTTTTGACGAAGGAACATTGACAGGCACCCTCACCAAAGAAACAAAGTTTCCCAAGGACGACTGGAGATCAACGTATTTCGTACCTGAAAACCTGAACCCGAGTGTCGACCATGCAGAGGCACTCCGTCCGCTTATCCCTAAAGGAATGACTATGGCTGACATGGCGCTCAAATTCATTCTGGCGAATCCTGACGTCCACACGATCATACCCGGCATGCGAAAGCTCAGAAACGTTGAAGCAAACATTGCCACAAGCGACTCAGCGAAGCTTGAGAAATCGCTGCTGAATGAACTGAAGAACCATCGATGGGACAGAAGTCCTACGGTGTGGTCGCAATAGATTAACTACGAATGTCCCCTTGTAGATCATTTTGATCCGGTGCAAGGGACCTCCCGGTAGCCGTGCCCTGGCAAATCAAGCGTCCAAAAGAGGCGCGGTGCATGCTTTTTGACCTAAGTTGACCACTAGTTTTCTGTCATTGTGTCACATTAAGGCTCTGAATTGCCCTTGGCATAAGCATTGAAGAGATGCTGGAAACTTTAGAACTCAAAAACTGATGATATGGGAAAAATAATTGGAATAGACTTAGGAACCACCAATTCTTGCGTAGCAGTAATGGAAGGTAGCGAGCCTGTGGTGATTGCAAATAGCGAAGGTCGCAGAACTACTCCTTCAATTGTAGCTTTCCTGGACAACGGAAAAGGTGAGCGTAAGGTTGGTGATCCTGCGAAACGTCAGGCTATTACCAATCCAAAAAATACTGTGTCTTCTATCAAGCGCTTCATGGGTAAAAACTTTAATGAAGTGAGTGAAGAAAAGAAAATGGTATCCTACCAGACCGAAGCTGGTAACAACAATACGACCAGGGTACGTATTGGTGATAGACTTTATACACCTCAGGAAATTTCAGCAATGATCCTTCAGAAAATGAAGAGTACTGCTGAAGATTACCTTGGAACAACCGTTTCAGAGGCTGTGATCACCGTACCCGCTTACTTCAATGATGCAGAACGTCAGGCTACTAAAGAAGCCGGGCAGATCGCAGGATTGGATGTTAAACGTATTATCAACGAGCCAACAGCCGCAGCGTTGGCGTATGGACTCGATAAGAAAAACCACGACATGAAGATCGCTGTATACGATCTTGGTGGTGGTACATTCGATATTTCTGTATTGGAACTTGGTGAGGGCGTATTTGAAGTAAAATCAACTAACGGTGACGTGCACCTTGGTGGCGATGATTTCGATATGCGAATCATGAACTGGCTTGCCGACGAGTTTCAAAAAGAAGAGAACGTTGACCTGCGCAAAGATCCAATGGCGCTGCAGCGTTTGAAAGAAGCTTCAGAAAAAGCAAAGATAGAGTTGTCAAGTTCGATGGAAACCGAAGTGAATTTACCATACGTCACTTCAGTTGACGGTGTGCCTAAGCACCTTGTGAAAAAGCTCAGCCGCGCGAAGTTTGAACAACTCGTTGACGACCTCGTCCGCAGAACGCTTGAGCCTTGTCGCAAGGCGGTTGCTGATGCAGGAATTAATGTATCTCAGATCGATGAGGTGATCCTTGTGGGTGGTTCAACCCGCATCCCCCGCATCGTGGACGAAGTGGAAAAATTCTTCGGAAAGAAACCTTCAAAAGGTGTGAACCCTGATGAAGTAGTTGCTATAGGCGCAGCGATACAGGGTGGCGTGTTAACAGGTGAAGTGAAAGATGTATTGCTTCTCGATGTTACACCGCTTTCATTGGGTATCGAAACACTTGGAGGAGTATTCACCAAGCTGATCGAATCCAATACGACTATCCCTTCGAAGAAGTCTGAAACGTTTTCAACAGCATGCCGACAATCAGCCTTCGGTTGAGATCCATGTGATGCAAGGAGAACGTCCAATGGCTAAAGATAACAGGACCATAGGTCGCTTCCACCTGGATGGAATTCCACCTGCACCTCGCGGAATGCCTCAGGTTGAAGTAACATTCGACATCGATGCAAATGGTATCCTTCATGTATCTGCGAAAGACAAAGGAACGGGCAAAGAACAAAAGATAAGGATTGAAGCTTCTTCAGGATTGACTGATGCAGAAATCCAAAAAATGAAGCAGGAAGCTCAGGCAAACGCCGAGACCGATAAGAAGGCGAAAGAAACTGCTGAGAAACTCAATCAGGCGGATTCACTCATCTTCCAGACTGAAAAGCAGTTGAAGGAATATGGAGACAAGCTTTCTGATGGAAATAAGAGTGCCATCAACAGCGCGCTAGAAAGTCTCAAGGCGGCTCATAAGAGTCAGGATTTTGCCGGCATTGACAATGCGATGAACGCACTTAACAATGCATGGCAGGCTGCTTCCGCTGAGATGTATGCCGCTTCCGGCGGAAGTAATGCTGGTACCGGTGCGCCAGGCCCTGATGCAGGTCCTCAAGGCGGTGGCAATGCTTCATCAACCGATTCAAACAATGTATCGGATGTGGAATACGAAGAAGTCAATGACAACAAGAAATAGTTTTTCAGTTCGATAGTTGACAGATAGAAAGAGCCACGCGAAACGCGTGGCTCTTTTCATTTGAGGTACTGACCGAACCACTTCACATAACGGTCGTATCTGTCTTTCCAGTAGCTGGGCACAGTCAAGCCATGGTGCTGCCTGGGATAGATCACAAGCTGTGTAGGCACATTTAATGAACGCAACGCCTGATACATCTGTTCGCTTCCAGCAGCGGGCACGTTGAAGTCACTTTCACCAACCATGTAGAGTGTTGGCGTTTTGATCTTGTCAATGTTAAAGAATGGATACGAAACCTTCATCCATTTATCGGGATTCTTCCAGGGAACACCAAGTTCCATTTCATATTGCTGCGTGTATTGATCCGTTCCGTACATGGAGAACTGCATGGCACTTCCTGCTCCGCTGGCAGCAGCCTTGAACCGGGGATCTGTTGCTGTAACGTAGTCTGTAAGTATTCCCCCGTAGCTCCACCCACCAATTCCCAACCTTGACGGATCCGCTACTCCGGTTTTGATCAGATGATCCACTCCCGCGATGAGATCGACAACTTCATAGTTGCCCCAGTCCCCGAAAATGGAACGGGAAAAACTATAGCCCCTTCCATTGCTTCCGCGGTAGTTGATTGAGGCGACAGCATATCCCTGTGCTGCCAGGATTTGAGTGGCCATATTGAATTCATACTCATCCTGCGCAACGGGACCACCGTGTATCCAGAGGACAAGCGGGAGCTTTCCGGCCTTTTCCTTTCCATGAGGCTTGAACAAAATACCTCCTATGGTAATGTTATCCTTGTTCTTGAATGTAAAGCCTTCCGCTCCGGCAAAGAGATGGGTCTTGACAAAGTTGTCGTTGTGCACCGTGAGCTTTGTAAACTTTTCATTCTGTAAGATGTACAGTTCCGGGGGATGCGACGGGTCACTCATCAGCACGACATACCTGTTGGCGTCCAACGGCTTGGCTATTGTTACACTGCGGTCTCCAGATGACAATTTTACTGATCGTCCCGATACGGCATCAAAAGACATCACGTAGCGTTGCCTGTCGTCTTCAATTAATCCAATCACGGATTTACCATCAGGTGACCACTCCGGGTGAGTAACAGGTCTGTCCAACTTTTGCGTGAGCAGTCGAGGCTCTCCGCCATTGACACTAATTATCGCGAGGTGAGCCTCATCATAAGCATCCCACTCGGGTGAGATCGAGCGCAGGTAAGCAACTGATTTTCCATCTGGGCTCCACACGGGATCCTTATCATAGTCTACCCACGTTGTAAGTTGTCTGGGTGCCGAACCTGTCTTGGCTTCTATGATCCAGATATCGGAATTGGTATTACGGTCAGGATCGCTTGTCCGGTTACTCGTAAATGCAATGTGTTTACCATCGGGTGACCAAACAGGTTCTCCCTGGTTGAAATTACCTTCTGTGAGCGTATCGAGTTTCTTTGACTCAATATCATAAAGATATAAGTGAGCGTATTTACGCTCGAGGTATCCATGTGTATCCTCTTTGAAATGATAGCGGTCAACAACAATCGGCTTGGCAGGATGATCCTTCAGACTATCAGGTCTCACTTCCTGATCGGTTATCAGCAACGCGATTTTTTTCGAGTCAGGGCTCCAGGCATATTCACCGATGTTAACCTTCAATGTTGTTAGTTGCTTTGCCTCACCCCCACGTCTGTCCATGATCCATAGCTGCGACTTTTCCTTTGCTTCGTGGCGCGACGATAGAAAGGTCAGCCACTTGTTGTCCGGGCTCCATCGCGGGCTGCCCTCATCTTCTTTGGAGAAGGTAATTTGAACAGCGCCGCTGCCATCAATTGCAGTCATCCATATGTTGTCATCATACTTATCCTGCGCCGAATCCGCTTTCGAAACAACATATGCAACCCACTTCTTGTCGGGTGAAATTTCAACTTCCTCAACATAGTTAAGGTGATAGACATCAGAAGGAGCAAGGGGACGCTGACCTAAGGCAGTCAGAGAAAAGTATAGAAAAGCAAAAGCAATAAGCGGCTTCTTCATAGGAAGGTGTTGGGCGCAAGGTAATTCGATTTTAGTTTTGCCGGAAGTAGCGGCTTAAAATCCAAACCAATCCCCCCAGGAATGGCTTGCAGGTAAACGGTTTTTTGAAAATTGCCTCATTATCCCGGGAATCTTTGTACAATTTTACCAGTTATCCCGATACCGCATAATCACTTCAATCTATGGAAACCTCCTATACCCCCGTCCCTTATGTCTTCCGGGAAGTCATTGAAGAAGAGGTTGCTAAACGAACGGAAGGAAGGATATTTTATTTCTGTGATGATACATCAGTTGGTTCTTCCGAAGGAAGGGTTGTTAAAATGGAGGAGATCCCAGGACAAGGATTATTCATTACCATTGATCCTGAAGATCACATCAGAATTGACAGAATAATCACGCTTTTTGGGAAACCCGGTGCGGCGTATGAGGAATATGATGACTATGCAAATCAATGCCTTTCCTGTACGGGCGGGTATGATCTGTGATTTAAGTCAAATCAAATGATCTCAACACCTTCTTTTTTGTAGGGTAGGAGTAGTTCATTATCCGGTGAGAGTTCAGTGACCAATGTTTGAATAGATTGAATGGGGCACACCTGATAGCGCGAAGAAGAATTTAGTTTGGCAGATAGGGTTAACGACACAATCCTTTTTGCCGCTCTTATCATCGCCTTCTTTAATTGAACAACCTCCCAGTCAAATTCAGAAAGCCCTTGTGAAGCATCGAGGAAACCGGTTCCTAAAAAGCAGATGTCAGCCCGGATCTGGCTAAGGGTATTAATAGCATCGGCCCCCAAAGCGATCTGAGCTTCGTGTGAAACTTTTCCGCCTATCAGAATAGCTTCTACATTCGGATGCTGGGCAAGTTGTGTTGCCACCTGCAAGCTTGGCGTAAAGAAGGTTGCGGTAAGTGATTCGGGAAGTTCCGTCACCAATTCGAGATTTGTAGTTCCCCCCGTAATTAGTACCACCTGTTTTGGTTCAATTAGCGCAGCCGCTTTTTTTGCAATGACAAGTTTATTCGGATGATCATAAATGTCTTCTTTGTGGTAGGTAAAAGGATAAAACGACTTCGCTACCGCGCCGCCGTGTACTTTTCGAAGCTGACCGGCCTTGTCCAATTCTTTCAGGTCTCGTCGGATAGTATCTTCAGAAACACTCAAGTGCGTTGCAATGTCTACAAGCAAGACACGGTTACGAATCCTAACTTCGTTAAGAATGTAATCGTGTCTTGTTTGCTTCAACATTTAAATAATGGGTTGGACAATGATCCAAAAATATTTTCAAATAATTCAATGAAAGATTTTCCGATGTCGGATCTGCCGGCGTATTGGTGTTATTGTCCCTTTCAGTAAACGGATAAGGCATAAAGTTACGGTTCCCTCTTTCAACCTGAGGCCTTCCAAATCTCCGGCTGTCTTCAAAACGCAGACCGGTCAGATAAAGCTCGATGGCTCTTTGCTTATAGATCTCGTTCAGTACTTCTTGCTCAGTCATGCCGCCAGCGTAAGGAGGTAGGTCTGCTCCAATTCCCCAGGGATCAGTTGCCGGAACTTTCGTTATCACTTTATTCAGTTCGGTGACAGCGTCGGCAATATTGGCTGCAGATTTGCGAACGAGTGCCTCAGCTTTGATCAAATACATTTCACCGACACGATAGATCGGAAGCGTTGAGCCGTTAGCAGTAAAAAAACTTGCCCGCGCTTTGTTGACTCCAGCCGTTGGGTTAATGAAAAAGGCGATGCGTTTGTCCGCTGCAACAGTTTGCAATTCGATCGGAAGTCCAAACTTATCATCTTGAGGTTCTGTTACGTTCCGGTTGGAGAAGGCTGACTCAAATAATGTGTTTCGCGAAATGTCATCATGTCTGAACCCGGACCGAGAGGTTTTTACTACGAGGTCTGATGCTGCAATTGCTTTATCATAATCGCCTACGATCAATGCATACCTGGCGATCAATGCATTAAGGGCATTCGCATAATCGATTCCACTTGCAACATCAATGCGGCTTACCATTCCTGAAGTGAACGCAGAGTGACAATGGTGCTTTGGCAAGTTCTGCCGAAGCGGCTTCCAAGTATGCTAATGGCTTCATTAAGCACTTGGGCACGCGGTACAAATGGCGCATTTTTTTCTATGGTAATCGGCGCTTGTTCCCAGTACATGGCGAGATTTCCCAAAGCCAATGCTTTGAACAAGGAGGCATGAGCCTGAAGTCCGCCTTTCGTACCTTGATCAAGTACTATATCCAGATTATCTAAAATAAGATTTGCATTAGCAGCTACCAGCAGGGATTGATTCCAGAGATTACCGAGCACTGAATTACTGCCTTGTATGCTGCCGCCCCCCTGCATCAGCAGTTGCTCATCTGTATTTCCGGCATTTAAGGTTATAAGTTCCTTCGTCAATAGTCCGGAGGCACTTGGTCCCGCGTAATTCGGTGAAGCGCGACTGACCGAATATTTATATTGAAGGCCATTCGCTAAAGCTGATCAATCCATTTACATCGTTGATGATTTGTTCTTCGGAGGCAATGCTCGGATTCAGATATTCTTCATCGCAGGCGGAGAACAAGAAATGCCCCGGTCGTGAAAAATATATAGATTATTTTTTTCATGATGTCTTGTCTTTAAGAATTAAAATGTTACGGTCAGTTGCATTTTATAAGTGCGTGGGATCGGCACGTTACCAAAATCTACGCCCCGGAGAATATCGTTGTTTCCCCCAGCGTTGGTTTCCGGATCATAGCCATTGTAATTATCCCAGGAAATTAAATTTCTTCCTGACACGCCAAGATTAATATTGTTGATTCCTTTAAGCGGGCTCTTGAAATTATAAGAAAGCGATACTTCGCGGAGTTTAGTGAAAGCTCCGTCATCCACCCTCCATTCTTCTGTATTATATAATGCATAGATATATCCACGAGGTAATTCGCCGGTCATTTCTTTTTCCGCATAATCGCCGATACCGACACCCTGCCGTGTTCTCTTGTCTGCATTGAATACATCTACACCGCGAACAAAATCAAGGAGGAAGCTGAAATTGAAATTTTTATACGCAAGGTTACTCATGATCGAACCTGTAAAATCAGGATTCGGATTGCCAATGATGGCGCGGATATTAGATCCGGAAGGCTGGCCGCTCGCATCGCGCTGAACTTCATATTCCAGCGGTGCGGCAGAGTTTTGAGTACCTTTTTCACTCTGCAGTAATCCGAGGGATGTTAAGAGGGGCTGTCCGTTATCACGTGCAATGGCTGTTCCATAAAATACACTTGCAGGCATTCCTTCAATCAGGAAGGATGGGGGATCCAGCTGCGCTGCTTATGGCAACGGTTGGACTGCCAAGTTCGATGATCTTGTTTCTGTTGCGATTATAGATAAAGGTAACGTCCCAGGCGAAGTTGCTTGTGCGTACAGGGATCACGTTAAGAGAAATTTCCATCCCTTTGTTCTCCATTTCACCCACGTTATTAACAATGCTAAGGCCGCCTTCTGAACCAGCCAGTACGCGGTTAACTACCAGGTCTTCGATGTTTTGTTTGTAAAAAGTAGCGCCCAGATTGATTTTATTATTCCAAACGGCGAGGTCAGCACCATATTCGAATTCAGTCATGCGCTCAGGTGCCACGTTAGGATTGGCAAGTGTTGAGCTGGGGATTATGGTAGGTTTGCCAAGATAAGCAATGGGGTTAAACTGCCAGAACCGATCATATGAACCAATGCCAGTAAGATTACCCGCCTGACCCCATGATGCCCTCAGCTTTAAAGAATTGAAGGTATTGTCAGCGAACGTGTTTTCCCAAAAACCCAGATCTGACGGAATAAAGCTTGCGCTGAATTTAGGATACGTCTGGTTGGCTTCACTAGGGGAGAATTTCGAAGACTTGTCTCTACGTACAGCACCTGTGATAAAAGCGAGATTCTTGAAGCCGAGCGTAAGCCTGACCAAAGTATCCGCTTAAATTAAACTGATCAAGCCCGTAGCCTGTCGTTACTGAAGCCGAAGCTCCACTTACGGTTTCAATAAATGGCGCTAATAATTCACCACTTGAACGCTGGAAATCTGATCGTTGATACTGATAATTCGTTCCGACAATGGCATTGAGTTTAAAGATCATCTGAAAGTTGAATCTCGTATGTAACGTTGATATCATTGTTGAACAACAATACTGTGTTGCTGGCGCTTGCCGCAAAACCATTTGGATAGCGCTCCAGGGGTAAACCGGCCGAGGCCTGATAAGGATAAGCTTCAATCAGACTTTTTCCAGTCTGCGTATACGAGTCAACGCCCAAAAGTATATCTACACCTAATCCTTTAAATGGTGTAAGATTTAATTGCAGATCATTTACCGTACGATTTACAATTTGTGTGAATTCCATGTCTTCAATCGTAGAGAGCGGATTCACGCGGGTTGGTTCAACCGCTAACAGGTTGCCGGCAGGATCACGTTGTGTGATATCGTAAATGTTATTCGTGATGGCGATCGAGTTAATGGGACTGTAAAACACATTGCCATTGGCCTTTTCATCCGAAAATGAATTTGAGTAAGAGAGCCCTGCGGTAAGCATGGCCCACTCCGCCAGGCGTTGATCAATACGTGCACGGAAATTATACCGCTTGAAATCCGTTCCCTTGATAATGCCTTCATTCTTCAAATAAGAGAATGAAGTGAAATACTTCGTCTTATCGGTGCCACCACTTACCGAGATACTGTTGTCGGTGCCATACCCTTTTTGGAAAATCTCGTCCTGGTAGTCGTAGCGTGTGACATCCACAAGATTCGTCCTAAGATAAGCCAACGCACCATCTCTTGTGATGGGCGTGAAACTTTCGTCTGCCGTTGGCACATAAGCGCCAGGCGCGCCTGTTCCTATACTGTTAAATTGTCCTGCGCTGATTGTGCCGATGGGATGAAGGCGAAGCGCCGCAGACCCAAACTGTTTGCCATACGTCGTGATCGGCACCTTCTTGCGTAATTGATTCATGTTGACGCTCGTAGAGAACGTTATTTTTGGTGTTCCCAGCTTTCCTCTCTTCGTCGTGATAATAACGAGCCCATTAGACGCCCGTGATCCATATTGAGCTGCCGCAGCCGCGCCGTTGATCACATTGATGGTTTCGATGTCTGCCGGATTAATATCAACCAATCTGTTCGAACCCAAAGAACGTACTACTACCCACCTGATTTGCTAAAGCTGTTTGAGAGACATTCACCGTCGAGTTGCTGACCACTACCCCGTCAATGACATATAGCGGATCAGAATTTCCCTGCAACGATTTTACACCACGCAAGCGAATCGTGATTCCTCCTGCCGGGTCGCCTGAATTTTGAGTGATTTGCGCACCCGGGACTTTACCTTGCAGCGCACTGAACAAATTGCTTGAGCCTGAATTTTCCAACGCCTTTGAATTAACAGACGAGATGCTATTGCCCAGTTCCCTCTTGTTAGTTCGAATCGTAGACCCGGTCACCAAAACTTCATCAAGCTGAGTGACATCTTCGTCCAGGACAACATCAAGTGTGATGGTCTCTTCCGCTCCCAAGTGTGACTTGCTGAGTTTGCAACGTGTAGCCTATTGAACTGAAGGCTATCCGTGCTGAAGGTTGGTCGGTGGTGATGCTGAGTTGGTAGTTTCCATCACCATCTGAAATTGTACCTGTGGCAGTTCCTTCCATTAATATAGAGGCACCTGGGACAGCGCCGGTTTTATCTTTCACGGAGCCTTTAATTGTAAAGGTCTTCTGTTGCCCGAGTAACATGAGCGGGCAAAGGAATAGCGCACCGGCGATCGAAAGCATCTTTAAGGTTTGACACCAGTTAAAGATCAAGACATAGTAGAGGTTTTTTTTCATTGGCATTTGGATTAAGGTGTTGCCGGATTTTTAGAGATATGGGTAAAAATACAGCAAAAGGTTGCAAGATACCTGCGGTATTTGCGAGTTTTTTCTAGTTATTGGTGATTTCTGAAAAGCTGACCGACCTCTTTTGTTCCTCCGTTTTCAACTCATGCCCAGTGTAAAACATGATCTTGGGAAGTCCCCTTGCCTTGAGGTCTCCTTGAGGAGAGGGATTTAGGGTGAGGTGAAAACAAGGGGTGATGAACCTATCCGAACACTACTCCGACCTCAGCGACTCAGCAGGGTTAGCGATGGCTGCCTTGAAAGACTTGTATCCTACGGTAAACAATGCGATCAGCAGTGTCGACATCAGGCCGACAACAAATATCTCCGGACCAATAGTGATCCTATATGCGAATTCCTCCAGGAACTTGCTCATAATGTACCACGCAAGCGGTGCCGAAACCAGAAATCCAATGCCAATCAGTTTCAGATACTCCCGCGAAAACAGGAATACAATACTCTCCACCGAAGCACCCAGCACTTTTCTGACACCAATCTCTTTCGTTTTCTGATTGGCGAGGAATGTTGCCAATCCAAAAAGTCCCAGGCATCCGATGAATATTGCAATACCGGAAAAAACACTCAGCAACACGGACATCTTGCGTTCATTCTCATAAAACTCCCGGATCTGTTCGTCAAGGAATCTATAGTCGAAAATATATTCTGAATAAGCTCGCTCCCACTTTGGCTTAAGCTCATCGATCACGCGCTGTACATCATTCAGGTTCACTTGTAATGCCAGGTTCCCATAACCACGTATCCTGTTCATCAGGACAACCGCTTCGATCGGATTTTTAAGAGAAACGGTGTGAAAATCTTTTACAACACCCTTGACGGGCAATTTCTTCCCCCACATTTTGATCACTTTGCCAACCATCTCTTCGGGTTTATAGCCAACGGTCTTGCATAGCTTTTCATTCACCATGAAGCCCGTTGCTGTATCAAGATCCTGGATGTATTCACCGGCGATCAATTCAATTCCAAACAGATTAAGATACTCGCCATCGACTTGCTTCACCTGAGTTCCGAAGTCATCATCTTTGCCCTCCACCGTAAAATTGGTTGCGGACACGTCACCCGACGATGGCGGTGAGCTGTTGAGACTCGCACTATGAACACCCGGAATACTCCTGACTTCATCCCGAAGCGTGCGCATTTTACTGTTGCCTTCTCCAACGACGGGTTCTTCGTCCTCAGGAATTGCAACCATGATTATCGCATCCTTCTTAAAGCCAAGATCCTTATTCTCAAAGTACTTCATCTGATTGACCAGAATGATGGTCCCAAAGATGAAAAACTGTGATATGATGAACTGAGTTACTACAAGACCTCTGCGCATATTGTATCCGGACGAATTTCTGTTGTTGATCAGGTTCTTCAACGCGAGCGCCGGATTAAATCCTGAAACAACAAATGCGGGATATAATCCTGATAGTAATGCAATGGCTATTGTGACTGAACACATGAACAGCCAAAGGCCACCATCATGAAAAAAATCAAGTCGGAGCTTAAGATCCAGGAATGGATTAAGCAGCGTCAGGGCCAATTGTACGGCTGCGACAGATGCAAGTGTCGCGACAACAGACACGATTGTCGTTTCTCCAAGGAACTGCCTGATAAGCTGACCTCTTGTGCTTCCAAGAGCCTTGCGTATACCAACTTCTTTGGACCGCTTGATCGCTTCGGCTGTTGCCAGATTGATGAAGTTAATACATGCTGTCATGATCAGGATGAACGCAATCACTCCAAGTGCAACAAGAATTTGCCTGCTGGTAGTGTTGTATGTGAACGTTCCATATCGCTCATCAAAATGAAGTTCTGATAGTGCTTGAATTGTAAAAAGACTTTTGTCTGGATCTTCCTTTTCTCCATACTTTTCCGTGAATGCTTTCATTCTACTTTCGACGGCTGCAATTGATGCATCGTCCTTCAGTAGAAAATAACATTGCTCATCGCTCCATATACTGTTCCACCCATTCTCTTCGCTTTTCGTTTTGATGGTGGTGTAGGACAACATAAGGTCGAATGGAAAATCAGTATTGCTCGGCGGGTCCGCCATGACCGCGGTGATCTTATACTCATTGTCCTCGAACTTCACAACTTCACCCAGCACATCGTCCTTTCCAAAATATTTCAAGGCATGTCTCCGGGATATGATTGCAGTGTTTGGATCGTCTAGTCCTTTGCTTCTCTCTCCCGCGAGTATTTCTCTATCGAAGATCCTGAAGAAGTTTGATTGGGTGAAAACGGTTCCCGCTTCCTCGTTGTAAAGTTTAGGGACACCCGTTCGCTGGGGAATACTAATGGTGCTTGGAGACCTGTAGGATGTAAAAACAACCTCTTCAGCTTCGGGGAAATCGATACGAAAAGCATCCGGTAGCACGGACGGTACACCAGGAGTATAATTCTTGCCTTGGTTGCCTTCTGACTGGTGAACTACTCTGTAGATCCTGTCGCGCTTTGAATGGAAAGTATCGAAGCTGGACAGGTGGCGAACCAGCAGAAACAAAACCAGACTGCATGTTATTCCCATGGTTAGCCCGGAGATATTGATAATCGTACTTCCGCGCTCACGGACAAGATTTCTAATGGCTGTTTTCAGATAGTTCTTAAACATAATGGAGGATAAGGTTCCTTTGGCATCCAACATCGGTGCCAACACTATAAAGTGACCTAAAGCGGGATTGTTTGATAATAATTGTTCAATAATTGGCTGCTCCTGTCCGTAATCGGTCAAATTTGAGCAGTTTGAAATTAATATCTGTTCCTGCTTGTTAAAGAATTCGAATCCGTATTTTTGTCGTGATGGTACAGCAGATACTTGTTGGATTGGTTTTTTCCGGTGCAGTTTTTTACATCGGCAGACTTGTTTATAGAAGCTTTCAGGCCAAAACAGGATGTGCTACAGGCTGCGGAAAATGCGGCGCGCTGGATCTTCAAAAGATCGAGGCTCAAATAAAGAGCAAGGGCTTATAGTTATCCCCACACCTGGGTTCCAGAGGTGCAGTTTTTACAGATATCAATTTCATTTCTCGAACGAAGCAGCGACGCCCTGAAATCGTTATACCTCGAGCCGTGCCAGACTTCCCTGAACGTTTCTTTTTTAAGATCGCCCAGAACGTAGTGCGCATCTTTATCAAAGCAGCATGGAACAACTTTACCATCCCATGTAACCACGCAGCTGTGCCACATCTTCCAGCATTCATTCAATAGTTTATTCTTGATCTTTACCGAGCCGTCAGCATCTCTTGTATACCGGGAATAATGCTCCTGGGTTGGGACGAGTGAAGATGTCTCATAGTCATAGATCTGTGCAGTTTTCAGCACGACCTGGTCAACGCCGACCTTCCTTGCGAGTTCATAAATTTCAGGGATCTGATGTTCGTTAGGTCTCACAACAAGGAATTGAAAAATGATGTGGGGCGTCGCAGAGTTTAGCTTTTTCTTCCAGCGGATCACGTTTTCCGTGCCTTCAATCACGCGTTCTAACGATCCCCCTACACGATACGACTCATAGGTGTCCTGGGATGTTCCGTCTACAGATATGATAAGCCTGTCCAATGAGGAGCGAACTGTTGCTTCAGCTACTTCTGATTTCAGGTAATGGGCATTGGTGGACGTCGCGGTATAAATTCCCCGGTTAGATGCAAACTTTACCATTTTCAGAAATTCAGGATGAAGAAAAGGTTCTCCCTGAAAATAAAATGTCAGATAGCTTAATGTTGAGGAGAGCTGACCGATCACATTCTCAAACAGATCAGCGTCGAGCATTCCTGTTGGGCGGGTAAAGGATCGCAGTCCGCTTGGGCATTGAGGGCAGCGGAGATTGCATGACGTCGTAGGCTCGACGGAGATGCTGACGGGCATTCCCCACATTACTGGTGTTGATTTCCAGCGCGAAAGTTGATAGCTTGAAAAGATCCGTGTGGCATTTGACGTCCGCGCAAAGGTAGACTTGGAAATGAGCTTTAAAGTATCTCCGAATGTGCCTTTCATGCATGGCAAAGTAATCACAATTTCTTCAAAGGACTATCGAAAGAGACTTATCTTGCAACACATTCGAGCCATGAAAAAGTGCTTTTTTTGCATATTAGCGCTGTTCATATACGCGAACAGCTTTGGTCAGGACCTGACGGAGAATTCAAAGATCTCGATCATCACCTGTGGCCCTTACCCCCCGGCAACATATCTGGCTTTTGGTCATAGTGCAATTCGTGTGCTGGACCCGGAACTCGGCTTCGATTACGTGTTCAACTACGGCGTCTTTGACTTCAACCAACCCGACTTCTATCTCAATTTCGCAAAGGGATCAAACAACTATATGCTGGGAGCATACGATTACCAGCGTTTTCAGCAATCCTACATCGAGGACAATCGCTTTCTGCACGAACAGGTGCTCAACCTCACGCTGAAACAGAAACGAAGACTGTATCAATTCCTTGTCCAGAATGCATTACCTGAGAACAGGGCGTATTGGTACGATCCCTACTATGACAATTGTGCAACAAGAGTGCGCGACGCGTTTGTAAAAGTTTTTGGTGACAGTGTCCGGTTTGATGGCTCCTATATCAAAACACATTATACGATTAGACAGTTGACGGATATTTACCTGATTGACTATCCCTGGGGCGATCTGGGCATCGACATAGGTCAGGGTATGCCAATGGATGTTACCCCAACGCCAAATCAGTATATGTTCCTGCCTGCTTATATCGAATCAGGGTTCGACCATGCAACAATCGTAAATGACAGCGCAACGGTACCACTGGTTGCTACTAAAAACATTGTTTATGAATCACGTCCTGAGAAGACACCCTGGATACCTCACCCGATGTACGTATTTGGTCTTATTGCCCTGATCGCGATTATTCTTTGCGGCCGTGACTTCAGACATCAGGACTTGTCGGCATGGTTCGACGTGTTGCTGTTCGGCATCACAGGATTGTTGGGCATCGTACTGCTGCTGCTTTGGTTCTTCACCGATCACAAAGCTTCTGCAAACAACCTCAACATACTATGGGCAATACCTACCCATTTTTTAGCTGTGCTGGCGTTCATCAAGAATCCACCCTGGCTGAAGTGGTATTTTCTTTTAACAGCATTGATTCAACTCGGTCTACTAGGGGGATGGATGTTCCTGCCTCAGCAACTTAACACATCCCTTATCCCGATCGTTGTAGCGCTGTTGATGCGCTCATACATTCAATATGTGTTGCGGAAACGCGGTGCATATAGCAAAGCGTCGATCGCTAAGAGCGAATTTTAAACCAGAAGGTTAGTTGCAATCCAGGGAACACTGTTCAAGTAGGCAACATTATCACGCAAGAATTGGGGAAATTCTATCTTCAACAAGCTCGATTTTGCGATAGGGTTTTCCTGTTATCCGCTTCCCTTGGCTCCTCAGCCGCAGGGCTGCGTCTTTGGGACCGCGACTTAATTTTACCTGGGCGTAGGTCAAAAATGTCTTCTGCTCATTCAGGAAGAAATTAGCTCAATGACTTTCATATTTATTTACGATAAAATTAGGTCGCTAACCCAAAGACTGGAAATTAAATGCATCAGGCTTCCAGGTTTTATGAATTTCTTATATATGAATAGGTCTGTTGGCTGTTGCAGCAAGACAAGCTTCTTTCACCGCTTCCATATAAGTCGGGTGGGCGTGCGACATTCGCGCGACATCTTCCGCTGAGGCCCTGTATTCCATCGCTGTCACTCCCGCCGCGATCATGTCTGCCGCGCGGGCGCCGATAATGTGCATTCCAAGTATTTCGTCCGTCTGCTTGTCAGCCAATACCTTCACCAACCCGTCAGTATCCATACTCGCACGGGCACGTCCAAGAGCCTTATAGGGAAAGCTTCCCACCTTATAACCCCTGCCATCAGCCTTTAACTGCTCTTCCGTATAACCGACACTCGCTACTTCCGGCCAGGTATAAACAACACCAGGGATCAGCAGGTAATGAACGTGCGGCTTCTGTCCCTTTAGTGTCTCTGCGACGAACATTCCTTCCTCCTCCGCCTTATGGGCAAGCATGGCGCCACGTACAACATCTCCGATCGCATAGATGTTATCTACACTTGTCTTGAGATGGTCGTCAACAGTTATTTGACCTTTCACTGTTTGTATACCAACCTTGTCGAGACCAAGTCCGTCCGTGTATGGACGTCGGCCAATACTGACAAGACAATAATCACCTCTCAACTCAATGGCTTTGCCATCCTTGGCTTCTGCTTTTACAACTACTTCATTCCCTGAATTTTCAACTGAGGTCACTTTATGTCCAAGAAAAAATTCCATTCCAAGCTTCTTCGTGACCTTAAGAAGTTCTTTACCCATAGTGCCATCCATTGTCGGGATAAGGCTGTCGAGGAATTCCACGACGGTTACTTTCGATCCGATCCTGGCATAGACCGATCCGAGTTCCATTCCGATAACTCCTCCTCCAATTACGATAAGATGCTTGGGAAGTTCCTTCAATTCAAGGCCCTCTGTACTTGATATAATACGCTTCTTGTCGAAGGGTGCAAATGGTAATGGCGTGGGCTTTGAACCCGTTGCAATGATAACGTTATCAGTCGTTATTGTCGTCTCCTTACCATCGGCAGCGGTGACCTTGATAGTATTCTTGTCTACAAATGATCCTACACCTGTATGAACCTCAATCTTGTTTTTCTTCATGAGAAACGCAATGCCATCCACATTTGACTTAACGACATCACGTTTCCTTTTGATCATTTGGTCGAGATTCAGCTTTGGCTGGGGGATATCTATACCATGCTCTTTGAAATGTTCTTTAGCATTAATGAAGTGTTCCGAAGAATCCAACAACGCCTTGGAAGGAATGCATCCGACGTTCAGGCATGTGCCTCCGAGTGTATTGTATTTCTCTACGATAGCAGTCTTGAACCCGAGCTGTGCGCATCGGATAGCTGCTACGTATCCTCCGGGACCTGAGCCAATAACGGTGACGTTGTATTGCATGATTGATCTTTTATTCGAAATAATAATGATTTGTGTGTCTTATGATCAGCCGTCAGATACCCAGTATCAGCCTTCCCGGATCTTCCAGCATTTCTTTCACACGCACGAGGAAACTTACGGACTCGCGGCCGTCTATTACCCGGTGATCATATGACAATGCGACATACATTATCGGGCGAATAACAACCTCTTTGTTCCTGACGATCGGGCGCTCTACGATATTATGCATTCCGAGGATTGCCGATTGTGGCGGATTCAATATTGGGGTAGAGAGCATGGAACCAAAAACACCTCCGTTTGTAATAGAGAACGTGCCACCGGTCATCTCTTCGATAGAAAGCTTTCCGTCCCGGCCTTTGCCTGCAAGTCGACCCACTTCACTTTCAATCTGGTGGAAGCTCAAGGCTTCGGCGTTTCTGATGACTGGCACCACGAGTCCCCTGGGCGTAGAAACTGCTATGGATATATCGCAGTAGTCGTGATATTCTATTTCATCCCCATTGATGGAGGCGTTTACAGCAGGAAAATCTTTCAACGCGACACAGACTGCTTTGGTGAAGAAGGACATGAATCCCAGACCAACGCCATACTTTTCCTTGAACTGATCTTTATATTTAGAGCGCAGGTCCATGACCGGCTTCATATCGACTTCATTGAAAGTCGTAAGCATGGCCGTTTCGTTCTTTACTGCTACCAAGCGCTTTGCAATTGTTTTCCGAAGCGAGGTCATTTTTTCGCTCCGCTTATTGCGGCTTCCGCTACCTGCGATCACCGGAGGTGCTGAAGGAGTTTGAGCCTTTGTTTCAGCTGGCTTCGACTGCCGAAGCTGTTTGTGCGTTTTGCGCATCTTCTTTTGTGATACGGCCTCCGACGCCACTGCCCGATACTTGTCCTGTAGCAATCCCTTTTTCATCCAGGATCTTTGCAGCTGCTGGCGAGGGGTGGCCTGCGGCATAAGATTTATCGGTAGCAGCCGGCGCTCCTTTATCAGCAGGTTTTGTTGATGGAGCAGCGGCCACCCCATCGGTGATCTCGATTGTGCAGATCATTCCTCCGATCGGTAACGTTTCTTTTTCTTTGGCGACAATTCGAAGTATTCCGGTGGCTTCAGCCGGGAGTTCGAATGTGGCTTTGTCAGATTCAACTTCGGCAATGATCTCATCGAGGGTGACCTGATCGCCATCCTTTTTTAACCAGGTCGAGATCGTCACTTCAGTGATGGATTCACCCACCGCTGGAACTTTCATTTCCTTTACCCCACCCGTTGATTTTGAAGCAGGAGGCGCAGCGGATACCCCACCGGCTTTTGGGGCAGCTGCGGGTGCGGCCGGTGATTGTGTCGGAGCGGGAGCGGATGCTGCAGGAGCAGGAGCCGATTGAGAAACGCCATCGGGGTCGATCTCACACAGTAGCTCGCCTATGGGTACCGTTGAACCAGCCTCTTTGATGATCTTCAGTTTACCTGCGCTGGTTGCGGTAAGTTCGAAGGTCGCTTTGTCAGATTCGAGTTCAGCGATCGCTTCGTCCATCTTCACAACATCGCCATCTTTTTTCAACCAGTTAGCGATAGTAACCTCCGTTATGGATTCACCGACCGCCGGTACTTTAATTTGAATTGCCATTCCTTGCTATGATTTTAGTTTTTCCGTACGCTTCACTTGTCTTGATCTTTTATCAATCGCGTTATGTCGTACCGATTATAGTTCTAATGCTTTATTTACAATTTTTTCCTGCTCGACCTTATGGATCTTGGAGTACCCTGTTGCAGGTGAAGCGCTCGCTTTACGCGAAATTACGTCGAACTCATACTTGGGCATCATGCGCAGGATGTAAGAGAGGCAGCCCATATTGGCAGGTTCCTCCTGTGCCCAGACCAGCTTTGCATCTTTATATTTTTTAAGAACAGTCTTGAGCTGCTTTTCAGGAAAAGGATGCAGTTGTTCCATCCTCACAAGGGCGACCTCCTTTATCTTTTTCTTCTGCTGAACTTCGGCAAGGTCATAGTATAATTTACCAGAGCATAGCACTACCCTCTTTACGTCTTTTGCTGCAACGTTCGGATCGTCGATCACCTCCAGGAAAGATCCCGATGTAAAATCCTTCATCGGCGATATTACGGCCGGATGCCGCAACAAAGACTTTGGTGAAAATACAATGCATGGCTTACGGAACGGCCAGGCTACTTGCCTTCTTAGTAAATGGAAGAAGTTTGCTGGCGTCGTTGGATTAGAAACGACCATATTGTATTCCGCTGAAAGCTGAAGAAAACGTTCAGGTCTGCAGCTTGAATGCTCAGGTCCCTGTCCTTCATATCCATGAGGCAGGAGCATTACCAACCCGTTCATGCGTTGCCATTTTGATTCCGCACTAGAGAGGAACTGATCAATGATAACTTGCGCGCCGTTGACAAAGTCACCAAACTGCGCTTCCCAGATTACGAGCGCGCGCGGTGACGACATGGCATACCCATACTCAAAACCAAGAACACCAAACTCAGAAAGCAGAGAGTTATAAATGCTGAATTTAAATTGGTTTTTCTCGATATTATTCAGCCCGCAATATGGTTCATTGGTATTAGCATCGAAGAAGTATGCATGACGGTGAGAAAACGTTCCGCGCCGGACATCCTGTCCCGACATTCGCACTGGCGTCTTATCGACAATAAGAGATCCGTACGCCAGCAGTTCGGCTTCAGCCCATCCAAGCACTTTAGTTTCAAAGAACGCAGCTGTTCTATCCTTTAATAATTTCTCAATCTGCTTCAGCGGCTTGAATCCCTCGGGAATCGTCGAAAGTGCTTTACCGATCTTTTCAACCACGCTTTCCTTGATGCCTGTCTCAGGAGACTTGTCAAAGTCTTCAGGTTTGGCCCAACGCATCTGATCCCACTCCTCCTCCATTTTCTGCTGCTTGTACGGAAGGGGCTTCTGTTTCACTTCATTGAGCCGGTCTTGGAGCTGATTCCTGAAATTTTTATCCATTTCATCGGCCAACGCTGCATCAACATCGCCACGCTCTACCAGTTTCTTTACATATATCTCCCTTGGATTTTCGTGCTTCGCGATGATGTTATAAAGTTTTGGCTGCGTGAACTTTGGTTCATCGCTTTCATTGTGACCATGTCGCCGGTAACACAAGAGATCAATAAAAATATCCTGTTTGAATTTTTGACGATATTCAACGGCAAGCTTTGACGCAAAGCTGACAGCCTCCGCATCGTCTCCGTTAACGTGAAGGACAGGCGCATCAACGATCTTTGCGAGGTCCGTACAATAGATACTTGTACGGGCATCATCGTAATCTGTAGTAAATCCAACCTGATTGTTGATCACAAAATGAATTGTACCCCCGGTGGTATATCCTGGCAATCCGGACATCTGCAGCAATTCGTAAACAATGCCCTGGCCGGCGACAGCAGCGTCACCATGGATCAGTATCGCCATGCCTTTAGTAAGGTCTCCTTTGTACTCATCGTCGATCTGACCACGTGTATATCCAATTACCAAAGGATCAACTGCCTCAAGATGTGAAGGGTTGGGTGATAACTTGAGATATATCTTTTTGCCGGAAGGCGTATTGATGTGACTTGAATATCCAAGGTGATATTTTACATCACCATCACCCATCGTCTGATCAGGACTTACATTTCCCTCGAACTCTGTGAATATCTGCTCATATGTTTTACCCAAAATGTTCGAGAGCACATTCAGCCTTCCTCTATGAGCCATCCCAATCACCACTTCCTTGACGTCAAGTTCGGCTGCCTTGTTCACAATTGTTTGAAGAGCTGGAATAGTGTTCTCTCCGCCTTCGAGTGAAAATCTTTTCTGTCCCAGGAATTTGGTATGAAGAAAGTTTTCAAATACCACTGCCTCGTTGAGCTTTGTCAGTATCCCTTTCTTTTCATCAATAGAGGGATTATATGTGAAATATTCCTTTTCACACTTTTCAAAGAACCATTGGCGGATGGCATCATTTCGTATGAAATTATATTCATACCCGATAGGCCCGAGGTATACGATCTTAAGCTTGTCAATGATCTTGTTTAAGGTCGCGCGCCCCATACCGATCTCAGCGCCGACGTCGAACTCTACATTGAGATCTGCGTCTGTGAGGCCTACGCTCTTGTGATCAAAATTAACATGATGGTTCCGGCGTTCCCGCACGGGATTTGTTTTGGACTTCAGGTGACCAAACGAGCGGTAGACGAATATGAGGTTACGTACCTGCGTCTCCTTGATAGAAAGTGACTCATCTGTCTTGGTCCCACTGCCGTTCTCACCATAACGCAACATTGAGAAGTCATAGCCTTCGAAAAACTTCTGCCAGGTGGTATCGACAGAGGATGGGTCTTTCTTGTAATTTTGATACAGCTGGTCAAGGTATCCAGCATCTGCATTCGATATATACGAGTAATTATCCATGTTTTGTATAAATGCCAACAAATGTAGAGAAGGCGGTTAAGATAAAAAAATTGAGTACTCGCGTACACGAATATTACCTCTAATAGCCTGAAAAGCCCCTCTATTGCTTTTATTTCGCGATTGTCAGAATCGAAAAATGATTTAACTTTGCGGTCTTTTAAAACGGACGAGATCCAAATAAACAAAACAAGTAATGGTTAAAATCAGACTGGCCCGTAGAGGCCGTAAGAAACTGGCGATGTACGACGTGGTCGTAGCCGATGCCAGAGCGCCACGTGATGGTCGTTTCATAGAAAAGATCGGAACTTACAATCCGCTCACCGTTCCCGCTACTATTGACCTCAATGATGAAAAGGCTTTTAAGTGGTTGATGAATGGGGCACAACCTTCAGATACCGTAAAGGCTATGCTCTCCTATCGTGGAGTCATGTTGAAAAAACACCTTCAGATCGGTGTAATTAAAGGAGCCTTAACGCAGGAACAAGCTGATAAAAAGCTTGAAGATTGGTTAAAGGATAAGACTTCGAAGATCGAAGCCAAGCTCGATAAGGCGACACAGTCAAAACAGGCTGATGCGAAGGCCAGAAAAGCCGCTGAAACCAAGATCAAAGAGGCCCGTGCGGAAGCAATTCGCAAGAAGGCCGAAGTTGTTGTTCCCGGAACCCGTTCAAGCTGAAGGCGAAGCTCCTGCTGCTGAACCCACTGAACAAGCTTAATACGATCTTCACATACAAAATGCCAATGCATCCCGGTGCATTGGCATTTTCATTTACAGTATTCACAAGATGTTGACCACATCATGCTTTAAGATCGGATTTATTCAAAAGACCCATGGGCTGAAAGGTGAGGTCACGGTGTCCCTCGATAACAATGCGCCTGAAGATCTTTCCAGCCTGAAAGTCCTGTTTCTTGGAGACGATAATCGCCTCGTTCCATATTTCATTGCAGGGCTGTCATTGAGAGACGACAAGGCATTTGTTAAAATGGAAGAAGTCGACAGCATTGAAATGGCGAAAACGCTCGTTGGCAAATCCGTCTACCTTGAGAAAAGTGTTCGTCCTAAAAGAGGCCGGGGAGAATTTTACGACGATGAGGTGACCGGCTTCACTGTGGTGGATTCTGTTATCGGAACATTGGGGCTTGTCAGGGAAGTAACCTTTGCGGGAAGCAATCGTCTGCTTGTAACAGAACACGAGGGAAAGGAAGTCTTGATCCCTGTGAACAGTCCATTTATAACAAGTGTCAATAAAACCAAAAGGATCATTTCAGTAACGCTTCCTGAAGGTTTTTTGGATATTTGATCTTCGACCATGATGCATATTGATATCATAACGTGTCTTCCCAGACTGATTGAAAGTCCCTTCTCAGATTCCATTCTGAAACGTGCTCAGGAAAAGGGATTGGTTGACAGTAAATATTATTGACCTTCGCGCTTACGCGACAAGTAAGCATCGTAGCACTGACGACTATGCCTTTGGCGGAGGTGCCGGAATGGTGATGATGATAGAACCTATCGATAACTGCATCACTGACCTCAAATCACGACGCACTTATGACGATATCATTTACACCAGTCCAGACGGTGAGAAACTGACCCAGACGCTGGCCAACAACCTAAGCCTGAAGCAAAATCTTATTCTCCTGTGTGGTCACTATAAGGGCGTGGATGAAAGAGTACGCGAGCATCTCGTTACACGGGAGATCAGTATTGGCGATTACGTGCTGTCTGGCGGAGAGCTCGCGGCAGCTGTTATTGCCGACGCTATCATCAGGTTGATCCCCGGGGTCTTGTCAGATGAGACATCCGCGCTAACTGACTCTTTTCAAGACAACCTCCTTGCACCTCCTGTTTACACCAGGCCGTCGGAGTACAAGGGCTGGAAAGTTCCTGAAGTATTGTTATCCGGTCACCAGGCAAAGATCGAGGAATGGCGTCACGAACAGTCCCTGGAGCGGACCCGGCGAAGAAGACCAGAATTGCCGAAAAACGACTAGAATGGCTGGAAATTAAACATTCTGGATTCGTACTTCTCAAATTTCAATTCTTTCCCTACATTTGCAGTCCAATTTTCAAACCATCGAGTTATGGCAGATCTCATTAAATTAGTAGAGCAGGAGCTTTCCAAGGCCCGCGAAAAAATGCCTGCATTCCGGCCGGGCGATACCGTAAACGTGCACGTAAAGATCAAGGAAGGTAATAAGGAACGTATTCAGCAATTTCAGGGCACAGTCATCCAGCGCAGAGGTGGTGGATCGAACAGCGAGACTTTTACTGTTCGTAAGATCTCAAACGGCATCGGTGTTGAGCGTATCTTTCCATTGGTTTCCCCTTCTATCGATAAGGTTGAACTTGTGAAAGTAGGTAGTGTTCGCAGAGCTAAGCTGTACTATCTGAAGGGTAAGCAAGGCAAGGCTGCCCGTATCAAAGAGAAAGTTTAAAGGTTTATTATTATCATAACAAGAAGCCATCCCGCCGCGGGGTGGCTTTTTTCATGTTTGGAATATTGATCTAATACGATTGCAAAGACAAAAAAGCTGCGAAATCAAGCTGGATTAGCATACAATTAAATAATTAATAACTTTGTCCCCTCGCTTAAAAATCCAACTATGGCAAGAAAATTAGATGAGCTTCTCGGCAAGGAAGCTGACTACCTCCTAAAGCACAAAAGCAAGACCATTTCTAAAGAGCAGCTTCATACTCCCAAGCCTGATTTTGTCGACACCATCTTCGTGCAAAGCAACCGCAGTCCCCAGGTGCTTCGCAGCCTTCAGTCATTATTTGGAAACGGCAGGCTGGCTAACACCGGGTTTGTTTCAATCCTTCCCATAGATCAGGGTATCGAGCATAGTGCCGGCGCATCTTTCGCAAAGAATCCGATCTATTTCGATCCTGAAAATATCATTAAGCTGGCCATGGAAGGAGGGTGCAATGCAGTAGCCACAACGTTCGGGGCACTTGCCATTGTCTCTCGCAAATACGCGCACAAGATCCCGTTCATCGTGAAGATCAATCACAATGAATTGTTGACATATCCCAATAAAGCTGATCAGATCATGTTCGGATCTGTCAGAGACGCATGGAACCTCGGCGCTGTTGCCGTTGGAGCAACTATCTATTTTGGGTCTGACAATTCAACGCGTCAGATCATTGAAGTCGCACAGGCCTTTGAAGAAGCACGCAGCCTTGGAATGGCAACCATACTTTGGTGTTATACGAGGAACAACGCATTTAAGAAAGAAGGTGTTGACTATCACGTTTCGGCGGACCTTTCAGGTCAGGCCAATCACCTGGGTGTAACGATCCAGGCTGACATTATCAAGCAAAAGCTTGCTATCAACAACGGTGGATACAAGGCATTGAACACCGGCGGAAGCAGCTACGGAAAGCTTGACGAACGGATCTATACTGAACTCACAAGCGATCACCCAATTGATCTTTGTCGCTACCAGGTTGCCAATTGCTTCATGGGTCGCGCAGGACTGATCAGTTCAGGTGGTGAATCCAAAGGGGACAGCGACCTGGCGGATGCAGTACGTACCGCGGTCATTAATAAAAGGGCCGGAGGTATGGGTCTTATTTCAGGACGGAAAGCATTCCAAAGGCCGATCAAAGAAGGAATCGAGATCCTCAATGCAATACAGGATGTCTACCTTGATAAGTCGGTAGATCTCGCTTAAATATTATTCTGTTACAGCCGTTGACCGATGTCGACGGCTTTTGTTTTTCCTTAAAGTTTTTAACTATGTCTTGGTTCAAACGCAGCGACAAAGGAATATTAACACCAACAGAATCAAAACGTGAAGTTCCCGATGGATTGTGGTTCAAATCTCCTTCGGGAAAGATCGTCCATACACGTGAGCTCAAGAATAATGCGTATGTCGTTCCTGATGAAGACTATCATGTGCGCATTGGATCGGAAGAATACTTCGAAGTGCTTTTCGATGAAAACAAGTTCACTGAACTTGATCCAAACATGGAATCTGCTGATCCGCTAAAGTTCGTTGACACCAAAGCATATCCAAAACGGATCAAGGAAACGCAGGAGAAGTCGCAGCTGAAAGATGCTGTTCGCACAGCTTATGGAAAAATGGGCGGGCTTGATATTACGATCGGATGCATGGACTTCAGTTTTATCGGTGGTTCTATGGGTTCCGTTGTTGGTGAGAAGATCGCACGTGCAATGGACCATAGCCTTAAGAATAAGAAGCCGTTCCTAATGATCTCACGCTCTGGAGGCGCCCGCATGATGGAAGCTGGTCTTTCGTTGATGCAGATGGCAAAGACGTCCGCCAAGATCGCAATGCTTGATGCGGCTCGGATCCCATACCTGTCCTTGCTCACAGATCCTACCACGGGAGGTGTGACTGCATCTTACGCTATGCTTGGCGACTTCAATATTGCCGAGCCCGGCGCACTCATAGGATTCGCGGGCCCACGGGTGATCCGCGAAACGATCGGAAAGGATCTTCCAAAGGATTTTCAGAGCGCAGAGTTCGTGCTCGAGCATGGATTCCTCGATTTTATAGTAGACCGGCGTAATCTTAAGGCCCGGCTCACTACGCTGCTTCGGATGCTGGCGTAACAGTCCGTTCGCGAACATATTTATCCCTAATCGAACATCTTCTGGGATTCCTGGCTGCAATCAGCTCCAGAAAGGCCTCTTTTTGACTGACGAGAGGTGGCATGTGGATTGACATTGCCGTATTGCTAATTTCGTCGAACCATGATCAAAAACTACCTCAAGATCGCCCTCAGAAGTCTTATTAAGCAGAGGGTATATACCACCATCAATATTCTGGGACTTTCCGTGGGTATTGCAAGCTGCTTGCTCATCACCATGTTTGTCGTAGACGAATTTTCCTACGACAAGTTCCACGCGAATGCTGACCTTCTATATAAGATACGTTTGGAAAGAAAGTATCCGAATCACATTACGAATTATGCGATCCTGCCTCACTCTTATGCAGATGTCATTCAACAGGATTTTCCTGAAGTAGCCACCACTGTCAAGATGGGCGGGCCTAATAACTCGATCGTCAGCTATACAAATGAAAAGCTCGAAAGAAAACAGTTCGAAGAGGAGTTCATCATGGCGGCAGACTCCAATTTCTTCGAAGTGTTTTCCATTAAATTATTGAAAGGAGAGCCGAATAAAGTTTTGAGCAAGCTCTCGGATATTGTGCTGACGGACGAAACAGCCAAGCGCTATTTCGGCGCCGAGGATCCAGTCGGAAAAACTATGAGGATCTTCAATCAGGATTTTACAGTGACTGGTGTTTGCGAGAATGTTCCGGACAACTCACACATGAAGTTTGATTTTCTGGGAAAGTGGTCCGATGAAGTTTTTGCTGGCAGGGGAAACGAGTCAAATTTTGTTACGTTCTCTGCACATGTATACGTGCTGTTGAAACCCGGCGCAGATCCTGCCGCTCTCGAAGCAAAGTTTCCCAAGATGGTGGATACTTATGCATCCGCACAGATCGAAAGGGATCTCGGCAAATCGTGGGAAGACTACAAGCGGGAGGGTAATGGATACCGGTACTCGCTTCAGCCGCTTACAAGCATTCATCTCGATCCGCTGAACACTGAGGCAAAGATGCGTCCGGGTGGGAACTTAAACTATGTGTACTTCCTGATGTGTATCGCCGTGCTTATCCTTGTAATTGCCTGCATCAACTTTATGAACCTCGCTACTGCAAGGTCTGCCGAACGTGCACGTGAAGTTGGTGTCAGAAAGACAATGGGATCACTGAAGGGTCAGCTTGTTTCTCAATTCCTGGTGGAATCAATTGTGCTCAGCTTGCTTGCCACATTCCTTGCTGTAGGATTGGCACAGATCGCTTTGAGCGCCTTCAACGATCTTGCCGGAAAGAGATTGGAGATCACATACTCTCCGCTCTTCCTCGGTGGTCTGGCAGGCGTAGCGTTAGTGGTCGGATTTTTAGCTGGTAGCTATCCGGCATTTGCACTTTCATCGATCCAACCGATTACCATTATGAAAGGAAACTTCTCAGCAAGCAGCAAAGGTTCATGGTTGAGAAATGGATTGGTAGTATTTCAATTTTTCATCTCTATCATTCTGATTGTCGGCACGCTGGTCGTAATGGAACAAATGGAGTTCATGCAGAATAAATCCCTGGGATATGATAAGGAACAGGTGATCGTCGTCGAACGTGCGTTTCTTTTACAGGACAAGACGCAGACCTTTATCGATGAGTTGAAGCGGCTGCAAGGTGTTCAACATGTAGGAGGTTCATTTTCCCTGTTAGGGCGTCAACAGGATTTCTTTGGTGCGCAATTTATACCGGAAGGATCGTCCGAAATACTCACTACCAAGAGCATGGGTATCAACGATGAGTTTGCTGAGGCTATCGGATTTGAATTTGTACAGGGCCATGGTTATTCGCGTGAAACGAACGATTCGTTGTCCATTATCCTGAATGAAACTGCAGTGAAGACGATGGAAATAACGGACCCCATAGGAAAGAAGCTTGTTCAGATACAACGTACACCCAACGGCAACGTAGAGGTACCTTATACGATCATTGGCGTGATCAAAGACTTCAACTTTCAGACCTTGCGTGATCCGATCACGCCACTGACGATACAAAATACCGAAAGCTTTGGTGGCGGTGTTGGGTACGTGTTTGTGCGGGTCGAAGCCGGCGCGCTCAACAAGGTGATTACTTCCACAGAAAATACCTGGAAACAGATGATACCGGAAGCACCGTTTAAATTCTTGTTTCTTGATGAAGATCTCAAAGCGCATTATGAAGCAGAACGGCGCGCCGGACAAGTCTTTGGTATTTTTGCAGGACTTGCTATTATTATCGCCTGTGTCGGTTTGTTCGGGCTTTCCGCTTACACGGCGAGTCTTAGAACTAAAGAGATCGGTGTACGTAAAGTTCTTGGCGCTTCAGTAGGAAGTGTAGTATTGCTATTATCGAAAGATTTCTCGCGCCTGATCGTGCTGGCATTCATTCTTTCCGTTCCCATCTCATGGTATGTCATGGATCGTTGGTTAGACGGTTTTGCTTACCGCATCGACGTAGGTGTGGGCGTATTCCTGTTCGCCGGATTCGCGGCCTTATTGATCTCATGGATAACCGTAAGCTATCAGTCAATCAAGGCAGCAATTGTAAATCCCATCAAGTCCCTAAGAAGCGAATAGACTATGCAATTATAAATTATGAGGTATGAATTGTCTCGATCGAGGGAGTTTTCAACAATGAATGAACTGAATCTAATCGAGTCAATTCATAATTTATAATTCATATTTCATAATTGCTTAGCGGTGTCTATGAAGCATTTTACATTATCTACTTCGGTGTCCGGGTAAAGGCCGTGACCCAGGTTGACGATGTGACGATCGGGGCCGAAGGCATCCAGCATTTTTCTTGTTTCGCGCTTTACATCTTCCTTTGATCCATATAAGGCGCAAGGATCAAGATTTCCCTGCAGTACTTTATCAGGTATCATCGACCTTGATTCGGCAATACCCATATTCCAGTCAAGGCCAATAACCTCGGCGTTGATGCTGTTCAATTGTTTTCTTGCAAAGAATGCTCCTTTTGGAAACACGATCTTGGGAACTTCTGAAATAGCGTCGCATATTTTCCGAATATACTTCAGCGAGAATTCTGTGTATTGATCCGGGCCAAGGACTCCGGCCCAGGAATCAAAGATCTGAACTATGTCAGCCCCCGCGTTGATCTGCCCCTTCAAATAGTTGATGGTACTTTGTGTGATCATTTCAAGAAGCTTGTGGGAAAGTTCAGGTTCATGATACAACATTTTCTTAGCCATGCTAAAGGTCTTACTCCCCTTTCCTTCGATCATGTATGAGAAGATCGTCCAGGGTGCGCCTGCAAAGCCAATCAAGGGCACTTTGCCATTTAATCCTTTCTTGGTAAGCTTGATCGCCTCATATACATAATTCAATTCATCCGTATGGGCGACGTGAAGCATTTTAAGGTCTGCTGCGTTGGTGATCCGCTTCGGAAAGAAGGGACCTTTATTTTCTTCCATTTCATAATTCAATCCCATGGCCTCGGGGATTACCAATATATCGGAGAAGATGATCGCTGCATCAACATCGAGGATATCGACGGGTTGGATGGTGACTTCTGCCGAAAGAGCGGGAGTTTTCACCATTACTTTGAAATCCTTTGCTTGTTCCCGGACTTTCCTGTACTCGGGTAAAATCCTTCCGGCTTGTCGCATAAGCCATATCGGCGAACGCGAGGTCTTGTTTCCCTTGGCTGCTTCCAGCAAAAGGTTATTTTTTAAAATCATGTGCAAAGATGTATACAAGCGGTTTATCCGCAAAATTTATAATTAACCTAGGGGATAATTTGGCGATCAAATCTACGCGCGCGTAGGGCAGAGGGGAATGACTACTTATTTTAACATTCCAGTATCACGATCAACTTTCTTACAGAATAACTTTCTTACAGAATAACTTCCAAACATAAAAATTGTTATTAATAGTTCGCAAGAAGGTCGTTAAAGTTCAATGCGCACTTCATCCCCGATGCATCGGGGCTAAGAACGCCAAGGACCGCTAAGTTAATGCTTCGCGGTCCCTTGCGATCCTCGCGGCTTTGCGGTAAAGTACCATCAATTAAACCCTGAACTTATTTCCTTACCGTCAATATACATCCCACCGTCTCAGTCTCTTTAATCTTGACAGTCTGATTGGCCAACACTGACGCTATCGCATCCTTAAGGTAGTTCTCCGTTATGATCTGTCGGTGATGACCCAGCTCATAGTACCAATTGTCGATCGCGCCGCGGTATTGAACAGCTCCCGATTTGTCTACCAGTACAACTTCCGGTGTAACATGTATATTGTATTGTTTGACTATCGCCATATCCCTGTCGAGTTTAAGCGGGAATCGCACTTGATATTCACGTTCAAAAGCCGAGAGCTGTTTTTTAGAAATCTGTTCAGGAATGACCCCACAGATAGACAGGTTGTCGCTATATTCATCGTTTAGCTTGTTGATCGCGCCGACGTAGTCCTGGCTTATCGGACAATCAATTCCGAGGAAAATAAGAACCTGGTAAGCCCTTTCAGAAGAGACATTTTTTTTGTTGGCCACGCCGTCTGACTGTCCATAACATATGCCGGTACAGAGGAAAAATACGGTGCAAATAAATATCTTTACCATGGGGGCAATGGGCCGCTGGAGCTCGCAGTTTATTCTGAAATTTAGGCAAAAGGAAACAGACGTGTGCAGGATCGCAAAGGGAAAACAAAGCTCAGCCAACGCCTTAGGAGCGCTTGCGTTGATGATTTCTTTTTTCTCCGGCTATCATGCATCGTCTCAGAAAAATTCTATCACCTTCTACGAGCATATTGAGCCGATCATTCATAAGAATTGTACACCCTGTCACCAGCCTGATCAGGCAGGGCCCTTCAATCTGATCACATTCGATGATGTTTATCGCAAGGGAGATTTTATCGGCAAGGTCACGAGCTCCAGATACATGCCACCATGGAAGGCTGATCGTGAATTTCAGAAGTATCGCAACGAACGTCTGCTTACGGACAATGAGATAAGCATGATTGGAACGTGGATCAGCAATGGTATGCCTAAAGGGAAAAGGGAAAAGCGATCAAAGGCTCCAACATTTGAACCCGCGTCTAAACCTGATCTGTCGCTTGCTATGAAGGATCCTTACATGATACCAACTTCAAGCGTAAATGATTTCAGATTCTTTAACATTCCTACCAATCTCCCGGAAGATACCTACATCCGGAAAATTGAATTCATTCCGGGTAATAAGAGATTGGTTCATCATAGCCGGCTAATGACTGACACAACCAATAGGGTCAGATCTATCGATGGCATGTCAGCAAATGATCCTGAAGTCTCGCAATTCGAGAAATATCCTCCCGTTGATAAATTTCTTTACGGTTGGGTTCCGGGAAATTTTGCAATAGAGTTTCCAAAAGGCACGGGAAAAAAGATCTATAAGGATTCGGACATCATCGCGAACATACACTATTCTCCCAATGCGCGTGAAGGTCAGACAGATCAGTCGAAAGTGAATTTTTATTTTGCAAAAGACAGTGTCCTGCGTGAAGTGTATTCGCTGGCAATTGCCGAGGACAACATATCTAACCGTCCTTTTGTGATCCCTCCAAACGAGGTGAAAACATTCTACGGAAGCTTCGGTCCTATCCCGATTGATATATCCGGCGTGGCTATATTACCCCACATGCATTTCCTTGGTAAGACCTTCAAGGCTTTCGCCGTTACTCCGGAAGGAGAAGCGATTTTTTTGGTAAAGATCGATAAGTGGGATTTCAATTGGCAGGACACCTATCAATTTCAAAAGTTGCTCAAAATTCCGAAAGGTTCTACGATACTTGTTGAAGCTACGTTCGACAACACAGCTCAAAATCCTGCGAATCCCAGTAGTCCGCCAAAAAATGTTACTTATGGCTGGGAGACTACCAGCGAGATGCTCAACATGGTATTATACTACCTTGATTATCGTGAAGGTGATGAGAATCTCGATCCTTATGATTGATCATCGTCATGTTTAATTGCGTTTTGGTCTTGCTTTGATCCGTGTCAGTAATGCTTCCTGTGGTTTCCGTCGCTCGAGCTCTTCCGGCAGCGCATTCCCGATAACCTTGTTGTATTGCGTTTCGGCCTCTCCTTTGAATCGCTGTAATTCTTCAGCTGAAAAATCTTGTTGCAGAAGATCCGGCAAGAAGTAAGTTTTATAACCCAACTGTGCCAAGACCTTACCAGCAACGCGCTCAAAGATCATTAGCTGTTCATCATCCAATTCTTTTCGGAACTTATCGTGGTTATCGGCCATGATCGGCTTCACAACATTTTTCCACATTTGCCCCGAAATGGCTGTGTTGATCGATTCCTCAGAGTGATAATACTCAAAGATCTCCTCGGTGTATTCAACGCCCAACGTATTGCAAATACCTTTCATAACAGGTCGGGGTTCATGGATCAGTTCCTCATATTTAATTGTTATGATTCGCTCGGGGCCTATTTTTTTTATTGTCTCTAAGGACAATTGCTGCTCCTCCATCCACTTCTTTGCCAGGTAGTAGACGTGCTTCGGGCCAACGATCGATTTGAGAAACGATAAAGCAACATCCCGGCCATCCCTGTAGATGTAAATGTAATATGGCTGAATCCCGGCCTTCTCGATCTGGTCTATGTAATGAACACTTTCCATACTCTTGCAACACCAGAATCGTGCATGGTCGTGTTCCGCCTTCGCTTCATACATCTTCACAAACAACTCGAGCAGCGTCGGGATCCGGCACACCTTGATTATTTCGTCAGGTGTGAAGGTGACGCCTTCCCATGGAACCGGATTTACATTGACCCATTCACATACATCCGCCGCGAGCAATTTGAAATTATCTTTATCCGATAGGTCTCCGTAATGATCCAGCAACGGGATGAACGTCTTCAGGATGTGTGGTGGATGAGGTGCCGAGATCTCTGGCAATTGATTCAACATCAAACGAAGGAGATTGGAGCCCGACCGTTGCGTGCCTATAAACTGTATAGCTTTATGGTTGATACTCATGTTATCGATAAACAAAAAAACCAATTACTCCACCTGTTATTATCAACGCCACGGAGATGACATTATACTTGTATGTGAGCCAGAAAGCTACTGTAGCAATCACCAAGCTTATTATCCAGTTGGCGGACATATCATTCGCCGACAATATCGCGATCGCCGAATATAAAATGATCCCAACAATGGCCGCCTTCAGGCCAGACAAGCCAGCCTGAAAAAATCTACTGCTTCTCAATGGAATGATAATGTTGGAAAGAAGAATCATTAACATGGAAGATGGCAAATAGATGGCTAAAATAGCGATGATGGCACCTGCAAGTCCAGCCATCTTGTATCCAAAGAAACCGGCGCTGGTCAATATCGGACCCGGTGTAATCTGGCCAATCGATATCCCATAAATAAACTCCGCGTTGGTAATCCATTCTAGTTGATCGACGAAACGCGTTTTCAGCAATGGAACCATCACATAACCGCCGCCAAACAATGTAAGGCTCACTTGTGAGAACTCCTTCACGATTTGTCCAATCACCGTGCCGCGACTCAAAAATATCGTCGCCGTAATGACAATGGCGTATATCGCAAGTGATATCAACACCGGGCGCCAGGATTGTCTTGTATCAGCAGCGTGGATTGTATCTTCTCTCAGACGCATCATACCTACTAGCGCCGCAAGAACTAACAGAATCACTATAATCCAATAACCTTTGATAAAGAAGGGTACAACAAAGCACAGTGTGGCAATCACATAGTGCTCCTTCCGTTTGCACGCACGCTTACCCATCCCGATGCCTGTTGCAAGGATAATGGCAGCAACGACAGGAAATACGCCGGCAAGGATGGCCCCAAAGGCAAACCTGTCACCACTATTAAAAAAGATAATGGAAAGTATCAACACCATCGCTAAGGATGGGATCAACACTGCGCTGATACTTACCAATGCTCCCAAAACGCCGGCAATGTGAAATCCGGTAAAGGCAACAACATTAACCGCTACAGGCCCTGGTAGCATAGAAGCGAGTGATATTCCTTCCGTGATAATATTATCGTCAATAGACTTGTCGCGCGATACCATGCGATCGCGCATCATGGCAATCAACGACATGTACCCGCCAAACGACGTTGAACCGATCAGGATGAAAGTCTTAAACAGATAAATCAGACGTCTTACAAAATTTGTTTCTTCCAAGTTGGTTTAAAATAAAGTATTTATATCTGTCATGTGAATAACGAGGGTCATCATTATGTCAATAAAAAGTTTGCTGTTTTTCCTTACGTAAGCGCAAGCACTGCTACTGGTCATTGTCCAGCGAAAGGATCAGATAAATAATAGGCGCGGTAAGACGGCCTTGTAAGATCGACCCTCCATAATATTTCCGCCTTATCATTTACCACCGAAATAATTCCATTCCTTTTTGATGTACAAACCAAGTATTTGCCGTCGCTGATGAGTTCCGTGCTGCACATCTTATCAGCCGATAGTTCTAACGGGAGGACCACATTTATACCAATATCAGCCTCCATGGTTTTGTCATTCAACTTGAAGGAAAGCACTCTTGAATTTGGCCTTGCTTTCCTATCTCCATTATCAAACATCATCAGCTCTCCGGCTTTGTTAAAATAAATCGCATGCTGCTTGATAAAATAGCCATTCTTATCCATTTTAAAATCTCCGCCCTCACCCAGCTTCCAGATAACAGAACCGTCGGTTGAGTTTATTTTCCACAGCTGAGAAAAGTCCCTGAACGAAACTACATAATGACCATCCTTATCAATAGTGAGACTATTGGCATGTCCGAGGGAATGCTTGGGATCAACTTTACGGTCCGGATGATCCATCGGACTATAAGCGCTCAACAAATTCCACTCCCATATCTTTTTGCCTTGCGTGCTGAACACAATTATCCCGTCGGCCCGGAGATACTGATTTTTACCGTAGCCGAATTTTCTCAAATCCATCCTTACAGAATCGTGGGTCAATGACACAATATCGCCCTTGCTATCGAACAACGCATCGTGGTGGAGCATATTAGAGATCCCATGGTCTTCGAGTTTAATATCCAGAATATTATCGCCATAAATATCGTATTCGACGATTTGAGCGGAGTCGTAGACCGACAGTATCGAGTTTCTGCTGGTCCAGACAAAAGGCCTCCTTACAATGGTATCATACTGATGATACCATACGACATCACCTTCACTGTCGATAATGACGTCCGCGCCTTTAGGTGCGAGCCTTCTGACCAGGACAAAACCCTTAAACTTCGCGGTATCGATCACCTGTTTCTTTGTGTTCGTAATGTCATCAGGCAATTTCCCTGTCTGAAAACTAAAAACATCAGTCTTACTTTCCGGCGACGTCGTATGAATCACATAGTTGTATGTGGTCAAGGGTTTTAAATTGAGCAACACGATCCGATGGTCTTTACCCTTCGACATCTTTGAACGTTGCACCCGCCGGGTATCACTTACCATCCAGTATTCAACAAAAACTTCGCTTTCCTGGCTGGTGCTAAATTTAATAGTTGGAAGCAGTACGTTATTGTTATGAAGACCCACTACCGGAGTTATGTCCTGCCGCCCACAGCCAGTAAACAATAATACAGGTATGATGAATATTGCTATAAGATTTTTCATGCCATTGATATCTTTCGTCGTTTAGTTCCGGAGCTCCGGCCTTCACATTTCATTCAAATCTAAGTTTTATCAAAGTTTTACCCTTAATGCAATTAAAAAAAAGCCACCCGGGTTTTCAGGTGGCTTTTCTAAAAGGTTGAGAAGTATATTACTCGTTACACAAGTTCAGGGTAAGCACACCTATATCAGGTGAAGGCCCTTGAGCCGACACAATGTTTCCCTTGGGGGAAGTTATGTCAAACGAAACCTCTGAATCCCAGTCGCCAGACACGAACGCGAAGGTGAGGGTTGTGGTTCCAGGAGGAACAGCAACAACTTCAGTAGCGCTTGCTCCATCCACCAATGTATAATCCGTGGCCACACCATCTATCGTCACCTTTAAAGCGGCGCCGTTCCAGCCATCGCCATACGAATCTTTCAGCTTGAGGGTCCAGTTACCAGCTGGTTCAGCAATTACCTGGGAACACACTGCGGCCCAGTTTACTGCGCAATTTGCTCCCGGAAACTCCGTGCAAACTGAAACGCCCCATTTATCGAAAACACGACCATCAGCGGCAGTAAATACCCACTTTAGCTGAAAGGCATCACCATCGACAAACTTAAATTCGTCTGTGTCGCGGTCCCCACGGATAGAGGTTGCTCCCCAGACGGGGAGAGCACCTGTGCCAAAATAATCGAAGGAACTATTTTGATACAATGCGTACACATCATCCTGGTTTATTGTAAACGTCGCTGCCTCCTTATCACCGGGCAAAGTCGCGCCTTCGAGGGTCATCAGCAACTTACCTGTGTTACCGCCATGCTTGGCAGTCTTCGGATTTTCGTCCTGATCGATGTATGCCTCATTGAACAAAACATAGATGTCAATCTTTGTTATCGTGTTCTTCTTGTCGATCGAATTCCAAAGCAAGTCAATGGTCAATTCAACAGATGGGTCGCCTTTTATGAAATTCACGTCATCGGTTGCTTCATTGAAAGCTCCTAATCCATGGACCCCGCTTTCCCATTCAGGAATAATTTCCAGATCGTCATCCTTACAAGAAGTTACAACGATCAGCACCACACAAATGGTTGCAATAAAATGTCTATATAATTTTTCCATACTTATTCAGGTTTAAAATTGGAACTTCAGTACGTCCCAAAATACGGCATCATTAGGGCTGTCATAGGTTACACTTGGCGTGTTGCTATTCAGATTGACCTCGCTTTGTGCGTAAGGGAGGCGAAGTGCAAACTGACGCGGAATTTGAAGCGGTGTTTGAAGGTCGTTTGGATAGCCTGTTCTACGGAAAGCGTTATACACTTCATAGCCATTGCCAAAATTTGCAAACCATGCTTGTTTCATCACGTAGTTAAGCTTGTTTCCAGACGCCGTATAACCAGCGATAACATCATCAACAAAATCAGCTGATTCCATGTACTCGACTGGCCAGTCATAGGTATCGGGCCATGTCTCCACGTCGGCGCTTGCTTGCGGGTCAGCTGCTGTTCCCACACTGAACACCTTGGCGATCTGTGCTGTCAACGCTGCCCTCAGCAATGCCTCATTGGTTGCTCCTGCATCAACGCCGGGTACCTCAATCTGGGCTTCGATAAGATAGAACCTCACCATCCAGGAGGTGATCATTGGGAATATGCCATCTCCGGAACCCTTGTTACCTCCGCCAGCTTCGGGTACATCATCAAAAAGGCCAGCTGCAGGATAAGCACCTACTGTTGTCCGGATAGGATTGTCATTTGGTACGCCGGATGGATCTGAACGATCCCGTCCGAAATATCCAGCGAGATAGGCTTGCTCATCAGGAGAGAGTGCATCTGCTGTTTTCCCAAAGACGAGATTGGATACGTAATTGCTCAACGGGAAATAGTTGTAAACGCAGTCGTCGCGCTGGGAGCAGGGCGCTGTTTGTCTTTGTGCGGCGTCATCGAGATTGAGCACTGCGCTGGTCTGCCTCTTGAAATAGAATGGTGTCCTCGGGTCGCGATTCGCCAGCATTTCTGCCATGAACTTGGCACCGAAGTATGTGTAGGCGGCCTCACCACCGGCATATCCGTCAATGTACATAGGGTGACGATTGTCTGGGTTCTGTGTCTTAGAGAAGCGGAATTGAAAATCATCCGCCGCAGCAGTAATCAACACAGGACCATCAGCACTGTTGTGCAGGTCAATGAGTTCTTTGATTTTAGCATTGGCGCCAGGATCAGCCTTTCTTGACTGGATGAGCAAACGAAGCTTCAGTGAATGGGCTGCCTTCAACCACCGGGTAACATTTCCATTATAAATCAGGTCACCACCAAGTGTAGCAGAGCTGGTTACCTTGAAATTGGCAATTGCCTCATCGACCATTGTAAGAAGATTTGCATAAATGGTTGCTCCATTGTCGAATACAGGTGCCTTGATGCCCTGGTCACCTTTGAACGCTTCGCTATAGGGCACATTACCCCACAGGTCTACCATCAGGCTGAAATAGTATGCCTTCAGCACCTGTGCTGCGCCAAGCGTCTTGGGTACATTACCCGCTTCCGTTGCTGCAACAATTATCCGGTCGAGGTCCGTGAGTGGTCCTTCATAAAGAAGGTTCCACTGACTAACCCACGTTCCGTTGTTCATGTTGAAATCATCGAACGAGCTGGTGAGGCTCATAAAACCCATAGCCATATCGTTGAGGTCTGCAGCGAAAAGGTTGCTCGCATCGAGCGTAGCATTCGACAACAGAAGTTCAAACGAAGCTTGTGAAGGGTTATTCGGATCAGTGTTTACGTCGAGATCGAAAATATCGCACGACGAAACAGAAAAGATCATCAATATTGATAAGAAAAGGGCTGCGCCTTTAGTTCTAATGTTTTTCATGTAGCTAATCGGTTAGAAGGTTAGCATTATATTAACACCATAGCGACGGACTGTTGGGGCAGATCCGTATTCCAAGCCCTGAACGTTTGAATCCGCAGCTTCGCCCAGTACTTCAGGATCCAGATTGAGACCCTCAAGTACATTAGGAGCCTTGAACCACAGGTTTCTTCCGGAAACAGAGATGGAAGCTGACCCAAATGGCGTCTTGGATAAGATCGACTTAGGGATGGAGTAGCCAAGGCTTACTTCCCTGAGGCGGATCGTTGTTCCATCATAGATGTTAACTTCATCCGCACCATATGCACCCCAACCGTTGCTGAAATGTGAGTCGAACGCTGTGATCGGAATTGTATTTTGGATGGTATTGCCGGAGTCATCGGTAAGAGGTACGAAGTTCTGAACGTCACCCAGGATACCAGGCACAACGCGCAATGCTTCCCGATCGACAGAATTGGCCAACTGTCCTCTCAGCAGCAATGACGCACCTGTAAACGAGTAGAAATCTCCACCTTGTTTCCAGTCGATGAGTGCACGCAGGGTAAAGCCCTTGAATGAAAAAGTATTATTGATACCAAGCTGGAAGTCTGGATTTGGATCACCGATCACTTCCGAGCTAGGCAGCAGGAAAGGTAAACCTGTGTTGGGATCGATCAGCAATGTTCCGTCCTCAGCGCGGGCATTCTTTGTACCATAGAGCTGACCGTATGGGAAGCCATTGCGGTGAATGGTACCGAATGCTCCCGTTGGTCCACCTACAAGGATCTCACCGGCAGGACCCGCATCTACTATCTCGGATCTGATCCGGGTGTATGCGAAGAACACGTTCCACTTAAACCCGTTGTTCAGGCTTACTGGCGTGACATCAAGACCGACTTCCCATCCTTTGTTCACGAGTTCTCCAATGTTAACCACTTCCCGATTGAACCCAGTGGAGCGAGGTACGTCAGCGTAAGCGATCTGGCTCGTAGACGACCTGGTGAAGTAGGTAACATCAAGACCAATCCGGTCATTAAGGAACCTTGTTTCGATACCACCTTCATACTCTGTTGTGAATTCAGGTTTCAGGTTTTTATTTCCAAGTGTCGCTGACAGCGTTGCATTGTTCGTAATTACGCCGGTTGCAGAGGTGAATGGCGTTACGATGTTATAAACAGAGTTAACGAGGTAGGGCGAGGCATCATTACCAACCTTCGTGCCTGCAAGTCTTATCTTTGCATACGTAAAGAAGGAAGGAAGCTGTACCATTTCACTGATGATAGCCGCTACACTTACGCCGGGATAGAAGTAGCTTCTATTGCCAGAAGGAAGTGTTGAAGACCAGTCGTTCCGGCCTACAAGACCGAGGTACAGGTAATCTTTGTAGGATAACTTCACGTCTGCAAATACACCATACAATCTTCTAAGCATGCTATAATCGTAGTTCACAATTTGCGTGGAAGTAGCATCTGTGAGATTCAGTCCGCTGGAAATGATGTTCGTGCCAGTCACTTTTCTTCTTGTCTGTTCTCTCTGGTTCGCATTTAAACCGGTGATGGCAGTGAGGTTGAAGTTTTCACCCAGATCTTTATCGACGGTGGCCAGGAAAGTGTAATCCTGTTGCAGCCACGTGATGTCTTCTGTGTAGATCTGACCAAGGGGAATTGTAGAACCGCCTTTACGAACGATGTTTCTTCGGGCTTCGCTATAGGTATCGACGCCACCTTTGAATGTAAGATTCAACCATGGAGTTACATCATATCCTGTGGTGATATTACCGTAGACACGATGCACCTTGTTTGTATATAGATTATACTTCGCGATCCAGAGCGGGTTGTCAAGGGCGCGATAGAAGATGTTGTCGCCGTTTACAGGATTTTCGAAAGGAAGTCCGTTGAGATCGAAATTACGTGGGAGATAGAATAAGCGGGAATAGATGGAAGTAGCACCAACGAATGTTCCGCCTTGTGAGTAGTAGTCATTGAATGCGCTACCGCCCGATTGAGGAGATTGCTGTTGTGTGTTCACATAGTTCAGCGTACCGGAAACAAACAGGCCATTGCCGAGTTGTCCGTTGCCGCCGAAGCTCACTGTGGTACGTTCAGCCTCTGAGTTGGGAACAATACCTTCTTGTTTCATTCTTGAGAAGCCGGCGTTGAGATTAGCTTTCTCTCCTCCTGAACTGATGCTTATGCCGTTGGTGACCACATGGCCTCTTTCGAAGAAGCCACCTATGATGTCGTGGGGCTCAATTTTATAAGGTGCTGACACGGGTACAACGGATCCGTCTGGCATCGTGTATTGCTGAACGAACTCAGGAAAAACATTGGGCTTATAAAGATTGATCGGGTTCGGGCCGAATCCCTCTGGGTAGGGTTGACCATCGGGGTAGGCACCGTATGTTTTCGTATAATTCGTGCCATATTGGGCGTTGATCGCGTCGACGTGATCAGGGAATGGAGCTCCCCAGTTACCAATAAACGTACCGTTGTAAAGTTGGTTGGAACCTTGCGTGTAAACATCCTGGTAGTCAGGAATGCCTGAAAGTTCCTCAAAGTCAAGAGATCCATTGTAACTTACTTCAAGTCCTTTGCGGCCACCTTTCTTTGCAGCTTTGGTTGTCACAATTACAACACCGTTCGTTGCGCGTGAACCATAGAGGGCCGATGCGGCAGCGCCCTTGAGTACCGAAATGCTTTCAATGTTATTGGGATCAAGATCAAACGCCCGGTTGGAGAACACAGTGTTTGATCCAGAGCCTGAGGCACCGCTTGGATCTGATCCATTCACGGAGTTATCAAAGGGAATACCATCCACAACAAACAATGGTTGGGTGTTTCCGGTAAACGATGACATACCACGAATGTTGATCTTGGTTGCCTGACCAGGGGCACCACCTGCGCCGGTGATATTAACACCAGGCATTTTTCCAGAGAGCGCACGAAGTGCATCCGGCTCCGAACGCTGCGCAATGTTCTCGGATGAAACGCTGGCCACGGAATAGCCAAGAGATTTTTTCTCACGCTCCATACCGAGTGATGTAACAACAACTTCTGTAAGTTGTTTCACATCAAGGCTAAGCTGTACATCAACGGCACTTCTTTGGCCAACTGCAACTTCCTGTGTTTGCAATCCAATAAAAGAAAATACGAGGATGGGATCGGCTCCTGAAACGGATAGACTGTATTTGCCTTCAGCGTCGGTAACAGTCCCATTGGTTGTCCCTTTGACAACCACATTTACGCCGGGTAAAGTAGATCCGTCTTCCGACGAAGCCACCTTCCCTGTAACGAGTCGCTCCTGTGCCCACGAGCAGAGCACAAGAACTAACGCGCTACACGTCAGTAGAAATTTCTTCATAAGTTTAGGTTTAGGTTAAATACTACCTAAAAATAGGGGAGTAAATGACAAAATGAAATACCTAAAGAAGAATTTGGCTTCATTTCAAACCCCTCCTAACAGAAACGTATCAATTACCCATAAAAAAGGACTTTTTCCCCACCAATGTGGTCTTCCACAGTCAAAAAAGATAACATTCCGGGGTGACAGTTACCGCTTTTTTCTCTGGATTTAATCACCCCTAAAGTAGTAGACTTTGGTATTTGCTTCATAAAAAAGGCTACCCTTTCGGATAGCCTTTTACGCTTCAATATTTCAATAATTTCTTATAAGCCTTTAGGATTTTTAACTTCTACGCTCGTTTCGGAAGGAGCATTGTAAACAAGCTCGTTATCCGGAACATCCCAGTAGTCGATATAATTATAATTGATCGTTGCATTGGTATTCACAGCGCCCGTTGCATCGACAACAACAGTTCCTGTTCTTCCACCGCCTTGAGAGATATCATTGATAACGCCCCAGCGTCTTGCATCGTAAAATGAAAGTCCTCTGAAAGCCATTACAATTCTGCGTTCTCTGCGAAGCTCTTCTTTTGCTGCAGCAAGTGAAAGACCCGTGCCGGATACGGCATCGAGACCGGCACCTTGCAACTCGCGGATCTCATCGATTACAGCGAGACCTCCGTCGATATCTCCTGTGTTGATCTTCGCTTCTGCATTCATCAGTTGATTTTCTTCATGAGTGCTTGCGAGATACAATTCGTATTCGCCTACTTCGCGGCTGCTCATAACGATTGTTCCTGCCACGCCGTTGCCGCCGTTTAACAGTTCCCATCTCGTGTTGAATGCATTACCGCGGGAAGATTCACCTCTCCACGGAGCAGGGAGTTGGGAGAAGTTGTTTTCAAGGCGAAGGTCGCCATCCTTGAACTCTTCGATAAGGCGTTCACTGATCTTGTAGGTGATACCGCTTCCGGGATTTCCGGTTGACTTAGGTGCAATTGCGCCTGCTGTTGCAGAGATGAAATCGCCGTTGCTGTTTGCTCTTCCGGTAAATACCATGTCAGCTTCCGCAAGGCCATTGTCTGTAAGTGTGATGATCTCATTCCACTGGGCGGTCGTCATCGTTGCGGTCGGTGTGTTCACAAGCAGGTTACGTGCCTTCATCGTATTGATACCTCTTATCCACATCGCTGGGGCTGGGACGCCGCCCTTTCCCACCTGGTTGAACGTTGGGATCAATAGACCCACCGTTGCGCGATACGTATCATTGTCCGTTAGTGCACTAAGGGCGGTTGAAGCCTTGTCAAAGTTTGAGTTAGATTCGGCAATGACGGCTTCCTTGGTAACATAATCGCCATTCGTTTCATTCGGCGTATCGACGATCAATCCCGCATAGTAAGTAGAACCAATCCGTGAGTACGCATAGCCCTTCCACCAGTACGCCCAGGCTTTAACAGCATTCCTCTTGGTCTCGGCATCGCCTGAAAACTCAATTTCATCAGCGACTGAAAGAACAATATTGCATGCATTATTCATGGAATACATGTAAGCCCACTCGTAGACCAATGTGTTTTGACCGGCGTTGGCGTTTACGTTGACCAGGTCTATTAAACTTCTCTGGTTATTGGGTGAGTTAGGGTTGTTTACCCTTGTGCCGTTATCAAGAAGTAAATATTCAGGGCATCCGATTTGATTTCCATAAATATTAGCCGCCTCTTCACCGATAATGTCTCCCATAAGTTCATGAAAGCCCATAGCTCCCGTCCAGAAATAACCCGGTACGCCATCGTAATATTTAAGGTCCTTAAACCCATTGACATAAACTGCGCCGCTCGCGAGGTTGATGATGCCGCTCTCCGTTGCTGCTTCATCGAGGCCTGGCTGGTTCGGATTCTTAATATCAAGGTCGTCCTTGCAGGAAAATGTTATCCCTACAAAGAGAATAGATAGTATGTATGTTAATCTGTTTTTCATGTTTTCTTCGATTAAAATCCAATGTTCAAACCAACCTGATATGACTTGTAGTTAGGCATGGTGTTGTGATCAACTCCTCTGTCAAACGCTGAATTCGCTGTTCCTGAACTTACTTCGGGATCCATACCTGTATAGTCCGTAATTGTTAAAAGGTTGCGGCCAGTCAGAAGCAGCTGCAGCTTTCTGAATGCATTTATATTGAACAGCTTTGCCAGGTCAACGCCGACGGATATATTTCTCAGACGGACAAATGATGCATCTTCCAGGAAGTAATCCTTCGTTCCGTTAGCTTGTCCCTGCGCATAGACCCCACGATAGAATGCTGTCCATGCGCCAGTTTCGCCTTCAATCGTGATTGGCTTTTCGTAGTCGCTGTGGATACCGTCACGATACATCCATTCCTTAGTCTGGTTGTAGAGATGACTGCCTTCAACCCAGTCGAACTGGAACGAGAAACTTAAAAAATCCTTGAATGTCATATCGTTGATGAAAGACATGTTGAATTTCGGATTCGGATCTCCGAAACTGTAGAGACCGGAAGTAAAGAATGGTTGCTTTGTTGCTTTGCTCACAACATAACCATTGCTTGCTACTGTGTAATTGGCTTGGTTAGCTTCGGGGATGTAGGGGTTTCCATCTGGGCCCACCGCGTCTACCGCGTGAAGTGCAAGACGACCATAAAGCTGCCCGATCTTTTCACCAGCCTTCAACACGTAGTTGCTGCTTCCAGCACTTGATAGAATGACGATCTCCTGACCTTTGGTGGAAGTGATTTCCGACGATTGCTTGCTGAAATTCGTGATCAGATTCCAGTTAAAAGAGCTGCTCGTGTAAACCTGGAAGTTCAACGATGCTTGAATTCCTTTTCATTCCAGGGAGAAAGCATTATCGGTAATTCTTCCGAATCCAATAGAAGGGGGTACGTCGATCTGCCAGATCGCATTGTCCGTGCTTCTCTTCCAATATGTCGCTGATAATCCAATATCGTTCAACCAGGCAGAAGACTGATTCACGCCGAAGGCTATATCAGTTCCGAACTCAAATTCCTTAGACACTTCAACATCCAATGCCGGGTTTGATGAATTAGTTTCAATTCCAAATGCCGTGATACCACCGAGTGGTTTGGTTGATAGTGCGGGATACCTGTCAAAAGGCTTTGGTTGAATACCGGCCTCGCCATAGGCAGCCCGTATCTTAAATTCGGGAATGGCAGATGAGATAGCTGCGTCTTTCCAGAAACCTAGTGAAGAGAGGCGAAAGTATGCATCACCCCGCGGAAATGTAAAAGGTTTTGATCCGGCCCCGAACGCAGAGGAATAATCAGTTCTGAAACCACCGGACACTCCGGCAAATTCTCCGAACTCGAAGCGCTGGTTGACGAGATATCCATAAGTAAAGAATGGTTCAATAAAGTTTCCCCCAACATAAACCGGATCTGTTTTTTGTCTTGTTGGGTCCTTTGACGGAACAACGAAAGTCGTCGCCTGGGCTGCCGTGTAGGGATTGTAGGTCGGAAGACCGAGGCCATAAGTAAGATAATGTCTGTAATCCGTTTTGCGAACATCATAAGATAGTTGCGTAGTGCTAACGAGCGGAAAATTGAAATTGAAGTCATTCTTGAAATCAAACCTCACGATCGCTGTTCCAAGAAAATTCTGGAAAGTCTTGTGGAATGAATAATTATCGATCTCGCCCTTGTCGTCAGTAGCAAAGTTGGATACGTAGGATTGTGTAGCCACTGCGTTGTTGTTGGTAGTCTGATTACGGAAAATTGTGATCTGCTCCTGGTGCTGCCAGTTCAAACCGTATTTAGCATCTAGTTCTACGAACTTTGGAAACTTATAATTGATGTTAAAGTTCTGGATCACATCGATCTTGTTATCCTTAACATTCGTGTAGCGCTGATAGAAAAGCGGGTTGAAGTGATTGACCCCAACCGCATCGCCAAAGTATACGCCGACATCTCCGTCTGTATCCAGCGCATCAAAGTTTGCAAATGGCCTTGCGTTGTTGACGCTGAACATAATATTCCTGTCAAGCGTCTTGATCGTATTCTTGGTGTATGCCAGCTGCGTGGTCGTGCGGAAGGTAAGTCCCTTCGCCAGCTCGAAGCCAACGTTGGCAACGAAGTTGCTCCTTCGCACATCGCCATTTTCAATGATGTTACTTTCCTGATAGTTGTTTGACACAGAAAAGAGAAAATCAACCTTGTCCTTGCCTCCGGAAACCGCTATACTGTTGTTGATGGTATTGGCGGGTTTGAAGAAAAAGTCGAAGTGATCATAATATTGAAGATTTCTATCGTATGGCTTGTTCAGGTTGCTGGTGAGCGAAAGCGGATTGTACTGTACATTCTCACTATAAACAAGCGTTTCGGGATCCACTGTCAACGGATTGCCGGACGTACCTATTACATTGTTGTCAGCATCTGTTGTGAATGCATGAAACCTTGCCTTCCGGAGATCGCCTACGTTCAGGTACGTATTGTTGGAAATACTGCTTGACAAGTCGATGTTGATCTTGCCGACCTTTCCTTTTTTTGTGAACAATTGAATAACACCGTTTGCACCTTGCGCACCGTAGATCGTGGCTGAGGCGGCACCCTGAACAACCTCTACACGATCGATCGTGCTAAGGTCAATAGTATTCAGGTTTGTTGAAGCGACCTGGATGCCATCGACGAGGATCATGGGAGCAGTTCCTCGGTTAACCGTGTTGATACCGCGAAGCACGATGTTAACATCTGATCCAGGCGTACCGTTGGTACTGCTGATCTGTGCGCCGGCGATCTTACCAACCAACGCCTGGTCGATAGATGCTGTGGGGGCGGCGGGGAGATCACGGGATGTGACAGACTCCACAGATATACCCAGCTTCCGCTTGTCGGTCGCCACACCGACACCGGTGACAACGATTTCAGAGAGTTGAGTAACATCCATTCCAAGTGTTACATCGACGACAGAACGGCCATCAATGCTGACTTCCTGAGTTTTCAATCCGATAAAGGAGAAGACAAGGACTGATCCTGATTCGGGAACTCCGAGTGTGTAAGCTCCATCGGCATCAGTGACGGCACCACTGGTGGTACCCTTTACAATTACGTTAACGCCCGGCAGTGATGAGCCATCCTCTGTAGAGGTGACTTTGCCGGAAACCGTTCGATCCTGTGCATGCAATGCCAACGTAAAAACGAAGGCACAGCACATGAGTAGAAGTTTCTTCATAGTGTGATGTTTAGGTTAATAAATAATTCTAGGCCCCTAAATCTAGGGTACGACACAGCTAAAAAAACACCGTATTTGGGGGATATTGGATAATAAGGGCCTGCGGAGCTTAAAAACGGCCAACGAAAACGTTAGTTGGAGGTAAAATTCGCAGAATAAAATTTTTACATTAAAATAATGGAATCGTGTACGATACTCGCGTGAATTCCAGTACAGGGCCCTTTTCAGAAAAGTCTCCAATAAAAAAGGCCCTCAATGAGGGCCTTCAAGATCTTTCTGATTCAGACTAAGAATTATGCCTGAACCGCCGGTTCAACAGAAACGTACGATTTACCTTCTCTTTTCTTCTTAAAAACCACAACACCATTTGTCAATGCAAACAGCGTATGGTCTTTTCCCATACCCACATTTTTGCTCGGGTGGTGTTTAGTACCGCGCTGGCGTACAATGATATTTCCCGCAATGACTGCCTGACCTCCGAATACCTTAATGCCAAGACGTTTGCTTTCCGATTCGCGGCCGTTCTTTACTTTACCTTCACCTTTTTTATGTGCCATGGTAGATCTCTTTAATGCTTGTGCTTGATTTTGGATATTATCCGATGCTATCTATTTGAACTTTTGTGAATTGCTGGCGATGGCCATTTTTCACAGCGTAGCCCTTTCTTCTTTTTTTCTTGAAGATAATGACCTTGTTGCCCTTTACGTGCTCCACGATCTTTCCTGATACGGTCGCGCCGCTATAACAGGGGCTCCAATATTTACCGTAGCGCCATCATCAACCAGGAGAACTTTGTCGAAGCTTACTGCTGCACCTGCTTCTCCCTCTAATTTTGGGGCATAGATATATTGATCTTTAGCCACTTTGAATTGCTTGCCGGCGATGTCAACTATTGCGTACATAGCTTTTTTGAAAATTGGACTGCAAAGGTAAACAAAGATTCCAAAAAGTGAGGGCCTGGATTTGAATATTTTGAAATTAGGCGTCCAAGGGCCGGTCTGAAAAAAATTTAAAAAAAAGTTGCCCACAATATGTAATCTAAAAGAATGCCCTAAGAACGAGCTATTAAGCCACTATTTAACAGGAACTTATCTGTCCACAAGTTATCCACAAGTTTTCCACAATCCGTTGAAATGGCCTAAAAACGCAGTTTTGATTATTAGAATCATTCTATTTCATTTGTACACTTGACGCTGAAGGGGCGGTTTTCAACCTTTCATCAAGCAAACAACATTTTATTGTAAAAAAAAGCGGGTGTCAGCTAGGCTGGTACCCTTTTGATTTTGGTTTAACCCTTAAAACCCTTTACGACATGAGCCAAACAACAACCGAGGAACCCATCCTTAAGGAAAATAAAGACCGTTTTGTGCTCTTCCCTATCCGGCAGCATGACATTTGGAAATTCTATAAACAGGCGGAAGCCAGTTTCTGGACAGCCGAGGAAATCGATCTTAGCCAGGACCTGCGCGACTGGGCAAATCTAAATGATGGCGAGCGTCATTTTATTACCCACGTATTAGCATTTTTTGCCGCCAGCGACGGAATTGTCAACGAAAACCTGGCGGAACATTTCATCTCCGAAGTCCAGTACACAGAGGCTAAATTCTTTTACGGCTTCCAGATCGCGATAGAAAATATCCATTCGGAGACGTATTCCCTTCTCATCGATACCTATGTAAAGGATCCCAAGGGAAAAGGATAACCTTTTCCACGCCATCGAGACCATGGAGTGCGTGAAGAAAAAAGCTGATTGGGCATTGCGTTGGATCGGCAAAGGAACCTTCCAGGAGCGGCTCATCGCGTTCGCAGCAGTTGAAGGCATTTTCTTCTCAGGATCTTTCTGTTCGATTTTCTGGCTGAAGAAACGCGGGCTCATGCCAGGCCTTACATTTTCAAACGAATTGATCTCACGCGATGAAGGATTGCATTGTGATTTCGCATGTCACCTTTATACCCAGCATATCGTGAACAGATGCCAGAAGAAACTGTTATTGATATCATACGTGATGCTGTGGAAATAGAAAAAGAATTTGTTACTGATGCGCTTCCCGTAAATCTCATTGGTATGAATGCTGTACAGATGCGTGAATACATCGAATTTGTTGCAGATCGCCTGCTCAATGAGCTTGTCGGGAAAAAAATCTACAACACATCTAATCCATTTGATTTCATGGAGATGATCTCCCTAAGAGGTAAAACTAATTTCTTTGAAAAACGTGTAGCCGAGTATCAGAAAGCAGGGGTAATGAAGAGCACGGAAAAAGAAACAACTCCCAAGTTTTCCCTGAACGAAGATTTTTAATTATTTTCAATCACTTTTTAAACTTTTCTCCCACACAACCCCTTTTCATTAAGATGCTTGTATTAAAACGTGACGGACACAGAGAATCAGTCAAGTTCGACAAAATCACCGCTAGAATTGAAAAACTCTGTTATGGATTAGATCCGAAGTTCGTCAACCCTGTGGAATTGGCCATGAAGGTGATCAATGGCCTGTATGATGGTGTGTCTACTCAGGAGCTGGACAATCTTGCTGCAGAGATTGCAGCTACGATGACTACCAAACATCCTGACTTTGCGAAGTTGGCTGCACGTATTGCCGTGTCCAACCTTCACAAAGTAACAAGCAAGTCGTTCTCGAATACAATGAAACGACTGTATACGTATGTGGATCCTAAAACAGGAGAAAATGCTCCGCTGATCTCGAAAGAAACGTGGAAAGTTATCAAAGAGCATGCTGCTGAACTGGATGAAGCCATCCTCTATGATCGTGACTTCAGCTACGACTACTTCGGGTTCAAAACACTGGAGCGCTCATATCTCATGAAAGTTGACAATAGGGTCATCGAAAGGCCACAACATCTACTGATGCGTGTAGCCGTTGGTATACACGGAGAAGATGTTCCAGCCGCGATCGAAACATATAACTTATTATCAGAGAAGTGGTTTACGCACGCAACGCCTACCCTATTCAATGCAGGTACGCCGAAGCCTCAACTATCATCATGCTTCCTGCTCACCATGAAGGACGACAGCATCGATGGTATCTATGACACCTTAAAACAATGCGCGAAGATATCACAGTCAGCCGGCGGTATCGGACTCAGCATTCATAACGTCCGCGCTAAAGGTTCTTATATCAAAGGAACCGGAGGAACATCTAATGGAATTGTACCTATGCTGCGCAATTTCGACATGACAGCAAGATATGTCGATCAGGGGGGTGGCAAGAGAAAAGGAAGTTTTGCGATCTATCTTGAACCATGGCACGCCGATGTTTTTGATTTCCTTGACCTGAAGAAGAATCACGGCAAAGAAGAGCTTCGCGCCCGTGATCTGTTCTTCGCCGTATGGATACCCGATCTGTTCATGCAACGTGTGGAGAACAATGAAATGTGGTCTCTGTTCTGCCCTAACGAAGCACCTGGTCTCGCCGAAGTGTGGGGCGAGGAGTTCGAACGACTCTATGATAAATATGAGAAGGAAGGCAAGTACCGCAAGCAAATCAAGGCACAAGACCTCTGGTTCGAGATACTGGAATCACAAATAGAGACCGGCACACCTTACATCTTGTACAAGGATGCCGCAAACAGGAAATCAAACCAGAAGAACCTGGGCACCATCAAATCCAGTAATCTCTGTACTGAGATCATTGAATATACATCACCCGATGAGGTCGCTGTCTGTAACCTCGCGTCGATCGCACTCCCCAAATTCATCACCGACCAGGGCAAGTTCGATCATCAGAGATTATATGAGATCACCAAGGTTGCTACCAAGAACCTGAACAAAGTGATCGACATCAACTATTATCCTGTTGCTGAAGCACGTACTTCTAATTTCCGCCACCGCCCGATCGGTTTGGGCGTACAGGGCCTCGCTGATGCGTTCATCCTGTTGCGAATGCCTTTTGATTCGCCTGAAGCAAGACGCCTCAACGAAGAGATATTCGAAACTATTTACTTTGGAGCGATGGAAGCTTCTATGGAGCTATCCAAACTGCATGGTCCGTATGAAACCTTTAAAGGATCACCGGTATCTAAAGGGATATTCCAGTTCGACATGTGGGGTGTCACACCTAAGAGCGGAAGATGGGATTGGGATCAGCTGAAGAGAAATGTCAAGCAATTCGGCGTGCGCAACTCACTACTGGTCGCGCCAATGCCAACAGCATCAACTTCGCAGATACTTGGCAACAACGAGTGCTTCGAGCCATATACGTCGAACATATACACCCGCAGGACGCTTTCAGGTGAATTCATCATTGCGAACAAGCATTTGATGAAAGACCTGATGAACCTTGGTTTGTGGAGTGAGACGATGCGCCAGAAGCTGATCGGCGCCAATGGTTCTATTCAGAATATTCCTGAAATACCACAGAACATTAAAGACATTTACAAGACGGTTTGGGAGATATCTCAGAAATCGATCATCGATATGTCAGCTGACCGGGGAGCATATATCTGCCAGTCACAAAGTCTGAACATACACATTACTAATCCGAATTTTGGCAAGCTTACCTCCATGCACTTTTATGCATGGAAGAAAGGCCTCAAGACCGGAATGTACTATCTCCGCTCAACTGCGGCGGCAGATGCCATCAAATTTACACTCGATAAAGCTAATCTCCAGGAAACTGCCAGCGTTGGGATTGCACTTGCATTGAGTGGCGAAGCGCCTGAGGTTGTGGAAACCGTGCTGGAACACAATGATGCGCAACAGACCATCCGTTACGAACACGTGGAAGAATACGACCAAAAGCGTTCTGACATGCTCTGCTCTCTCGATAATCCAGATGCATGCGAAGCATGTGGTAGTTAAAGATCGTCTTAATAATCCAACCCACTCAAAGGCTGTTCTTTCAAGGACAGCCTTTGTTATTTCAGAATTTATCAGCGCTCGCTGAAGCGTACGACATCTTATAACGCTCGGGTATATCATTGCCAAGCATAGCGCCAACCGCGATCGAGGGATAAATCTCTTCCAGTGTAAGGATTTGATTCATGAGTACACGGCGCGTTATCTGATGACGGTTAAGCTTCGACGAATCCGACATACCCGATGCAGCCAGCAATTCCACAAAGCTCTCAATCGTGTTCTTGTGGAAGTTGGCTACCCTTACCTTCTTGTCCTCGACTACTAATCCTTGAACCAGTCCGCGCTCCTGCGTGGCAACACCTGTTGGGCAAGTATTCCTGTTACATTCAAGCGCCTGGATACACCCCAATGCCATCATCATGGCACGGCCACTATTGCACATATCAGCGCCGAGGGCCAACGCCCGAATCAGGTGAAATCCTGTTAAGATCTTTCCAGATGCACCCACGCGAATATGTTGTCTGATGTTGAATCCTTTCAGCATGTTGTCGACGAAGGCCAATCCTTCCTGCATGGGCATCCCCACAAAATTTGAGAACTCGGGCGGCGCGGCCCCGGTTCCGCCCTCACCACCATCCACGGTAATGAAATCAGGATACATGTCAAGCTCTACCATAGCCTTGCAGATGGACATGAACTCACTTCTTCTGCCAATACAGAGCTTGAACCCTACAGGCTTTCCTCCAGAGAGTTCTCTCATCTTCTGAATGAACAACATCATTTCCTTGGGAGTGGAAAACGAGCTATGATAGGGTGGAGAAAAAACTGTTGTTCCGGCCTTCACCAGCCTGATCGCTGCCACCTCAGGTGTGTTTTTCTTGGCGGGCAAAATTCCACCATGCCCGGGTTTCGCTCCCTGCGACAACTTAAGCTCGATCATTTTTACCTGGGGAAGGGTCGCGTTCTTTTTAAAGGCTTCGTCCGAAAATCGTCCTTCTATATCGCGTGCACCAAAGTATCCTGTTCCGATCTGCCAGATGATATCCCCTCCATGTTTGAGATGATAAGGACTAAGACCCCCCTCACCTGTGTTATGCGCAAATCCACCGATCTTGGCCCCCGCATTCAATGCCTCAATCGCGTTACTGCTTAGTGATCCGAAGCTCATGGCTGAAATATTCAGTACGCTGGATAAATAAGGCTGTGTACAATGTTTGCTTCCCACCTTTACCTTCGGATGGTGATCAATAGTGTGGAAATCCAGCGGAACAATAGAATGATTCATCCATTCATATCCTTCGGCATATACATTCAATTGCGTGCCGAACGGTGTCGTATCAATTTGTTCCTTGGCGCGTTGGTATATTACTGATCTATCAATCCGGTTAATAGGAACTCCATCGGTATCCGATTCAATAAAATATTGCTGGATCTTCGGCCTAAGATCTTCAAATACATAACGGAGGCGGCCCAGCACTGGAAAATTTCTACGGATCGACTGGTGCTTCTGGACCATGTCCGCTATTCCCATATAGATGAAGGGTCCGACAAGAAAGAATGCGAATAATGCATTCGTCCAGAAGTATGCCCATGCAAGGATGAGCAGCACAGTTACTGAGCTTATAATAATAAAGCCTTTTCTCATAGAACAGGGGGTGTATTCAAAGATACTAAAAGAGTCACAGCGTATACAACCGAGGCATCTTGTGCCGTAGGTCAATTATAAATTATGAAAGAGGGAGCTCTTACAAAGCTCGCGCTGTATTTGATCCGGAGATTTGTAAGGACGCTGACTTTAAAGTTGGCAATATCTTCTATGTGACGTGGGTAGTAAAAGAATTTGAGCTCGATCGTACCAAACACGAGGTTTTCGTTACGCGTGCGTACTCCTGCACCAATACCTGCATGCGGCTTCTGACTAAAAATGAACTTGCTTTTGGGCGCTATAAAGGCAACATCTACAAACACGATCGGGGCAAAGTGAAAACCTAATATTTTCCATGGTGTGAAAAGGATCATTTCATAGCGCCCATGAAGGCGTTTGGTTCCCAGCACGCTGTCTGCTGAAAAACCTTCAAGACCATAGTTACCGTTGATATCGAGCAGCGTATTTGTGGTTTGATTGATCAGGTAGGTAAAATCTGCATTGATCGTGCGGCGGATCATGAACTTTCGATAGTGCTCAAGCTTGCTGAAGAGCTGACCTGACAAAAGAATTGTGGCATCTTCCAGTGAACCGGCATAGGGAAACGCTCCAACGCGAAGAGAGAAAGTATAGAAATTTCCTTCGCGGCGAACGAATGATTTATCCGCGTCAAATCCTATGTAAGCCCGTTTCAAGCCGAGCAAACTTTGGTATCCCGCGAGCAATGAATACGTGTGTCCGTACGGTACGTCTTCTGTCCGGCCGAATCCAAATACATATTGTGTTTTATAGAATTCCTGCTTGAATAAAGTAATAGCGCCAAGAAACGCCGTGCGGCTATTGAATGCCGGGTTTGTCTGTTCATATGGCTGATCAGGCTGACGTACGAACTCTTGATTGAAGTAACGGGCGCTTACAAATCGGCGATTCCGGCTTTCATTATTATGCCTGACACCAAGGTTATAGCCGATCCAGGCATCGGAGACATTATACCTGTAAGTTTTGAATATTGAATCTGCTTCCTGGTAGAAGTTTTGAGACCAGTTGCGGCTTAATTCAAGTCCGCCTGCAAATCTGGAGTAGGCCGATACAAGGGGCCGGTCAAGTCGCAGGTAGTATGCATTCTCATCCTCATCTCCGTAACTGCTGCCTGTGTTGAGTTGGGTGTAGCCTACTGTAACATTGATCAAAGTGCCCGCCACACTGCTTTTGCGATAGTAAAACTCACTGCCAAAGGGCGGCTCGCGGTCATGATCGTACAGCCCATTCAACTGCATCCGTTGCCCCGCTCCGAGTACGTTCACATCATATATGCGAAAGGAGAATTTGTTGGTGCTGCGGGGACTAAGTCTTCCACCTATACTGAAGACGTCGCGTGTTACAACCAATACATCTACAGAATCTTCTGTACTCGCCAGGGGTACGACATGGATCCGGGCATCTACAATGAAGTCAAGATCGCGAAGAAATCGCTCATTGTCGGCCAGCGTGTATGCATTGAGTTGTTTTTTTTCATGAAAGAGCAAATGCTCTCTGATAAGCCATTCCTTCGAGTTCTTGTGCAGGGCATTCGCGACCCGGATAGAGAAATTTTTAATATTGCGCGTGGTGTCGGTAATACTCTTATCGAATCCAACGTGATTGATAATGATGTGACGGATAAACTTATCCTGAAAGGGCAGGAATATCTCTTCGCTTTTCAGATTGAAGACACCTTCTTCCGGCGGTGTTCGTGATATCACATTGAGTAATTCCCGGGATACCTTGCTGTCCTTGACGATGTCGATAATACTCCGGGTCGTATCTGATTTATCAGGTTCTTGTGCAAGCGCTGGCAGGAGCACAGTGCTATGCAAAATGAAAAGCAAAAATCTCCTTATAGCCTTCATAAAATAGTCCTGAGTCTCTAGTCCTTAGTCAGAATTCTAAATTACTAAGGACTAAGGACTAAAGACTAAGGACTCAGGACTATTTAGGTCAAAGGGCTTCGACGGCATGTATTTCTCCTGGCATCATTCTGGTGAAAAGATTTTCTATACCTGCCTTCAGGGTTATCATGGAGCTTGGGCAGCCACTGCAGGATCCCTGCAATTTGACTTTCACAATGCCGTCCCGGAACGAATGATAAGTGATTGCGCCACCGTCCTGCTCCACAGCCGGCCTTATATACTCTTCTAATATAGTCTTGATCTTTCTGATAGTGTCCGTCTCTTCTTCAGCCGGCAACTCGTTCTCTTCTTTTATGTCGAGTATAAATTTGCCGTGTTCCAGAAAGGTTCGGATATGGTCTTTAAGCTTTTGTTGGATCTCTATCCATTCCACGTCACCCTTTTTGGTGACTGTTACAAAATTGCTCGCAAAGAAAACCCGGTCAACAAATGGATATGAAAATAGCTCCTGAGCGAGCGGTGAGACACCTGCACTGGAAGCATCGGGAAAGTCGAAGCTCATGCCCTCAGGAACAAGCATCTCGTTGACAACAAACTTCAGAGAGTTTGGGTTGGGATTTGACTCCAGGTAGATATGAACATTTTTAGGGACAGCCTGTAACATGGTTTCTATGTTATAATTTATAACTAACGAACAAATTTAACGAATTTAAGTTCGACACCTATTTCATGCCGCCAGGAAAAGCCATCCAGAACTGTCGAACACCAACTTTCTTTTATATTGCTAATTAGAACAGTTTAATTTCAACCCAATAATCCCTCGAAATTGAGCCAAAAAAGAATTATCACGGTCATCTTTTTGCTGGTGACGATCGCCGCGCTCCTCCATCTCGTAAATTATTACCTCCATCTTTCGATTTCGCCGGTAATATTGGTGGGGGTCCGCTGGATTGCATGGCTGTTCGTTATCATTTTCGCTTTCCGGAAAAAATCACTTACCACCTGGATATTGGTGAGCATGATCATTGGGGTGGAAATAGGATTGAATTTTCCCGCATTCGCACAGAATCTGAGCGTCCTTAGCAAGATCTTCCTGCGCCTTATCAAAACGATCATTGCGCCCATCCTTTTTGCTACCCTTGTTGTTGGAATTGCCGGTCACTCAAATCTCAAGCAAGTGGGTCGAATGGGTTGGAAGTCGATACTTTACTTTGAGATCGTAACAACGGTAGCGCTTGTGATCGGTATCATTGCGATCAATCTGACCAAAGCGGGAACCGGAATAGTTTTGCCTGAGGGGTTTACGCAAGACCTACCCGAAGCACAGGCTCAAACCTGGCAGGATGTCGTGCTCCACATATTCCCTGAGAATTTTGTAAAATCAATTTACCATGGTGACGTGTTACCGATCGTTGTCTTCAGCGTAATCTTTGGTATCTCTCTGGCTTTACTTCCGGAAAACAAAAAAAAGCCCGTGCTGGAGTTTACTGAAAGTTTGGCAGAGACGATGTTCCGGTTCACCAATATCATTATGCACTTCGCTCCCTTCGGTGTCGGTGCGGCTATCGCTGTAACCGTCGGCCATCTGGGAATTGACATATTAACATCATTGCTCAAGCTGCTCTTTACACTGTACGGTGCATTGCTGGTTTTCATTGGTGTTGTGCTGGTACCCATAGCGCTTCTCCTGAAAATACCGATCCGTAAATTCATCAAGGCGATATCAGAGCCTGTTTCTATTGCCTTTGCAACCACCAGCTCTGAATCCGCGTTGCCCAAGGCAATGGAAAATATGGAGAAGCTTGGCGTGCCGCGTAAGATTGTGTCATTCGTACTACCCACTGGCTATACGTTTAATTTAGATGGCAGTACGCTTTACCTGGCACTTGCGTCGGTCTTTGTAGCACAGGCAGCCAATATCGACCTCAGTATCGGCGATCAGATCTTAATGGTCTTCACGCTTATGTTAACCAGCAAAGGTGTGGCAGGTGTACCAAGAGCAACACTGGTGATCCTTCTTGGAACAGCAGCATCCTTTGGTCTTCCGCTGTGGCCGATCATGGCGATCATGGGAATAGATGAATTGATGGATATGGCAAGGACTTCCGTAAATGTGATCGGGAATTGTCTTGCGACTGTGGTGGTTGCTAAGTGGGAAGGCGAGTACAAAGAACCGGAAGGCGAGATCAATTTCGATTGATATTAAGATTTAACCAATCGTTTATTTGCCACAAAGACACTAAGGCGCAAAGAAAGACATAAATGTCGCGTATTATTCTTGGTGTCTTAGTGACTTTGTGGCAATAATTCTTGCACGAATCAAGATCAACAGGTCATGCACTGAAAGAATCTTTTCCAGTTGTTACCAATTTGAAATAACTTTTTCCACTTTTCTTATTGATCATCCTTTTTTGAACCAAGAATAGGGCAATATTTGCGTTACACCTCGGGCGATTGTGCTTTTCAATCAAAAAAGTCTGGTAAAGTCTGGTGATTAGCTATGATAGGTTCGCTGTGCTGGGATAATGCTGCCATGATAGAGCTAATCGGGAGCCATCGAAGAGCTATGTAGGAGCTATACCAGAGCTATCAAAAAGCTATCATAAAGCAATCAAATGAAAAGTCAAGGCCGAGCTGGTATTCAAAAGCATTTACACCGTCTCAGACGTTTCTTGTGTAAGCTTTGATGTTTTGGCTATCATGAAAAAATCCGCGAGCACAAGCGCCGCCATAGCCTCCACGATCGGCACCGCCCGGGGCACAACGCATGGATCATGCCTGCCCTTTCCGCTCACGCTTGTCTCCGCTCCCTCTTTATTTACCGTTCTTTGATCCTGCATAATAGTGGCAACCGGCTTAAAGGCCACTCGGAAATAGATATCCTCACCGTTGGAAATGCCTCCCTGTATACCTCCGGAGAAATTAGTCTTTGTCCTGATCCGGCCCGCATCGTTGTAGAACTCGTCGTTGTGCTGGGAACCCAGTAGCTTTACACCTTCAAATCCGCTTCCGTACTCAAACCCTTTCACTGCATTAATGCTGAGCATCGCTTTACCAAGCTCGGCATGGAGCTTGTCGAATACCGGTTCGCCAAGTCCCACCGGAGTATTCCTGATCACGCAAGTGACGATCCCGCCTATTGTATCACGGTTCAACCGCACTTTGTCGATCAATGCAATCATCTTCTCTGCCGTTCCGCTATCAGGACACCGGACAATATTATCTTCCGTCCTGGAGAGATCCAGTTCGCTGTAGGGGGGTGCCTGGATTTCACCTACCTGTGAGACAAAGGCGTCAATGCTGACGCCTTGTTGCTTCAGAAGCATTTTAGCGATTGCACCGGCAGCAACTCTTGCAGCTGTCTCTCGTGCAGAGCTTCTTCCTCCGCCGCGATAATCCCGGTTGCCATATTTTGCATCGTAAGTAAAGTCGGCATGTGATGGGCGAAACGTTTCAGCAATGTGGCTGTAATCCTTGCTGCGCTGATCCTGGTTTTCGATGACTATCGCAATAGGAGTTCCCGTTGATTTTCCTTCGAACACCCCCGATAGAATCCTGAATGTATCGTCTTCTTTTCGCTGTGTAGTTATTTTACTTTGGCCGGGCTTTCGTCTATCGAGTTCCGCTTGAATGAATTCTTCCGATATCTCAAGACCCGCAGGGCAGCCGTCAAGGATCACTCCAATAGCAGGACCATGGGATTCTCCGAAAGTTGTTATTCTGAATAGCGTACCGTAAGAGTTACCCATTGCTTTACTATAATAGTGGCGGACAAGAGCGTCAATTATTTTTTGAATACAAGATAAGCTGATGTGCCTAACATCGCCAAAACAAAGAAATTGAACGCCCACTTTTGCCAGCTTTGATCTTTGACAGTGGTGAGTTGATTGTCAAGCGATGCGATCTTGTCGTAGAAGTTGCCAGCATCATTGGACAGTATGGCTTCGTTCTTCTTGCTTTCACCCGTAACATTAACCGTCAGCTTGGATTTCAATGTGTCATATCGCTTGATCCTCGGATTGAAGTACACCCATTGAAAGTAGTTGGCAAGCTTATACCTGCCTGGTTCTTTAGGGATCATGAAATAGCTGAATGATTTATTTCCGGTGACCCTGTTATTCTGACGGGTGATATCCTGCCTGACATTTGGTTCATAAAATTCAAACAAACCGTCTCCTTTGGTAACCGGACGTTCGATGGCTGAGATATTCCCTTCACCAAACACATTGAAAGTATAACCTGCACTTTGTCCCGTTTGAAGGTTTGTACCTCTGATGCGTTCATCGAGTCTGTAATCTCCTACCGCAACGGCATTCTTCAGCGGATGAGGCGGTAACTCTTTAACCCGGACACGCTTCGGTTTTGTAAAGAATTTTTTGAAATCCTCTTTTCGGTTCTGCCCAAAGAAGGAGGGATTCTTGGCCACTTTATATTTGATCATTTCAAGGTCGACACTGGGAAAACTAATAGGATCTGCGTTAAGGGGAAAATATGAAGCCTGATAGACCTTATACTGCGTGTAGTCTTTCCCGTTGATCTTAACCGTTTCGCCATCGATATTCTCAATGTTGAAGTTTTCTTCCAGCAGTTGACCGGCTTGATCTTTTTTAGGATATCGGCCAGTTGTTTTCCAAGCTCATAGAATTGAAGCGGCGCGCGATTTTCCTGTGAAACAAAAAAAGATAAGGTTGCATTGAATCCTTCGCCGACGTAGACCTCATCTTTGTTTGTCGTCAGGGCCAGGAATGCGTCCTCTTTCACATCTACAAACTCTGTCTCTCCATTATCAAAAAAATCATCCGTTGACCGATCGAAGAAGCTTTTGAATGGATCGCGCTGCTGTTGCGATGCAGGTCCGACCGTAACCTTCTTGCCGGCAACACTGACTGGCTTGTCATTTACTTTCATGGTGAACGAGGGAATGGTAAAATTCCCTTGTTTCTCCGGCAAATAGGTCATAATGACGCTTTGGGAGGAAGAAACCTGTCCATTGACAATATTCGTGGTGGATTGGGTGGACTGTCCGCGCTTTCTGAAGCCCTGGATATCGGGAAAGTTGTCATAACTCTTCAAACGATCATTTTGGACCGTCACCGTGATGGTCCAAGTCTGGTTTTCGGCAATATTATCCGGTCCAAGGGTCACCTGAACTGTTTGGGAAAGGCATAGTCCAGGTAGGAAAATGCCTGCCAGCACAAGTAAGAAGATATAAATATTGGGTCGCATATAATCCTGGACAATTCCTCGTTACAAATCTAAGGCAGAACGCCGATTAAGACTGGAAAAATGTGGAGATGGGTGAATTTGATCTGAAAAAAGGTTTCCTTAACGGAAAATTACCCTGGTTTTCGGGAGCGGTAAATAAAAGTTCAGATTTCTTCTTTTACTTGACTCAACAATTTTCTAACTTAACAGTTGTTAGGACACTAAATTTTTTGACCTATTTTCATTCTTGACATGCTTAACTATGCAAAAACAGTGCTCACTAAAGTGAGCTTCAGTGCTTCTCTATTTGAAAAAGAACTTAGGAAAGCACTCAATTTGTTGATTGGTGATGAAGTAAACGAACTCAAACAATGGTGTTACAACCGGTTTGGGAATCAACACGAAGAGATACTGAATCGTTGCTTCGTGGTAGCTTAGGAAAAGACTTTAATCGACTAAAAAGAGCCCTCATATGAGGGCTTTCTTTTTTTACAGCGGGTTATTTTTCAATTGTGCCGTTCACAGCAATTGCATTGTCCCAGGATCCTTTGTTTGATTCTACAAATTTCTGATGGGCGGCGTGTGCATCATAAGTAAGAATATCCTGCTCTTTTTCGAACGTGAGGTAATGCATCACATCGAATTCAGGATCAGTTTTACTTTCACCTTTAACGGTCTTGCCCGCCCTGTACGAAAGAACCTGTGGTATCCCTTTCACAAATGCGGCAAACTCAGTCATGTGTTTTGCTTTTGCTTCCGCAGAAGTACCAGCTTTGAACTTGAAGCAAACAATCCGCTGGGTCTTGGGTTTTGCTTTATCTTCTTTGACAGGCGACAAAGACGTCAATGCTGCTACCAACAATAGCAGGGAAACGAAGGTGATCGTGCTTTTCATAGTATTGCGATTAATAATGGGTTTTTTACGAATATCGACTCAGACCTATTCAAGAAAAGCAATATTGCGCTTGAGTCCTGAGAATTTTGTTCTTTTTATTGCGGACTTGCTGAAAATTTTTTCGAATACCTCTTCCGTGATCTCAAGCCAGTCTGCTCTTTTCATTTCACGCATGTCATCCGATGGTTCCAGTCTTTGTTCATGATGAGGCTTTGAAAAGCTGTTCCACGGACAGACGTCCTGACATATATCGCAACCAAAGATCCAGTCATTGAATTTTCCTTTCACTTCAGCGGGGATCTCTTCTTTTAACTCTATCGTGAAGTAAGAGATACACTTGCTTCCATCGACAACATAAGGAGCGGGTATGGCATCCGTTGGGCATGCATCCATACATGCGGTACACGATCCACAAAAATCCCTGGCTGCTTCATCATACTCAAGGTCTAGATCAAGGATCAGTTCGGCGAGGAAGAAAAAGCTTCCCATCCCCCGGTTAAGCAGCAAGCTGTTCTTTCCGATCCAGCCCAGACCGCTGCGCTTTGCCCAAACTCTTTCCATGATTGGCGCCGAATCCACAAATGCACGTCCCGACACTTCCCCTATTTCCTCCTGGATCGATGCCATTAGCACTTTCAGCTTGTCTTTTACAACAAGATGATAGTCTTCACCATAAGCATACTTGGCTACCTTAAATGTATCCTCCTGTCTGAGCTCGCCCTTGGGAAAATAATTGAATATCAGGCTTATTACTGACTTCGCTCCCGGGACCAAAAGTGAAGGATCCAGTCTTTTGTCGAAGTGATTTTCCAGATAACTCATCTTACCATGGAAATTACGCTTAAGCCAGTCCTCCAGCCTGGGGGCCTCCTGCTCAAGGAACTCGGCTTTGGAGATTCCGCAGAAGGAAAAGCCTAATTCCAGCGCCTTTGATTTTATGAACTGTGTATTTTGTGCCTTAAGCATCTACAAAATTACAATGAAAGGGAATGCCCATCACAGCGATTACGCTTAAAAAACGCGCTGAGACAGTTGATTTATGAAAAGGCCGGGCGGAAACTAATCGGCACGCAATTGGTTATCATTAAGTTCGTTATTTAATCTCAACATCAAATATGGCAGGTTCACGATTTCTCAGATACACTTCAAAGCTTTTATATGTAGCTGCACTTAGTATATTATTCTTTCCTTTTTCATGCAGCGATGAGGGTATGTCTCCCGATAAGCCGGGGGACGGCGTACTTGTGGAGGCAACGCTGGTATACACGGTTTCTTCCGCGCAGGTGCAGCTCATCGCAAAGCTTGCAGGTTTCGACCTCAACCTCGATGACTTTGTGCACGATGTAGATATCTACAAGATATCCTATAATACCGAATACAAGGGAAATGGCATTATTGCGTCAGGTCTTATCGGACTTCCAAAAACAACTGAGGAGGTTCCCATGATAAGTTATCAGCACGGTACAATTACGAGCGACTCAGAGGCCCCGTCGAATTTTGCTGTGAACAAACCCGAAACCATTATTGCTACTGCCCTATCGTCCTCAGGCCTGATCACAGTCATCCCTGATTACCTTGGCTTTGGAGCATCCGCATCTATCCTGCACCCATATTTTGTTGAAGATCTTACCGCATCCTCAGTGATCGACATGCTTAAGGCAGCGCAAGAACTCGCGGAAGAGAAAAATATACATTTTAACTCAAAGTTATTTCTTGCCGGCTATTCCGAGGGAGGATACGCCACCATGGCAACACATAAAGCCTTTGAATCAACCAGTCCCGATGGATTCGATCTTGTTGCCTCCTTTCCCGGAGCAGGTGCCTACGATCTTATCGGACTTCAGGAAACTTTATTTGCGGCTGAAACATATGACGATCCATATTATCTCGCCTATATCACCTTAGCGTATCAACTCACGTATGATTTTGAAAACTTGTTAACTGACTTTTTTCAGGAACCCTATGCCAGTTTGATCCCAGAATTATTTGATCATGAAAAAAGTTCTGGCGAAATCGACGCGCAGCTTACAACAAGTATTCCAGACCTGTTAAATCCTGCGTTGCTCGAAGCATCCTTTAGTGATCCCGCTTATTCGTACATCGGAGAAGCATTTGAAGAGAATACTTTAACGGACTGGACTCCGGAGACAAGAATGTACATGTACCATGGCCTGTCAGATAAGACAGTGCCCTATCAAAATTCAGTTTCAACCTATGACGCTTTGATCGCGAGGGGAGCCAGCGATGACATCATTTCACTTACACCTCTCCCTGGTGATCACATCTCTGCCGTGACACCATACGTTGCTGACTTGTTGTTAAAACTGCATGATTTGAAATAGGCCTCTGTTAACCGTTCTAATTGTCCTTTTTGTTAAGTTTGTTTTAATTATTCTGAAATGAAACGAAGAGAACTGGCAATGATGAGCGTAGCCGAACTTCGGCGAAAGAAGCGTACGCTTAAAATTGTCCTTGGAATATTGATAGGTATCTTATTGGTCATGATCGTTGCGGCAATTCTGACGGCCCTCCAAAAAGGGTTCTCCTTGTTGACCATCACGCCTCTCTTTTTCTTTCTGATAGTGTTGAACACAAAAAAGAACCTTGACACGGTAAGGATGGAGCTAATGGGGAGGGATGAAATTCTTAGCCCGTATACAAATCAGCCACGGTCTTAAAAATAGAAAGTAGAAAGTAGAAAGTAGAAAGAGAAAATAGAAACTTGAAACTTGAAACTTGAAATTCGCAGCAGTAGCGGATCGAATTTCTACTTTCTATTTTCCAATTTCCAATTTCAAACCTACTCCCAAAGTTTGTCTGGGTATTCTCCAGAAACTACAAGATCCTTGATCCTTCTCGACACTTCTTCCTTATCTTCTTTGTAAGTGACACCGAACCAGGTATTGCTGCCGGTGAGAATCTTTACTTTCCCCTGACCGCGATGGATCATTTCGTTGACTATGATGGGGATATAGAATTCTGCCTTAAGGTTATCGCGATTGTTCTTCAGGAAGTTCTCGAACAGCGTCGCCGAAAAATCGAATACGTTCGGCTGGAACCCCCAAAAGTTCATGGACGTTGGCGTCTCCGCGCTTAAGACAAGGTCCCCATCCTTTTCCTTGGCAATGATTTATTGTTCTCCTTTACGATGGTTGTTCTTTCCACCACGGAAGTGAGAAATCCATTGGCATCTTTTTCACCACAGCCGCGTGAGACGCTGCCGTGCTCGGAGAGGACGTTCTTAAGTGTATAGCCTACCATGGCGTGATTTCCTTCCTTATCCTTAGCAAAGAAGTCAGCAACTGATTGAAACGATCGTCGACCATAAAAATCGTCAGCATTGATAGCAACAAATGGTTCGTGGATGACGTCCCTTGCGCAAAGCATGGCATGCCCGGTTCCCCAAGGTTTGGTTCGTTCGGTGTTTTGGTATTCCAGGGGCACCATCTTATCGAGGGACTGAACGACAAACTCAACCGCGACCTTACCTTTTAGCTTGGAGAGAAACTTTTCTTTCACTGTCTCCAGGATCTCGTCACGGACGATGAACACAATTTTTGTAAAACCTGCCTGGATAGCATCAAAAAGGGAATAATCCATGATTGTTTCGCCGTGCGGTCCAAAGCCATCGATCTGTTTGATCCCCCCGTAACGGCTTCCGATGCCCGCGGCGAGCACTAGTAATGCGAGTTTTTTTTCAGGATTATTTGGTGTGTCCATTGTGTTTTAGTTTATTTCTACTTTAGTGTATGATTGTGTTTGCGGTAACATCTTTATTTCCCATTGATTTGTGATGTAAATAGCGTGTCGCAGTAACTGGGTATACAATGCTTATGCTCCATGTGATCACGCGCAAAAATATACTTTTCAGTGACTTGACCATAAATGGAAGAGTTCCTGCCGGCAGAATTCGAACCTAACTAAACCACATAATAGCCCATGAGCGCCCACCACAAGTCGTACACCCTGCCCATGATAATCATCGGAGCGCTGTTCTTTGCACTAGGGTTTATAACATGGGTCAACGGAACCCTTATACCATACTTTAAGATTGCCTGTGAGCTGGATACAGATCTTCAGTCCTTTTTGGTAGCCACTGCCTTCTTCATTGCATATGGAACAATGGGCGTTCCCGCAGGCTTCGTACTTCGGGGTACTGGTTATAAAAAAGGAATGGCCCTGGCGTTGGTAATTATGGCTTTGGGAGCACTCCTTTTTATTCCAGCGGCGCAAAGCAGAAACTTTAATATGTTCCTTACCGGATTGTTCATTATCGGCGGTGGCTCTGCCCTGCTCCAAACGGCGGTGAATCCGTATGCATCAATCATTGGTCCTATTGAAAGTGCTGCTACACGTATCAGCATCATGGGAATTTGTAACAAGGTAGCAGGTATCCTCGCTGGTTTGATCTTCGGGGCTATTGCACTAAGCGATGCTGACGCGCTCATTCAAAGCCTGGCAACTTTGGATGGCGCAGAAAAGGCTGCTAGCCTTGATGAGCTTGCCAGCCGAGTTATCGTTCCTTACCTGATAATTTCGGGTTTTCTTGTGGTACTTGCCATTGCCATTATGCTCTCCGGTCTCCCCGATATTAAAGACGACGGCTCCGATGATAGTGTTAAGCCAGCTGGCAATACGGACTCAAAGACAAGCGTACTTCAATTCCCCCACCTTGTACTAGGGGTTATAGCAATTTTCCTTTATGTGGGCGTGGAGGTTATGGCAGGGGACACTATAATCAGTTATGGAAGATCACTTGGAATAAGTCTTGCCGACGCACGATACTTTACACAATATACCTTGGCATTCATGCTTGTCGGGTATGTGGTCGGAATTGTAGCTATTCCCAAGTTTCTCTCCCAGTCTATGGCACTTCGGTGGTGTGCAATCCTCGGGTTGATCTTTACAGTTCTTGCTGTCATAACTGACGGATATGTGTCCGTTGCATGCATCGCAGCCCTGGGACTTGCTAATTCACTAATGTGGCCTGCAATTTTTCCCCTGGCTATTGATGGCCTTGGAAAGTTTACCAAAGCAGGCTCTTCGCTGTTGGTTGCAGGTATCTGTGGCGGAGCCATCTTACCGCTTGTTTACGGTAAGCTTTCTCTCCTTTCAAACAACCAGATCGCTTACCTCATGATGCTCCCTTGCTATCTTTTTATTTTGTATTTCGCTGTGAAGGGACATAGGGCAGGGAGAGGCTGATCCTTAACCCAAGCTGCGTTACCTCGCCGGGAAGGAAAAAAAAATTTCAATCTCCTGTCCACTCTGCTGGGTTTGGTTCGTCATGGTGTAAATTATGTTCAACCAAAATTCTCAAAACAATGGAAAAGTACATGTTAATCTTTCTTCGGGGGCGATCCCAGTCACTTATCACCTGAAAAGCAGCAAGCCCATATGGGAAAATGGTTCGAGTGGGTGCAGAAGCTAAAAAATGAAAAGCGCTATGTATCCGGCGAAGCACTTCTTCCGGGGGGCAAAACTGTTTCAGGCGCAAAGAAGACAGTTACAGACGGACCTTTCGCGGAAAGCAAAGAAGTGATCGGTGGCTATTTTGTATTGATGGCCAAAGATCTTGATGAAGCAACTACCATAGCCAAAGATTGTCCTGATTACGAACTTAAAGGTGTTGTCGAAGTTCGTGAGGTCCAGAAGTTCGATATGGATATGTAATGCCATGAGAACGGTACGCGTCGTGCTTTGCGCAGTGTTGCTCGTTTGTTGTGATCAGCCAAAGGAAGCCACGAACCAGAACACAAAAATTGCAGAGCAGCTCTTTGCGGCTTTTAACCAACACGACTGGAAAATCATGGCAAATCTTTACGCCGACTCTGCCTTGTTTCTGGATCCCTCGTTGGGTAAGGATTATGTTACGCAGTCGAGACAACGATTATAACAAAGTATGCTGATATGCAGAAATTATTTCCCGACCTCAATGATGTCGTCACCGGGATTTATTCATCCGGCGACAAGGTAACTGTGGAGTTCATCGCCAGCGGAACGATGGCGAACGGCGAAACGTTTAAGTTGCCGATCGTTTCAATCCTCACAATAAGCGGCGATCAAATCGTGAAAGATGCCACTTATTACGACCTCGAAATTCAGTAAATTTATGAATGCATGATCAGCAGGTAAATAAAATCATCGGCCATCTGTTCCGTCACGAGGCGGGAAAGATGGCCGCTGTTCTTACACGTCTGCTTGGATTCCAATCCTATGATCTTGCGGAAGACATCGTTCAGGATACTTTGCTTAAGGCTATGTCGGTCTGGATATACAAAGGTATCCCGGACAATCCATCAGCCTGGCTATACAAGGTTGCCAAACGAAAAGCCATTGACGCGATACGACAGTACCAGCTCCATGAACAACATCATGCTGAGATCAACCTCGCGCTGAAATCAGAGTGGACGCTTTCACCAACGGTAAATAGTTTTTTTCTCGAGAACGAGATCATGGATAGCCAGCTTCGGATGATCTTTGCCTGCTGCCATCCGTCAATTCCCTACGAATCACAGATAGCCCTCACGTTAAAAACATTGTGCGGACTAAGCATTCAGGAGATCAGCAACTGTTTTCTCACCAACGAAGAGGTCATCACCAAAAGGCTTTACAGAGCGCGTGAGAAGATCAGAGAAGAAAAGATAAGTCTGGAGGCTCCAATACCGGCGACCTTTCCAGGAAGATTGGACGCTGTTCTTCACACCTTGTATCTCCTGTTCAACGAAGGATACAACTCGTCCCATCCCGACGAGCTAATCCGTCATGACCTGTGCGAAGAGGCGATGCGACTGTGCCTCCTCCTTACCAATAACGTCATTACGAAGACGCCTCGCACCTTAGCATTGCTTGCCCTTATGTGTTTCCAGGCATCCCGTGAAGATGCAAGAATTGAGACAGATGGAACGATCAGACTATTGAAAGAGCAGGACCGGTCAAAGTGGAGTGCACCCTTGATCGAAAAAGGGAAATATTACCTTGAGCAGTCCGCGAACGGCGATGAGTTCTCGGCATATCACGTCGAGGCGGCAATCGCGAGATGTCATGCAGTATCACCGTCGTTCGAAAAAACGAACTGGGACCGGATCGCAGAACTGTATAGCATTCTCGCTTATATGAAACCGGGACCAATCATAGAATTGAATAAAGCCATTGCGATAGGGTATAGTAAATCACCCGCTGCGGGATTGGATGCGCTCAACCAGATCACAGAATTAAACGATCATTATCTGTTCCATGCCGCGAAAGGAGGTTTTTTTGCTGATCTCAGCAATAAAGAAGAGGCGAGAAAAAGCTATAACCAGGCGTTGCAGTTAACTACTTCGAATGCGGAAAAGAATCTGCTCCTGAGTAAATTGAATGAAATAGGTACAACCTGAGAGAGCAAAAACTAGTACAGTTCGTAAGCCCTCCTCTCGACCAGCTATGAATAAATTCCGAAGCAAAGTTGTTTCGCCGAGTCCTGATTAAAATTTCCCTGTGTAGCTCAGGCATTACTCGGTGTAGCGCTGTGTTCAACGGTGCTTCACACTATCTAAAATAGCAGATCGATCAATGCGATATGTCCCGAATGAACAGGCATAAATTTACCAATGACAAGTCCGCGCTTTGTCATGCCGGTCAGTTGGATTGATTTTGGATCTTCCGTTGCCAGCTTGAGAACATCACACCGATAGCACTTCCTATTGAGTCAGCGATCATGTCATCCACTCCAAAACTTCTGTTGGGCACGTATTTGTCCTGAATGAACTCGATCATTACACCATAGGCGATGAATCCAATCGCGATCCAGACAAAGATGTGACTGAGATTTCGTGCGCCCCTTTTTTTTGATACAAAAGGCAGGCACCAGAGACTTACAAGTGTGGCGAACAACCCAACGTGGATCCATTTGTCAAGAAAGATCTTCGAAAACCAGTCGTTCTTAGGAAATTCATTACCAGGAAGACAGAACAATACGGTAGCTGCTGCGAAAGCCACAACACCGGGCCAGAATGTTTTCACGACGATCTTCATTCAGGCAGCCTGTGCAGATTTACTGATATTTCTTTCCTCAATCCAGTGCCATAGACCATAGGCAGCAATAAAACAGAAGATCAAATACTCCAGGGCTACGAATTTTATTCCCTTCGCAAAGTATAGGTAGGCAGCCAATGCATCTACAATGATCCAAATGATCCAGCTCTCGATCTTTTTCTGAATCATAAAGAAAGTCGTAATAATACTCATCACCGTTACAAAAGAATCCGAATAGGGGAAAGCGCTCGGAATGCTGAATATCGTTGGGAATAGTTCGTGAAGATTTTGAGCGAATGTGCCAAGGATGTACGTTCCCACTACGCCTGTTGTGCTTAAGGTGAGAAATTTCTTCCAACCCATAAAGCTCGCCCTGAGTTCATTTCTCAGATTTTCCTCTCCAGGCTTAGGGTTTGCCCATCTCCACCATCCCAACAGATTGGTAACAAAATAAAATACCTGAAGAAACATATCAGGATACAGCTGTACCTGATAAAAAAGAAAAAAGAAAAGCACAACGTTGACAATCCCGATAGGCCAGCTCCAGATATTCGCTCGTGCAGAAAGCATTACTGCGATGCCGCCAGCGATCGTTCCGAAGAATTCGAGATAGCTCATCTCATAACCCCATAGCGTAAAAAAAATGTTCTTAATATCAAAAAAGCTCATGGGTTTATAATGCTGGGTTAAGATGGATCAATGTTAAAGAATTCACCGCGGAGTCCCCGAAACGGAAGACTCCGCGACGGCGTGAAAATATTTGACGCTCGCCGTAAGTAGATCTCCCCGTGCGCATGCCGCCTTTGTTGGTGAAAATATTACCCTGGCTCTGGTCACAATTTGATGCATATATTCTTTGATTCCTTAAAAAAATTCAATGCCTCCCATCCTCCTTCTCTTCCTACGCCGGATTGTTTCATTCCGCCGAATGGAGTACGCAGGTCACGGAATAACCAACAGTTCACCCATATAATTCCGCTTTTAATTTGTGATGACACGCGGTGGGCCCGCTTAAGATTCTCTGTCCATATTGTCGCGGACAAGCCATAAGTTGTGCTATTGGCAAATCGTATGGCTTCGGCTTCATCATCGAACGGGGAAATCGTTACAACAGGTCCGAAGATCTCCTCCTGATTGGTGCGGCATTGCGCATCCAATTCGCTGATCACAGTGGGGGCGATAAAGTATCCTTTGTTACATCGACCCTCTGGCGCTATCCTCGCGCCTCCGGTAAGGATCTTGCCACCCTCCTCGAGAGCCAGCGATATATAAGAAAGTACTTTTGCCTGATGTGCCACTGATACAAGCGCACCGACATTCGTTTTGCCATCTGAGGGGTCGCCTACAACGAGTTGTTCCGTTTGCGCGACAAATTCCTTTACAAACTTTTCATAGATGGATCGTTCAACCAATATCCTCGATCCGCACAAACATATTTCACCCTGATTCGAAAATGATGAGAGAATGGACGTACGCACGGCATTCTCAAAATCGCAGTCCTGGAAAACTATATTTGGATTTTTGCCACCCAGTTCCAGCGACAGCTTCTTGAACATCGGAGCGGCGATCGTGGCGATCTTCTTTCCTGTCGCCGTTCCACCTGTAAATGAGATAGCTGATACGTTGGGATGGCTAACGATCGCAGTGCCCGCTTTTGAGCCCACACCATGCACAATGTTCAGAACTCCTTTTGGAATTCCTGCTTCCACGCAAAGTTTTGACAAAAGGTAGGCTGTCATAGGCGTGAGCTCCGATGGCTTGGCTACTACAGTACATCCCGCGGCCAGGGCTGGAGCAATCTTCCAGGTAAAGAGATACAGGGGCAGATTCCAGGGAGAAATGCATCCAGCCACACCGATAGGTGATTGTTCGGTGTAGTTAATTGCTGTCGCATCGGTATGGTGCGCTTCTGTCGAACTGTGAAGAATTGCTGTGGCAAAGAATCTGATATTGGCAGCAGCTCTTGGGATATCCAAAGCGGTTGCCAGCGTTATCGTTTTACCACTGTCTGTACTTTCTGCTTTTGCCAGTGCCATGAGGTCGCGGTCAATCAGATCCGCAAGGTGTTGAAGCATCTTAGATCTTTTTTCTGCCGCAAGTCCGGACCACCCTGCAAATGCGTTATTCGCCGCCTCAACAGCCTTAGCTACATCACGTTCGTCAGAATCCGGGATCAAACTATATACATTACCTGTTGCAGGCTCATAGTTGTCCAGAAACTCACCGGATAATGGATCTATAAATTCTCCGTCGATATAGTTTTGTATCGTCTGCATCAATCCATTGAGCTCTTTATAATGCTGTCGATCTACAGGCTGCTCGTCCTTCCTCCATCGACTGGAATGTTAATACCATTGATATATGAGGCTGCGGGTGATGCCAGAAAGGCAATGGCAGCGGCGACTTCATGGGGATCACATATACGACCTGCCGGTACTTCCCTGGAAGTTTCCGCTTTGATTTCTTCATATGTTTTCCCCGATGCTTTTGCTCTGTTCTCCATCAATGATTCCAATCTTTGCGTCATCGTCGCTCCAGGTAATACATTGTTTACTGTGATGTTGAAAGGAGCCAGCTCAATCGAAAGGGTCTTCGCCCAATTTGCTACAGCACCACGTATTGTATTGGACACGCCCATGTTTTTCAATGGAGCCTTGACGGATGTTGAGATAATATTGATGATCCTGCCAAACTTCTCAAGCTTCATTCCGGGGACAACAGTCTGTACAAGAAGCTGATTGCAGATCAGGTGATTTGTAAATGCCCTGATAAATTGTTCAGGATCCGCCTCTAACATAGGGCCTGGTGGTGGCCCGCCGGTATTGTTGACAAGTATCTGTACGCGACTTTTCGCTACATAGGACGCTACTTTATTTCTCAACTCCTGTGGAGAAGAGAAATCGGCAACGATAAAATCATGCTGCTGACGTCTTTTTTGATCAAGTTCACCCAAAACAATGGAAAGCTTCTTTTCATCCCGTGCGATCAGTGTGATATCAGCGCCCAGAAGTGACAATTCAATCGCGGCTGCCTTTCCAATGCCTTGCGTGCTACCACAGACAAATGCTCTCTTACCACTCAAATCCAGATCCATACTCCTCTCTGATATTTAAAATCTTAGTAATTTTAATGAATTAATTGAATTGAATACTCTTTCACACTGAACTTTTGGACATGGCTATTCGCAGACCGTTTAATTTGAAAAAGTGGATCGCTGACAATCGTGATCTTCTTAAACCTCCCGTGGGAAATAAGAACCTCTATACAGAAGCAGGTGACTACATTGTGATGATCGTTGGCGGACCTAACGCGCGGAAAGATTATCATTTCAATGAAACGGAGGAACTATTCTATCAGCTTGAAGGAGATATCAAAGTAACTATCCAGGAAGAAGGAAAGTCAGTCGAGATCCCAATCAAGGAAGGAGAAATGTTCTTGCTGCCTTCGCGGGTTCCCCATCAGCCTGCACGACCTGCGGGAACTGTGGGACTCGTAATCGAATGCAAACGGGAAGATGAGAATATGCTCGATGGTTTGCAGTGGTATTGTGAAAATTGCAACAATCTTTTGCACGAATACCGGTTTCATCTCACTAACATTGAGAAAGATTTTCTACCACGTTTTCGTGAATTCTATGCCTCAAAGGATCTGCGAACCTGTGACAAATGCGGAACAGTTATGGAGGCTGACCCGCGTTTTGTTTGAGAATATCATTCTCGAAACAGTACTTATATCCTGATCAATGAGAGGACTGGCATATTATGCGTCTCCGGTTGGCGACTTAATTATCGAATCGGATCACGGCAAGATCATTACGCTTAACTTTTCTAAAGAAACCCGCATTGCGGAATGCCGGACTGATGCCATTGATCAATGCATCGGAGAACTCGACGAGTATTTCTTCAAAGGCCGCAAGTTTTTTACGGTAGAGCTTGATCTGCGCGGAAGCAATTTTCAGAAAAGGGTTTGGGATGAACTGCTGCAAATTCCTTATGGAAGAACAATATCATATCAGGAAATAGCTTTGCGTTTGGGAGACATTAAGATGATCAGAGCCGTTGGGCTTGCCAACGGTCAGAATCCTGTGGCCATCATTGTGCCTTGTCACCGGGTTATCGGCAAACATGGCGATCTTGTAGGCTACGGCGGTGGTTTGGACAACAAAGCATGGCTTTTAAACCATGAGGGCGCAATACTCAAACAATTAACCTTGTTCTGAACCGGTATGATAGAATTCAAAGACAGCGGAAAGTTTGCAAAAGAAATGGATCTGAAAGATCCTCTGCGTCACTTCAGAAAGGAATTCTCAATACCTGCCTTCAAAGGAAAGCCTGTTATTTATTTTACAGGCAATTCCTTGGGATTACAACCTAAGCCTGTCAGGACGATCATTGCCGAAGAGCTTGACGATTGGGCAACACTCGGTGTCGAAGGACATTTTCACTCACGCCGGCCGTGGGTAAACTATCACAAATTCTCAAAGAGAACGCTCGCGCTGCTTGCAGGTGCAAAGGTGAATGAGGTCGTGGCCATGAATCAGCTGACCATCAACCTTCACCTGATGATGGCAACGTTCTACCGGCCAACCGCGACCCGATTCAAGATCATCACCGAGGCTGGCGCATTCTCTTCCGATCAATACGCAATAGCGTCTCAGCTCAGATGGCATGGCCTTGATCCTGACAAGTCACTTATTGAGCTGGAACCCCGTGCTGGTGAAGATGCCTTGCGCACCGCAGACATTGTGAGCGCTATCGACAACCATGCTGAAGAGTTGGCGCTTGTCCTTATGGGTGGCGTACAGTATTACACCGGACAGTTTTTTAATGTCAGGGAAATAACCGATGCAACGCACCGGGTAGGCGCTGTGGCTGGTTTTGACCTTGCCCACGCGATCGGCAACGTTCCTTTAAGCCTTCACAAACACGAGGTGGACTTTGCCGTTTGGTGCAGTTATAAATATCTCAACTCCGGCCCTGGCGCGATTGCCGGGGCGTTCATTCATCAAAAACATGGCAGCAACCCAGACCTGCTTCGTCTGGCCGGTTGGTGGGGCCATGATGAAAAGGAAAGATTTCAAATGAAAAAAGGTTTTCGTCCGATAGCTGGAGTGGATGGATGGCAGGTTTCTAATGTTCCAATCTTTCAGGCGGCAGCACATCTCGCATCTCTTGAGGTATTTCAGCGGGCAGGAATGGCCGCATTGAGGAAAAAAAGTATCCTATTGACAGGTTATCTGGCCTATCTGCTGCAACAGATCGACCCACACCAGCAATTTTATAAGATCCTTACTCCAAATCGAACAAACGAGAGAGGGTGCCAGCTATCGATATTTTTCTTTAAACATGGGCGAAGAATTGCCAACGCACTGACAAAAAAAGGCGTGAGCACAGACTGGCGCGAGCCGAACGTGATTCGTGTAGCACCCGTACCGTTGTACAATACTTTTAATGAAGTATTCAGATTCGCCGATATCCTGAGAGTGGAAATTTCAAAGCTAAGGTCAATGGCTAATGAATGATCAGACACACATCGGAATTACCGGCGGAGGCCTTGTCGGTTCATTAATGGCTCTGTATCTCGCCAGACGCGGGTACAAGATTTCCATAATGGAGAGGCGACCTGATCCACGGCTCCACCAGGTGGATGGAGGACGTTCGATCAATCTGGCATTGAGCAACAGGGGAATCAGAGCACTCGAAGCTGTTGGCCTCGGGAATGTATTACAGGAATCGGCAATTCCTATGCACGGGCGCATGATGCACGACCTTCACGGTAAACTTACCTTTCAGCCTTATGGAAAGGAGGGACAATTCATCAATTCGGTTTCCAGAAGCGACCTCAATAAAAGACTTATCAGCGCTGCAGAACAACAAGGCATACAATTTTTCTTTGAACACCGTTGCACATATGCAGACACCAGTCAAACCATTGCCACTTTCCAAACGCCTGACGGTTCAATACAAAAGCAATTCGACGTTTTGCTCGGCGCTGATGGTGCGTTTTCTTCCGTGCGTATGGCAATGCAAGTAACGGACCGCTTCAATTATTCGCAGGACTACATTGAACATGGTTACAAGGAGTTTCACATTGCACCAACCGTTGCGGGCATATTTGCTATGGAGAAAAATGCATTACATATCTGGCCTCGTGAAAGCTTTATGCTGATTGCCCTGCCAAATCGCGATGGCTCGTTCACCGGTACTCTATTTTTTCCTTTCAGCGGAGATCCTTCCTTCTCCAGTCTTAGTGAACCCGATGCCTTTCAATCTTTTTTCAGGGCGACGTTTCCGGATGTGGCGAATATCATTCCTGATTTGAAAGCACAGCTCGTTGAAAATCCTACATCGTCACTCACCACGATCAAGTGTTATCCGTGGTCAATTAATCGAACGCTCCTGCTTGGGGATGCTGCTCATGCCATTGTGCCTTTTTACGGCCAGGGAATGAATGCCGGATTCGAAGACTGCAGGGTACTCGACGAACTACTGGATAATTACCATGATGACTGGGATAAAGTGATATCAGCGTTTCAACAGTTGAGAAAACCAGATACCGATGCAATCGCGCAGCTGGCTCTCGAAAATTTTATTGAGATGCGTGACCTCGTTGCGGATACGAACTTCTTGTTGAGAAAAAAGATAGAGGCGAGAATGCATCAGTTGTTTCCCGATCAATGGGTGCCATTATATTCAATGGTAACATTCCATGATAGTATACGGTATTCGGACGCATACAAAATAGGGCAGAAGCAAAAGCGCGTCATGGATGAGGTAATGAAGATCCCTGATCTGGAGTCTACTTGGCAGTCGTTAAACTTTCAACAGATTCTTCTTCAAATATCGGAGGACTAATGTGAATCTTATATTCTTCGAATCGTGCCAGTACTTCCCTGACGTAGTTGACAGGCTCCTCACATTTACAATATCCCGTTACAACTACCGGATCACGATAATATTTCGGATCTGATTTCTTCAAAAGGAAGTATTCAACATTTTCCCAGAGGGCCTGGTCCTTTTTATACTTTACGCAAAGCTTTCTCGCATCAAGGATATGAGACAATCCGGCATTGTAGGAAGCCAGGATGAACTTCATTCGTTCGTCTGGATTATCGATCCGCTTCGTCCAGTACTTCTGCAGGTATGCGAGATAGCTCACACCCGCCTTAAGGCTCTCGGACGGATCATTGATATTTTTTGCTCCGAAACGCTTTGCTGTTTCCGGCATCAACTGCATAAGGCCACGCGCACCTGCCCAGGATTCTCCAGCGGGATCAAATCTTGATTCCTGGTACACAACCGATGCAAGCATTCGCCAATCCCATCCCAGTTTTGCGGCACCAGCCTGAATCTGTTCATCATACGGAGAAAGCTTGTTACCGCCGAGCGACGAATAATCACTTTGCAAATGCGTTAGGGATGTACGCGGGCTTTTGAAATACTTGTTATAGATCACCATGAATGTAGGCTGCTGCTTGATCGTGACGAGCCATTTATCGATTGCCTCGTTAAGCTTGGGCGAATTTTTTCTGACCGCCCACGCAACCTGCTGTGGAATACCAAGGACGGTGCTGACGTCGAGGTTGGGATAGTATGCCGAATTAACGCGGGCCATGGTATGATCGGCAACAGTATAATCGATCTCTCCCAGCGCTACGCGGCGAATGAGCGATTCACTTTCAGCGGTCAGGGAATCATTCTGAATGAGGATGTCGCCGCCTAGCTCTTCTGACAAATGTCTTAAACGCAAGCCATGACTCGTGCCCGAGATCACGTGAACTTCTTTACCGATCAATTCAACCGGATCGCGTATGAGATTGTTGTTTACTTCCTCCAGAGAAAGGTTACGCCAGTTCTGAGGCTTGCGTTGAACAAGTACCTGATATGTATTGAAGTGTGGTCGTGAAAATGCAACGGACTGCCTGAGCGATTTCGTTATCGTTAGGGGAAAGGCTACGATATCACCCTCCCCGTTGTTGAGTTGCTCGATCGCACGTTCAACACCTGAAGTAACCTTTATTTTGAGGGTTACATTGAGCTCTTTGGCAAGGAGCTGCAACAGTTCATACTCGTAACCGAGCGGGTGGCCCTTATAAATGAAATAACTGAATGAATTATTGTCAACCAGAGCATTGATATAGCCCCGTTTGGTGATTGCATCCAGGTCTAATTCCACCTGGGGTTCCCAATGTGAACTGTTTTTTGGCGATTTTTCGCAGGAAAAGCACGCCAACACAAGCCCAGCCGCGGCGAAATACTTCCAAAGTCCCACCATACGTAAAGGGTGAAGTTACGCATTCCAGGGCGAATAAAAAATCAAGGAAAAGCGGGTGTTATCCGGGCCGTTTTGCCCGTTAAATGATTCACTTTCCTTAGGATAGTCTGATAAGTATTTCTCTGTCCAACTCCAGCATTTTTCTCTGGGCAACTCTGTGCATAGCTTTGCTCCACGCTTTCAAAATAGTTCGAAGCAGCGCTGTTAGAAATACAATTAATTAAAAATGTAACGGATACCGAACTGTGCGCGCCAGCGCGCGAAAAGATCATGCGCAGCCCAAGGATCTCCATTGGTCAAAGCAGGGTTATAAGTAAATCGAGGCGTATTTGAAGAAAAATTCACACCCCCTGATGGATCAGCATCTGTCAGCCCTAAATAATTGATGAACGCAAATTCCTGGTTTAACAAAGTATATTGTTTACCCCAATCCTTGTTGATCAAATTACCAACATTTATAATGTCAAAAGACAGCTGGATCTTGTTTGTTGATTTGCCGGCCTTTACTGCAAACTCTTGCAAAATGCGAAAATCAAACTGATGCTGGAAAGGCATCCTTGAACCGTTCCGTTCTGCGTATTGGCCTCTTCTTTCTTTCAGGTAGTCATCGCCTTCAATGTAACTGTTCAAAGAAGCCCATTGCTCATCAGGGGTAACGGTTATCTGGTCTGCACCTGTGCCCACCGTATAGGATACAAGATTGATCTCAGACTGACTATTCGGAACGTAGATCAAATCATTGGCGGTGCCATCATAATTCAGATCACCATTATAGCGGTACGAGATTGGTTGGCCCGACTGACCGTTATAAAACAACGAAACTTGCGTGGCCATGATACCGCCAAGATATTCTTTGCGATAAGAAACCAGGCCCACAATTCGGGATCCGGGACTGTAGTTGCTACGTGTCTCTTCTAAATTATTGAGACCATAAACATTGTTATTGAAACGCCAGTTGGAATAGGCAACACTTGAAGTCCCGGAGTTCAGATCTTTAGACTCACCATATGAGTAAGCCAATGAGCCGGAAAATCCACGATCAAACTGCTTGGCAAGCTGAACTACAACATTGTAAGTATAGCCTTTGTTGGTGTTCTCAATTTTAATGATCTCGTCGTAAGCCGGGTCGACGCGGGCAGCACTGTTGTATCCGGAGGCTGTCGCACTTGTACTGGCGGTGGTGTAACGTGGTCTATTGTCAGCACCTGCAAATGTAAAATCTGTCTGCTCTACCCTATTCAGGTTAACAAAATTAATATTGTTATAGGTCTTGCTGAAGATGGCTTCGACAGTTGCTGAAAGTCCCCAGGGCAATTGCTTATCTACGGCAAGATTGGTTCTGAATACTTGTGGAAATTTAAAATCAGGGACTATAACGTTGATAGCTCCGCGTCCTGGCGTAGCGCCAACGTCTTCCGCTGTGGGTTGATCAAACGCCTCTGTACTGTAGGTAATTCCGTTAGTAAGCGGATTTGCACTTGATGCAGAACTGCCAGTGCTGTAAGTACCGTTAAGCACGCCGTTATTAGTAAACTGGTTAGAAACCCATACAAATGGAACTCTTCCAGTGAACAAACCAGCGCCTCCTCTTACCTGAATAGACCGGTCTCCGGTCACGTCCCAGTTAAAACCAATTCTTGGAGACCATAATATTCTGGTATCGGGGACTACTCCTGTTTTTCCGTTTTCTCCATAGGCGTCGTTGAACGCATCATTACCTTCAGGTTTGTCCGGAAAAATTGGAACATCGATTCGCACTCCGCCTGTTAATTTTAGTTTATCTGATACTTGAAACTCATCCTGGGCGTACAGGCCTAATTGGTACGCGTTGAATTTTGCGCTTCCGCCGGTCTGGGCCGGCCCATCTTCTGCAAAGGAATAACCGATCTGGTAGAATGTCGGCGCTACGGGTGTCGCGGTTGCCTGTGACTCAAAATCTGCCAGTGATTTGAAGGCATAATTTCCATAAATGTTCTGAACAAAGAGATTATAGAATTTATAGAACTCATTGTGCGTTCCGATTGTAATAGTATGTTTTCCCTTAAATAGCGTGTAATCATCTGTAATAGTGATATTGTCCTGATCCAATTGATTGGCAACAGATGAGTTTTCCCCTCCGAAGACAATTGTCCTTCCTGTTGGTGCATCCGCCAGGTTGATCAGCGTGTAGGGGAAGGGATTACCGAGAGGTTCACGATCATCACGGACGGTTGTATATCCGATCAAAAGCCTGTTAGCCGCATTTGTACCGAAAATGCTGTTTAACTCTAAACCGGTTGAATTTGTCGTGGACGGAAAGTATACGCCATTATTATAAAACCTGAGCTGTACGGCAGACCGTGAGTTATCAAAGTTCTCTCCATATGTATAACTGTGGCGAAGCGTAAGTTTATGTTTCTGGCTAATGTTCCAGTCGATCTTTGCCAGAAATTTGTTGCTGTTAGTTTCATCGTCAATGGTTAAAGCGCTTCCGGGGTCGTACTCCGGCGCTATACTTTGCAGTGTAGCCAAAACTCTGTTTACTTCAGCCGTTGTTATGCTTGATTCTGCTGTACCAGGAATAAAAGCCAGCGGGGTTTTCTGGCGAGTGATTTCTCCGTTAACAAAGAAGAATAATTTGTTTTTTATATCGGACCTCCCAGGCGAAATCCTGCCTGATAGTCTTTGTACTCAGGGTATTTTGATTCTGCGCCGGTATTCGGGTTATTTTTTCCAACGAATTTTTCATTGTTACCAAAATAGTAGGCTGAACCCTGAAAGGTATTTGAGCCGCTGCGGGTGACAGCATTAATACCACCGCCTGTGAAACCACCCTGACGGATATCGTAGGGTGCAATATTGATCTGAAATTCTTCAATGGCATCCAGACTAATGGGTTCAATCCCGGTCTGGCCTCCGTTTGTGCCTGAGGATGTAAGTCCGAAAACATCGTTGCTCACCAGACCATCAATTGCAAATTGGTTGTAACGGTTACTCGAGCCGGCAAATGAGGTACCGTTTCCGGACGTGTTAGCCAGCGGGCTAAGCTTGGTAAAATCCCTGAGCCCTCTGCTAATGGTGGGAACAGATTGAATTGTCCTGTTGTCTACATTCGTTGCAGCGCCTGTTCTGTCTCCATTAAAGACGTCGCTTTTTGATGCTGATACAATAATTTCTTCAAGTTGTGTACCCGACTCCTCCAGGCTAAAGTCCGCATTGAAGGCATTTCCAAGACTCAAATACACGTCGCTCTCCTCCTGTGTCTTGTAACCGATGAACGTTACGGTGATCTTGTAAGGGCCACCAACTCTTGCATTGGGAATCGTGTACCTGCCGTCCGGGCGGGCCAGTGTACCATACTGTGTTCCGGATGGTCCATGCACGGCAATGATCGTTGCACCCGGCAATACTTCGCCTTTCGAGTCTGTTACAGCGCCGTTAATCGACGATGTTGTAACCTGGGCAAACAGGCCACCTGCTGTTGACAGTATCAACACACAAATGAGTCGTAGAATTTTATGCATAGATTTAGTTTTGAGGGTGAATGAGTAGAGCGTAACAAAAATATTCCTTTAGCTAAACATTACCTTTAATTGCACTTTAAATCTTCATCACAATTGTTTACAATACGGTAACAACCTTTCATGCGCCACTCATAAAAATGGTTGTAATTGTTTGATAAAGAATGTTTTATTTGAATTTTGCCGACCGACTTATTGACCCGATAATTGATGAAGACCCTTGCCCTTGTATTTTTAATTGCATCGTTTGCACTGTGTGCAACTGGCCAGCCTGACCTCACTTATTACCTGCCGGAAGGCGTTACGTACCATCCGTCTGTCCCCGTGCCTAAATCAATTATAGGTCATGAAGTTGGTGAATGGCACGTCACACACGACAAGCTCATCAACTATATGTATGCGCTCGATAAGGCTTCTGACAGAGTGAGCCTTGAAGTGACAGGCTATACTTATGAAGGACGTCCGTTGTTATTGCTTACCATCACCTCGCCCAAGAATCACCAGCAGCTAGAGGCTATCCGGCAACAGCACGTACAGTTGTCTGACCCTTCCAAATCGGCAGCGCTGGATGTTAAAACGATGCCGATCGTTTTCTACATCGGCTTTAGTATCCACGGCAACGAAGCGAGCGGAGTAAACGCAGGGCTTCTTGCAGCATACCATTTCGCGGCCGCACAAGGACCGGAGATAGAAGAATACCTGAATAATACGGTCATACTTTTTGATCCATCTTACAACCCTGACGGTATGCAACGTTTCAGCAGTTGGGTAAATTCACGGAAGAGTATTGTCACATCAGTCGATCCAAATGATACAGAGCACAATGAAGCCTGGCCAGGAGGAAGGTTCAATCACTACTGGTTCGATCTTAACCGTGACTGGCTTGTAGCCCAGCATCCTGAATCAAGGGCAAGGGTGAAAACATTTCACAAATGGAAACCTAATGTGCTGACAGACCATCATGAAATGGGGACCAATGCCTCATTCTTTTTTCAGCCAGGTGTTCCATCCAGGATGCATCCGTTGACACCCGAAAAGAATCTTGAATTGACGAAACGCATCGGCACTTTCCACGCCAAGGCGCTTGATGAGATCGGCTCCTTCTACTATACACAGGAGGGATATGATGACTTCTATTATGGAAAAGGTTCAACATTCCCGGATGTTCAAGGAGCGATCGGTATACTTTTCGAGCAAGCAAGTTCCCGCGGACATGCACAGGAGAGCATTAATGGCGTTTTGAAATTTCCATTCACGATACGCAATCAATTCGTTACCGCACTGAGTTCTCTTAAGGCTGTGAATGCGATGCGCGAGGATCTTCTCAACTATCAGAAACAATTCTATAAAGATGCAGTCGCTGAAGCATCCAAGGATCCGGTTCGTGCTTACGTATTCGGATCATCTATGGATCATGCCAGGGCCTTTCATCTTGCTGAAGTACTCTCCCGGCAATCCATTGATGTTTACAAAACCACGGCAACGCTCTCACAGAATGGAAAAAAGTATGAACCAGGAACAAGCTACATAGTACCATTAAACCAGCCACAGTACAGGTTGATCAGAAGCATGTTTGAGAAACGGACCAGTTTTAAGGACAGCTTATTCTATGATATTTCGAGTTGGACACTACCGCTTGCTTTCGGCCTGGAGTACGACGACTGGAGATCTGTTCCAGCACTTGGAGAAAAAGTCACCGAGCCAAAGATGACATCTGGAAAGAAGGTTGGCGGCAAGTCAGATTATGCCTATGTATTCGAACCCTATGGCTACTATGCGCCACGCGCGATATACAGGTTACTAAGCCGCGGACTCAGACTCAAAGTTGCAACCGATCCGTTTTATCACAACGACGGAAAAAAATTCGAAAGGGGTTCAATCCTTTTACAGGTATCAGGTCAGGAAAAGCACGCAGAGCAGATCGAGTTTGCACTGAACGAGATCGTCACCAAGGATGGCATAGATGTTTATGCTTTTCAAACAGGGCTGGATTACCGTGGCGTTAGTCTTGGTAGCAGTGCATTCATGCCGCTGAAGAAACCAGCTATCGCCATGCTTGTGGGCGATGGCATTTCGGCAACGGACGCGGGCGAGATCTGGCACTTGCTGGATACCCGTTTCAATATACCAGTGACACTATTGCCTGTCAACGTATTCGAAAGAGCACCGTTGAGTAAGTATACTACGATCATTATGCCACCAACGGTCGGATCATTTGTCATTGCTGAGTCCACCAAAGAAAAACTGAAAGCATGGGTCCAGCAAGGTGGTATCATTATCGGCCTGGAAAATGCGTTGACATGGCTGAACTCAGCGGGACTTGGCAAATTTGACATGAAGAAAGAGGATGAGAAGAAAGAAGTAAAGCCCCGACCTTATGGAGACATCGACGAGTATACGGGCGCGCAGGAAACGAGTGGTGCCATATTCGAAACGAGCGTTGACCTGACCCATCCGTTATTGTACGGATACTACAATAGCAGAATACCGATATTCAAGTCCAACAATTTGTTCATGGAACGTTCAAAGGGGGCGTACAGTAACCCCATTGTTTTTACCGCGTCACCTTTACTGAGCGGCTACATCTCGAAGGAGAATTACACACGTGTACGTGAAAGCTCCGTTGCGGGTGTTACCGCTCTTGGACAAGGACGCATCATAGGCTTTACCGACAATTTATGTTTCCGCGCCTTCTGGCTTGGATCTAACAAGATGTTGATGAATGCCATTTACTACGGACCGCTGATCAATGCAGCGTCATCGCGATAAACGAGCTGATGTCTTTGGCCTGGATGTATGCAATGGGAAACTATTTAGTCAATGACGACTACGATTAAGAATTCGAGCTTACTTAACTTTAAAATATCAGTTATGCGCCTTATCTGTTCGATCATTTTAACTCTTCTCTGTCTTGAGCAATCAATGGCACAGGCCATTAAAACAATGACTTACAACATCAGGTACGATACGCCGGCCGACAGTGTCAACCAGTGGGGCAAACGCGCGCATAAGGTATATGAACTTATCAAGAAGTATGACCCGGATATACTTGGTGTGCAGGAGGCTCTGCATCATCAGGTGACGGACCTCGTAAAAAATCTGCCGCAGTATGCATATGTCGGTGTTGGCAGGGACGATGGAAAAACCAAAGGCGAATACTCCGCGATCCTTTATAAGAAGGACAGATTCAATATCGTTAAACAGCATACATTCTGGTTATCCGAGACGCCTGAAATTCCTGGAAGTAAAAATTGGGATGCAGCTATTACGCGTGTGGCTTCGTGGGCTGAGATGACAGACAAAAAGAATGGCAAAACTTTATTCATGCTTAATACGCATTTTGATCATGTCGGCAAGGAAGCGCGTAAGAACAGTGCGGCGGTCATAAAAGATATGGTCGGGAAACTGGCAGGTGATCTGCCGGTGATCATCACAGGAGATTTTAATTGCACGCGTGAAGATCCACCGTACAAAACCATTATGGCTGCTGAGGGTGTCGTCCTGAAAGATCCGTCGCCTAGCCCAGCCGCTAGTACCTTCTGCGGATTCAAGGTAACTGGAATTCAATGCAGGCCTATTGATTATATCTTTCACACCGGGCAATGGAAAGCATCCGGCTACCAGGTCATCACCGACAATGATGGGAAATATTATCCATCTGATCACCTGCCGGTGATAGTAACTATGCAATTATAAATTATGAATTATGAGATATGAATTGGCATGATTTAGGTCAACACAAATGAATGTAACGGAGATCCTAATTGAGAAACCATTCATAATTTATAATCCATAATTTATAATTGCATAGTCATAATTGCCTAGTGCGTCGGTTCACTAGATACACACCTGCAATGATCGCGCACATACCGGCGAAGTGGCCTGCCCCGAGCCGCTCACCATCCAGAACGCCCCACATTACCCCTACGATAGGCATGATGTAAGTGACCGAGCTTGTAAACATCGGTGTACTGACCTTAACCAATTCGTTGAACAATAATGTTGCAACGGCCGTGCTCATAAGACCGAGCAGAACAATAAATCCAAAAGCTCTTGGCGCACCTTCGACAGAGACTAGCTTATCTGTAAAGCCAGTGAATGCAAATAAATAGATGACTGCAAGTGGACCTATCAGCATTAGCGAAACGCTGGTAATCGTTAACGATCTCAGATGTGGTAATTTGAATTTAGTGAAGTTAAGGTTGGCAGCGTAGAATAAACAAGCCAGCACGATCAATAGGGAGAACACATTAAACCTGCCTACGCCGGCATTCCTCGAAAGGCTGAGTATGGTCGTGCCGGCGAAGGCCAGCAGGATACCTATAATCGCATATGTACTGAACCGCTGTCTGAAGATCACACCGCCAATGAGCATGGTGAATAACGGCGTTAATGTGTTCAGGATCCCGGCGACGGAACTATCCATTCTTGTCTGGGCGGTGGCGAATAAAAAGGCAGGGATGAATATTCCAAGCATGCCCGAGGTGAAAAGCTTCCAGTAGTCATTGGGATGAAGTGATTTTAATTGGGCTATTGCAACTGGAAGTAAAAACAGAAACGCGGAAGCTACACGCAGAGAGCCAACCTCGTCCGGCGCAAAGCCTTTAAGTCCCTGCTTGATCAGAATGAATGAGGTGCCCCAGATGAGCGAAAGTATTCCTAACAATAAATAAGACCTGAAGCTTTGTGATTCCTCCATGAGTGTGACTGATGTTGTGCTGAATCGAAGATGGCAGACGTACTTGTTGTTATCAAACCGATTGTTGCTGTTCGTTAACCGGGTATCATTGATGTCGAATACACCTCATATACCTCATCAAGGATCGCGTGTATCTCGGATTCGGTCTCAACTTCTACGAGTCTTGTCCTGAACGGTTTAAAATCAGGTATGCCTTTGAAATAGTTTGAATAGTGCCTGCGCATTTCGAAAATGCCCAGGCGATCACCTTTCCAGCGAACGGAGAATTCCAGATGCTTCTTGGCGACCCTGACACGTTCTGTCATGTCCGGAGGAGGAGGCAGCATCCCGTATTTTACATAGTGTTTGATCTCATTGAATATCCAGGGATACCCTATCGCTGCACGGCCGATCATAAGACCATCAACGCCATATGTGTTCTTGAATGAGATCGCCTTCTCAGGCGAATCGATATCCCCATTGCCGAAGATCGGAATATGCATTCGGGGGTTCTCTTTGATCCTGGCAATCAAAGTCCAGTCCGCAGAGCCTTTGTACATCTGCACGCGCGTTCGGCCATGTACAGTGAGGGCCTTGATCCCTATGTCTTGTAAACGCTCTGCGACCTCAACAACGTTCTTGGTTTTGTCATCCCATCCCAACCGGGTCTTAACAGTTACTGGTAGCGGTGTACACTTCACGATCTCTTCAGTCATCCTGACCATCTTGGGGATGTCTTGCAATAAAGCCGCGCCGGCGCCTCTGCATGCAACCGCCTTAACCGGGCAGCCGTAGTTGATATCGATGAGGTCAGGATTGACGGCTGTAGCGATCTCCGCGGATTGGACCATGTTTGCAATGTCTCCGCCGAACAACTGGATACCTATTGGCCGTTCATACTCGAAGATGTCCAGTTTTTGCCTGCTTTTGGCGGCATCGCGGATAAGACCTTCCGACGAGATGAATTCCGTGTACATGAGGTCAGCGCCACCCTCTTTGCAAACAGCGCGAAAAGGAGGATCACTCACGTCCTCCATGGGTGCCAGTAACAGGGGAAAATCCCCAAGCGCTATATGACCTATTTTCACCATCTTTGGCGCAAAGATAATGAGGAATTCAACAAATGTTCGCGGCTGAAAATTTGATCTCTGACCGGCCTCCATTCCGATCACTGGCACTGTTTCTTTTAACCATTGTGATAGGATGGCTTATCGTGGGGCCCCTTATCGGAACGATGATCACGCAATCGTTTTATAAGGGTGATATGATTACCGACCTGGAACGTGATCAGCTGAGCCCGGAGCTTGGCAACGCGATGATGGTGATGCAGGCGACAATTTCGTTCTTTGGGCTTGTGCTTTTCCCGTTGATACACATTACAATGATTGAAAGGAAGCCGCTACAGCCCCTTTTTCCCGCTCAACGACACCTGGGGGCCTTGCTCATCATAGTTGCTGCGATTGGCCTGACCTTCCCGGTTGCTATCTCTCCCTTAACAGAGTGGAACCTGAACATGACCTTTCCGGACTTCATGAGTGGTTTTGAGCAATGGGCCAAACACGAGGAGGAGGTGCTTGGCAAGTTAACTTCTCTGATGACCGATATCCATACCGTTGGAGGATTAGTAACGGCATTGCTGGTGATCGCCTTGCTGGCTTCAGTCGGCGAAGAGCTGGTGTTCCGTGGAATTATCCAGTATGAACTTTGGAGGGGGTCTGGAAATGCTCATCTGGCAATCTGGTCATCAGCATTTCTTTTTAGCGCCATTCACTTTCAATTCTACGGGTTTATACCACGTTTACTTTTAGGCGTGCTGTTCGGCTATCTTTATTACTGGTCGGGCAATCTCCTCATTCCGATTTTTTCCCATTTCTTCAACAATGCCTTTGGCGTTATAATGGTTTATCTCCATAACACTGAATTCACTTCGATCGATGTGACGGATACCGCCGTTGCTACTCCTTTAAGGTTTGTCATTCCGTGCATGATCATGACCGCTGCGCTGTTGTACTATACACACCGTTATTACCGGCGGCACTCTGTTTTAAGCTAAGTGCCGTTTTGAGAACGGCATCCTTTAGAATGACAATTCTAATTTGCACATTTGCTGGTACCGACTCATTCAATGGCGTCTCCACTCAATCAATATAATAACCTGACCCAACGGATCATAGCCGGTTTAGCCGGGTCAGCGGTAATCATTACGGCAGTTTGTATTAATGAGTGGACGTATTGCCTTATATTCTTTATCATCTGCCTGTTCTCATTGCTTGAATTTTACAAGCTGGCGGGATTGGATGGTGTGGTCCCACAAAAAAGCTTCGGTACTGCCTGCGGGGTATCCATTTTCTTACTTTCTTTTTTTATTGAGAAGGGTCAATTCTCTGACCGGTATTACTTCCTGATATTTCCAATCGTATCGTGTGTTTACATTATCAAACTTTATAAAAAATTCGAACGAAAGCCATTCACTAACATAGCCTTCACTTTTCTTGGGATCTTTTATGTTGCGGTACCCTTCTCGCTCCTCAACGTAGCTGCATTTGAAAATGGCACTTACAACTATGAGATAATCTTTGGCTGTCTTTTCATACTGTGGGCCAGCGATACAGGTGCTTATTTTGCAGGTACATTCTTCGGCAAAAGAAAATTGTTCGAACGTATCTCCCCTAAAAAATCATGGGAGGGATTTTTTGGGGGCGCATTGCTCGCGCTGATCTTCACATATGGGCTATCACAATTTTTTCAGTCACTGACGCTACCTCAATGGATCGTTGTCGGTCTAATTATTATTGTCGGAGGAACATTTGGCGATCTCGTTGAGTCTCTTCTAAAAAGAAGCATCGAGATAAAAGATTCGGGTTCAAGTATACCGGGTCATGGAGGATTTCTGGATCGTTTCGATGGATTACTTATCTCAGCTCCATTCATAGTTGCATATCTCGAGATCTTTTAGGCACTCTTCGAAAAAATTCATCCCAAATTTCCTTTGAGAAATATTGTCGACAACAGAACAAAATTTACTTTCTCATTCATTACCCGAATCTTGTTAGGTGTATCTGATGCGCCTGCTTTTTTGACTAAAATTCATGAGGCTCTCTGAATTTAAGTTAACTTTGCAACCGTTTTCGAAGGGCTTCTTATGCGAAAAAGAAAATTTTAAACTCCGTAAAAGCTCCTGGCAGATTACACTTAACTTCTTGCATTCAATCACTTTCGATCAACTACACAAATGGCATATCTTGAACCGGCTCCTTTGCATGACAAGGAGAATCCTTTTGAAGCAATGATGAGGAGATTTCAAAAGGCATCACAGATTCTGGGACTTGAAGAAGAGATCTACAATGTTTTGAAGAATCCTGCACGTCAGGTGATCGTTTCATTGCCTGTGACAATGGACGACGGTGCGATCAGGGTATTCGAGGGATACAGAGTGATCCACTCCACCATTCTTGGTCCATCGAAAGGTGGTATTCGTTTCGACCCCCACGTCAATCTGGATGAAGTGAAGGCATTAGCTGCCTGGATGACCTGGAAGTGCGCCGTTGTCGATATCCCCTATGGAGGAGCAAAGGGTGGTGTAGCCTGCAATCCCCGTGAGATGTCATCAGGTGAGATCGAACGCCTAATGCGCGCATATACTCAGGCAATGGCGGATGTTTTTGGACCAGATCAGGATATACCCGCGCCGGACATGGGTACCGGACCACGTGAAATGGCATGGCTTATGGATCAGTATTCACGCAATAAAGGTATGACAACACACGCCGTCGTTACCGGAAAACCACTGGTGATGGGTGGATCTTTGGGACGTACCGAAGCAACTGGACGCGGTGTTATGGTGACTGCAATGGCAGCCATGGAAAAGCTGAAGATCAATCCTTATAAGGCCACTGCTGCAGTACAGGGATTTGGTAATGTTGGCTCCTGGGCCGCACGCCTTCTCAGTGAAAGAGGTTTAGTGGTCCAGGCCATCAGCGATCTCTCGGGAGCATACTACAATGAAAAGGGTATTGATATCGATAAGGCCATCCAATACAGAGATAACAAGAAGGGTTCCCTGGATGGACTGGAGAATGCGGAAAAGATCAAGGCAGATGATTTGCTAACACTGGGCGTTGACATCCTTGTTCCTGCGGCGACCGAAGATGTTATCACAATTTCCAATGCCCCAAGCATTAAAGCCAAACTCATCATTGAAGGTGCCAACGGACCTACATCCTCCAAGGCTGACAACATTATCAATGAGAAAGGTATCGTGGTCGTACCGGACATCCTTGCGAACGCAGGTGGTGTTACCGTTTCTTATTTCGAATGGGTGCAAAACCGACTCGGTTACAAATGGACAGCCGACCGTGTTAATCGTCGTTCAGACAGGATCATGAAAGACGCCTTTACAAATGTTTATAAAACGGCCCAGGAATATAACGTTCCAATGCGTATTGCTGCCTACATGGTTGCCATCGATAAGGTATCAAAGACCTATAAATTCCGCGGAGGATATTAAAGTTTAACGTCCCATCCGTAGTCGGTACAAGCCAGACATGCTCTCAGCCCGAGTGAGCATCAAGAAGTCTGGTCGTCACGGCGCCAATTTTTGGGAAGGGGTATCAGTTGCAATAATCGTACACATTACGATTCCAGCGCTATTTTTCGTCATGCTCATGTTTGTCTGAGGAAAACCGTTCACAGGGCGCCCCAAACTGTTCGACGGCTAAAATTGGCGTTTCGTGTCGATTAAAAGCAGTTCATCGACGAATCCTGCATCATCTTCAGCGTGGTTTTTTGGGCTCCCGTTTTCAGAAGTAAGACCAAAATTGAAATATGTTATGATACCAGATAAAGTAATCTATACCGACGGACATGAAGTTACTGTTACTGACTCCACTTTCCATGTAAAGAAGTCAGACTACAAGCTTGATGGAATTATAAAGCACGGATTATATGTGTTGCGACCAAGCCGACTGCCAAGTGTACTACTCGTAGTTATTGGTTTAATATTAGTAGCCGTTGGATTTGCAGCACTCGTTCCAACGACTTGGGTGAATGACGTATATATTGGTAATACGCTGATCCACGGCAATACTATTGTGATGGCCATTGGCGGATTGCTTGCGCTGATCGGAGTACTTTCAATCGGATTGCTTCGCGACCGTTATGCTGTAAGGATATCAACAGCAGAAGGAGAAAAGAACGTTATCGTGAGTACACATAAAGCGTATATAGCACAGATAGTAGATGCACTTTCTGCTTCCAGTCATTCACTTAGAAGCGAAGTAGCATAACCCAACTCCTTAATTAACGGCCGTTCACGTTAGTATTAATTGGTATATAACGTGGACGGCTTCCTGGACTGCCGTTTTAGACCTAACTTTACGGCTGGTTAAATCGGGTCATCTATGACAATTCATCGTGAGGGACGTGTTTTACTTTTTGTATTGTTGTTCATCCTCTTCGGAATAAATTGGGCATTCGCCTACTTCTTTCCTGGCCATGAATTAATACAGAATGTCCTGATAGGCGTTAGCATAATTTTCTATTTGATCATCCTGCAGTTCTTCAGAAATCCAATACTGCGTATACAGCAAAATGAGAAATACGTGCTTGCGCCTGCAGATGGTAAAGTCGTTGTTATCGAGGAAACTGAAGAAACGGAATATATCAAAGCAAACGGAGACAGGTCTCGATATTCATGTCACCTGTTAATGTTCATGTAAACCGAATGCCTGTGGGCGGCAAAGTCAGTTACTACAAGTATCATCCCGGCAAATATCTTGTTGCCTGGCATCCAAAATCCAGTACGGAAAATGAAAGAACGACTGTCGTTGTGAAAATGAAAGATGGCGTGGAGATCCTTTTCAGGCAGATTGCGGGGGCGCTTGCGCGGAGGATAAAGTGCTATGTTGAACCCGACCAAACCTTTCAGCAAGGTGATGAGTTTGGTTTTATCAAATTCGGATCCCGCGTCGATATCTTCCTTCCCCTCGATGCAAAGGTTACCGTTTCGATCGGAGACCTCACAAAAGGAGGAAAAACTGTTATTGCTGAGCTCTAGATTCAGATCCTCGAACGTGTGAAATTTTGCAATTCACGTAAGTTATTAGCGCTTTCAACACGATTAGGGGCCATATTCTCGTTACCTTTGTCGGGATTTGCCTCGTGCCTTCGGCTTATCCAAAAAACAACAACCCCCTTGAAATGGCAATTTATAATTCCCTTAAGTTCGCAAACAATCAGCCCGATTTTTTCATAACGCTAAATAAACGTGTAAACGAGTATTTTAAAGTGCGAGGTATTAGCCGTCATGCAAATTCTGAGATGATCGTTAAGACTGTATTCATGCTGTGTCTTTGCTTTATTCCTTATGGATTGATGTTGTCCGGCCTTATTTACAATCCGTGGATTCTTTTACTACTCACTGTTATTATGGGATTCGGTACCGCAGGCATTGGCCTGTCAATTATGCACGATGCTAATCATGGATCGTATTCTTCAAAGGCTTGGGTAAATCAGGCCGTAGGATATGCTATGAATCTAATTGGGGGCAACTCTTTTACCTGGAAAGTACAACACAACGTCCTGCATCATACTTATACAAATGTTCACGACGCGGATGAAGACATTAGCCCAAGGGGCGTCTCAGAATGTGCCCCAACTCAACCTGGAAGCCTGTACATCGTTATCAATATATCTATGCCTGGTTCTTTTATGGACTTCTGACATTTGTTTGGGTCCTTTTCAAAGATTATTCAAGGATAGTGCGCTACAACAAGGATGGTCTTATTCATAAACTCAAGACGAACATTTATCTGGAATGGTCGATCCTGGTAGTGTCTAAGATATTGTACATATTCTATACGATTATTCTGCCTATAATGCTGGTGCCCGTTGCATGGTGGTGGGTTCTCGTTGGTTTCTTATTGATGCATTTTGTTGCAGGCTTTATGCTTGCAATTATCTTCCAGCCTGCGCACGTTGTCGACGGTACAGAATATCCTGATCCTGATGAAAATGGCAAGCTTGAAAATTCATGGGCGATTCATCAGTTACGGACGACAACGAACTTTGCACAACGCAGCCGGATTTTCAGTTGGTATGTCGGTGGCCTTAACCTGCAGGTTGAACATCACCTTTTTCCCAATATATGTCACGTGCACTACAGGAAGATCTCATCGATCGTCAAGGCTACTGCCGAAGAGTTTAATTTACCGTATAAGTCCTATGATACTTTTCGTGAAGCGATCGTGGGTCACACGCGTCTGCTGAAAGAACTCGGTAAGCAACCTGCATAGCATGGGTGAGATTCGTGTTCTACAAAAAACGAAGTCCAACTTTACCACCTAGCCACATCCTGACATTTTTGTCGTCGCTATAGGTCTTTTCATAAATTATATGGGGGTGGCTGTCCGCAAAGAGATCTGTATTTTGATTCGTCGTGGCATCTGTAAAATAAGCATTCAGTGTTGCGCCCACTGTAATACCTAATTTCTGAGCGGACGAAATTCAACACCCGCGTAGAACTTGTTCAAAAGATTAAGTCCTTCGAGGTCGCCTCCTTTTACGATCTGATTTGCTGTTACGTCAAAATTAAGATTCAACCAGCGCGTTAATCTTGGCGCGGTTCCAATTCCATATCCGAATGTCCACAAGGCTTGATCTTCATCCTTGAGCGTTGAAGGGTTGGCCCCTACTGTCAGGATGTTGTAGAACTGTCTGATACCAGTCCTGAATGCGACATTAGTGTAGAAGATCTCGTCGGCTGAGATCTCAAGCTGATGATATCCTTTCGCCACGATACTCAAAAAGCCGATAGGCACTCCTTGAATGCTATCGGTGATATTGAGGAAGCCAACCTGGGCACCATGTACTTTAGTGGCATAGTTGATCAGTCCTGACACCTGGGCGCCATATATTTTACCAGGCGCAAAATTGATAAGACCACTTACTTGAGCTCCTCTCAACTCACCTCCTGCAAAGTTCACTAACCCAGAAGCTTGAGCCCCATTCATCCCGCCGGCTGCGAAATTAAATAAGCCAGCGCCCTGAAAAGGTGTTGTCGCCTGCGTGGAAAAGTTAAAAAGACCGGCAAGATGAACTCCTTTCTGGTTCCCTATGGCGACATTTGCCAGCCCCGCAAGGTGAGTACCACGCGAATCACGATGCGTAACATTCAAAAGGCCGGCGGCAGAAAAGTTCTCAGTGCCATTCAGACTTAGATTGATGAGGCCGGCAAGCTCAGCTCCCTTTACGGAATCCCTATCCAGGTTGACAAATCCCGAACTGCATCCATAGGTCTTTCCGCCAACGGCATTAAAGAATCCAGCGTATTGCATCCCTTTTACATCACCGCGATCGATGTTGAAGAACGTGCCTATCTCCAGTTTTTCAACTCCCAAAGCATATCCTCCAAAGATGTTGAACGAATACTCGTTGATGACATTACCACTTAACGTGTGATTGGTTCCAATAAAAGGAACCAGAGAAACCTGTATGGTCCGATACAACGTATCCTGTATGTTTTCAATATTAGCGGTCTGAAGTTTTGTCTTCCAGAACCGTAGGATCTTTTCACCCACGCTGTCAGCAAGCGTGGGATTCGTTCCTGTTCGCGCTGATCCGGACCTTCAATAGCTCCGTTCTCGAATGAGAAACAGCGATTGTCGTGTCTCCATAATTGAGTTTGCTGATGGCTAGGTTGACATCCTGGGCTGATGGCTGGTCGATGCTGATCTGAAAGTAACCATAGTCATCTGTGACTGCTGACGAAAGGGACACCGGATCGTATACACTTACATTCTTGAGGCGTTGACCGGCTTCATCTACAACGTATCCACTATATACTTTTTCTGAGGAAGAGGATACACCCTTGGTTAGTATAATGTAGTTTCCACGGATCTTGTACTGGATGCCGCCCTGAAATATTTCATCAAGGACTTCGCGTACCGTGTTCCCGGCAAAGGAGAAGCTTACCAACTTGGTAACGTCGAGGATTCCCGGACTATAGGAAAATGTAAAGTTGCCCTGTTGGGATATCTTCTCAAGCGCGATATCCACACGTTCCTGATTAAATGTCAGGGTAATCGTCCGCTCAAGCAATGGAGTTTCCGCATAAAGCG
>CAWJTP010000014.1:0-37352 GCA_963845845.1 uncultured Cytophagales bacterium
TCTGGCCTTGATGCCTTGCCAGTCGTGTTCAAATGCCGTTTCAATTTGAGAGGCTGCTGTGCTCGTTCCGAAGAGAAAAGTATCGGGAAATGTGAGCTTCATTTTCTGGTGAACGAACTCTGGGTTGTCTCCCATTCGTTCCAGTATCTGCGCAGGATCCTGAGGTCTTCCTCGAGACAGGGATAGCGCTCATCACTTTTGGGAACAGGTGGATATGTGCCATGGTGAAGATGGCTTGTGGAAAGGCCGCCAGTCCATTCAAAGTGGCCTGGGTCGTATGGCTTCTTCCATCTTCCGCCCCATCTGAGTCCAAGTCTTTCACCGGCCACACCAATCTTTCTCCAGAGCGCCGCGTTGTCCCAGACAGCGACACCGTTCACCATAGGGACGACGTCGATTGCCAGACCATATTGATGCTTTGACTTTCCCGCTCCGGAACTGGTGTACCGTTTGCCCATTGTTTTATATTCATGTTGCTTGGCGTGGGTTCTGTACGTCTCGACAATAGCCAGTTCAATTCCCTTCTTGTTACAAGTATTGATAAGGTCAAGGATGCGGTCGCGAAAAAAGGGATGGAGCGCTTCAAGATCAGTGATCATGGTCAATGATCCCCTGTCCTTGCCAAACGCATAGTTTTCAACATATGCCCATTCTTTCCAGCGATCAAGAGTATCGACCTCGATAAAAAGTTCTGGCGTGTGAAAGAGCAATGGCTCGACAATGGCGGATGCTGCATCCAGGGTATCCGATACTTCCGTTTGCTGAAGCTCAGCGTGTTCTCTGCAATCAAACGGTGAGAACAGCGTGATGTCCTGAGCATTACTAATCGAACAATGAAAAAATAGGACTGTTGTTAGCAACAGAATAGATAAAAGCCTCATCTACAGAATTTAAGACTACAAATATAGGCAGATTCAGGCTAATCCGCTAAACCTGGGTCAACTTGCGAAAGTGAATTTCTAGACATACTTTGACCGTAATTTCGTCGAAAGCCGCTTGAGGTAAATTCAATTCTACAAAAGCATGCTTTCACGGAATTTATTTTGGTCTCTGCCTTTCTAACCCTATTTTGATTGCTCATGGTGATCGCAAAACGTCTGGAAGAATTCCGTACTGGATTCTCGTCAACATTCTGGATCGCCAACATCCTTGAGTTATTTGAACGCATGGCATTCTATGGCGCCAAGGCGGTGCTGGTGGTGTACCTCGCCAACAGGGTAGGCCTGGTGAATGAAGCGGGAACCTTGGCGGGATTGTTCTCGGGGATGATCTATTTTCTGCCCATCCTGGCCGGTGTCCTCGTTGATAAGTATGGGTTCAAGAAGACATTGATGTCGTGCTTTGCGCTTTTTTCAATCGGATATTTTCTGATCGGATTGGCTGGAATGGAATTTGGGAGCACTATCGCTGCCGTTGTAGGGAAGAAAACGTATGTCATATCTGTGCTGTTGTTAACAGCGATCGGTGGTTCTTTAATAAAGCCTTGTATTGTCGGTACTGTTGCCATGACATCGCGTGGTGATTATAAAGCCCTGGGTTTTTCCATTTACTACACCCTGGTTAACATTGGTGGTGCTATTGGCCCGTTGTTCGCAATGTCGGTGAGGCAGACATGGGGGATTGAATACGTGCTGATCATGTCTTCAATTACAACATTACTGTTACTGCTAGGGACTGTTTTATTCTTTGATGAACCTGAAGCACCGGAACGTCTGGAGAAAAAAACGTTCGCGAAGGTGTTCGGCGACATGCTGATGGTTTTCGGCAATTTCAAATTCATGGTCTTCCTTATCATTTTCTCGGGATTCTGGGTGATGTTCTGGCAGATATATTATTTGATTCCGTTCTATGGGATTGATGTGTTGAAGTTCGACAACTTTGAGGTCCTCGAGACGGTGGACGCTGTGTGCATTATTTTCTTTACTGTCCCCATGGCAGCTTTGGTGAAGAACTGGAAGCCACTCAAGGCAATGACTTTTGGTTTTGTGCTGTCAACATTAAGCTGGTTGATCATCGGCGCGTTTGGTACACTGACTGCCACGATCATTGGAATAGGTTTTTTTGCCCTGGGTGAGGCAACCATGGCACCGAGGTTCTATGAATATGTGGCCAGTCTTGCGCCGAAGGATCAGGTTGGGACGTTTATGGGTTTTGCGTTTCTGCCTGTAGCATTGGGTTCATTTGGTGCAGGTCCCATTGCGGACTGGCTAAGGATAACATATCTCGCGACAAATCCTTCACTTATGTGGTTCATTGTTGCCGGAATAGGCATTGTGTCCACCTTATTGACACTGATTTACAATATGGTGGTAAATGCGGGTTCGAAACAGGTAGCATCTTAACTGGTATTTCATGGAAGAGAAAAAAGTATTCAAACCTTACATTGCGCCTGGCGATACCGTTGCAGAATTCACGTTAAAAGCTATTTTACTCGGCTCCTTGTTTGGTATCTTGTTCGGGTCCTCGACGGTTTACCTGGCACTTAAGGCCGGCCTTACCGTCACAGCCTCCATTCCGATTGCAGTTATAGCCATTACGTTGGGCCGGAAATTACTGGGTACAACTATTTTGGAAAACAACATCATTCAGACAACTGGTTCCGCCGGCGAGTCCATTGCTGCGGGCGTCGTCTTTACCCTACCTGGATTCCTTTTCCTATCACCGGGTGAAAACGGTGTTAGTATTGGCGAAGCATATTTTGACTACCTCACTATTCTTATCCTTGCTGCTTTCGGAGGGATGCTTGGCACGCTGATGATGATACCCCTGCGGCGGTCGCTGATCGTCAAAGAACATGGCATCTTACCTTATCCGGAAGGAACGGCGTGTGCGTCTGTTCTGGTTGCCGGGGAAAAAGGTGGAATTTTTGCCAGGACGGCCTTTGTGGGAATGGGTGTAGCCCTTTGCTATGCGATACTCCAGAAAGTCTTTCACGTCATCGCCGAAATACCAGCAATTGCCACTGCGCATATCAATAAGTATTGGCCAGCGGCGGCTACCCGCGCCGAGATCACGCCGGAATATCTGGGTGTGGGATACGTCATCGGACCACGGATCTCCGGGGTACTTGTCGCCGGAAGCGTGCTCGCATGGTGGGCGCTTATCCCGTTAATGACAACACTTGTGGACCCGGATACAATAGCGTTACAGCTTGTCAAACTCGGATACCTTGCCGACATCAATACAAAAGGCGGACCCGGCGCGTGGGACCCTCAGTCTCATTCATTTGGAAGTTATGCAGATGCCATCTATCGCGCCTACATCCGCCAGATAGGAGCGGGGTCAGTAGCCGCTGGAGGTTTTATCACATTGATCAAGACCATTCCTACGATCGTGTCGTCGTTTCGGGAGAGCATCACATCCATGAAGGAAAAAAGTGAAGCTGGTGTGACCCGAACCGAGCAGGATCTTTCATTCAAGGTAGTTATTGTAGGCAGCATCCTGCTTGTATTGCTTGTGGCGTTGCTGCCCAGCAGCATTATACCGGGTGATAGCATCTTTCAAAAGTTGTTGATAGGTTTGTTGATTGTAGTTTTTGGATTTTTCTTCGTCACTGTATCCAGCCGTATCGTTGGCCTTGTAGGGACCAGCAATAACCCTATATCGGGAATGACCATTGCAACATTGATGGGTACATGCCTGATCTTCACGAGCGTTGGATGGTCCGGTAAGCTTTACGAGCCCCTGGCCTTGGTTGTGGGTGGAATGATATGCATCGCCGCAGCAAATGCGGGTGGTACCTCTCAGGATCTGAAGACAGGCTACATTGTTGGTGCAACCCCGAGGTATCAGCAGCTGGCGCTTTTTATCGGAGCTATTGTCTCTTCAGGGGCTATCGGTATAGTTGTGCATATATTGGATACACCGACCAAGGATATGCTGGCTCAGGGCATCACCCACGCTATAGGTAGCGACAGGTATCCCGCACCACAGGCAACATTGATGGCCACCCTTGCAAAAGGCATATTGTCTTTTAACCTCGACTGGCAATTTGTGATCGTCGGTGTTTTCATCGCTGTTACCCTCGAGCTATGCGGTATCAAGGCGCTGGCGTTCGCCATAGGTTTGTACCTGCCGCTAGCCACAACGCTTCCGATATTTGTCGGCGGAGCGGTGAAGGGCTACGTCGATTGGAATGCGGAGCGAAAAAAACAGAAGGTGGAAGAAGATGAATTGGGAAGAGGAAGTCTCTTCGCCACAGGGTTGATTGCCGGAGGAGCTCTTACCGGTGTGATCGTGGCCATCCTTTCAGTTCTTCTTGCAGACACTATGAATGCGATGAACCTCGAGCATTCGATATCCAACGTGCTGGGTGAAGGCGGGTATCAGCTGATGGGTACGATATTCTTTCTCACCATGACCTTCATGCTATACCGGCAGGCTGTCAAAAAGGATTGAGCAGGGCTTATCCCTCGCGGCCGTCGATAATGTTCTTTAGAACTTCCAGTGAACTGGTTTCGGATTGGTGGATCTTTCCATCCGCCTGAATGATCTCATAAAGGTCCGAATAAAGACCAGACTTTGATGCACTTTCATTTCCAAAATGTCTCAGCGAAGATTCAAACAACTCATTAAGTTTTGACTTGTCAAACAAGTTGTACTGTTTGATGGTGCTGTATAGCTTCTTCTCCAGGTCAGTGCCTTCCGGAAAGAGCTTACCCATTTTTGCCTTGATGATCGCCAGTTCCTTAGGATCGTAAGTATTGTCAGCCTGAGAGATATGTACGTAAAGGAAGAGGACGAAGTCGGCGAAAGTTTGATGAAGGATCATAAAGGAAATGTCAGAAAACTAAGAGAATAAAAAAAGGGCCTCACCAATAGGATGAGGCCCTTTCAATATTGAGCATATCAGATTACATCATTCCGCCCATTCCACCACCGCCGTGAGGCATGGCAGGTGCAGGGTTGTCTTCAGGGATCTCGGAAACAACAGCTTCAGTTGTCAGCAGGAGACCTGCGATAGAAGCCGCATTTTCAAGCGCCAGGCGAGTAACTTTCGTAGGATCGATGATACCAGCTTCAAAGAAGTTCTCAAACTTATTGTCGAGGGCATTGTATCCGTAGTCTTTCTTGCCATCCCGAACTTTGTTGACAATCACAGAACCTTCTTGTCCTGCGTTCTCAGCAATTGTTCTGAGGGGAGCTTCAAGTGCCAGGCGAACAATATTTACGCCTGTGGCCTGATCTTCATTGTTCAGTCCCAGGTCTGCAATATTCTTCAGGGCCTCGATTGCACGAACGTAAGCTACTCCACCACCCGGAACGATACCTTCCTGAACAGCAGCGCGTGTTGCATGCAGTGCATCGTCAACGCGATCTTTCTTTTCTTTCATTTCAACTTCAGTAGCAGCGCCAACATAAAGGATGGCAACACCACCTGCAAGCTTGGCAAGACGTTCCTGAAGTTTTTCTTTATCGTAGTCAGAAGTTGTTGTTTCGATCTGAGCTTTGATCTGGGCAATGCGGCCCTGGATCTCACTTTTCTTACCGGCACCATTTACAATAGTTGTGTTGTCTTTGTCGATGGTGATCTTTTCGGCGCGACCAAGCATGTCAAGAGTGGCGTTCTCAAGCTTGAATCCTTGTTCTTCAGAGATAACTTTGCCACCTGTAAGGACAGCGATATCTTCAAGCATAGCTTTTCTTCTGTCACCAAAGCCAGGAGCTTTAACGGCAGCCACGCGTAGTGCACCGCGGATCTTGTTTACAACGAGTGTAGCGAGTGCTTCGCCTTCAACTTCTTCAGCAATGATCAGGAGAGGCTTACCAGTCTGTGCTGATTGCTTCAAGCACAGGAAGCAGTTCTTTCATGCTGCTGATCTTCTTATCGTAGATCAGGATGTACGGCTGATCGAGTCAGCTTCCATTTTCTCAGTGTTAGTGACAAAGTAAGGAGAGAGGTAGCCGCTGTCGAATTGCATACCTTCTACTGTCTTCACTTCGGTCTCAGTTCCTTTGGCTTCTTCGACAGTGATAACACCATCTTTACCAACTTTATCCATAGCGTCAGCGATCATCTTTCCAATAGTTTCGTCGTTGTTGGCAGAGATGGTAGCTACCTGGCTATTTCATTATGAGTCTTTGATTTTCTTGGATTGCTTCTTCAGGTTTGCAACAACAGCGTCAACAGCTTTGTCGATACCGCGTTTCAGGTCCATTGGGTTTGCGCCAGCAGCGACGTTCTTGATACCGTGTGCATAGATAGCTTGCGCAAGTACAGTTGCAGTAGTAGTTCCGTCACCGGCAGCATCGGCTGTTTTGAAGCAACTTCTTTAACCATTTGTGCGCCCATGTTTTCGATAGGATCTTTCAGTTCGATTTCTTTTGCGACGGAAACACCATCCTTTGTCACAGTCGGAGCTCCGAATTTCTTGTCGAGAATTACGTTACGTCCTTTAGGACCGAGCGTAACTTTAACTGCGTCTGCCAGCTTGTCCACGCCCTTTTTTATTCTATCTCTTGCTGTGGTGTCAAAGGTTATTTCTTTAGCCATAATTTTTTTAGCTTTTTGGTTGTTGATTAGATGATTCCGAAAATATCAGAGTTTCTCATGATCAGATACTCTTTGCCTTCAATAATGATCTCTGTTCCGGAGTACTTTCCGTAAAGGACGTTATCGCCACTTTAACAGTACGGGCTTATCTTTCATGCCTTCGCCTACAGCGATGATCTTACCTTTTTGCGGTTTTTCCTTTGCGGTATCAGGGATGATGATGTCCGGACGCAGTTTTGGTTTCAGCTTCAGCGGGTTCAACTAATACCCGGTCCTCATTTGGTTTGAAGTTGATCTTCGCCATAACGTATACTGGTTTAAAAGGTTAACAATGTTTGATACTCCGCTTAGCACCTATTGTGCCAAGGCGAATTAGAGTGCGAATAAATCACTTTTTTTTAAGATTTGTCAGGTTTTGTTACGATTGAGTCTTAAGCTGTCTGAAATTTTCGCGAGGCAGAGCGTCAGGATGGCAGGGATGGCAGAAATACGGACATGACCAGCAACATTGAATTGACGATCACTTGGAATGGCATATCCACTCCAGCGAGAGCTTCTTGTCGGGGTGGAAGGGTGATCTAAGCGTCAGTAGAGGTAGAGAGGGAAATGAGTGGTCACCTGGTTTTCGCGACTAGCCAGGCTGCGAAATATGTTTCACAAATAGTCTTTTGGCGACAGGCATCAGCGTCTCAGAAAATGGAAATTTCATCCTGGCCAGGATCAGATACGCTGCCGGATTGGGGAGATCCTTAAACTTCCTCACCAGATCCAGTTTAAGCCTCTCGTAGGTATTCATCGTCGTCTTCTCCACCCTTTCAATGAACTTGGTGTTCAGGCTTCTTAACTGTTCCTGGCTGCCTTCGAAGATGCTCATCTGGTAGCGATAAATTGCTGTTTCCTTTTCTGGCGGTTGGGTGACAAAAAGATAACCTTCCTTAGCATACAGGGGAGTTACACCGATGCGGTGAGATGTCACTGAGATTCGACATATTCATAAATAACCGATCCTTCCTGCAGCGATTCCTTGATCTGGGGTAAGGCGAAATTGATAATGCTCTCCAGCTCATTCATCACTGAGTCGTCCTCGATCATTTCGCGGTATCTTAATTCCAGCGTCTTTATTTCTTCGATTGATAATTCTTTGGGAAAGGACTCGCGAAACAGTGCCTTGTTGTCCTTGAGTGCCTGGAGATTCCTGTAGTGAAAGACCAGATCGGCCAGGAAGGGATAAAGCTCTACCTTACTGAATGAGCTCTTTACCGTTTGAAGGTACGCCATCAGAACGTACTTCTTATATTCGAAATCGATCAGGCCTTGGGTCAACCAATCTTTTGACAATTTTTCCATCATGACAGACTTTACGACTCTACCAATTTACGAAAAAAAATTCATGGTAACAGCCTTCAATAGGTGAAGGTCGGGTCTGATTTTCCTGATGGATTATTCAGACGACGTTCAAAGTGCGGCATCCGGCACCGACGTTCAAGCCAAACTCATGAATAATGAGCATGATCTTCTGATAGCACAAAAAAAAAGCCACGCGAAACGCGTGGCATACCAAATGTATTGGTTTAGGTTAAGGAGTACTATCAGCAGGTTCGGCAGCATTGCCTGCGTCGGGCAAATTCAAATTTGGCTGCTGTGTCGCAGGTGCTTGTTCGCCCGCACGGTCAAGGATCTCGTTTGTCGAGGCTGTATTTGAATCAACAAAATTTGTCGAAAGTATAAGGACCACGATGGCAATGATAAAACCCCAGGTAAGTTTCTCAAGCAGATCTCCTGTCTTCTTTACACCGATAATGTTGCTTGCTGAAGAACCACCGAACTGGCTTGTGAGTCCACCGCCTTTAGAGTTCTGGGCCAGGACCACCAGCACCAGCAACACGGCGAAAAGAATAATAAATGCAATGATGAGCGTATACATAACCTTTTCCTACTTCTTCAAGTCTTCAATTTGAGCCGCAAAGTAAGCCTTTTTTTGGGGAAACTTCCAAATCAGCTTCTTGAGAACTTCTATGGCCTTGTCTTTCTTTCCCTGCTTGAGCAATATCTCAACAAGAGTTTCTGACACAATGTTATCTGTAAAGTCGCCTGTCTTGATGGTAGCAAGATCGCCTTCAGGCACCGTTATCATCTTTTCCTTTGAATTTGAAATTGACGGCTGTGTCTTGATGAACTGATCGATCATCCGGATCTGCTCCTTTTGCTTTTGGCTTTCAGGTTCAATCTCTTGTTTGCTGTTGGCTATCTCATCTATGATAGTCTTGCTTACATTCCTGTTTAAAGGCGATTTCCGCTCGGTGGTAATTGTCTCCTCAACCTTTTGTTCAGCATCTCTGGCCTTAGCCAGCTCAATGATCCGTTCACGCTTGGACTTGTGGGTTGTTTGATCCTCATCGGTCTGGGTGGTTTCCACGGGGCTGGAATTTTTCAGATTCTCCAATTTTCTGGCCGCCTGCTGGGCGGTAAAGAGCGCCTCAAAGTTCTGCTTGAGCTCGTTGAGGCGTTCAAGATCATTCATTACCTGATCTGCAACGCTGGCCTCACCAACGTCTGTGGAGACAGGATCGGCTATGGGAACTACCTGAATGGCTTCCACAATTGAAATCGCTTTAGCTTCTTGCGTATTTAGGGTTTCTACCGCACCGCCGTTGGCATCTCGGCCGGATGACTAACCGGTTCTTCGACTACCGGGCTGGGAATGGATTCTCCCTTCCGCTCGGCTTTAAAACTGACCGAACCTACTTCTGCCTGGCGCGACTGGTACGTCTCTTTCGAAGCCTTAAACGAACTCATTCCATTGGGAGTCAAATCCCTGGGGGGTGGAGCTGCAATCAAGGGCTCTTCACCCAGGGCAGCTTTCAGAATTCCGCGGTCAGCCGCATAGACGGCAGCCTGCTGTAACAGGTGGTTTTGACCCTCCAGATTATGATCTTTGCTAACACGCGCTGCCAGAATGCGCAGAACCTGGCTGAATGGAAAGCTTTCCTTTAAGGAAATGACAGTGAGTGCCTCATTCTCAGAGCTTTTGGAATAATGTTTCAAAACGTCGATGAAGAGCTCTTTTTCCACAGGCAAATATCAGCTGAATGGTAAAAATAAGAAATTTTACCAATTGGCCACCGTGGCATTGAAGATGTCGTTGACGATGCGCTCAAAAATCTGCCGAGTGTACTGCTCTTCGACATCAGTGATGTTTTGCTCGTTAGGAAAATCCTTATAAAACGAGAAACTTTTGTCCGAAAAGCTCATGGTTTCATCTAACGTATTGACGTAACTCACTTTAACCGTAATAGTTAACCGAGTGGAAGACGCCTGGGTTATTCCGTTCGGATTATTTGCAGCCACAGGCGCAATAGCGCTGATCCTGAAGTCAGATACCTCGCCTTCAATCAACAGTTCACCCTCCTCAGCTACAACAGCAACGCTCGAGTTCTGGATAAAGTAGTTCTTAAGCTGGTTTGTGAAGGTCTGACCGATGTTCGCGGCGCCAAGGTCGGTGTTGTTATAAAACTCCGTAATGGTAATTGTCTTTGCTGGTGTTGACTGGCCGCTCATGGAGTATCCCACCTTCATGCCGCAGGAATCCGACACCAGCATTAGTGCAAGCACCCATATCACCCGTATAGCCTCTATGCTAAACTGATCATTAATCTTCAAGGTCATACTGCTTGATTTTGCGGTAGAGTGTTCGCTCGGAAATACCCAAATCGCGTGCCGCATATTTACGTTTATTGCTGTTCTTTCTCAGAGCACGGATGATAAGTTCTTTTTCCTTTTTTTCGATAGAAAGCGAATCATCTTCGGCCTCATGCGTGATATCATGAACATCCTCTACATGCCCGTTACCGGATTGCTCTCCAGGCGAAAGGTTCAGAACAACTGCATTGTCTGTTGACTCTGTGTCTTCATGGATACCGTCGAACAGTGCAGGGTGATCCTTTGCGAGCTGCGATGCTTTTGCAGGATTCGAGAACGTATCGAGCACGAGCTTTTTCAGGTCGTTGAAATCCTTTTTCATGTCGAACAGGACTTTGTAAAGAATGTCTCTTTCCGAAAGACCTTCTTTTTCAGAATAGCTCGTCTTGTACAACGCCGGCAGTGTGGTCTCCTTTGGAACGTACTGCCGTAATCTTCGCCATTAATTTCCTTGTTCTCTGACGACAATACGGAGATCTGCTCGACAAGATTTTTTAGCTGCCTGATGTTACCCGGGAACCTGTATTGAAGCAATACTTCCTTAGCGTCGTCCGTCAATGAGATCGGTTTGACTTTATACTTTTCGGCAAAATCGGAAGCAAACTTCCTGAACAACAATTCAATATCCTTTCCTCTTTCGCGCAGCGGCGGCACATAGATGGGCACGGTACTCAATCTGTAATAAAGATCTTCCCTGAATTTGCCATCCTCAACGTTCTTCATCAGGTTTATGTTGGTAGCAGCCACTACCCGGACGTCAGTTTTCTGAACTTTGGACGACCCTACCTTAATGAACTCTCCATTCTCCAACACACGTAGCAAACGGGCTTGGGTACCCAACGGCATTTCACCAATTTCATCCAGGAATATAGACCCGCCATTTGAAACCTCGAAATAGCCTTTACGTGCCTCATGCGCACCCGTGAAAGACCCTTTCTCATGACCAAACAACTCGGAATCAATTGTACCCTCTGGTATTGATCCACAATTTATCGCGATGAACTGGCCATGCTTTCGTGGGCTGAGGTGATGTATGATCTTTGAAAATGACTCCTTACCGCTACCACTTTCGCCGGTGATCAGCACCGACATATCCGTTGGCGCCACCTGCATCGCTACACTCACCGCGTTGTTCAGCAGCGCGGAGTTCCCGATAATTCCGAATCGTTGTTTAACACTTTGTATCTCTGAATCTGTAATTGCCATTTTTTTCCTTTCCCTTTCGGGTTCATTAACGATTAGCCAATCAGGAGTCACTTTACGGCCTGGCCGATTAAAGTTGCGCCTGTGCACTCCTCTACAGAACATTAACGTATTGGCCCTTCTGAAAATTCTCTTTTGGAAACACCACTACTTTATTGGCGGTATTTCTTCCCTGCAAAAAATCGTTGGATCTTTTGGAATATCCTTCAACGAGGATCTTATAAACTTTTACCGACATCCCGTAAATTTCGCTCCAGCGAATGCTTTCTTTGTCTGTCAATGATTTCTTCAAGCCTCTTCTTCTTAGTCACCTCGGCCACATCGTCCTTGATATTTTTTTTCGGCGAGCGTTCCGGGTCTTTCTGAATAGCAGAACATATACGCGAAATCAAATTTCACTTTGTCCATCATTAGCAGCGTGTCACGATGTTCCTCCTCGGATTCTGAACAGAAGCCCGTGATCATATCTGAAGAGATCCCGCAATCCTCACCTAATATCTCTCTGATCTTCAGTATTTTATTCAGATACCATTCATGTGAATAACCACGATTCATCAGTTCCAGGATCCGGGTACTACCGCTTTGCAACGGCAGGTGGATGTAGTTGCAGATGTTCTCATACCTGGCCATAACATGAAGCACATCATCGGTGATGTCTTTAGGATGTGACGTTGAGAATCGTATCCTTAGATCGGGGCTTATTTGTGAAACAGCTTCCAGTAGTTCGGCAAAGGTTGTCACTTGCGTGATCCCCTGCTTTTCTATCCAGGCTTTGTTGTTTTGTTCCTCGCTCCATTTGTATGAATCGACATTCTGTCCCAACAGCGTTATTTCGCGATAGCCGTTATGAAAAGCTCTGTGGCTTCGGAAACAATTGAATGAGGATCCCGGCTTCGTTCACGCCCCCGGGTAAAGGGCACGACACAGAACGTGCACATGTTGTCACAGCCTCGCATGATCGAAACAAAAGCCGTAACACCGTTTGAGTTAAGCCGGACCGGATCGATATCCGAGTATGTTTCTTCCCTTGACAGAAAAGTATTTACTGCCTTATTGCCTTCGTCAACTCTGTCAATAAGATTGGGCAGGTCGCGATAGGCATCTGGGCCGGCTACAAGGTCAACGATCTTTTCTTCCTCAAGAAGCTTGGTCTTGAGCCGTTCGGCCATACATCCGAGAACGCCGATCATGAGGTCGGGCCTGTTACGCTTAAGCCCGTTCATATGCAGCAACCTATTTCGCACCGTTTGCTCTGCTTTATCGCGAATGGAGCAGGTGTTAAGGAAAATAATATCCGCCTGATGGATGTCGGCGGTGGTATCAAAGCCACTCTTACTGAGTATAGACGCTACGATCTCGCTGTCAGAAAAATTCATCTGGCAGCCATAGCTTTCTATGTACAGTTTGCGCGCCTTTCCGGAATTCTGGTTCGCAGTGACGTGAATCGTTTGAAGACCCTCCAATTCCTGGCCGCTAATAATATCTAAGTCGCTAATCAAATCCATTGCCCGCTGATCAAGTCGCAAAAATAAAGATTTTTATTGTTCTCAATGACATATTGTCATGTGGATTTAAGTTTTAACCTATGGTGTTGTAGCTTTCGACGCAATTTTTATTTCTATGGCATTGATAAGGTCTGTAAGGGGCATCGCACCCAGGTTTGGGAACAACTGTTTTCTTGCCGATAACGCCACGGTTGTGGGAGAGGTGATCATGGGCGAGAATTGTACCGTATGGTTCAATGCTGTGATAAGGGGAGATGTCCATTCTATCACCATTGGAGACAATACCAATATCCAGGATGGCGCCGTGATCCATTGTACTTATCAACGCGCCAAAACGGTGATCGGTAACAATGTATCGATTGCCCACAACGCCGTGGTTCATGGGTGTACAGTTCACGATGACGTGCTTATCGGTATGGGAGCAATTGTAATGGATGATGCAGTGATCGAGTCCAATTCAGTAATTGCAGCGGGGGCGGTGGTACTTCCTGGAACACACGTTGAGGCGGGAAGCGTTTATGGTGGAACGCCTGCTAAAAAGATAAACAATACAAGCGAAGAGCTGAAAGCTGTCATACAACGGACTGCAAAGAACTATCCAATGTATGCCCAGTGGTTCAAGGAGTGATCAGACGATCCGGTTATAGTTAAATTAACATTAAAGACACATTGAAGTATGTCAGGCAAGGAAGAAAATAAAGGATATGATACGGATACTATTGCTGTATACCGCGCCAGGATGAATGCAGAAGGTCGTAATTTTTTGTTTGATGACAAGGATGAACAGACTGAGGAATACGCTCATTTCTATTTTATTGGAACCTTTGATAGCAAAGAAGTAATTTATGATACGGCTATATACACACTGCGTCTTAATCATGAAAGCGAACTGTATGAAGCGGCAGAAGCCCGTGCACTGAAGCAATTTCCCCAGTATAAGAAAATAGCAATTGAAGACGAAGAAAGCGATTCAGCTCCCGATCCCATGGAGGAGGAAGTGGGTATGTTCATGGCTGAGGTGATCATGGAGCTTGAAGAAGAGGAAGCGATAAAGGTCAGGGAGCACGTCGATCAGGATGTCCATGTTCCTTTTGGCATTAGCCTGGACGTCGGACTTCATGTGGAAAAAGTAACACCACAAGTTATTGTGAAATTTATCAAGGATTTTAACGAAGATAACCTGTCGCTGGATGAGACTATGTATTCATTCCAGGCCCACGATCAGGAAACTGATTAGACAATTGCAGTAGTTTCTTTGTAATGAACTCTGTCAATTCTTAAATTCTGTACATATTTGCGGCATTAAACAAAAGAAGAATGAAGAATTTGTCCCTAATCCTGAACGTCGTATTGCTGTTGGCAGTAGCAATCCTGTTTTATCTCCATTTTGCATCGGGAAAGCCATCTCCAGCATCGTCGTCCTCAACTGACGTGGGTGATCTGAAAATTGCCTACATCAAATCAGATAGCGTGCTAAAGCATTACGAATACCTGAAGTTCAATCGGCTCCAGTTGGAAGCGAAGACCAAAAAAATGGATCAGGACTATAGAAACAGAGCGCAAGGACTCCAGAATGAGATTGCAGCTTATCAACGAAACGTGTCGTCCATGACACTTGGACAGGTTCGGGCAACAGAGGAGGACCTTGGTAAGAAACAGCAGAACCTTCAGATGTTCCAGCAGACACTTAGTCAACAGTTGATGGAAGAGGAACAGAAGCTGAACAAAGAACTTTATGATCGCGTAACAGTCTTCCTGAAGAAATATGGTGAGGACAAGGGGCTTCAGTTTGTTTTGAAATTCGACCAGTCCAGCGACGTAATGTTTGCCGGCGAGGCACTTGACATCTCCCAGGATGTTATTGTAGGTCTGAATGAAGCGTATAAGCAGGAGAAGTCTGGAGTACCTGCTAAAAAAGATAGTATAGCTAAGAAATAGTTGTTTAGCCGTTCCAATACGCATCAGGCAGGCCGTCAAGGGCCTATCCGGGTAGTTTATTGCTATATTTAGATTTTGCTATGGCTAATCGTTTTATAGCTGCACTCCAAATCAAGACTCAAGAGCAGAAGCAGATCGTGCTAATGCTTTGCACCGGATTTTTCATGGGAGTTTTCATCGCTACCTACCAGGTAACAGCAGATTCCCTTTTTCTGAGCCGGCTTGGCCAGCAGCTTGACAAAGCGTTCCTCCTGGCTGGGATAATGGGTATTATTACGACGGCCCTGTTCTCTACCGCCCAGAGCTGGATCAAATTCACGACGCTCGCGCTGGGCAGTGTGGTAATGATCTTCATGTTTACGCTTGGCCTTTACTGGCTGATGCACTATGGTGATCAGCAGTACAGAGATCATTATATATATGCGCTGTACTGCATGACCGGACCCATCACGGCCGTGCTGCTCCTAAGCTTCTGGGGTATTTTCGGAAGGCTTTTCAATTTTCGTCAGTCAAAGCGCATCATTGGGTGGATAGACACAGGTCAGCTCATCGCGGCGATCCTGGCTACACTGGTTGCCATACCTATCTCCACACAATACATTCATGACACATCAAACTATCTGCTGGTTTGTGCAATAAGCATTGCTGTGGTTTCCGTGCTGATGATCATCATCTCTAATGTGTTCACCATCTCTAAGAATGACCCACGCGAGGTGAGTCCTGCCATTCGAAGGGAGTCACGGATCACCAGGATCTTCGGCGATAATTTTATCGTTCTGCTTTCAGTTTTCCTGCTGATATCAATGGTGATGTTCGTATTCAGCCAGTATTCTTTTCAGCGGCTGCTGACGGAGATGTATCCTGATTTAAGGGACCTTACAAATTTCAACTCGTTCTTCATCGGTGCGGTCTATGGTATAAGTCTTATCATGCAGACCTTTGTGAATCAACGCATCATCAGCAATTATGGCCTGAGGATCTCGCTATTCATCCTTCCGGTCATCATGATCATCTTCTCGGTGGGATCAATTGTTACCGGAACATTTTTCGGATTCGAGAAGAGTATTACGCCAACGGGCTTCATTTACTTTTTCCTGTTTGTTTCCCTTAGCCGATTGTTTAACTGGACGCTACGGGAATCGCTCGAGAATCCTGTCTTCAAACTTTTCTTCATTCCACTTGACAGCCGCATAAGGTTCAGCATTCAGTCCAAAGTGGAAGGGCTGGTGAACGAGAGTGCCAGATTTATTGGAGGCTTAATGATATTCGGGCTGGCGTTCGTTCCGTTTTTTAACATCGTTCACATTTCAATTCTCCTGATCATACTGGCGTCTGTCTACTTCATTGTTGTTAATAAGATCTACAACGGTTACCGGCAAAAGATCAGGTTGAAATTGGAAGGTACAGAAGGTTCAGATTCAACACAGGAGAAGCTGGAAAGGGGATTTGCGCAAATAACGACGCGACTGCAGAACATGCTTAATACGCCATTGGCGAGCAAAGCGATCTTCAGTTCAAGCTGTTGGAAAAGATCAACGCGGCCCAGATACCTGTGTGGGCCAACAATCTCATGAAGAATGAAGATGAGGCTGCAAGACACTATGCCCAGGAGAGAATGAATGAATTGAAAGGACTTTCGGTCTCGGATCAATATGTGATCAGAATTGATGAATCAAAGGTGATCGGTGGAGAAAAAAACGTCCTGAGCAAAGCGGAACTTCAGTACATCATTGATAACGGAGGAGATATCACCAAGTCGCGTATTCAGAAGCTTACCAGGTCCACCAGTGCAAATGACCGGCACTATGCCGCCGAGTTATTGTTGCACACATCGAAGGATGAATGCACATCATTCCTGATGGAGCTACTCAATGACACGAGCCCACGGTAAGAAATACGGCAATCAAGACATCTATCAAGAAGAACAATCCCGAGATCGTGAATACCCTTATCGAGAATCTTGGGAATCCGGTTTTTGGTAATCAGGCCATGAATGCGCTTGTGCTTATTGGCGCCGACACCCTGAATCCATTGGAAGCGGCATTCTACCGGAGTGGCCAGAGTACCCAAATGATGCTAAGGATCATGCAGGTCATTGGACGGATCGGAGGGCAACGTGCCAGAGAGATCTTGTGGGGCAAAATAGACTATCCTAATAAGATCATTGTTTCACAGGTACTTCTTTCCTTAGGGGAATGCGGATTCAAGGCGGGGATTTCTCAGATCACACGCATCAAGTATGCCATCGAGTCTGACATTGCAGACATCAGTTGGAACATCAGCGCCGTTCTGGAGGTGGGAGAAGAGGGATTCAGCGAGCAGATCAAATCGGCTTTGCGCTGGGAAATCCAGAATGATATCGATCACATGTATATGCTGCTTACGATGTTATATGATACCCGGTCAATACAGCTCGTTAAAGAGAACATCGACAGTGGTACTGCTGAAGGTATTACATATGCTATAGAGTTGCTTGATGTATTTCTGTCGGAACAACTAAAGCAGCGTGTTATTCCGATCCTCGATGACCTCTCGGATACTGAACGCACTAATCGGCTGCAGGATTTTATCCAAGGATAAAGCTTGACGACAAACTCGTCCTGAAATTTCTGATCAACCGCGATTTTGCGCAATCAAATCGCTGGACAAAAGCGTGTGTCCTATATCAAATAGGAATTCAACGTGTGAACGATTTCAAACTCGATCTGATCGCGCAGTTATTCAACCCCGATCGGCTCATACGCGAGGTTTCTGCCTGGGCACTATATCAGCATAGCCCCGAAGTTTATGACGAAAACACAAAGAGGTTGGGGGAGGTATCAAAAAAGGAGCTCGACGCGCTTATTATTCATCAACAGAAGGATGACGCGATTTGATATAGTATTATTCTTCCAGAAGCTGAGCTTCTTTGAGAACGTTCCGGGTATTACGCTTTCGCATCTTTCCGATTTCAGCGAAGAGATAAGGTTGAAGGGCAAGGATTCACTCATACTGGATGAAAAGCTCAATAATAACTTCTATCTCATCGTATCGGGTCATGTAAACTACTTCCATCAGGGTGAGCAAAGTGCGGTGTTCGGACCAGATCAATTCATCGGCGAGATGCTAGGCTTACCAAATTTTGTCAATACCAACCTTGTCATCGCTGAAGGCGATGTTGTGATCCTCAAGTTCAACAAGGATCAATTCTATGAGTTGTTGTCAGACAACGTGAAGCTCGCAGACAAGGTCCTCGAATTCGTCTGACGTATGTCACGGGCAAAGAAATGGTTCGTCGTCGGGGCAGTCGCATTCGTTATTCTGCTGGGCTATGCCAGCTACGATATTAGTCGAAGGACCACGTTCCCTGGCTCAAAATCCCAATTAAAAGAGCGCATAAAGCGGAATTATCTGACACCAGATTCGGTTAAAAAAGACAGCTTAAGGGCAAAAACTAAAGAATTTTGGGGTTTTGTAACATTTTCCTCTGCAAACGGTTGTATTAACAATATTTTATTTTACCTTTAAAACAGATTAAAGCCAACTATAGACATGACAATCCCCCTTAGTCGAGAACTTTGGGGGATTTTCACTTTCTAGCCTTTGTATTTCCTTCTAACTGTTCAATCTGCAAATTCATCCGTGACTATTTTCCAATTGACGATTCAAGTGAGCCAATATTTGGATTGCTGATTATCTTCGATACAGATTAAAGCCAACTATAGACAATTGATTATCCCCCGTCGTCAAGGACTTCGGGGGATTTTCATTTTTAGTCCTTAGTCGTTAGTCCTTAGTCCTGAGTATTTAAGAATCCTGAATTCTAAATTACTAACGACTAACCAAGAACTCAGGACTAACCAGTTGTCTCGAAATTCGTGACTTATAATTTTTACATGTTGCACCATATGGTTTTCGGAACTCCTGTTCATTTGCTACCTTTTGTCTATGAAAAGAAGTTTTCCCATATCTCGCTCATTTGTTTTTGCGATCGTATTGATTTTTCTCATTACTCAATCCTGCGTTGATCATACGTTACCTGCCCCTGATGAGTTCAGTTGTACGACGTTTCAGGAAGTAAGCTTTGACACGGATATTCAGCCTATCATCAATACGAAATGTGCCATTACCGGAGATGGAGGTTGCCACAACGGAGGCAATGGACCAGCGCTCGACTGGCGTGTGTTCAACAACTTTCAGGGACATGCGTCGCAGGTGAAGGACCGTGTCACCAGACCCGTAGGGACAGCGGGGCACATGCCAAAAATCGGATCGCTTACAGATGACCAGATCCGTCTGCTTGTTTGCTGGGTTGAGCAAGGCGCTCAGGACAATTGATCCATGATCAAGGGCTGGTTAACATTTTTCCTGACGGCGGCGGTAACTATTGCCGGCGCGCAGAAATACATTACCCATGCCAGTACGGTAACTTTCTTTTCCGACGCCGCTATTGAAGATATAACAGCAGAGAACAAGAAGTCCACAAGTCTTTTCAATGCTGAAACTGGTGAGATCGCCTTTTCAATTCCGATCAAAGAGTTTCTGTTTGCAAAGTCATTGATGAGAGAACATTTTAATGAGCGCTACATGAACTCGGAGAAATATCCGAGGTCAACATTTCAGGGAACGCTCAGCGGGTTTGATGCGAAGTCGACTCAAATACAGAATGTTCGTGCTAAAGGACAGTTGACCATTCACGGCGAAACCAAAACAATTGATGTACCTGGCACTGTAAAAATGGAGAATGGAAAATTGATGATGAAGTCGAAATTCATCGTGACGCTGGCAGACTACAAGATCGAGATCCCTCAATTGGTTTGGCAGAATATTGCTGAACAGGTAGAGGTATCGGTTGATTTTTCCTATAAGACAAAATAAAAAAAGGATCGCTTATGGTCAGAAATCTATTAAAAATAGTTTTGCCGCTGATCGCACTTTGCCAGGCCTGGACATGCTTTGCCCAACAGCGATTCTTTGCAGATAAGTCCAGGATCGCTTTCTTTTCGGATGGTGTTGTCGAGGATATTACGGCGGGCAACGAAAAGGTGACCAGCATTTTTGATGTCGTGAGCGGCGATATCGCGTATCTCATGAATGTCAAGGACTTTCAGTTTGCCAATAAGCTTATGCAGACGCACTTTAATGAAAAGTACATGGAAACGGAAAAGTTTCCTAAGTCGTCGTTTCAGGGAAAGATCACTGGTTTCAGTTTTTCGGCAGGAGGGAAGCAGGAGGTGAAGGCCAGCGGCAAGCTGACTATTCATGGTATTACACAGAACATCGATGTTCCCGGAATAATTGAGGTCAATGGCAATAAACTTTCCATTAAGTCAAAATTTATCGTAAAACTTACAGACTACAACATAAAGGTTCCTCAAATTGTTTGGGAGAATATAGCCCAGCAGGTAGAGGTGACAATTGATTTAGCGTACAGGCCCTTATAACCCACAATTATGAAAAAAATACTACTCTCGATTATTTTGCTTAGCCCAATCGTTGTACTTGCACAGAACGATCTGTTGGGCGAATTGGAAAAGGATGCAAAGCCGGAAACTGAATACGCCTTTGCGACATTCAAAGGCACCCGGCTGGGTAATGGTCACACAATTGAAACCAAAAACGCCGGCTCACTGGAATTCATTTTCGGTCACCGCTTTGGTCTCATTAGTGGCGGCGCGTATGAAATGTTCGGGCTTGACCAGGCATACGTCCGTCTTGGTCTGGACTATGGAATTACAGATAGGCTTTCCGTTAGCATTGCCAGAAACTCCACAGACAAAACCATGGACGGATATCTCAAATTCAAAGCGCTGCGACAAAGCAAAGGCGTAAAGAACTTTCCTTTCTCGGTCACCGCGTTAGGTGGCATGGCCTACAAATTTTCTCCAAAGGAGAACAGTGATGTTTCTCCTGAGTTTGAGAATGTTGACAGGATCTCTTATACTGGTCAGCTTCTTATTGCCCGCAAGTTCTCCACAAATTTCTCTCTTCAGCTCATGCCGACGATTGTGCACAAGAACGTCGTTGAGACCTATGAGGAGAATACACAGTTTGCCCTTGGGCTAGGAGGCAGGATCAAAATAACACGAAGCCTTGCTATCACAGGCGAGTACTATCATAACTTTAGCAGCCCGGACAATGACGATCTTCTCGACGACCAGCAGCAGTATAATGCGCTTTCCTTGGGTATCGACATCGAGACAGGTGGCCACGTCTTCCAGCTGCTGTTGACCAATGCCATCGGCCTGACGGAACGCGCATTTATAACGGAGACCCGTGATGATTTTTTTGGTGGTGATATTCATCTTGGGTTTAACGTGACGCGGACATTTCAATTAAAGAAAAAGAAGTAGTGTACCGGCTGCCGTATTGAAAAACTCACTCTGTTTTTTACATTTAGACTTCAATAGTCTAAACGTATCGATTGTTACTCGCCTCTATCATCATCTATCTTATACTGACGGTGTTGATCGGCGTTTGGGCATCCCGCCGGGTTAAGACCTCTGGTGACTTCATGCTTGCCGGACGAAGCCTGCCACTTGCGCTGAGCTCGGCGGCATTATTTGCTACGTGGTTCGGTTCTGAAACCGTTTTTGGCGCATCGTCGCGATTTCTGGAGGGCGGACTTTACAACGTGATAGAAGATCCATTCGGAGCTGCGCTATGCCTCCTGCTCTTCGGATTATTCTTTGTCCGAAAGCTATACGCCATGAATCTCATCACCCTCGGAGATTTTTTCAAGGTACGTTATGGCCACAAGATTGAGTTAGTATCATCCATCTTTCTCGCCCTCCCTTACCTGGGCTACATCGCCGCTCAACTTGTCGCCATGGGACTCATCCTTAATGTGGTCATCGGAATTTTAGTTTGGCAAGGCATCGTGATCAGCGCTGTGGTAGTAACCATCTACACCTACATCGGGGGCATGTGGGCGATCTCCGTTACAGATTTTATTCAAAGTATTATTATTATCCTTGGCCTTGTCGTCCTAGCGGTAGTACTCGCTGAAAGTGCCGGAGGCGCCAGCAGTGTAATCTCGGCGATTGAGCCTGAAAATCTGCGTTTCTTTCCTGACCCGGACTTTAAGCAGATCGTGTCTTATCTCGCGGCATGGTCAGTTCTCGGATTGGGGTCTCTTCCTTCACAGGATGTATTTCAACGGGGGATGTCCTCCAGTTCCGCCAGAACGGCCGAATGGTCATGCTATATCGCAGCAGCGCTGTATCTGACGATCGCGATGCTGCCGCTTTTCATTAGTCTTTGCATCAAGCATCTTTATCCTGGTGAGTTAGCGGGAGATACACAGCTTGCTCTTCCGAATATGGTCATGCTCCATACTGGCCTGGGGGTACAGATCCTATTCTTTGGTTCATTGCTTTCAGCGATCATGAGCACCACCAGCTCTGCTATTCTGGCACCTGCGTCGATCTTTTCAGAAAACCTCGTAAAGCCACTGATGAAGAACAAGCTCACAGACAAACAATTCCTGCTGATCACAAAAGCGTCCGTTCTTTTATTCAGCGCATGCGCCACGGTCATGGCATGTATCCGTTCTGATATTTATGAGCTTGTTGGGGAATCATCTATACTGAGCTTGGTGTCTTTGTTTGTTCCGCTCTGCCTCGGGCTTTATTGGAAAAAAGCAAGTAGTGCCGGCGCACTTCTTTCAATGGTGCTTGGTATTGTGACATGGATTATCTTTGAAATTTATGAGACATCGTGGCCGAGTCTGGTGCCGGCTACGTTATCAAGTTTACTGGCAATGATTGCCGGCAGTTTAATCTGGCCAAGGGCTGAAATGAATGATGAAAATAGAGTTAAATCGTTTGAATGACGGTTTCCACATGGAAGCCACAAATGAGCAGGGCAATGCTGTGCATATTGATGCTTCACCCGACATAGGGGGAACCAATCAAGGGATGCGTCCGATGCAATTATTATTAGCTGGCCTAGGAGGGTGCAGTTCCATCGACATCATCAATATCCTCAAGAAACAGAAACAGCCGTTGCGCGACATTAAGGTTACGATAACGGGTGAGCGGGAGAAAGACGTTGTCCCTTCTTTATTTGTTGAGGCGCACCTCCATTTCCGGTTCTATGGCAACCTTGACGAAGATAAAGTTCAGAAGGCTGTTGTATTGGGAGTTGATAAGTATTGCTCCGTGGCAAAAACCCTTGCGTCTAAAGCTACAATCACCCACAGCTTCGAGATTATCCCGTGATTTGCGGGTATCTTGCCTAAATTTTGCATCGTCCTATTATTTATTAATCGATTACATGGAAGAAGAGAAGAATTTTGAGACAATCGCCATTCGAGGTCAGTATGAAAGGACAGCGCATCGTGAACATTCCGTGCCATTATACCTGACATCAAGCTTTATTTTTGAGGACGCCGAACAGGCGCGTGCCATGTTCGCTGATGAGATACCCGGCCCCATTTACAGCAGGTATTCAAATCCCAACCCTGATGAATTTATAGCCAAGCTTTGCCTCCTTGAAGGAACTGAAGATGGCGTTGCAACTTCCTCTGGGATGGCGGCTATGTACAGCAGTATGGCAGCCCTGCTAAGTACGGGCGACCACGTACTCGCCTGCCGTTCCGTATTCGGATCAACACATCAGATACTGAATACGATCTTTCCCCGTTTCGGAATAACACATACGTATGCTGATGTTACCGCGCCGGAAGAATGGGAAGCTAAGATCCAATCTAACACAAAGATGATTTTTGTGGAGACCCCTTCGAATCCTGCGCTGGATATTCTCGATCTGGAATGGCTGGGCAGGCTCGCGAAAAAGTATAATCTTATACTTAACGTCGACAACTGCTTTGCAACACCCTATCTGCAGAATCCGGCCAAGTATGGCGCACACATCGTTACTCATTCGGCTACAAAATTCATCGACGGTCAAGGTCGCGTCATAGCCGGCGCCATCCTGGGAACAAAAGCGCTTATCAAGGAGATACGATTTTTTACCCGACACACAGGCCCTACGTTGTCGCCTTTCAATGCATGGCTCCTTTCAAAAAGCCTTGAGACACTGGCAGTGAGAATGGACCGGCATTGTTCAAATGCACTGGCGCTCGCGAACTATCTGGAATCAAACAAGGAAGTGATCCGTGTAAAATATCCTTTCCTGCCTTCTCATCCACAATATGAACTTGCTCGCCGCCAAATGAAACAAGGCGGTGGACTGGTTTCATTCGAGGTGAAAAATGGCCTGGATCAGGGCAGGAAAGTATTGAACGCGCTGAAGATGATATCCCATACACCTAACCTTGGGGATACACGTACGATTGCCATTCATCCCGCGTCGACAACGCATTCCAAGTTGTCAGACGACGAGCGTGCAGCAGTAGGCATCATGCCTGGCTTGATACGCATCGCGGTAGGGTTGGAGGACATCAAAGATATTATTGGAGACATAGATCAGGCGATCAGGGCCAGTTCGTGATTTAATGACTTAGCGATTTGATGATTTGGGTCAATCATCCAATCAATAAATCATCAAATCATTAAAAGAACCTGCCTGAAACTATTTGGCGGATTTTAGCATTAATGGATAAGAATTAGAAATAGTATAACATGAAAGAGATCACAGTTCAGGAATTAAAGCAGTTGAAAGATTCGGGGGCTGATTTTCAGCTGATCGATGTACGTGAGCCCCACGAGTATGACATCTGCAACCTTGAAGGCGAATTAATACCTCAGGGAGATATACCCCACAGTGTAGACAAGATCGATCGCAACAAAAAGGTGATCCTTCAATGCAGGAGCGGCGCAAGAAGTGGAAACATGGTTCAATGGCTTGAAAAAAACCACGGCTTTACCAATCTCTACAATCTCAAGGGTGGTATCCTAGCATGGGCGCGCGACATCGATCCTTCTATGGCTACGTATTGATCCGAGATCATATTTAGCCCATCAATCTGAATCGACATTCGGCGTGCGACATTCGACATTGCTTTTTTTAGCTTTGATGTTTTGATAAGAACTACACCCGCCGCCTTTGTCCCGCCCTGGCGGACAAACCTGCGCAATTGGATAGCCGATTAGGATGCACATACTAAAATCACGTTATGCTAAACATCTGAGGGGTTGCCCTAAGTAGGTCTTCACGGCCGTGCGCTTGCTGGTGAAAAAACACACTGACCGAGAACTATTAATTCGGTGTGACATCGCTCGTCAGTCTCCCGATGGATCAACTCGGATAAAACCTGAAGCCAAGCTATGCGCAGAGTTGCACAGGGAAAACCATGAGTTACACTGAGCATGCCTCCAAAATTGCGAAGTACTTCTCATATCACCGCATAGAAGTCTCCCGTCTCGGGGATTCCACGACGACGTGAAATTATGTTCATTGTATTCCCAATAAGCACTACAAGCACAATAGGGATTCTGTGTCAGCGAGATGGCATTCCAACAGAGACTTAAGGGAGAATCAAAGAGGAATCCGAGTGGATGTTGAGACAAAGTCTCTATAAGGTCTCTATAAGGTCTCTATATGGTCTCTATATGTATTTAGACGACCGAGTTAAAAGTGACTTAACAAAAAATGGCCTCATGATCAGAAACAACGTTTCCAGGCTAGATTGGATTCAATTTTTACCAACTTAAATTTCCGGATTTACAAAGTTTTCGTTTTTCACCACCTTTGTTGATGTTTTCAGGCAGACAGAGAATACCAACAATGTTGATCACTGGATTTACGGTAACTGTATTTCCTTTGAGCACTTGGAGCGTCGCCTTTGTCCCGCCCTGGCGGGACAAACCTGCGCAATTGGATAGCAGACAAGGGACAAATCATTAGAATTAATATCTTATCTTTTCAAACGACTATCCAATCGCATAAAGTTTTCCGCCTACGATGATGTTAGTAGGACAGTACTCCACGTGAGTGCGCTTGTTGGTGAAAACAGGCTGACCGAGAACTTATTTAGTCTGGCATCCGATGAGGACTGCTCACTACGCCCTTGTTGTGTGTTTTCAGGCTGACCGAGAACTATTAAATAATGTAGGATTTTCGGATATTGAGTCATGCAGAGCAAATTCAAATCCATCCAGAACGATCAGCTATTTTTATTGCCACCCGCCATCGGAGATTTTATTCCAGAAGGTCATTTGGCGCGAGTGATCAGTGAGATCGTAGATACTTTTGATACAAGAAAGATAGAAGAGCACTATAGCTATCAAGGTCAAAAAAGCTACCATCCAAAACTTCTGATCAAGTTATGGATCTATGGGTATGCTACAGGAACGCTTTCGGGGAGGAAAATAGCAGCAAAGTGCGAAACGGATACAGCCTGGATGTATTTAACGGGGATGCATAAGCCGGATTTCCGGACCATCAATGATTTTCGAAAAGACAACATTAAAAGCTTTGAAGGCTATTTTATAACTGTCCTCAAATTATGCAGAGAATTGGGTATGGCCAGTGTGGGTACCGTTTCCCTGGATGGTACAAAAATCAGGGCCAATGCATCGACAAGGAAAATGATGAATAAGGATAAGTATCTTCTATGGCTAGGGAAAGTAGAAGATGAACTTGCTGCTTTAACTCGCGAGGCTGATCGTATTAATGAAAAAGAGGAAAGGGAATTGCAGGATCAACGAGGTGACGAAATTCCCAAAGAAATCAGAAAAAAAAGAGATGCTGAGAAAAAAGATACTGGAAGCTATTGAAGAACTCAAGAACAGAGAGGGTGACAAGATTAATTTAACAGATAGAGATGCTCAATTGATAAAGTCAGCAGGCCAATTTAAGCCTAATTATAACTGCCAGGGAGCCGTTAGCGAAGATGGTGTTTTAGTAGGTGCCTATGTAAGTACCAATGCCAGTGATAAAGGGCAGTTAATACCCCTGCTCACTCAGGTGGAACAAAATACAGGAGAACAGGTTGAGGCTATTTTAGCCGATAGTGGGTATTCTTCCTATGCCAATTACGAGTGGATGGACACGCAAAAAAAGACAGCCTACATTCCAGATCAGGAATATGAACATCGGGACAAATTAAAAGCTCAACCCTATGACAAGAGTAATTTTACCTTCAATGCTGAAGCGGATAAATACTTATGTCCGAAGGGCAAAGATTTAATATTTAGTGGGATTTCTTTCGGTCGGACACGCAAACAGAAACTAAGAATTTACAAAGGGACTCAATGCAGTACTTGCCCTGTAAAGATGGACTGTACCAGTGCCAATGCAAGACAGATTAATCGAGACTTACGTGAACCTCTAAGGGAAAAAGTAAGAAATCTTCTGGATAGCCAAGAGGGGAAAAAAATTTATAGAAAAAGAATGAGCACCATAGAGCCTATTTGGGGCAATATCAAGTTCAACAAATTGATAACAATGTTCCATCTAAGGGGTCTGGCCAAAGTGAATGGCGAATGGATGCTAATAGCCATCGCTAACAACATTCAAAAGCTCATAGCGAAAAGGGAAAAACTCAAACTGGCTATTTGAAGAAAATTCAATTCCGTAATCAGTTTTTACACTTCCAAAATTGAAAAAGTTCTCGGTCAGCCTGAAAACACACAACAAGGGCGTAGTGAGTAATTCTTATTGGACACCAACAACGGCCGCGAATCTCAAGGGTGGCATCCTGGCATGGGCACGCCACATCGATCCTTCCATGGCAACATACTCAAGACAAATTTCAAATATCAAAAAAGGCGATCCGGTAGGGTCGCCTTTTTTAATGTTGTCCTCACGCGATCTACTTAGATTTCTTGAGGTATTGCTTTATTCTGGTTGAAAGTTCAGGTGAGGCCTTAACTCTCTTATAATTCGAAAGCACATCTGCAGGTATACCGCCCCTGCTGAATTCCGTAGGAACTTCTATCTCCGTGAAATTCGTGAAATCGGCACCAGCTTTATCGAATGTAGATATTAGGACAGGCGATGGCGCATCCTCTACATCCCAGACATTAATATTGAGCTGTGTATATGTTGCCGCTTTAGTTTCGGTTGCTGCATCGTCGCCATTGACAATTTCAACGTATTGCACTTCAAAGCTCATAGGATCCTCAGTCCCCGCATAGTAAATAGCAGATATCCCATAACTTCCATCGTCAATGACTCCTGGAAGAAAGAAGTATTCAATTGTAGGACTAACTCCTCCTATTAAATTGGTTGGGCTTGTTTCGGCATATCCCCTGAGATTAGTTGGCTGAAGCTCTCCGGCATTATTTGGAAACCATACAAGCAGATCCATGTCGACATCTGTGTATGGATCAGCTTCAGTACCCCATGTTAATACAATTAACAAGCCATCTTCTTGCTCGACTGTTATGGTGATCTCATCGTTCCTTGTTATCTCAATGTCTTCACTGTCGACTTCATCAATTGAGATCTCTATAGTTTCGGGGTCACTCTCAAAGTCGGTGTCTGTATAAAGACTTACGGTTATTATTCCAGTAGTTTCACCTTCGGCGATCTCGAGCTCACCGGGGTCGCCAACAATCTCGTAGTCGGCGGGGCGGGTTGTCCCAGCGCTTACGTCATCAACGGCAGTACCTGCGAGGGAGAAATCAATAGTTATGTCTTCAGAGGCAGGCTTGTCCAGCACTACCTTGACTTCAATTTCGCCATCAGCTTCGTTTACGGTCAATTCGGATAATTCAAAGGATAATTGAGGTTTTGCAGGAGGGTCATCATCCTTACACGATGAGATTATCATTCCCAAAGTAAACAGCACAAAGGCTGACAGCAACACTGAGTATTTTCGCATGTTAGTACAGTTAAACTATCTAAATTTAATTAATTCTTTTAATTCATCCGCCATCTCTCATCAACATTCAAAGCTTATGATTGCATAGCCGGAAATTCAATTGCCGCTAAGGTTTTACCCATTTTTTTGTGATACGCGTTTTTCCGAGCACAACGGTAACATAGTACAGTCCCGGCCGTGCGTTACCCGCTTCATAGGGTAGTGTCACCTGCAGGGATTGCGTGCTCTTTTGAAGTGATAATGGATCGATCACGTTTGTGCCCAGGGAGTTGTGCAGCGTGACCGAAACTTCACCGCGATAGTCATTTTCGATGTCGATCGTAGGGGAAGATGCCCAGGGGTTAGGGTAAAGGCTCACCTCACCGGATATTGAAGTTTCCTCTATTCCGACCACGGATTCCCGGATGTATATGGTGGTTGAAGCTGTGGCATTGCACAAATCCAATCCGGAGCCCACAATAGTATAGGTGGTTTGTTCAGTTGGATTCACGACCAGCTGCGGTCCGGTAAAGTCCTGTACAGAACCATCGTCAGCGTCCCAAACAAAGATACTGGCGCCCTGTCCATTCAGTACAACCTCTTCGCCAGGATAAACAATAAGCTTGGAGGCTGACAATTGCACAGATGGGTTAGCCCCCACAAGGGGCTGAATATCCATGGCAACATTGGCGCCGAACGCGATCGTAAACAGCTGCCATTGGCCGGATGCATTCTGCACCCACGATGTGGCATTTGTCGCCTCGCCATTGGCCGATGAGGTAACAGCAACGGTATCACCCTGGGCATAAGTGATCTCCAGTCCAATATGGAAAGGACGGCTGAAGATAGGGGTAAGGCGGTCAAAGGTTACTGTTGTTGCTCTGTCATTGGCGACGTCATCCTCGATCTGTCTGAGCAATACTTCCTTTCTTTCGATCACTGGGTTTGGTCCACCCTGGGCGCCTCGCGCTGACCACACGACGACATTGATCTTAGCGTCTTCGTGTGCAACTGCAATTTTTCCAAATCGTATGGAAGCCCCGCTGATATAGCCATAGCCACAGCTGTTTTCGAAAAATTCGGAAAACCCTTTGCTTCCTGCGCTGTTATGGCCTGTCAGGTAGCCACTGTAGTTTCCGAATTCAGAAAGCTTCAACACAGAGGGCGTATAGGTTTCCTCGAAGTTTGAAAGCTCATTGCAAAGTCCTTCTTCCGACACTGTGATATAATCTTCAATGACAAGCGGGTCAGATGTGCCGATGGCATTCGTTGCGGTAAGCTTTACACTGAAAGTTCCAGGGATGTTGTAGGTCACCCTAGGATTTCTATCGTTTGAGATGTTTGGATCTCCTCCTTCGAATTCCCATGTCCATGACGTGGGAAAATTGGAGGAGAGGTCGGTGAACTCAACGACGCTGCCAAGCAATACGCATGCTTGCTGTGGAGCAACGAAGTTCGCCACAGGCGCATCGGCCACCGCGGGGGCACAGAGATTAGCCTGAATAAGACTTTTTCGTCTTGGACTTAGATCCAATGCTGCGAGCATCCGGTCTTTCTGGCCCTCCGTAAAGATGTTCATGCAGGCATGATTGCTATAATCCATATAATTCTGGACCATGGCCGGATTTACATTGTCACAGCTAAGGGAATTCGGACATCCCGAGCTCGCATTTCGCTGTATTGGTGTATCGCCCACGAAATCATCGGCACATACACCGTCGCCCCAGATATGTCGTAGCCCGAACCAGTGGCCTGTCTCGTGCGTCATTGTTCTGCCTTTGTTAACGGTGCTTGCAATACGGGAAAATTACCTTTATCGCTTGAACCAAAAGTCTGATACGCACAGACGACGCCATCGGTGGAAGCGGGACTGTTTGCCGGTATGCCTTGTAATCCCGTCTGATCCGGGAATTGTGCATATCCTAGAAGACCTACTTCGGTTGCTGCGAATTTCACTGTCCATACATTGTAAAAAAGATTTGGATTCCAGATCGAGCTTGGCTTTAGTTGATTCTCGATTTGATCCTGAGTCCAATCTGCCCGGTTTCCATTAATGCGATCGATGCCAGCTTCCTGCATTGAATTTCCATTTTCGTCAACAGGGGAGAGGCAGAACTCAATTTCAATATCAGCGCCTACAGGGCTATTGTTGAATCCGGGTGTGCCGGCCTGCTTGCGGAAATCCTCATTTAAAACATCTATCTGCGACTGAACCTGCGCAAGGCTGAGGTTGGTCCCAGTGCCAACAGCCTCACCGTTATGCACGACGTGGACAATGATAGGGATGGAAACGACAGCCATGGTTCTGCCCGCCTTCCTTTCCAGGCGCTTCACTTCCATTTTTCTAAGCAATGCATTCTCGAATTCTTCCAATGTTCCCCGCTCGGGGTGTAACAAGCGGCTGATACTATCACGTTCCATAGTACTGCATGGTTCCTCCTTCTTGCCGGAAGGGAGCTGTTGTGCCACGGATTCAAGTGTTGCTGTGAAACAGATCAGAAAAACAAATACCTGTGCGCGCATGTGTAATACCTTACTCTTCATCAACTGCTTCAAAATGTAATCGAAACTCTCTGTATTCGTTTCATCAAAAAAGATCTCAATTTCCATGTCGTCTTCATCTATTTCCTTCACAAAAAAAGGAAGTGTGTCATCCGAGAAGTAGGGAATGATCATTAACAGTGTTGCATTTGAGTTCTGAAAGACCACGTGCTGGAGTAAGGGCGGGTTCGTCTTCAAAACACTGCTGACGGCCGGCGTTGTTTCGTACAGATGCTCGGTATTCGCATAAAATTTGAAGTGATCATCAGCAAGGCAGGATGGCAAACTCTTCGCAACTTATTTCCTCGTTTAGGGTTTGTTCAATAAGCCTGATACGCCAGGTTTTGTTGTTCTCACCTGTTAGCTGATCGGTAAATGCATAGGGGGTTGGCTTGAGTTCTTCCGAACATGACGCAGCCAGCATCATACATAAGCCAAACGTCCAAAATTTAAATTTCTGCCACATACATTACCTGGGTTTGAGCGTGAAGGTGACCTGCGGTTGATCCTCGAAGTCGACGAGGGTAACATTCATGATGATTTCCCGGGTAACCGGATCCACCACACCTGTACCTTCGATCGTTGCCATTCGTCATCGATCTTCCTTCTTCCTGCTGAGGGATTGTCAATGTGTTGTCGCCGTTGTCAATGAAGTTGAGATTCATTTCAGCGCTTGTATTGAAAATATCAATATTCCAGTTGGAGAACGTATAGGTCTCGCAGTCTGACTGAGACGGAGATACTGTCGTAGTCTGAACTGGATCCGTTGTTCCGCTGTACGTACCGCCAAAAATACAATCTTCGAAAATGGTAAATGTAAATTTTCTACCCAGTGCCTGGCGCCTTGACCAACTTCAAGACCATCCCTGTTTGTAGTTGCACGTAAATATAATTGTTTGGGACCTGAGGATATTATTGGCATTGTTGATCAATTGACGATGTTTCCGAAATATTCGCCTGCGGGTATCTTTAATTTTTTTCTCTCATCAAGGATCATATAATCAACATTTCTCTGGCGTTGCCGCCTATAGTGTAACCAAGATTATATCCTCTTCAAGTGCAGGTCCACATTATGAACTTCGATCTGACAACGCATTTGACTTTCTTTTGCAAACCCGGCTTCCTCTGTGAACCGAACGTGATAGGGCCGGTGAAAATAATCCGTTCAGTTTCACACCCGATAACAGTTATCAGGGAAAACAAGGTAAATGCTTTTAATATCCTTTCGATCTTCATCATGCCTTTCAATATCCTGGGTTTTGATTTCCCACCAGGGCTGGGTTGTTTGAATTTCACGTTGAGGCATGGGCCAAAGCTCAAAGTCACTTCTCCAATTAACGGAGAATGCAGACATTACCTCCGAGGCCCTTCCTGTCGAACAAGATCATACCACCGTGTCCTTCAAAAGCAAGTTCATAACGCCGTTCCTCCTCGATAAGCCGTAGCATTTGGGTTTTGCTGACTGACCTTACGGTTACGGCGTTGGCGCGGTCACGGAGTATGTTGATATCGGTTTGTGCACTGTTATCTCCAGTTACTTTGTCTTGCTGCGTTCGGGCCTCTGCTCTGATAAGATACATCTCAGCAAGTCAAAACCACAACGTTATTGTTGTCGGCTCAGCTGTACCATACTTCGCAACTGACCAGCCGTTATCATCGCCGTTCAGGTCACTAAGCGTAAAAGTAATAGAGGAGAACCGGTCACCTGACTCGGCGGATGAGAGGGCGAGCACTGCCTGATTGGACGGAATGATCTCCCGTCTTCCAACAAAAAGATTGTTCAAGCCAAAGTCTCCATCAGTACCAGGGTCATCCGCCAGCGTGTATCCTACTTCCAGGATCGCCTCCGCGGTGAAATCTTCATTTACAACTGACTGGAAATTAACCTCCAATTCATATTTATCGGAATTGATAATACTTGTGGCAAAGGCTTCGGCCTCACTCCAGTTCCCCAGGTAGAGTTGCAGCCGTGCCATCGCAGCCCGCACAGCATATACACTTACATATCCTGCGTTGACGGCATCCTCGGGGACAAGATCGATCGCCGTATTATAGTCGCTGACAATGAGCTCAAGTATCTCCTCGCGTGTAGCCCGTGGGATATTTCTGTTGGCCTCGATATTTATAGTAAGAACCTCCGGAACGCCGCCGAAAGTAGATAATGCAACAAAATACGCGTAACCTCTCAAAAAGTGTGCTGTACCCATGACTTGATTGCGCCATGATGTCGGCGCACCCTCTTCAACTTCCGGCAAACGTTCGAGGATAAAGTTTGCTATGTAGACGGTATTGTATATGACTTCCCAAAGTGCGGCAACAGAGGCGTTTGCAGAACTTATCTCCTTAGTCCCGAGTTCCCTGTATTGCGAAAAGGTGCCGTTGTGAGAGAGCATGTCCGCTGTAAAATCTCCCGCGATGACCGTGCCCGGTGCAATGCTCCTGAAAGCGCTGTACAATCCAATCTCTACATTTCCAACATCCCTGGGTTCGTTCAATACAATGTCATTTGTGAGCAGATCAATTGGGTCCGGCTCCAGCACATTATCACATGAGCAGCATATGACAATTATCATACACATGAACCTCAATATGTTTGGTGTTTTCTTCATCGTAGTGTCGCGCTTATTCCTACCGAGACTGTTTTTATTTGAGGCAGCGTAAAGAAATCAATTCCTTGCGCGGCAGTGGAGCCATCCAGTGTGCTTACTTCGGGATCAGATCCGGTGTATTTGGTATAGGTCCAGAAGTTGGTCGCGGAACAGTAGATACGCAATTGTTCGAGCATCAACCTGTTTGTAAATTTCGCCGGGACACTGTAGCCTATGCTTACATTCTTCAATCGCAGGTAAGACCCATCCTCGAGAAGCCGGTTGCTATGGAGATTGTTCGTAGTGTTATTAAATTCGTAACGCGGAATGTCTGTGACATCTCCTGGCTTTTGCCACCGTCTGAGCGCATCAACAGACTGGTTGCTTTGAATTTCCGCACCCATGTTTACCAGCGTAGCCTTTGTGAAATTCAGCACCTTATTACCGAGAGAGAACTGGAAAAGAAAGGAAATATCAAATCCTTTGTAGGCAATAGTATTTGTCATGCCACCTGTGAGGTCAGGTTGCGCATTGCCGATTATCATGGCATCTGAATTATTGATCAATCCATCCCCGTTTCTATCTTCGTACATGGCCTCGCCGGTTGCAGGGTCCACGCCAAGATAGTTGATGCCCCAGAAGGAGCCCATCGGATTACCTTCTTTGATTATGTTCGTTCCATCCACACCTTCACCTGTATACCCATTATAAATAGGAATTGAATCCGCCAGGAAGATTACCTTATTCAGATTCTTGCTAACATTAAAATTCGTAGTCCATCGTAACGGGCCATTGAAATTGACCGATGTGATACTGAATTCAATTCCCTTGTTTTCCATATCACCGATGTTATCGAAAACCCCTGCAAAGCCTGTCGTCGTTGGATAGGGCCGCCTAAGTAAGAGGTCGGAGGTTTTATTGTAGTAGCCATTGAGTCGCCTGAATTTTCCCATTCCATAGTAGGTCATTTACAGGGATCGATCTATTTCGCGCGTGCTTTTCCGATTTGATGTCATTGTTATTCACGTCGATCGGGATCGACCCCAGATGAACTGTTGTACGTCGCATTTTGCCATGTAGCGAGATACGAAACGCGCCGATCCTTCTTCATTGCCTGTGAAGCCAAAGCCACCACGTACCTTTATTACTAGGATGGAATTTTAACTGAAGAATAACTCCCGTGAAACGCGCGAGCCTGCGGAGATCGCGGGAAAGAAGTCAAACTTATAATCGGGTCCGAAGTCTGACGAGCCCGTCAGGCTGTATGCTGATCTTGGCGAGTATCCTGTCGCATTGAAATGATATCGATCCCCTGGGCCGATTAATAGCACATGATCCCGGTGCGGCTGTACTTTCTTAGTAGAGAAACGATTCACCTCAATGCCAGTGTATTTGATGTACGTGAAATCGTCGTTCGGAAAAAAGCCTTCCTTGTACGTTCGCTGTAGTTTGGTAAGTTTGATATACCTCGCCGCCGATCAATCGACTAAAATTGTGTTTGTCGGCGCATCCGGTCTAAGCATAGGAGAGCGTCAACAAGGAATTCTGAGTTGCTGCATGGCTCACAACAAATATGCCATAACCTTGTCCACCAACACTTGGCAGGCATCCACTGATAGCCGTTTGGGAAGACTCTGAGTCGTCTTCACTCCAATCATCATAGTCGGACACTGATCCTGTGCCTTTAGATTCAACACCTTAGTAAGAAGACAAGGTCGCGTTGATACCCCCTGAAGAAGCTCGCAGTGAGAACATTGAATCGCGGCTAAACAGGCTGTCTGAGCAGGGAAGATTAAAATTGGAAACTCTGCATACAACGGAGAACCGGGTCCAACAAGAAACTCCGTCTTCGTCGTACGGCAGACATCATACGGAAAGCTTTTTCATCCGCTCCCGAAGAAACGCCATCGAGAAAATTCGTCATCCTTCACGCACATATTCAATGTCCTGCATATTGTAAGATTGGTTGAGCTGACAAGATTGTCTGAAAGCCGTTGATCAAGATCGAATCACACTGCTTAATTTCTGAAAATGTATCTGTTTTAGCTTCTCTATCCTCCTTGATCGCGCATACCCGGTGCTGATATAGTAAGAAGGTGCTTCCGTCTTCTGCTCGTTACGGAAACCTGATACTGTTGAAGAATCCCGCTTCTTGTTACCGGATCCTGCTCAGTCAGTGCTTACGGCATCGGTTACACCAGGGATCAGCCCAAGAGCCGTCACAAGGATGCATCGTCGGCGTCCGGCACAGGCTCACGTTGCAGCGCAACCAGTCCAGTCGCATCGAGCAGGTCAAGTTTGCGGACGGGGTCAATAGGGCCCACGTTGGACGTCGAAGGTCATCCTCTGCTTGGTGTTTGTGCCGCGCTTCGTTCGGATGTACTACAATGCTGTTCGACGTCCGCCGAGCCAGACACAGCTTTCGCGGAAGCATCTGTGAGGATCTTCGATAGTATTCTCATATCATTTGGATCAATCAGGGCAAGGGAACTGCCAGATTTACTTCTCCTAAGTCTCTTCCGGCAAATGTCTCCAACCTGAACGGGAATGCTGTCGACGATAAACAATGGTCCTGTCGCGGGCGCTAATGGAAGTGACGCCTCGAAGCATCCGGACGGGCACAATCCCGCCACCTGGCGTCCCTGAGGATCGCGTGACCTGTAACCCCGGCTCAATACCTGAAGAGCCCGACAATTGAACACCATTCAAAAACATGTTTTAAAAGCTGATGTCGTTATCGAAGCGATAGAACCGGGCAAGATCCCGCTGCTGAATCGAACAGGTATCCGGTAACAACGAACTCACTTAACTCAGTCTGCTTCTTCCGGCAAATAGAAGAGCGTCGCCAAGAAGCGTGGGGAGTTGTCCATTATAGTATGATCTGGTCCGTGCGCGGAGTAGCTGACAAAAGTAAATACGATAAACTGATCCCCGAGGAATTTCAAGCGCGAACTTTCCTTTAATATCTGTTATAGCACCTTGAGAGGTACTAGCAATCACCACATTTACACCTGGCAGAATACGATCTGCTGAATCCGAGCCGATGCGACCCTTCGAGACACCATTGAGTGCTGGGGCCGTGGACGCAATGAAAAAGTAAGACAGAACAACGGAGAAGATGGCTTAAATCATACACAGAAATCCACGGGACTTCTAAAATTAAAGATTAAACGATAAACCAGAACGATCGAAGTCGCATGAAATGGGCCAGAAGGGGAGTTGTTCTCTTTGCGCAAACCATCAAAATCCCAGACCGGCTCTGTCATTAAGTTAATTTTATCAAGGCAAATTCAATGGGATCTTCCGGCTATTCCAGAAACCCCGTGTTTAAATGCCTTCATTTTTTCAAACGTCTTTTGCACTTTGAATATTGCACTTACCTCATGTGGATCTTGATGCCCTTGATATTTTGCGTCAGCAATTCATCTGATGAAGTGCTATATGTAATCAGCATAATTGTAGTCCCTGTGAAAGGGATTGGGCTCCGGGGATGTGCTACAGAAATTGAGATCAGATTCAGACTGTCATCACGTCAACGCTAAGACCCTTACTACACCAGTACAGCTGTTCCAAAGAACTTCAAATTCTTGAGATCACGATCACTCATTCGAAATTTAAAATAAATAATTCAGGTATTTATCAATTTTATCATTTCTCTCCGGTGACTGTCATCAGGAAGTTTGCCATAGGCA
>CAWJTP010000015.1:0-31726 GCA_963845845.1 uncultured Cytophagales bacterium
TAAGTTAATAAGAAAGTAATCGCATGCATTGCAATCACCACGAATCGAAACGATCAAACCAGCCATACAGTTGAGTGCATTAAGCTCATCGAAGACCCTCATCAAACCGGCTCCCGCAAAAGCGCGGCCCGAACTTGATCCGCAGCTTTTGTCAGCGGTCAACCCGGAAACCATTGCCGACTCTTACGTATACGTGCATTGCTATTTTCAGAACGAATGGAAAGATGCCCTCGTCAGGATATGGAAAACGACTTATTTAATTGATCAGGGCGGTGGAACGAAATCTGGACTCATACACGCAGAGAACATTTCGATAGCCCCTGTGTGGACATTGATTCCTGATAACGTCACACACTCTTTTCTTCTCATCTTCGCCGGACTTCCAAAGTCATGTACTGTCTTCGACCTCAAAGAAGAAATTTCGCAGCCCGGCGGATTTCACGTTACAAACATCAAAAGGAATCAACAAGATGTGTATCATATTGATCTTTGAGTCCGAGTCTTAGGCGATCAAAATCCGAGTCCAAGCTGTTTTTCGTCTTTTACTTTTCTTGATACTTTTACTTTTCCCATCGACACTGACACAACTTCCTTAGTTCTAATGTAAAGAAGGTATCCCTCGACGTCGACAAAGTTCATTTTTCTAAGTATTTCGATATAATCCTGAACCTGTTTCTGATCTTGTTTTGAAGGAGCGCCGGTCTTGAAGTCAATGACAATAGCCTTTTTCCCCTTCAGTAAAAGTCTGTCGATCCTGTTCTCTCCACCGCCGGGTAAGAGAACCGGCATCTCTGTCCGCACATCCCACGAAGCATCAAACCAGGAACGGACTTGCTGATTGTCCAGCAACTCCTGCAATTGGATCATCAGTGTATCCTTCTCCCGATGTGCGATCAAACCCTCGAGCACAATGCGCTCCAACGCATCAGGGATCTCGTCCGCATAGCCTATGCGTGAAAGTATTGTGTGGATCTGTATGCCATAGCTGATCTTCTCCTGTCGCACGGTTCGTCCTTCGTCAAAATATGTCTTTCCAGATTGCTTGATGACCAGCCTTTCACGCCATGGGTACGCAGGATAAGAGGAGAGTTGCATCACATCCGCAGAAGCAGACTTCTGTCTTTCAGCTGAGCTTGACCATGCTCCTGCATTGAATTCCTGCAGGACATTGCTCCATAAAGGAGATTCATTGTATCCATGCAGGATCGCATTATGAAGTATTGAAGCAACTGTTCTCTTTGCATTTCTTACGTCAGGGTGGGGGGCGAGAATAATAAGGCCTTGCTCTGCTCTCGTCAACGCGACATAAAGAAGATTGAGATTGTCAAGAAAGGTGCGTGTCCGTTCTTCATTGTAGTGATCGGCGAACGCAGTTTGCTGCAGGGTACTTGTGTATTTCACCGGCAGGTATCCGGCTTCGTTGAACGGTGCCTGATCCGTACGCGCCCAAAGCGTAGGTGCCTGCCATGGATCATGATCCAGACCCCATGCGCAGAAGGGAATGATGACATACTTGAATTGAAGTCCCTTGGATTTATGAATCGTGAGGATCTGTACGGCATTGACATCACCGGAGAGCTGAACGGATTTTTTATGCTTATTTACCTCCCACCATTCCAAAAAGGCGGCGAGGTCATTTCGTTCGCGGCTATAGAACTCAAGAACAAGATTTTGAAATGCCAGTAAGTATGCGACCTCACCTTTTTGCTCGCTCAATTTGAAAATATAGATCAATGTTTCGGTAAGCTCGACCAAAGGAAGTTTTTTGAGTTGAGCTTTTTCATTGGTGAAGGAGGGTGGAAGGTTACGTTCGAAAAAGGCCTGGTTGGTAACTGCAAACACGTCAACCAAAGAACGGTCAGGCTCCTGCTGTCGTGCAAACTCATAACCTAGCTGAGCTCGCGCAACAGCGTCTTCCGGATTGAGCAGATACCTCATGGCAGCAAGGAGGAGGTTGACAGATGATGCGCCATCAAGGCGCAACGATTCGTTTGACACCACGTCATACAAATATTTAGGATCCGCATTCCCTGAATTCCTGTATCTCAGCAAATGTGCTACGATCTGTTGCCCTTCATCATTCCTTCTTACCAGTATCGCTATTTCATGCAGCGACGCGCCGTTGTCCTGAAGTTTTTCAAGCAATCTGGGTATGCAGTCCAACGCCTCTTCCTTCCATTTCTTTTCAGTCTCGTCGCGGAGGAATTTGACATGAACAACTCCCTCGGCTTTCAAGGAAGGTTGTTGGATGACATCACGGTATGCCTCAACGGAAATGGATTGGCCAGTCTCTAATGCAACCAGGGCAGAGGCCTTTTCAAATATGGTATTGTTAAAGCTTACAACAGTCTGAGCGCTTCGGAAATTGGTTGTTAATTCATTTACCTCTATTCGTGCCGGGCCGATATGCTTTTCAATCTCTTTCTGGAGCAGATTCAGATCACCTCCTCGCCACCTGTAAATAGCTTGTTTTACGTCACCTACTACCATACTTGTATAGCCCTGGTCAAGGCTATTGATCAGCAGGGGCAGGAAGTTCTTCCATTGCATGGCCGATGTATCCTGGAACTCATCGATGAGGTAGTTCCTGTAAAAGGAGCCGACCTTTTCGTATACAAATGGTGTGTCGCTTTCCTGAATGACGCCATTAAGAAATTTTGGAGCATCTGCCAGCAGCATGAGATTATTTTCGTCCTTATACTCGGTGAGCTTCCTGGAAATGTCGGCGACCAATCCAAAAACATAAAGGTTTTGCAGCACGATCTCCGCGGTAAGGCTTTTAGGATATTGGGTATCATAAAGCGACACAAGCTGTTTGAGAATGGGTATAAGTTTTGTTTCTGCTACCGCGATCATTCTTCTTGGATCAGCGTTTGTCTTGCTTGGCCAGTTGGAAGAGATCATGAAGTAATTCCTGATCCTTTCCTTAGGTTCCGTCATGGAACGGAGACTTTTATTTTCAGCGTATGACTCGAGGAACCCGTGTAATCCGGAGTTCTTACCAAAACTAAGATCCGAGAAGCTCCAGTTCTCCTCTCTTATTATCTGAAGCGCTTTTCGGGCAAGCGGTGCTGCCGACGCAGTGAATAGATTTTTTTCCTGCCTCAGAGTTGACTGAAGATCGGTGAAGTACTGCCGGTCAGCCGTAGTCTTCATTACCTCGAGCTCTATTTCCTTGAATTCTTCCCTGAAGATCTCGAGTGCAAACTCGAGCAAACTGGATCTCACATCCCAGGCGCGTTCATTCTCAAGATTTTCCTTTGCAAACTCTACGACCCAATTTGTCAGATCCTGGTTATCTCCGAGCTCATCGATAAGGTTATCAATAACTTCTTCGAGGACTGCATCCTGCTCAACTTCAAGCCGATAGTCTCCAACCAATCCCGCTTCGCGTGTAAAGGAGCGGATCACCTTTTGAAAGAAGGCATCAATCGTGCTGATAGCAAAGCGATCATATTTGTGAAGAATTGCCGCCTGCGTTTCCTGCGCATACTGCTGAAAGGTTGATGCGTCAAGATTGAGTTCATTCCGAAGTTCAAGCGATAATTCATTGGATTCGCCACGTGCAAATTCATTGAGGTAGGAAAGAATCCTGTCTTTCATTTCCTGTGTCGCTTTATTGGTGAAGGTGACAGCAAGAATATGCTTGAAATAGTCAGCTCTGAATCGCAATGCCAGTTGCAGATACGCCTTGGCCAGGGTTCTTGTTTTTCCCGAGCCGGCAGACGAGCGGTATATGTTGAACAGCTTATCCAGTTTGGTTGACTTTTAGATGTTAAGGCTTCGCAAATAAAGTCAAAGAATCAGGGGAACAATGGTTCGACGACTTAAACGACAGGGAAACGGTAATATTTTTTCAAAACGGCGATCACCATGCCTTCCCTCTTAGAATACACCTTAAAATTTCATACATTGAAGGGATACTATATGCGGAAACTATTCTTTCTGGCGCCCCAGATCGCCTTCTCATTTCCGGTTCAACTTTTTCTGAATAACCTCCAGCGAAACCATATTTTATTGCTTTGCTGGATCGTACTGTTTGCGATGGTCACAGGAAGTTTTGGTAAGTATCTGGGTATACCCTACCTCTTCCTGGATCCGGAGTATCTCAATCAGGTAAATTTCCGAAGCTTCTTCATTATGGGTACCGTTGTGGCAGGGTTCACAATGGCCTTTCACATTACGTGCTACATCGTAGATGGCCATCGATTCTCATTCATCGGCACCCTAAGCAGACCCTTTACAAAATTTCTTGTCAACAATAGCCTGATTCCACTGGTCTTTCTTGCAGTTTATGTATACGAGATCATAAAATTTCAGGTGAATAATGAGTTCAGTACCTTCAACATCCTGTTTGGTCATCTTTCCGGACTCCTGTGCGGGTACTTTTTCATGTCCTTCCTTTTCTTTATCTACTTCTGGTTAACCAACAAGGATATCTTCCGTTATGTGGTGTGCCAGATCGATGAAAAACTGAAGCACAACGTTAAAGTAACACGTGTGAGTGCGATGAAGAAGCTGGACATCGCAAGGAAGAAGCAAATTCATGTTGAGAATTACATTGACTATGATTTTAAGGTAAAGAAGGTCGAGCATTTAACCTTTTACGATAAGGCTACAATTATTCAGGTGTTCGATCAGAATCATTTCAATCTCGTAGTAATAGAGCTGCTGATCTTTGGATTTGTACTCATTCTTGGAGTGTTCAAAGACTCTCCTGCGTTCCAGCTTCCGGCAGCAGCAAGCTTCATGATCTTTCTCACGATCTTCGTGATGATGGCAGGGGCGTTTACGTACTGGTTTGGCGGGTGGTCAGCAACAACGGCATTGATACTTTTCCTGATCTTTAATTATCTCGTAGGTGAGGACTATCTCACCAAGCGTTATGAAGCATTCGGGCTGGATTATCGTCGTCCCTATGCAGAATATTCTATCCCGGCGCTTACGCAGTTAAATGACTCGGCTCATATCATGCGTGATCTGAAAGCAAATCAAGTCATGCTGGAGAATTGGCGCAAGAAATTTCCTTCTGATGAAAAACCGAAGATGGTATTCCTGTGTGCGAGCGGTGGGGGTAAGCGGGCGGCATTGTGGACACTGACAGCGTTGCAAGCTGCCGACAGCATGACCAGCGGAGAGTTGATGGAGAAAAGTATTTTGATCACAGGAGCTTCGGGTGGATTGATTGGAGCAAGCTACTTCCGTGAACTCACGCTAAGGCAAAAACTGGGACAAGCTACCGCCCCATATGCAGCCCGTCATCGACAGCAAATTTCAACCGATAACCTCAACCCTCTTATTTTCAGTTTATTGGCCAACGATTTCTTTGTCACCTTTACGACGTTCAAGTATAACGGCAACTACTATTATCGCGATCGTGGTTATACTTTCGAAGAGCAGCTGAATCAAATAACGGAACGGATGATGGATAAACCCATCAGTGCCTATGACAGCGTTGAATTGGCAGGAGCTGTGCCGATGCTGATACTCGCGCCCACTATCGTGAACGATGGACGAAAGCTCTATATCGCATCGAGGCCCGTGTCCTTCATGAACTATGATTTAAGGAGCTTCCCGGATTACCCCCTCTTCAAGTATGGAGGAATAGATTTTCTCACCCTCTTCGAAGACCATAGCGGCAAGAATTTAAGATTTCTTTCCGCCCTTCGCATGAGTGCAACTTTTCCATACATAACACCGAATACTACATTGCCAACAGACCCGCCGGTAAGGATCATGGATGCCGGGATCTCTGATAATTTCGGATTGTCTGATGCCATTCGTTTTTTGTTTGCCTACAATGAGTGGATCGCTGAAAACACTTCAGGTATCGTATTCGTATCCATTCGTGATTCACCGAAGCTCCATCCGATCGCACAAAAGCCGCGGCAAACGTTGATCGATGATTTCACACAGCCAATAAGCAGTGTCTACAACAACTTCGAAAACTTCCAGGATATCAACAGCGATATGCTGATCAACCATGCTAAAACATGGTTCAAAGGAAAGATCGACCGCATCGATATTCAATACGAGGCTGAGATATATGTGCCGATACTGCAGAAGATGGATAGCATCCGGCAGAACAACGCCAGGGCCAGTCTGAGCTGGAGGCTTACCTCACGCGAAAAAGTGGCTATTGTGTCCTCGATCAATTCAATTCACAATCAACAGGAATTGCAAAAGCTGGCTGAGCTGCTGAAGTAACGTCAGTTACCTGCTACATATCCCGCCCCGCGCAATACTACTCCGCTGCGCGCTCCGGTAGACTGGCCATTACTCACAACAACCTTTCCATTTACGATAACGTATTTGAAGCCCGTAGAATAGGCATGAGGTTGGGCAAACGTGCTTTTATCTGAAACAGTCTTTTCATCGAAGATGAGTACGTCTGCGGCCATACCTTCGCGGATCAGCCCGCGGTCGCGAAGCCTGAATTTCTGCGCCGGAAGCGAGGTCATCCGTCTGATAGCCTCCTCAAGCCTGATCACTTTTGTGTCGCGGACATATTGCCCAAGAACGCGCGCGTTGGTCCCATAACCCCTGGGGTGAGGAACACCTGAGCCGTATTTAATGATGCCTGCGTCTGAGGCAAACATGTTATAGGGATATCGCATGATGTTCATCAGGTCTTCTTCGTTCATGCTGAAGAACACCATTTGTGCGCTGCCGTTTGCGACCATCTCCATGATCGTCTCCGCCTCTTCGGAAGCCTTAGGCTTCCGTCCTTTGATGATATTTATTTCTGAGATGTTCTTTCCATTCAGGATGGTGTCGGCGGCGTATCGGGCTACAACGGCATAGCTAAATCTTTTCAGATCTTTGCCTTTTAGATTGCCCAGCATTTCCGCCTTGATCTTTTTTCTGATGGCAGGATCTTTAAGTCTGAATTGAAGTGAATCATTTCCGCCTGCGAAAGCCCACGTGGGAAGTACGGTGTTGAGCGATGTACTGCTGGCGACATAAGGATATTGATCTACCGTAACATCGATTCCTTCCTGTCTCGCCTTTTCAACCTGTTCTATTGTTTTCAGTGACCGTCCCCAGTTGGGTTTATAGGTAACTTTGAAATGCGAGATCTCCACAGGCATACTCGCCATCCGGCCTATATTGACAGCCTCTTCAATCGCGTCCGTCACGTTATCGCCTTCATTTCGTATGTGCGATGCATACACGCCATAGTATTTTGAAGCAGCTTTGGCCAGTCCAATCACTTCCGGCGTTTTGGAGTATGTGCCGGGTACATAGATAAGGCCGGTTGAAAATCCCACCGCACCTTCCTGCATGCCTTTGGCGACGAGCGCTTCCATCTGCAATTGTTCCGCAGGAGAAGGATCCCGCTGATCATCTCCCATAACAGCTCTTCGTACACTGTTATGACCAATGAGGGTGGCGATATTAATGGAAGGGCGGACACTGTCGAGTCTGAAAAAATAGCGCGCTATGTCTGTGTTGGACGATCCACAATTGCCAGTGACGACCGAAGTAACACCATCGAATATAAAATTGTCTGCTGTAGGCACTTTCAGGTCATTGGTTTCGATGTGTGTGTGTACATCGATGAACCCCGGTGACACCGTTAATCCGGTCGCGTTGATCGTTTCTTTCGATTGAGCGGAGGATAAGTTACCCACAGCGACGATCTTTCCATCTTTGATGCCAATGTCACCATAGTACCATGAGTTGCCTGTGCCGTCCACGATCTTTCCACCGGTCAGCATCAAGTCAAATTGTTGGCCATACGAGTATGTACTTGCTATAAAACAAAGTATGATCGAAGCGTATCGGAGATGTTCCTTCATAGGTACTGATAGTTTAGGTAAAGTAGGAGATTGTGCCGGATTCTATAGCATTATCGGACAAAAGGTTGAAAGAAAATGTGAGGTGCGTAACCTTTGAAAGTGTTTGAACACGGGAAGGAACTATCTTTGCCGACTTATGGCATCGTCGCGGGACCAACTTCAGAAAACGTTTGACCTGATCGTACTGGAACGGCAGGCAGACCTCGAATACTATCGTCAGAAAGTTTTGCTGAGGTCACTTCAGCAACGGACGAAAGAGGGGATGACATGGTACCCCGTGAGGTTAAAAAGAGATTACATCGGCACAGGGGAAAGGCTAATGATCGAAATTGAGCGGACTACACATCAGGATCAGCCGCATACGTTCCAAAGTGCGAAGTCTGTGAGCGTTTTCTCTAACGCGGCGGGTAAGCCCGAACGCGATCATCTCAACGGTGTGATCAACTATGTCCGTGACAACACGATGGTCATTACGCTGAATACGGATACCTTGCCTGATTGGGCTGAATCCAGCCTGCTTGGCATTGACGTGATGTTTGATGAAATGTCGTATCGCGAAATGGAGTTCGCGCTGAAGGAGGTAATAAAGTCAGAAGACAACAGGGTCGCCGTGCTGCGTGAGATCCTTCTTGGCAATGTGACGGCTGCTCGCCGGCAACCATTAAATACACCAGAAACACCTGGTTTGAATTCCAGCCAGCAGTCAGCGCTACGCATGGTGTTGGAAGCTTCGGACGTGGGCTTGATACACGGCCCACCGGGTACAGGAAAAACCACTACCCTCGTTCATGCCATTGTGCAGACGGTAAAAGTAGAAAGGCAAGTGCTGGTGTGTGCACCCAGTAACGCAGCCGTGGATCTTCTCGTCGATAAGCTCAGCGAACAAGGTATGAACGTTATTCGCATCGGTCACCCTGCACGCGTAACAGAGCAAACTTTGAGTAAGACCCTTGACGCCAGAATTGCCGACCATGCCGGCTACCAGGAGCTTCGAACATTGAGAAAGAAAATGGAACAAGCGAAAAGTATGGCTTATAAGTATAAGCGTGAATACGGGTATCAAGAGAAGCAACAACGGAGATTATTGATACAGGAATCCAAGGCGTTGAAAGCGGACGCGGACTTGCTCGAGTTTTACATCATCAATGATCTCTTGCAGAATGCTGAAGCGATTTGCGCAACACTTGTAGGTTCTTCGCACCCCGTGTTACGTGGCAAGAAGTTTCAGACAGTATTTATTGACGAAGCAGCGCAGGCCCTTGAACCAGCCTGCTGGATACCGATCTTGCGCAGCGGTCGCGTGATCTTTGCGGGCGACCATCAGCAGCTGCCACCGACGATCAAATCCAATGAAGCTGCTCGCCTTGGCCTGTCACAAACCCTTTTCGAAAAAGCGATCAAGCGTCAGCCGCAGTCTGCATCCATGCTGAAAGTACAATACCGGATGCATGAAGACATTATGAAATTCTCTTCTGATTATTTTTATCACAATGAGCTTGTAGCCGATGAGTCAGTACGCGCAGAATTGCTGATGGCAAATCAATCACCGGTGGAATTCATTGACACAGCGGGATGCGGCTATGCAGAAAAACAGGACAACGAAACTTTGAGCCGTTTCAACGAAGAAGAGGCACAGCTGCTGATCAAACGAGTAGAAATACTTGTTGAAGAGGTCGGTGAGCTTACTTGGATTGAAAGGAATCTCACCATGGGGATCATCACGCCATATCGCGCTCAGGTCGACTATTTACACAAGCTTGCCGAGGCATCGCCAATACTGGAGCCATTGCATAAACTCATCACGATCAATACCGTCGATGCATTCCAGGGACAGGAGCGTGATGTGATTGCCATAAGCTTCGTGAGGAGCAATGAAAAAAGTGAGGTTGGGTTTCTGGGAGATATTCGCAGGACTAATGTGGCGATGACCCGCGCTCGAAAGAAACTGATCATGGTCGGCGATACGGCAACGCTTGGCTCACATGATTTCTATGTTTCCCTTATCGATTATGTTCAGTCTAAGGAATATTACCGCAGTGCTTTTGAATTGAATTAATAATTTTCTTCATGCTGTTTTGCGATCACGTACTACAATTTTTAAGAGATCTTAAAATCGATTGCGCCCTGCCCTCGGGAATCGATGTATTGAATCCATATCAACATCCCAATGTCTTCGAGCTTTGTCGTCAGTTCTACACAAAGTTCTACAGCGACACAAACCCTCGTTACCTCATGGTAGGGATCAATCCGGGGAGATTTGGTGGGGGATTGACAGGTATCCCATTTACAGATCCGGTAAAGCTTGATAAGAATTGCGGAATACCAAATTCTTTCCCAATGAAAACGGAGCTTTCGGCCGACTTCATGTATTCGATGATCGATGCTTTCGGAGGACTTAAAAAGTTTTATGACAACTATTATTTTAGTTCCGTAAGTCCACTTGGATTTGTCAGCAATGGTAAGAATCTTAACTACTATGATGTCAAAGCGCTTCAGGATGCATTGAAGCCCTTCATAGTTGAGGCAATGACTTTTACGCTTCAGGGAGATATTGATCGCAGGTTGTGCTACTGTATCGGTGAGGGGCAAAACCACAAGTATCTGACGAACTTGAATGAAGAGTTTCATTGGTTTGAACGGATCGTAACTCTTACCCACCCACGCTTCATCATGCAATACAAGCGAAAGACAATGGGCGCTTATATTGATGACTATGTCAGGAAATTAAGTGGTAGTGAATAATCAAGCGTGTATTTCACCGCGGAGACGCTAAGGACGCAAAGGACCGCAAAGACTCTTCGCGCAACTTTGCGTTCTTTGCGATTTCTTTGCGGTAAAATATAACACCTATCAGGATCGTTTCTTTGCTCCCCTAACGGCTTCGGCGGTCCAGGGATCTTCAGGCCAGTGATGTCTCGGATAACGCATTCGCATCTCTTTTCTTACTTCGTGATAAGTCGTCTGCCAGAAACTCTTCAGATCCTGAGTTACTTGTACAGGCTTAAATCCGGGCGAGAGAAGATGAAGCAACACACTCGTACGACCCTCATTAACTGAAGGCGTTTCAAGCAGCCCAAAAACTTCCTGCAGCCTCACTTCCATGTAGGGAGCGCTTCCATCTGCTTTGTAATTTATCCTGATCATGCTTCCGCTTGGAACCTGAATACGCGATGGTGCAAGTAAATCAAGCCTTCCGGTCAAATCCCACGGAAGAATACCAGATAAGATACTGACCAGGTCAAGCTTGTTGAAATCCTGTTGCCTGGTTACGCCGGTCAGATATGGGCCAAGCCAGTCTTCCACTATTGCAAGGAGATTCTCATCAGTTACATCGGGCCACCCGTCATTTGGGCGCCAGGCACGCAGACTCAATATCCGCGATTGCCACAATTCATGAATTTCTGTCCAGCCAATAAGGCGCAGCCCTTGGTCTCTAACTGCCTGACAAAGGATATTAATGCGTCGGTCATCATCGATCTTAGTTAACGGTTGTGACGATAGCACAACATTTCCAATGCGTTTTTCCTTGACGCCGGTGATCATCCCCTTATCCTTATTCCAGCTGACCACGTCCATCTCAACGGCACGATGCAAAAGGTCATCTTCATGCATCGGTGCAGCCATGAAGATCCTGCCTTCTCCAAGTCCGCTGTCAAGCAACGCGATGGCCAGCCATGACTCACGCAATAGCGGGTCATGATCCTGTAGCCGAACCGTTCTGGCATTTGTGAGCTTGTATCTGACACCATGCCTTTCAATCTGCCTGGCTATCCGTTCCGGATAGGCTTCCGCGACAAGAGATCCTGCATCAGAGTCTATGATTGAAACATTGTCAGTCTTTATATTAAAGATCTTCCGCCATGAGGCCGCAAGCTTTTCGATCCTCTCCAGTGCTGCGCGGTCTGCATTGACCGATTGTCCGCTTCTCCACTTTCTGAGTGCATCTATGCGGAGGCAAAGGTCCGCTCCCGCATTTTTTTCCAACGGATCACGTTCCTCCAAAAGGGCAGCGATATCGGTAGCCAATGGAAGGTTATCGTGATTCAGGAGTAACATGTGGGCTATGCGTGGATGAGTGGGAAGCTTTAACATTTTCTTTCCTCGCGTGGTGATAACATTATCCTGTATAGCGCCGAGCTGCTGGAGAAGCTCCTTGGCCTGGCTTACCGCTCCAGCCGGTGGTGGTGTGATCCATGAAAGGTTGGACATGTCATAGATACCCCAGTTGGCCAATTCCAGAATCATGGAAGAGAGATCTGCGTCGAGTATCTCAGGCTGGCGTGTAGGTATTAGGTTGTGGTGCGTAGCTTCATTCCAGAGCCTGTAACACACGCCTGGTCCTAATCTTCCTGCCCGTCCCGCTCTTTGATCTGCGGAATCTTTTGTCACCCTGACAGTTTCCAATCGCGAAAGCCCGCTTCGCGGATCAAATTTCGGTACACGGGAAAAGCCCGGATCAATGACGACGCCTATACCTTCTATTGTGAGCGATGTTTCTGCGATAGAAGTTGACAACACGATCTTCCGGGAACCTTTGGGATGAGGTGTGATCGCTTGCTGCTGCTTGCTGAAGGGCAGATTACCGTATAACGGATAGATGATTGCATCATGCACATCATTTTCCAAAGTCGCTTGTGCCCGATGTATCTCAGCTGCTCCCGGAAGGAAGACGAGGACATCACCGCTGTGAGAACGAAGTGCCTTCAGGACCGCGCGAACCGCTGAGGCCACAATATTTTCCTTGTCACCCGGAAAATAAATGATTGAAACCGGATATTGCCTTCCATGGCTTGTCACCGTGGGTGCGTTGTTCATCACGGCTGCAACGTTGTCAGTGTCCAGCGTCGCTGACATGATAAGGATCTTCAAGTCGGGGCGAAGTATTTGCTGAACCTGGCAACACAAAGCCAGCGCGAGATCTGCATTTAAGCTACGCTCATGAAACTCATCGAATATAACGAGACCCACGTCTTCCAACATATTATCCTGTTGGATCATGCGCGTGAGTATTCCTTCGGTTACTACTTCGCACCGTGTCTCGGCGCTTTTCACGTGATCGAATCGTACGCTGTACCCAATCGTCTTGCCTATAGGTTCCTGCAACATATCGGCCATACGCATAGCGACCGACCTGGCAGCGAGTTTCCTCGGCTCGAGCATTACTATCTTCTTATTGTTAAGCCATCGTTCATCCAGTAGCTTCCAGGGTAAGATTGTGCTCTTACCTGCGCCGGGAGGTGCCTGTAAAATTACTGTTGGATTTGAGGCCAGCTTCTCTTTGACCTCGGAAAGAACTTCCTCAATAGGGTAGACATTTTGGCGCAAGTCTTAGCTTATGTTAAAAAAAACCATCCACCCCGCCCCGATAGATATCGGGGTATCAGAGCAGATGGCGTTTCCGGTTACCGCTTTTGATTGAGTTAATATCAGTCGAGCTTCAAAATTTCTGTGTGGCCAAAGATAAGCCCCTTGTTAACATTCGCATCTCCATTGTAAGAGATCTGAGATTCGCCAAAGGCATTGACCCGTAATTTATCCTGAGTGGTGAGCTTCACTATGCTTTCTCCAAACGAGTTGGTAATAGCAGAATAGCTCTTGAGGTTCTGCGTGTCGATCTTGTTATCGCCAAAGAGCTTGTATTTTTGGAATTCGGCTTTACCGCCTTTGATGTGAAGATCATTCTCTCCATACAAGCTCATACGCAGGTAATCTGTTTTTACCGATGACAGCCGTATTTCATTTTCGCCGTATGCTTTCAATGTGAATCGGTCGGCAAGAATAGGGCTGTTGCAGGTCAATTCTTGATTGCCGCGGATCTCCAGATGCTCAAGCTCTTTGTAGGTCACATAAGCGGTGATGTACGTGTCTCTGTATATACTTCTCTTTTCATTGGGAGTCAGGCGCTCAAGCTTTTCTGTCACCTTTGCGTCGTCAAGGTACAGGCGAAGCGTATGGCGTTGCACCTCAATGTTGATCTTGTCTGGCGTAACATTTGAGTATACCAGCCTGATACTTTCCTTATCACCTTTTTCAAGGATCAGGTTAATGCGCGGGGAGGCGACGATCTTGCGGAAGGATTTCAGGTCTTGTGTTATTTCCTGTGCTATGGCCACCTGTATTGTAAGCAGCAGCAATGAAATGGCTACAAGAAAATTCTTTCGGGGGTTTTTCATAATTCGAATAGCGTTGTTTAAAGGTAGGACAACTTCATTGGCTTACACCCCTATGACCTCAGAATTTTTATTTAAGGGAAGTAACGCGTGTGCCCATGACGCTATCGGGAAACGAATGGTTGCGTCAGATATTATTCATTTCTTAACGATCTCACGGGATTGCCTCTCGCTGCGCGACCTGTCTGAAAACTTATGGAAACGAGTGCAATGAGCAATGAAATCGATGTCGCCAATACAAACACCCACCATGGAAATGAAATGTGAAAGGCGAACTGGTGAATCCACAGATACATGATCCACGCAGCCAATGGCCACGCAATGAGATTGGCCAGGATCACAGGCCTGAGAAAATCTTTGTTGATCATGATCACAATATCATTCACGCTGGCACCCATGACCTTCCGGATACCGATCTCTTTGGTGCGCTGTTCGGCGGTAAATGCTGCGAGTCCGAACAGTCCGAGGCATGCTATGAAGATGACCAGGGCCGAAAACAGTGCGGAAAGTAATGCCAGCCGCTTCTCAGCATTATGTTTGGCCTCGAAGTTCTTATCGAGATAAGTGTACTCAAATGCTGCGCCAGGGGCATATTTCTTCCAGAAATTCTTGATAAGCTCAAGCTTAATGTCGGCATTCCCTTTTGTTATGCGTATCGCCATCTCCCAGTTGGGTTCAGGCCCAAGCACGACAGCCAATGGTTGAACAGGTTCCCTGAAGGATTGAAAGTTAAAATCCTTCATGATACCGATGATCTCCCGCTGACGTCCATCCTGGTCATAGTTTGTCACGATCTTCTTTCCTTTGTAGTCTTCAAGACCGAGCTTTTGTGCGGCAGTTTCATTCAGGATGATGGTGTTTGTATCGGCCGGATGCTGCCTGGAGAAAAATCTTCCATCGGCCATCGAATATCGCATAGTCTCCAGGTGATCAACATCCATTTCATAAACAGCCATGAAATACTCCTTCACTGAATCGACCTGTCTGAAGACGGATTGCCATTCAACATTCGGAGGCAGCCGGTTTGCGTAGCTTGCCGAACTGATCTCCGGATATTTTAGAAGTTCTTGCTTAAATGCCAGGCCGTTCTTTCCCAGATTCCTGGTATGAAGCAGGTTGAGAACATTGGTTTTGTCGAACCCAATGTTTGCCTGTCTGATGTATTGAAACTGAAGGTATATTATCAGTGTGGCAATAATAAGTACCGTCGAGATCACAAATTGTATGATTACCAGTACGTTCCTGATCCCATAGCTCCTCAATTTGGCGCGTAGTTCGCCTTTGAGCACCTCTACGGGATTGAAATGTGTCAGATAAAAAGCAGGGTAACTTCCTGCGAGCAACCCCACGACTATGGTAAACGATATTCCGCCTGCTATGAAGAGCGGTGTAAAAAGAATACCGAATCGTATTTCCTTGTCCGTGGCAAGATTCAAGACAGGCAAAAGCACCATGACCAGAAACAGGGAAAGCATGACCGCGCTGCATACATAGAAATAAGATTCCAGCAGGAATTGAAAGATGAGCTTCTCATATTGCGCACCCACTGACTTTCTAACACCGATCTCCTTTGCACGGCTGGCGGACCTGGCGGTTGAGAGATTCATGAAGTTGATGCAAGCCAGCAACGTGATCAGCAATGCTACGGAACCGAAAATATAAACGTACTGAATGTTGCTGTTCAACTCTATTTCATCATTCAACTGTGATTTTAGATGAATGTCTGCGATGGGCTGCACGAAGAACCGCAGGTCGTTGCCCCGTGCCTTGAACGCCTCAAGGCTGATGTGGTTAAGCTGATCAAGCTCATGACTAACATGCTTCTCGATAAATGTATTAAGCTTGTTTGTTACCGCTAAAATAGGTCTGTCGGGCTGTAGCTTAAAGTATGTATAAACCCGCCCCGTGATCCAATTTCCAGTATTAGCCTGATCCCATGAGTTCAGGGACAGGACCATCGTAAAATGCAGATGTGAATTTCTCGGAGGATCGGCAGCAATTGCACTCACCTTGACCGGATATCCCTGGGCCAGCATCAACTCTTTCCCGATCGGGCTCCTGTCTCCAGGTCCGTTATATCCAAAATATTTTCTCGCCGTTGATTCAGTGATCACAAGCTTTCCTTCACCATTCAACACGGAATCGGGATGGCCCGTGACGAGTCTAAAGTCGAAAAAATTGAAAAAATTGGAATCAGCCAGCAGCATTTTAGCTTCTGTGAATGCCTTGTCCTCATAACGCACGGGAAAAGTAGCCCAGCTTGCCATTCTGAGGGTAGTCTCGATTTCCGCGATATCCTTTTGCAAGGCTTTGGAAACAGGTGTTCCCGTTTGGGCTGAAGTGAATTCTTTACCCTCCAGTTTACCCTGAAAGCCAAGACGATACATGCGGCTTTCATCGCTGTGAAAACGGTCATAGCTGAGCTCGTCATGAATATAAAGGATGATCAGCAGGCTGCAGGTAATCCCAATGGTTAACCCCGAGAGATTAATGATAGAGAAGCCCTTTTGTCGCATCATGAAGCGAAGGGCGATTTTCAAGTAGTTCTTTACCATTGCCGATAGGAGGCCTAATATACCATTTAGTCATAAGGCCATAGAATGGTTTTTCAAGTTTTGGCATTAAAAAATGATACGCGACAAATATTGGCGTTGGTGTTTGCTGACTTCTGATCCGGCCCTCACTATTCCGCTCTCAACGAGTCAACAGGGTTGGTTAAAGTTGCCTTCATCGCCTGAAAGCTGATCGTTACCAGCGCTATCAGCAAAGACATCCCTCCCGACAATAAAAATATTCCCGCACCAATGCTGATGCTGTATTGAAAATCGAGCAGCCACTCCTTCATCACGAAATAAGAAATAATGCTGGCCAGCACAAACGAAATGAAAACGAGCATCATGAATTCGTATGACAGCCTTACAAATATTGTCGCATTGCTCGCACCCAAAACCTTTCTGATACCGATCTCTTTTTTGCGTTGCTCCGCCGTAAAGGCCGATAATGCAAAAAGACCGAGTCCGGCAATGGCGAGCGCCAGAATGGTAAAGTGAGTGAACATGGTACCAAATGCCTCTTCATTTCTATAAAGGGTTTCAAACTGATCATCCAGAAAAGCATAGTCGAACGTTGTCCCTGGATTGATCTTGCTCCAGGTTTCTTCAATGAAACCGATTGTTTCGTTGATATTGGATGATCTTAATTTGATTGATAGAAAGTTATTTTCCTTAGTATACAACATGAACAATGGCTCAAGCTTGTGACGAATGGTCGCGAAATGGAAATCTTTCACAACTCCGACAACCGTAAATGGAGTCTGATCTGCAACATTTTGTCCGGTCTGAAGGCTGATCTTTTTTCCAACGGCATCCGACCACTTGAGCAACGCCATCATTTCCTCGTTGATGATCATCGTTAGAGAGTCATCATAAGCCACAGAAAAATTTCTTCCCGCCGCCATTTTCATATCCAATGTTGGAATGAACGATTCATCGATGACCATAGTGCTGGCGATGTAATTCGATTCACTGGTTGACCCTTCCGGATAAAAATTACTTCGGCCTAACTGTTGACCTATAGGCGATGAGGACGTCCCGGCGGATATGACGTTCTCATTTCTCAACAGTTCATTCTTTAAAGTAGTTGCCCTTTGAGCAGCCGATCCGCTCAGCCGCATCGTGATCACTTGTTCTCTGTTGTATCCGAGATCTGTGTTAAAAATGAACTTCATTTGCTGATAAACTATTCCAGTTCCGACCATCAGCGAAATGGAGATCGTGAACTGCAAAATTACAAGCGCCTTACGAAGCTGTATGCCCTGGGTTGAGTTCTTAAATGATCCCTTCAATACCTGGATGGGCTTGAATGACGATAGAACAAATGCCGGATATAACCCTGCAAGCAGTCCGATTAACACCACCATGCCGATGATCAGGGAGAGATTGAACGGCTGTAGCAGCACAAACGGATCTGCGAACCGCTGATAGGCGCTGTTCAGCGTTGGAACTACTGCAAATATCAGGATCATGGCGAGGATTGCAGAGATCAGCGTAATAAGAATTGATTCTGTCAAGTATTGTCCTATGAGCTGACCGCGTAAAGCCCCTATAACTTTGCGCATGCCAACTTCCTTGGCACGACCTGCGGATCTCGCTGTGACGAGGTTCATAAAATTGACGGCCGCAAGGATCAGTATCAGCAAGGCTATAACAGACAAGACGTAGATGTTGAGGATGTCGGACTTATTTGCATTGAACTCGAATAGTATTTCTTTAGAGTGCAGATGTATATCCTTCAAAGGCTGTACAACAGGAGTAAAGAATTCAAACGCGTTGTTTTTCTTGGCTATGGCCTGAAGCTTTGCATTGAGATCTGGTATATCTGCTGGTCCATCCAGTAGCAGGTAGGACCTTGTAAATATCCCCTGCCAGGTTTCCAGCGCCTGCTTTAGCCCGTCCTCATTTTGACCTGGAACAAGCGAGTGCAGCAGATCAAATTGTATGTGTGAACTCTTGGGAGGATCGGCAAGAACGGCCGTGACGTGTAATTCTGTGCTTTGATTCAATTTGACAGTTTTGCCAACAGGGTCTTCGTTTCCAAATATGCGTTTGGCCAGTGTCTCCGTTATAGCGATTGATGCCGGTTTATCAAGAATTCCTTTTTCAGGACCTTTGACTACGCTAAAGTCGAAGACATCAAAAATGGATGGATCGACCCGAAAGGCCGCTTCACATTTGAGAATATTATCATTATAACTGAGATCATATTTTCCGCCACCTGTGAACCTTACACTTCGGACCACTTCAGGCAATTCTTCCTCGGCTGCCGACGCCAGTCTGGGTTGTGTTACACCGACAAGCTTACTGCTTACACCTTCCGCATTGTCGATAGTCAATAGCCTGACAATACGATCATAGTTCTTGTGAAATCTATCGTACGAAAGATCTTCATATATGTAAAGATAAATGGCCAAGCTCGCTGCCAGCCCAAATGAAAGCCCTAAAACTTTGATGATCGAGTAGATCCGTTGCTTCAGAAGGTTGCGAATGCCAGTAATGAAATAGCTTTTTAGCACGATGTGATGAGTTTGATAGGCTTGCCCCCAATTCCGATGCCACTACGCTGCTAATGCCTTTACGCATTAACGGGCGGGTATCCTGTAAAGCGTACCGGGCGCTCATGAACACGATCGTCCGGCTCCGGTCAGACGACTCATGCTTATTTAGTAAATATTTGGGTGAGGTGAAGCAGGGTGAACGAGTTTGGGGTGAAGCTTTCTCTTTCACAGATTTTATTGGTAGTATTCGAAATGGATGACGTGCAATTGAAGAATGTGAGCAGCGCCTCTGCGCTAAGGATTCTGGAGGAGATTCACAAAGGCAATAATAGCTTCGACGGGTTAGAGCGTGCGTTGGGGAATATGGTGGGATTTAATGAGACGTTAAATTATATGTCGCGATCCAATGTTCCAGATCATCATTTATTGATGGAGAAAGAGGTTGATGGTAAAACCAAATTCACTATTAAGAATAGTTTTCATGGACTCTGGAGTCTCGAGATCCGAAAGTGGATGCGGGATAACGCGTACATGAGATAGCCGTTCCTGCGGCATCAAGAGATAATAGGGTTAGCGTTATTTTAGGGCCACCACAAGTGAAATTGGAAAATGGAAAATAGAAAATAGAAGTAGAAATTTGAGATTCGTAAGTTGAACGCCAAATTTCCAGTTTCCAGTTCTAATTTCCAATTTCCAATTTCATCATCATGAATTCAGGTATACCTATGTTTATCAAAGGACCGTGCACTTTCCTCTTCGTCTTCTGTACGTCGTTTTGCAGCGCCCAATCTCAGGTGCTGAAGAAGTACGTCTTTGATCCTAAGAACCAGCATCGCTGGCTGAAGGAATACCGGGAGTTTCTTTCAATTCCGAATGTCCTTGGTGACTCGGTCAACATTTCCCGTAATGCCACAATGATTCATGAGATGCTCACCAGGCTTGGGGTTAAAGCGCAGCTCCTCCAAAGTGGGAAGCCAGGCAGTGCACCGGCCGTATACGGAGAAGTACTTACAAAGGGTGCAAAAACAACGCTGGCTTTCTATGCGCACTATGACGGGCAACCTGTAAATCCCAAACAATGGGCAGACGGACTCTCGCCATTTACGCCTGTGCTGCTGAATGAGCGCCTGGACAAAGGCGGCAAAATCATACCGTTTCCCAAAGATGAAGAGCAAATTGATCCGATGTGGAGACTTTACGGCCGGGGTTCAGCCGATGACAAGGCCGGAGTTTTTGCAATCATTGCCGCTTATCAATCTATTTTAGAAACAAAATCAAAACCAGCGATAAATATAAAATTCTTTTTTGAGGGAGAAGAAGAAGCAGGATCCATTCATCTTGATGAGATCTTCAAGAAAAATCAAGACTTGTTAAAGGCCGATCTCTGGGTCATCTGTGACGGCCCGCGTCATATTTCAGGGAGGAAGCAGGTGCTGTTTGGTGTGAGGGGAGATGTCAACATCGATGTCATTGTATATGGCGCAAAAAGACCTCTTCATAGTGGAAATTATGGGAACTGGGCACCAAATCCTGCGATGCGTCTCGCACAGTTGCTTTCGAGTATGAAAGACGAAAACGGAATGGTAACAATTGACGGATTCTATGACGATGTAACGCCGTTAACAGAAACGGAAAAGAAAGCCATAGCTGCTATTCCGGATGTGGAGGCAACGTTGAAGAGTGATCTGATGCTGTCACGGCCGGATGGAAATGGAAAAAGCATGATGGAATTGCTTACGCTCCCAACGCTAAACATCAACGGTATTCAGAGTGGTAATGTTGGTAGTATGGCATCAAATGTTATACCTACTGAGGCCACAGCTGTATTGGACCTGCGATTGGTGCTGGGTAACGATGTTGAGCGTCAGATTACAAAGGTTGTTGGCCACATGGAGCGTAAAGGGTACGAGGTCATCGATCACAAGCCCAATGACGAAGAGCGTTTAGCTCATCCGTTACTAGCAACTGTGACACGTCGCGGGAAGGGTTATAATGCGCAGCGAACACCCATGGATCAACCTTTGGCGCAGCAGGTGGTAAGAGCCGTAGCAACGACAACTGGTGAAAACGTGATCACCGTCCCTTCCCTTGGCGGAAGTCTTCCTCTCTTCCTTTTTGAGAAACACCTCAATACCAAACCGATTACCATACCGATCGTTAATTATGACAACAATCAGCATGCGGAAAATGAGAACGTAGTGCTAAAGTATATTTGGGAAGGCATTGAGACGATGGCCGCAGTGATGATGATGAAGTAGTCACTATGATAGCGTATACTACGAGCAAAACCGATGCTGAACTACAGGGAATCCTCGATCTGCAAAAAAGGAACCTGGCTTCAAATTTAAGTCGCGATGAAATTGAAAGCCAGGGTTTTGTTACGGTGTTGCACAGTATGCAAGACCTCGAAAAGATGAATAGCATCGAGCAGCATGTTATTGCCAAGGAAGATGATAAGGTCATCGCTTACCTGCTCGCGATGACTGAACTTTCAAAACATGATATTCCAGTCCTCATTCCGATGTTCGAAGCTTTCGATAAGATCATGTTTCATGGAAATCCTCTGGCAAGCTATAATTTCATCGTTGTGGGGCAGGCGTGTGTTGATAAGCAGTACCGGGGACAGGGTGTTTTCGATGGCTGCTATGAACATTATCGTAAAGTATTCAGCAAGTATGATTTTGCTGTGACAGAGATTGCAACAAGTAATCTTCGTTCATTACGCGCCCATCAAAGGGTTGGATTCAAAAGCATTCATAAGTACATTGCTCCGGATGGGGAGGATTGGGATATCGTGTTGCTCGACTGGCGCTAACCCCTCCAATAGATACGTCTCACACAATGAATATGTTTAAGCAACTTTTTTTGATCGCGATGGCATTGCTTGTCGCCTCCGCTGCCGGCGCACAAACTGTGGAAACCATCGTAGGAAATTATATCGCGTTCACCGGGGGCCGGGACGCCTGGAAGAATGTCAAAACAATGATCACATCCGGTGAATACAATTATGGTGGAATGCCATTTCCATTTACAACATATGCGAAAGCACCTGATCACTACAAACTGATCGTTCCGTTTAACGGCAAGTATTACGCGCAGGGATTTGATGGCAGTAAAGGCTGGAAGATCGACGCATTCAAAAATGAAACAACGCCAACATGGATGACAGGCAAGGACGCCAGGGCCATGGCCAACGAAGCGGATGTAGTGCTGGAGAACGTTTTCATTGACTACACCTCCAAAGGTCATCAAGTATCACTGATCGGAAAGGATACTGCGATGGGTAAGCCTTGTTATGTTATTGAGCTTGTCCGCGCAGATCATGAAAGAGAACGATATTACTTCGATGAAAGTACATACGCATTGCTGATGAAGGCTGCACCATCTAAGAATGCAGAACTTAAAGCCGCGCCGCTGAAGATATTTTATAGTGATTACCGTGTACTGCAGGGCATCAAAATGCCATTTAAGACTGTGTGTGAATCTGAAGGACAGACGATCCTTGTCATTACAGTTGCTGAAGCCTCCATTAACAAACCGGTAAACGACAAGGAGTTTCAGCCCTAAAAATGCAACCAGAAGATCTTCCCATTTATGTATCTTTATCAACGTGAGGCGTATTGTACCCTATGCTTTATTGATCACAGGATTTGCCATGCTGGTGGTCTCGCATCTTTATGTTGCCACTGATACGTATGCCGTCAAGAGCCTGACCATTCAGGTAACAAAGCTTACCCAGATCGTTCCCATAAATGATGCGTACGTAAGGCCATTGCTCTATACCCACGTCAACGGATTGTCGGAACTCACCATACCTGAAGCAAAAGCAACTTTTCTTTCTGCAGTATTACCAGCCGTACTGGTTGCGAAACATGATATTGAAACGCTGCGATATAAACTGAGACGGCTTTCAAACGATGATTCATGGAACGAGAAGGACAGTGCACTGTTCAGGGATGCAGCCATGCGATTCAGGAAAAATGACCTTCACGATCTGGTCGAAAGTATAGGTGCATTGCCGACCAGTCTTGTACTTGCACAGGCCGCCGTAGAGAGCGGATTGGGGACAATCCCGTTTTTTTCTCGAGGGCAATAACCTGTTTGGCGTATGGTCATTTGATGCCAAAGAAGCCCGCATTCCGGCAGGGAAGGCCAGGGGCAAAAAAACTATTTATCTCGAGCGTACGAGGACATGTCACAATCCATCACGGATTATTTTGAGATCCTTGCGTCTTCTAATGCCTATCGTGACCTCAGGAAGGCTCGTCTTACGGTTAAAGATCCTTACCAGCTATTACCTCATTTGAATAACTTTTCGGAACGAAGAGGCGCATATACACGTCAGCTGAGAAGGGTGATCGAACAAAACAACCTGAAACAGTTCGACAACTATCAGATTGATCCGGATTACTTTGTTGAAAATTGAGATGACAACGATATGATGATAGCGGAACCCGTGCTTTATGGAAGATACATGAGGCCGATGAAAACCAGTGAATACAGCATCAGAACAAAATGTTGAATTTTTATTGAATCAATACGATTCGCACGTGTCTTCTCTTGGCTTCAAGGTCAGAGCGTACCTGTTTAACAACATCAAGGATTGCATTGAGATCCCTGACGTCAAGGCCAAAGTCGTTGGCTATGGGTTCGGTACAGGATACAAGGATCTGATCTGCACCATGCTGGTCTCTAAAAAGGGAATAAAGATCGGATTCGATAGGTGCAACCCTTGATGATCCTCATGGCCTGCTCAAGGGCACTGGAAAAGTACACAGATATGCAGAGATCAATGCTGAAGGGGATCTGGTAAATCCGGCACTACAGGAATTGATCAAGCGTGGTTTGGAGGCGTGGGAAAAACGTAAAGGCTAGCTTATTATTTTTGACTGCTGACATAACGTTGTCACTCCGGCGCTTTTATTCACGGTTCAACCAATAAATATCACAATGGCTAAAGAACTCATCATAAAAAACAGCATTGTTATCGATGCACCCCAATCCGGGGTCTGGGATGCCTTGGTGAATCCTGAGCAAACAAAGAAATATATGTTTGGTTGCGAAACGGTTTTCCGACTGGAAAAAAGGAAGTCCATTGCTTTGGAAAGGAACACATGAAGGTAAGGAGATGATATTTGTAAAAGGGGATATCGTTGACATCCAGCCAGGCAAATTTCTCGCTTATACTACGATCGATCCCAACTCCAATATTGACGATACTTCTGAAAACTACCTCACCGTAACATATAGCCTGAAAGAAGATCGTGGAAAGACGACACTTACAGTCACTCAAGGTGACTATGCAACCGTGGCTGAAGGTGAGCGACGATACCAGGAATCTTACAATGGTGGAGAGGGTTGGAACCCAATTTTGAAGGCTATAAAGGAGTTGCTGGAGGCGCGCTGATAGTTAGTCAAGTGCGTGACCGTTATCCAGTAACGATAAGCAATAATTGCTTTGTCGATCTTTGAAAGTTTGTTTATATCCCGTTTGCTATAACGGGGAAGGACCTTCTTGTTAAGGCGGGCAAGTATTTTGAAGATACCTTTCTTCATTCCCATTGGAATTGATCATTTCTCAAGGCGTTCAAACACATCCTCCCAGGTCATGGTCTTCGCATCCGGCCTGGTGAGCGTACCCTTGACAACCAACTTGTTTCCCTCTACCTTTTCTGTAACCGCTATCTCTCCAACCAGCTCTGCAGACGCGAAGTCAATATCCAGATAGGTCTTACCCGTGAGCATCGTATAAGTTCCGCCCAAAGCGCTTTCAAATTTGCCGTTCCGATGGCTGATGCGCATCCAGTGCGTTGGTGTAATGATGTGAAAGCGGCTCGCTGTCTCCCGGGTATGTGAGCCTTTGCTTCCATCGAACGAGGTAAATGATGAAGACAATTGAGACCACGTCCCGATCGCAGGATTGCTCGGGTACGCGTTTTTGGTTTTAACGCGTTGGAATTTTAAAGCTTCCAGCATAATTATTTTTCCGTCCGGCCTCGTGATCGATCCGGATTGCGTGAAGATGTCCCCTTCTACTTTCCAGGTAAAATCGGTCTTGACACCATCGAATATTTGGGACCGATGCGTGTAAGGGTACTTCGTTGAATTTTTTTCCGTCGAACGTGATTTTACCGGCGTAACTGCGGTTGAATACCAGGGAATCGGCCACGACGTCATGCGCGATCAGCATATAATGTGTGGGAGTGATGATCTTGATTTCCCTCACACTCATCGTGTCCACGGAGAATTTTTTTCCATCTGCATCTATGCCCTTAATGGAAACCATTTCCCATGTACCGACAAGAGGATGCTGCGCAGCCACATGAATGGAAAAAAACATGATCACGGCAAATAGTCCTTTTCTCATAAGTTTGCTCTCATCGTTCCTAAAACGGGGTTGGCAGACAAAACGTTGCAGGCCATTGCAAAAGGAACGTTTTTAGGTGGTATAACAAACAAGTTAGGGTAAAATTTGATGCCATAAACACTACATTAATACTGAAATGATACGGGACATTGACAGGTTCCTATGAAAAAGGAGGAGCCTATGAAAGGCTGCCTGGGCGCTTTACGACAGATCATTCTGGCCTATAATATGAATTCCTAGTCATGGAGGTATAGGATGCCATTCTTTGTATTCAAGGGTCGGATGTTCAGCTACCTGTGGATCCACCGGAAAACCAAATTGCCGTATATCGGTATCGTGAAAGGAAAAAGGATTTAACCCTCAGGGAATAAATCAAAGGCATTCACCACCAGCCGTCGCGATTTCGGCGTGAGAAAAAAGAATCTGATCACGTCCGACAAGGTGAAGGTATTTATTGAAGTTACAGCGGACTAGCTTAACTTGAGAGGCACTTTCTATGATCCTTTCAAAATCCTTTTGTTCGCCCTTCTAGCTTCTTGTCGCAAGCGATACTTCATTGACATCCCGGGACAATGAACATAAAAAAGAAAGTCCTCGCAATTTCCGGCAGTACACGCAAAGGTTCCAGCAACGAACTCATTCTGAAACAACTTTCTGCTGCCCATGGCTATATTGAATTTGATTTCTATACGGAATTGGCGGAACTCCCTCATTTCAATCCAGATCTTGACGCTGATCCCCTGCCGGCACAGGTTCAATCCCTGAGGAATCGCATTCAGAATTCGGATGGTGTGTTGATCTGTACGCCGGAATACATATTCGCCTTGCCTGGCGCTTTGAAGAATGCTATTGAATGGCTGGTGTCAACGACAATTCTTCAGGACAAGCCGCTTGCTTTTATTGTTGCCTCGGGTTTGTGAGAAAAAACTTTTGAATCACTTTCGCTCATCATGCAAACTGTTGGCGCCAAAATGGGACCGCATAGTAACTTCTATCCAGGGCGCACGGGGTAAGATGAACAGCGACGGGACCGTCAAAGACCCACAGATTTCCACGTCCCTCAACAGACTTATGGAATCTTTTGTTCTGACCCTCGAAGCATAATATAACCCGGTTAGTGTATGGAGATCGTCCTGTTACCGATAAAGGAAGCCCTGTCAGACAACACTGAATTTCTAAGTAACCCGTTGTGTGCTGAAAACCTCACGATGTCCGTACTTTTCTATGCCCGTGTGGGCTATAGTCCGCCCTGGATAGGATACTATGCGAGTGTTGATGGTACTATCGTAGGCTCCGGCGGGTTTAAGGGCAGACCATTGAATGGTAAAGTAGAGATCGCATATGGGACTTTTCCGGCCTTCAGAACGAAGGGGGTTGGAACAGCGATTTGTAGGCGACTTGTTGAGCTGGCAACGATACTGATCCTCAGGTATTGGTCACTGCAAGGACGCTTCGCAGGGAGAGTCATTCAACACGCATTCTGCAGAAGAACAACTTTTTCAAGCTTGGTGTTGTCGTCGATCCGGAGGATGGCAAGGTTTGGGAATGGGAATACAGGAAACCAGTGTCGTGATGACTCGCTTAACGGATCTTCTGAACGCCAAGCTTGGCTAAAACAAATCTTCCGATCTTCTTGCCTTGTTTTACACCATACTCACAAGCATCGCGAAAATGTATGCCACCATACAATCGTGATATGGCCGCTTCATCGGCAGCTTGATAGAACGATGGAATTTCCGCTCAGGAATTCCGAAATAGACTTCTGACGTATCAATAAAGCCGACGTTATCTCCCAGAAAACAGGTAAGTACTTCAGATGCGGCAGACGACGACAACGCAATGGCCACTGGTATATTCAGGAAACGGAGGCGTTTGCAGAAGAGGCCGCCACGATGGATCCAAAAGTTTATTGATCGCTGCTTCAGGCCTGATACGGTCGCTATAGTATTTTTCCTGCCAGCAACTGATGAAAGCATCATGAAGGGTTAGAGCAACCGCTGTATGGATCAATATAGCGGAATCCAGAGGAATATTTGCCCGCTTACACGCAATCCCCGTTATGCTCATCCAATGTCCGCCTGGAGATATTTTTTTCAACCCAATGGCCATATGACCGGAATAACTGACCGCAAAAGGATTACAATCCCAGAAGTTAGCAATTGCCCGTTGCTCAACATGTCAGCTTTTTAGTAACGGTGTATACCTCGACCATTTGCCTGATAAAAGCTACTGGTAGAGTCCCGGCTAAACGACGCAGGCGGTGGGGGACTAAACTGCTTGGCAGAATCGAGAAAGAAGGGCCGGACGGTCTTCCACTGTGGCTCGACTGCGGCCATATATTCCGGAGGCGTCGGATACCAATGGCCTTCCTTTTTGCTGGGTGTATAGCGTGTATAAGTGCTAAGCTTATTATAATCATCCTGTCGCGCGTATTGCATAACCTGTGCAGCTATCTCCTCCGCAAATCGTATCTGGTCTTCCAGCGCAGCTTTTGATATTTTCTTTTTCTTCCTGAAATGATCTACCAGTGCTTTTTGTTTTCCTCAAGCATGATACCTGAAGGCATGATCTGCTTTCCAACCTGCAGCATGGTGTAGACACTGCAAAATGTAAGATCAAAACTTTTGGGGGCGACAGGTGCCTTCATCGATGGTACGATCCTGAGTTTCTGATCTATCTCGGGTAACCGATCCCGAGGCGTCGGGGTCCCAAGGTATGCTGCCTCATATGCACCAAGCAACGCGTAGGCGTAGAATCTGCTGGCAGCTGGTGGATTCGCTACGTCATGAAGCATGACCTCTGAAAGATTGAACACTTGATCGGTGAAGATTTGCAGTGATTCCTGCCGATCGTTTTGACCAAATGCCACAGAAAACGAACTCACAGCAAATAACACAATGGATATACGCTGTATCATGCTCAGTTTAATTTGTAAGTTTCAATTCCAACATTGTTGATACCGATCAACAAATAGTCATGGCCATCAATGGCCACGATCTTCATCGACTTCGTGTCCCCGGTAACTTTCATTCCTGTCTTTTCCTGCGGAACAAAACTGAAATTACCTTTTCCATCACCGAGGTACACATGACCGAAATTAGCGTCTATAACGCCCATCCGGATACGTATCGAGCTTTGATTACCGGCCGCAATAATATCCAACTTTCCATCCTTGTTAACATCTTTGGCCGCCAGGGCATACAAGGGGGCGAACTGCGCCTCAACCGGAAGCGGATGTACTACAAATCTGCCGTCCTTGTTCTCGAGATAGATACTTTCAAGGGTAGTGACCTTTAGCACTGGTGCATCCTTCAGGTCGCCGGCGGAAAAGATATTATTCATTTGTGCCGAAGCATAAGAAGCATAACTGGTGTATTTGCTTCTCAGATAATAAAATTGATCGAGCAATTCATCACGGCTTGCGAATGGATAGGAAACACCCTGAATGTATTGGTTAAGCATTGGATCTACAGATCCGTTCTTATCAAAATCTTTAAACACCAGGGTGATAGGTTCCGAAACGCTGGCCCTGAGCTGCGTATTCAAACCAAGATTTCCGGCCACAATATCCTCGTCGCCATCCCCGTCAAAATCAACGGCCATCATCGTGTCCCACATGCCGGTTAATGGACGTTCAAAAGCTCTTCCGGTGATTCGTTCAAAGCTTTTTCCCTGATGGTTTTCAAATATCTCGATCGCCATAAACTCACCTACAACGATCAGGTCTTGCCATGAGTCCCCATTAATGTCTGACCAGGCGGCATCCGTTACCATGCCTATGGTTGAAATTTCGGGAGCGAGCTTTGAGGCAACGCTCTCCAGTTTGCCGCCGGTATTGTTGAGGAGGAAGCTGACGGCGTAACCGGATATTTACCGGGTATCACCCGCCCGCCGACAAAAAGGTCGGTATCTCCATCATGGTCGTAATCTGATGCGGCAACACAGGACTTGCTGCTTCGAATTGCGGGTACCATGTCCGTTGCTAACGCAAATTTTCCCGTGCCATCATTGAGATACAATCTGTCCTGCAAGGCTTTGTCATTTTCTGCATACTCATTGTAACCGCCGCTTGCTACGTAAAGATCGAGGTCTTTATCGCCGTCAACGTCAAAGAGCAGCGCATCGGCATCTGTATGGAGCTTGTTGAATACATTGTTGGTCGCTGACTCTTCCAATCTCCTGATACCGTTTTGAAAGAATACTTTTCCCGCATTTCCCTGTGCGCCGCCGACAAAGGCATCGGTTCGGCCATCTCCATTGAGGTCGCCGGTCGCCATCACGGGGCCGCAAGTTGTAAGCATGTTGAGCAAGAGCGGCTGACGTTTAAAATCGTTGTACCCTTCTTCCACGTGTGTATAATGGAGTGGCGGATCAATTTTGGTGAAATATGTCTTCTGCTCACTTTTGATTAACGGAGCGGGATCTTTTCCCGTGGTTCTCTTTTATACCGAGGATCTGGTCTGCCCTAACGTTATAAAGCGTTGTATCCATATCGTCCGGCCATTGGACTATAAGAGAGTCAACAGTTGTTGTCTGACCCAAACCAACATGTATTCTGTTCGTCACCGTCGATTGAAACCCCCTGGCAGTAATGTGTTCAAAATATTGGTTTTTTCCCTTGGTATACACGACGACCTTAGCCCCGATAGCGCTCGTGTTTTTACCATTTCCTGTGAGCACCGACTGAAGGTAATGCTGGTCCGGGTTTCTTTCGCGCAAATTGTTCTTGAAGACAGAGGCCGTTGCATTCTGATGGTTTACGACAAGATCAAGATCGCCGTCGTTGTCGAGATCAGCATACGCAGCGCGGGATAAAAAATTCTCATCTTCGAATCCCCACGTATTGCTTTGATCAGAGAAGGTGAGGTCACCGTTGTTCTTGTACATGTAATCGTGGATAGGAGAGGATGTCATCGAGCTGACGAGATGAAAGGTGTCAGCCTTTTGTTTTTCCTTTGCCTGTTGAAAATAGTAGTCGCCTTTGTACTTCAAAAAGTCACGATTCGTATAATCACGGTAATAGCCATTAGTAATGAACAGGTCTTTGAGTCCATCGTTGTCGTAGTCGGCGAAAAGAGGCGCCCAGCTCCAGTCAGTTTTGGATATCCCTGCGAGTTGGCCGATCTCACTGTAAGTACCGTTACCATTGTTAAGGTGAAGCATATTTCTCATATTCTGATAATCAGAAGCCGTTCAGGACCATTAATGCATAGTGCTCATAATTTTCCGGTCCATATAAAAGCTTTTGCCGTTTGTTGTCTTCGGGAAGCATATCGACGGTGAAAATGTCGGGGCCATTGATCGTTATTGATATCACTGATGTCGCATCCCATGGAGAAATAAGAAAGGTGTTGCAGGTATTCCGTCATGCGATCCGTGAAGGTTCCGTCCTTATTGTTGATGTATATGTAGTCAGGCTCCACGTAATCATTTGATACGTACGTGTCGGGCCACCCATCCTTGTTTAGATCTGCGATCGTGATGCCGAGTCCGAATCCCAGTGGATTTCCTTTGATACCGGCCTGTGCGCTTACGTCGGTAAATTTTCCGTTGTCGTTCCTGAACAGCTTATCTCCAGCATAGGGGTGCCGCGTTTCTTTTGCCTTTGCATACTCAAATTCGCGGATAACCGTTACGTTGTGATTCAGCAGGTACATATCCAGGTCGCCGTCGCGGTCATAATCGTAGAATGACGCATGCGTGGAGTATCCCGGATCATTGAGACCCATGGCTGCAGCGCTTTCGGTGAAAGTTAAGTTACCGTTGTTAATAAACAGCTTGTTCCTCCGCAATTCGGGATCGCCTTTGCCTGAGAAACATACATCAATGTCAAGGAAACCATCCGCATTTACATCGACCATGGTTACTCCAGTCTTCCATCCGGTTTTACAATCTACCCTGGCAGATGAGGCGATCTCCTTGAATTTGAAGTTACCCTGATTCAAATACAGGGCATTCGGTTTCATATTCCCCGTAAAATAAATGTCTTCGAGACCATCGTTATTGATATCGCCAATAGCAACTCCGCCACCGTTATAGAAATATTCGTACGTCAGGACATTAGCAGCGGGACTTTCGGTCAACGTATTTTTGAATGTAATGCCGGTCTTTTGGGGCGATAGCCTCTCAAAAACCTTATTCTGGGCGAATATGGAATCATGATAGGGTGAAGAAACCCAGGAAAAGACAACAGTTCAAACGTGTCTTAATCTTTGCGACACTATATAGAATTGAACCCGGCATAGCGGTTAGGACAATGGGTATTTTCCATTACAAGTTATAACAGATTACGAGATTTAATGATCACCGATGCCTTTATTTTGTGACGTTTGAA